>JAICQO010000001.1 GCA_025937835.1 Polyangiaceae bacterium
AGTACGCGCGCGAGCGGCTCGGCACGAGTTTGTCCTCAGTGAAGGCCAAGCGGCGGCTGGTGAAGCGGCTCGGTCAGCTCAGATTTCTGGCCGACGCGGTGGACCGCGGCGAGCTCGGGTACGAAGCGGCTCGGCTCGTCGCAGAGGTTGCGACTGGCGACACGGTCGAGGGCTGGGTGACGCGCGCGACCGAGCGTACGGTGCGACACCTGCGCGAGGAGATCGACTCGGCCGAGTTGCTGGCGCGGTGGTCCGAGAACACAGCCACGCTCCCGCCGAGTGAGGCCGAAGTGGGACGCGTGGAAGATCTGGAACGGGCCGTGGTGACGGGCCAGATTTCTGCGCCGCCGGCGTTGCCGGCAACGGCAGGTGCGCCGTCGGCGACCGTGACTCTGCACCTTCGGGTGAGCGCCGACACGGCGCGGGATTTCCGGCATTGGGAGGCCGTTTATCTGCGCCATCGCGGGTCCGCCCTGCGTGATACGAGTTTTCTGCGGTTCGCTTGCGAGCTCTTCCTGGACACGTGGCGCCCCCGCCGTTCCGACGTGGACTACGGGCACATTTACGAGCGGGATCGGCACCGCTGTCAGAGTCCGTGTTGCGGGCGCCGCGACGTGACGCCGCATCACCTGCGCTTCCGGTCGCACGGCGGCGACGACTCGGACGAGAACCTGACCAGCCTCTGCAGCTGGTGCCACCTCGAGGGGATTCATCGGGGACAGATTTCTGCGATGCCTCCAGCGTCCAGGATCCGCTGGAGCTTCGGGCGCAACGCACACACCGTGGTCGAGGGCAGGCGGCGAACGCGAGCGGGCGACTGATTCTCAACGCATGCCCAGAACCTCAAGGACCCCCGCCCGGCAAGTTTGCGGTTTTGGCGAGGCTTTCGCGAGCACCGGAGCGGAGCGTAGGTGTCAACGATCGCCTGTCTGGATCCGCTCGAGATCGGCCAAGCGGATCCAGCTTGTGGGGGTCCATTCGGGGGTAGATCGAGTGCGGCGCGGAGCGTGCGGATCGGCCAAGCGGATCCGCTCTGCGCAAAGGGTGGTTCATCATGATGAGGTCTCCTGGGGAGAGTTCGCGGGCCGACCGCCCCCACGCCGCCCTTCAAGCGGATCCGCTTGGACGATCTCACCTGGCTCTGCTTGGCCGATCCTGACTGGATCCGCGCTGCCGATCGCACGCGGATCCCATAGGGCGATCGGTGACACTCCGCATCACTCCGATTTCGGTCGCACGGCGGGGACGACTCCGACGAGAACGTGACTAGCCCTCTGTACCTGGTGCCACCTCGAGGGCATTCATCGGGGACAGATTTCTGCAGAGCCCCCCAACGTCGAACATCCGCTGGAGCTTCGGGCGCAATGCGCACACCGTGGTCGAGGGCCGGCGTCGAGCTCGCCCCCTTCCCCAACCCGGTGCTAGCCTTCGCTGCATGCGGGCAATCCGGGAAAAGCTGCGGGCGGCGGTCCTGCAGGGCACGGCTCTGGCCGTTGCGGGCGTGGTTGCGACGGCCGCTTGCGGCGAGAAGGGCGAGTCAGCGGACGAGTATCCGCTCTCGTTGCTCGGGTGCGGCGGGGAGAACTACGGCGGCGGGTTCGGGTTCCACGGGCAATGCTGTTTCAAAGCGCTCTGCTACGCGTCGGCGGAGTGCCTGCCGGCGGACTCGCCCGAGCTTTCACAGCGATTGCAGGATGCTGGGTTTCCTCCGGGCTCGGGGCGTTGCACTTGTCAGCGTGACGGGCAGCCGAGCGTGTCCGGGCCGTTCTCACGGAACGACGGAGATCCGAATGCTTCAGGGAACGGGAACTGCTGTTACGTCGTCGGCGGCATCGGTTGCGATGGGCGGCCGTTGATGATTCAGGGCGAGGCTCGGGTTGCTCCGGTGATCGCGCGCAGCGACTGGGGCGCATGGTCGGAGCGCTGACGGAAGCGGGGCGGCGCGAGCTCGCGTCAATCGTGGAGGCGCTGTCGCCGGAGACGCGCGGCGCGCTGTCGCGAGAGTGGGCGCGAGCCGCGCAGTTCGAGCACGCTTCGATCGCGTCGTTCAGCCGGTTTTCGCTGGAGCTGCTCGCGGTGGGAGCTCCGCCGGAGCTGATCGAAGGCGCGCACCGCGCGGCGCTCGATGAAGTGACGCATGCGCGGTCGTCGTTCGCGTTGGCCTCGGTGTACGCGGGGTCGCCGCTCGGTCCGGGACCACTGACGCTCGGGGCGGACGTATTCGAGTCGTTCGAGTTGGTCGCGAGCGTGACGAGCGCCGTGGCCGAAGGCTGCATCAACGAGACGCTGGCGGCTCTCGAAGCGGAAGCAGGGGCGGCCGCAGCAGAGCCGAGCGTGGTGCGCGAGCTCTTGACCGCGGTCGCGCAGGACGAGGGCGAGCACGCCGCGCTGTCGTTCCGGTTCGTGCGCTGGGCGCTCGAGCTCGGAGACAGCGCCGTGCGTCGCGCCGCGGAAGAGTGCGCGGAGAGCGTGGTCGCACGCGTGAAGCGCGAGCCCGTCCTGGAAGGGCCGACCGACGCGCTGTTCGCGCGGCACGGGCGCATCGTCGGGGCGCGGCGGCGAGCGGTGAGGCTCGAGGCGTTGAGTGAAGTGCTGGAGCCGGCGCTTTCGGATTTGCTCCGGAGCTAGCTCACTCGCAAGCGCTGGCCGGCGGCGGGTCGGTGCAAGTGCCGCACTTGTCGCAGGTGGGTATGGAACACGAACCTGCGTCGCAATATTCGCTCACGTCCCGATCGCAGAAACCGGAGCTGCAGTCACCACCGTAGTCGCAAGCAACGCCATTGCTGCGATCTCGAGGAGGCATACATCCTGCGATCTCGCACAGGATTCGGTCGCCGCAATCGTCGCACACACCAGGAGTTTTTGGGGACCGGCAAGTGTGGTCGACGCAAACCGCCCCATTGCACCAGTCTGTGCAGGGTTCTCCCACGTCGATCGAGCAGCCAACGGCGACGCATCTGCCTTGCACGCACCGTTGACCCGCGCGACAAACCACCGTGCACTCCTGCCCGAGGTCTGGTAGCGGGACGCACCTACCGCCTTCACAGTGCAGAGCCTCCTGGTTGCCGCAGGGATCGAAGCCGGAACACGGGCGATTGAGGACTTCCGCGTAAGGCTCGATCAGCCAGGAAGGCTGCGCACAGATGCCCGCTTCACACTGCCAGTAACGGCACTCCTCGTTCGCCGTGCAGGGCGCGCCAGGCGGGAGCAGCTCGCGGCAGGTTTGGCCGATGCAGCGCGCGCCTCCTTCGCAGCGCGTGGCTTCGTCGCAGGCTTGCCCGATGAGGATCTCCGCTTCACAGACTCCGCAATAGGCCGAGCCGAAGTCTGTGAGGCCGTCTTCGAGCGCACAGTAGGTGCCGGACTGGCACACGGCGCGCTCGCTGAGTCCCCAGAGGCAAGCGTCTCCAACGCCCGGGGCATCAGGTGGCGGAGCGAGCTTCTCTTCGAGGTCTGGAACTCCGCAGCCGGGCCCCCAGGCGTAGCCACCCTCGTCGTAGCCGGTTAGACACGGTCGCGACTCGAGCGACGGAATGCAGGTCGCAGGCACCACGCTCGGTATGCTGAACGCGCCTCGCGTGAGCTCGCAGGCGACGTACTCCTCGCACGCTTCGACTGCGCCACCGGAGAACACGCCCATTCTGTCCGGCTCACAGCGCCCGATATACCCACACATCGCGCGGGCGAGCGCGAGGTGTTCGCCACTCGGCGGCGGCTCGGGCGCTCGATACGGCGGCGGCTCGACCGTTTCACCGCTGCAGGCGAACAAAAGGCACGACAGCACGGCGAGGGACGCGCGACGGGCGCCGGTTGATTGGAAGCTTAGCGACGAAATAGGAACTCCACCCGCTCAGTAAGGCTAAGCGGGTTGCGTCGAGATGGTCAATCGCAAACCCACCGCACGGCGCGCGATGCTAGGGCAAGCCGAGCGCTTCTTTGGCGATGCTGTCATCGACCAGGGTCGCTAGCTCTGAGCGCGTGCGCGGAGTGCGGTTGGTCTGGGCGGCGACCCAGGGCTCTTCTTCTTCGAGCACGTCGAGGATGTCGGGGACGAGCTCGCCGCCGTATCGTTCGTCGTGCCACGCGGCCTCGAGCACGGGCTGCTGGATGCCGATGGCGTCGACGATGCGCGGATAGATCGACTCGGGATCGTCGCGGAACTTTGCCTGCGCCTGGATGAGGGAGCGCACGAACTGGACGATGGCGCGGCGCTTTTCGGGGTCGGCGAGCTTCTCGGCGGTGGAGTGGAGGTTCACGATCTCGCGGTACAGGCTACGATCCTGGAAGATCACGGCGTCGTCCCCGAGGGCCTGGGCGGCGATTTCGGTCGAGGGCTCCCAGAGGGCGATCGCGTCCGCCTTTCCGCTCTCGACGAGGCCCGGCAGGGTGCTCGAACCACACGGTGTAGCCATGCAGATACCGCCCGTGACCAGGGTGTAGTTCGTGACGTTGACGGTGCCGAGGTACTTGTAGATGAAGTACGCAGCAGAGGTGTTGCTGATGCTCGCGATGCGCTTACCCGCGAGATCGGCGAGAGTCTCGATGCCCGCCTGACGATTGGCGACGATGCGGTAGAAGGTCTCGGTCACGGTGAAGATGATGCGCAAGTTCGGGTACGTCACCGATTGGCGCAGCGTCTGAGTCTCGGCGTTGGTGCCGAGATCGACGCTCGTGTCTTGCAGCAACGTGACGATGCCGCCGCTCGAGACCGTGGCCTTGCCGGGATAGAAGTCTTCGGCGGCGACGAGCGCGGGCGTAAATTCGATCGATTTGGTGTCGCTCGTGATTTTCAGATCCGGGAATGTCTGGGCGCCGCCCTGGCCGCCGGATGCGCCGCCGTTGCCGCCACTGCCACCGTTTCCGGCTCCCGCGCTGAGGCTGCCACTGGCTCCTCCTTCGGAGGGCGCTCCAGCGGAGCTGCCGCCTTGCCCGCCCGACGCGCTTGCTCCCGCGAATCCTCCGCTCGGTGTGCTTCCGCCGCTGCCGCCACTTGCTGGACTGCCGCCTGTGAGCTCGGAGTTGCCGCCTTGGGTGGCGGGGCTACCGCCAGTGAGCGCGGGCGCGGCGCCGCTACCCGTGCCGCCGCTCGTGCGCGTGCCGCCAGTGTTCGGCGTGCCGCCGCTCGGCAACGCGACGCTCCCGCCACCGCCGGCTGCGGTGGTATCGGGCGGAGCCTCTTCCGAGCTGCACGCGAACACGACTGCGGCCGAGAAGAATGCTAAGCCAAGCGAAGCGCGCATGATGGCTGCGATTAACACGACACTCTTGCAGCCGAAAGGCAGCGTATTTCGTGTTCACTCCTCGTTAACCGCGGAGCGCTTTTTCGACTCCAGTGCGGACGGAAAGACGGCGCTCACGCGGGCACATCGGGCCCGAGCACGCTAGGCTCCGCGCCGTGACGAACGTCTGGATCCTGATTGGAGTCGGTGCCTTCGTGGGGATTGGCGCGTTTGCTCTCATCCCGTCCCCCGGCTCGTTCTTGGTCGTGGCCATGTGCGCGGCGTTGATCGGACTCGGACTCGCGAACGTGCGCCGGCAGCGGCGGACCGGCGGCTAACCGTCCGAGGCTTGGTTGACCCGCTTTCCGTTCGAGCCGCCCTTCATTCTGGCGCCGATGGAGGGGATCACGAGCGCGGCCGTGCGCGGCGTGCTGGCGAGCTATGGGCCGCTCGGAATGGTGTGCACGGAGTTCGTGCGGGTCGCGGGCGAAAAGATTTCCGAGGCGCATTTTCGGCGGCAGGTCACGAAGCTGCCCGGCGTCGCGCTGAGCGTGCAGATCATGGGCAACGAGCCGCGGTTGATGGCGGAAGCGAGCGCCGTGGTGGCCGCGGCCGGCGCTGACGTGGTCGACGTGAACCTCGGTTGTCCGACGGCGTGCGCCGCGCGGAAGAACGTGGGGGCGGCGCTCTTGAAGCAGCCAGAGCTGCTGGGGCGGATCTTGCTCGCGATGCGCGGCGCGGTTCCGGGGCTGTTCTCGGCGAAGCTGCGCGCAGGGTTCGACACGTGGGAAGACGCGCTCGCGCACGGAAGGCTCGTCGAGGCTTGCGGGGCTGACTTTCTGACGGTGCACCCGCGGCGAGGCATCGACCGGTACCGCGGGATCGCCGATTGGCGCATCATCTCGCTGCTGCGGCGCGAGCTCGGTCTGCCGGTCGTCGGCAACGGGGACGTCTGGTACGCGCAGGATGCGCTGCGGATGATCGAAGAGACGGGCTGCGCCGCAGTGATGTTGGGCCGACCGGCGCTGCGCAACCCCTGGATTTTTCGGCAAATCAACGAACTGCTCGCGGGGCGCGAGCCCTTCTCACCTTCGGGAGTGGACCTGGTGGTGCACTTGCGCCGGCTGCGCGAGGCAATGGACACTGGGCGGCTCGATGGACGGCCGTTGCCGGTCGGGCCGCTGAAGGAGCAGTTCTTATTTTTGATCCGCGCGGTGCCGGACGCGCTGACGATCCGGCGGCGGGTGCTTTCGCTCGAGACGTGTGACGACTTCCTCGACGGAGTGGAGGAAGCGCTTTCGTCACTCGCCGCAGAGCAGCTCGACCTGGATGCGCGCGGCCGCTATGGCCTGGAACGCTGCGGGAGCGCGCTTTCTGCCGCGTAGAAGCTTGACGGAGCGCAGGTCGCGCGAAATAGTTCGGCGCTCTGCTTCCGTTCCGTGTGCGCTCAGGTCTCGTCAGTCGGTCTTCGCTCGTTGGTGCGGTGTTGGTCGCGCTGGTCGGGTGCATGCGCTACGAGGTGGCGCGGCCGGTAGAAACCGCGCCGGTGCCACGCGTCGAAACCAGCGCCTCGCCTTCACAAGGCACCTCCCCCGAGCCCGCAGCCACCGGCACGCCAGGTGAAGGCGAAGTCGAGCCCGAAGCCGCGGAAGCGCCCACCAGCGTGGACCCGGGACCAGTGACACTGGCGGTTCCGGAGGATGCCCCGTTCCGCGTGGCGCTCGATACCCAGACCACGGAGCTCGAGCGCCTCTCCGAGCGCATCGCCAACTCTTCGCCCGGCGGCTGCCGCAGGGAGCTCAAGCGTCGCAAATTGCCGGTCTCGTTCGTGGGCGGGAACGTGAAGGGCATCGCCACGCCCGTTCGGCTGACGGGCGAGCTGCGCGGCGTGCGCTTCATCGCGCCGGGGAAGAAGAGCGTCTACGGCATGCTCGATTGCCGGCTGGCGATCGTGCTCGATGAGCTCTCGGCAGTGCTCGCCGAGCAGGGTGTGGCGGCCGTGCACGTCGATAATTTTTACCGCCCGCGCGCGCACCTTCCCGGCAGCCGCAAGCGCAGTCAGCACGCCTACGGGCTCGCGATCGACATCTACGGCTTTACGCTGAGCGACGGGACAACGCTGGTCGTGGAACGCGATTTTCACGGGGCCATCGGCAGCGCAAGCTGCGGCCCCGAGGCGACGATCGGAGCCGCAGGCGACGCCAAGTCGATCGCGTTGCGGAACCTGGTGTGCGAGATCGCGCGGACTCGAGTCTTCAACTACCTGCTCACTCCGGCCTACAACGCCGCGCATCGCAATCACCTGCACGCCGATATTGCGCGCGGCGGGACCGGGCACGTGCTGCGCTGAGCTGGCAAGCATCCTTACCTTGCCGCGCGCGGGGGCGCCTTTTGCCCTGAACTGAATCGTTTAAGCCGACCGGAAGAGATCTATGGGATTTCTTGGGCCAAAGTCTGGCGCCGCTGGAGAAAGCGCACGGCTGTGCCAGGCTCCGGTTCTCTCACGGGTCATGCGCACTCCGATTCTTCGTTCTCTGAGTCTGTTGTTGGCGATCGGTTGTAGCTCCGACGGCGATCCCAGCGAGCCACCGCCCAGCGGCGCTAGAGGCGCTACCGGCGGAAGCAACTCCTCCATCACCGGTGGTGTAACGGGCAAGGGCGGGACGAGCGGCGGTACGCAAGCTTCGACTCCCACCGGTGGAGCGACATCCAAAGGCGGCGCGCCCGCCACGAACGGCGGCAACACCGTCATGGGCGGTAGCGGGGGCTCGGGCGGCGCGGCCAGCGGCGGAGCTCCGAGCGGCGCGACGGGCGGAGCCAAGAGCGCTGCGGGTGGCTCGGGGGGGATGACCATGGCTACGGGCGGCGCGGCTAGCGCGGGGGGTCCGAGCGGCGGCGCTGCGCCCACCGCGGGCGGCGGCGCGGGCGGGGGTTCGTCGAGCTGCGGCGCCAGCGGCTTTCATGTGAAAGACGGCAAGCTCCTCGACGTGAACTGTGAAGAGTTCGTGATGCGCGGCGTGAATTACCCGTACGCCTGGTTCTCGTCGCGGAACGCCGAGCAAGATCTGCAGGCCATCGCCGCGACGGGCGCAAACGCCGTTCGCCTCGTGCTGGCCACGGGCGGGCGCTGGACGAAGACCGCTCAAGGTACGCTGACGAGCTTGATCGGCTGGGCCAAGGCCGCAAAGCTCGTGTCGATCGTCGAGGTGCACGACACGACCGGGTACAGCGAACAGATGGGCTCGGTGGAGCTCGGCAACGCCACGAGCTACTGGACTGGCTCGGACATCGTCTCGGCCTTGAAGGGCCAAGAAGCCTTCGTGATCGTGAACATCGGCAACGAGCCGAACGGCAACAACACCTCGACGGATTGGGCGCCGAGCCACGTGACGGCTGTGCAGGCGCTACGCGCGGCCGGCCTCAATCACACCTTGATGGTCGACGCACCGAACTGGGGCCAGGACTGGGAAAACCGCATGCGCGACGGCGGCGGCTCCTCGATCTGGGACGCCGACGCGCAGAAGAATTTGGTCTTCTCCGTGCACATGTACGACGTGTACGGCTCGAGCTCGACCGTGACCAGTTACTTCAACAACTTCTTGATGAAGTACGACGCTCCACTGGTGGTCGGCGAATTCGCCGCCGACCACGGCTCCTCGGGCAACGTCGACGAAGACACGATCATGTCGCTCGCCGAGAGTCTGAGCGTCGGTTACCTCGGCTGGTCGTGGGCCGGCAACGGCGACGGGCTCGGCTCGCTCGACATCACGAACAACTTCGACTCGGGCAGCCTCACGACCTGGGGCACGCGCTTGATCCGGGGCATGAACGGGATCGAGGCGACGTCCGAGACCTGCACGTGCTTCGGGCTCGGCTCCCGCTACGCGGCTCGCTCCCGCCGCAAATCGGCTCCCGACGCCGAGCTCCAACGGGTGCTGGTGACGCAGCTCGGCTCGGAGGACGAAGCGATCGTGCGTGCGGCGCTCCCGACGGCGCGCGTGTCGCTCCTCACCGAGCCGCTCCAGGCCAGCGTCGTGAACGCGCTCGTCGGGCTTACGGGCAAGGACCAGCCGGTATCGCGCCGCGCTCTTGGGCTCGAGGCGTTGAACTATCTACGACCGGACCGGCGCAGTGGCGCTTTGTCGGCGTTTCAGGCAGCGCTCCACGCGGAAGAGCCGGAGCTCTTGTCGCTGGGCCTGCTCGCCTTGTCCCAGAGCAGACCGTCGGTCGACGCTGCCGACGAGGTAACGCGAGCGGCGCTCGGCGAGCGCGTCACTGCTCTGCTGGGGCATGGGAACCCGGGCGTGCGCGGGCGCGCGCTCCTGGTCTTGGCGGAGCTCCCAGCGCTCTCGTCCGAAAAAACGCGCTTCGAAGCCGCCTTGCACGCCCTGCTCGATCGCGAGCCCTACGTCTCTGCGCAAGCGGCGCATCTGTTGGCGCGAACCCGCAACGCCGCCGCGATCTACCGGTTGATCGAGCTGGTGCGCGACCTGCGGCCGGCGCGCTACGAGCTAGGGGGCAGCTCCGGCGTGATTATCCACGACCTGCCCGGGCGGCGGAGCGTGGCGGAAGCGGCGTTATTTGCCGTCCAGTCGCTCGGCGAGCGCGTGAGCGGCGTCGAGCGACTCCCGCTCACGCTGCGCGATCGCTACACGGACGAGCGGCTCTTGCTCGAGAACGCGGACGCGGCCAAACGCTGGTACCTCCGCTTCGCCGCGCGTATTCCGAAAGAGTAGCCGAGCTCGGCGGAGCGTGGCCGCGACGTGCCCGCCCTTGTCCGCAGGCGCTCCGTCGGAGCTGGCACAACCTGGCAGAGCATCCGAGCGCCTTTGGCCGGGTTTTCCGGCGGTCGGTCGGGCATAGCGTTTGCTTCTCGCTGCTCATGCAATGGCGGGATCGGTGTGCCTGGTGCGTTGGATTGGGAGCTGCTTTGGTGAGCCTGGCGTGTGGACTCACGACGGATGGTGAGGACACCCCCGAGGCTCCTCCGGCCGCGCCCGGGCCCAAAGCTCCACCACAGACGGAGCCGCGGCCCCAGACGGCGCTCCCGGAACCCGAGATGCCGGAACCCGCGCCGGGGAGCGACGCGCCGAGCGAGGAGTCCTACGACGGCGCCCCGATTTGCGTGGAAAAGTCCCCCTTCGAAGAGATGCCTCCAGGATGCCCCCGAATCGACCGACAGCGGGCACCGAGTGTCCGCCGGAGTCCTCTGGAGCGCGTTGCCCCGGCGGCACGCAGAAGTTGGGGGAGCACTATCGCCAGACGGTGATGTACTGCGAGAGCTCCGTCTGGGTCGAGAGATCCCAGCCTTGTAGCAACGAATGCAGCGCGCGCGGGCCGAACGCCATCGATTTGCCCGACGACTGCGGATCGCGCCGGGTGGTCGACTGCAACGGCGAGTCCATGAGCTCGCTCCTCAACGCGGCGATCCACCGGTGTGAGATCGACGCTTTCGCCAATCAGATCCAGGTCGAGGTGGAAGACGGCTGTCCGCGTGTCGTCTCGTCCGACAAGGCCCTGAGCCGTTGTGCGATCGGCGCCTTGAGCTCGACGCGCTGGGAATGCGGCTCCGGATTTTCGTGCGAGAAAGCCAGTTTTCTATCGCTCTGATTCGCTCACTCCCAAGCTTGAAGCTCGCCGTGGATCCACTCGGCGCGCTCGAGGAGGAAGTTCTTCAAGATCGTGATTTCCGCTGCGTGACTGCCGCTCTCGGGTTGCAGGTCCCAGCGGTCGTAGTCGCGCTGAGCGGCGTCTCCGACGCGACTTGCGATTTCATCCACCAGATCGGCCAGCTCTTCGGGGGACAGCGTGGAGCCGAGCAGCGACAGGAAGCGGGCCTTGTAGCGCGCCCTGAACGATGGATCTTCGAAGAGCCGTAGCCAGGGACCCTGCCGGAAGTAGTCGGTGCCGTCGCTGCCCTCGAGGTACCAACCGCGGGCATCGGTAGCCCGTGCGTCGTACGGGGTGCCGAGGCTGCGATCGAAATCCCAGACGGGCCCGGCCACCAGCTTCTGCTCGCGGTCCTTGTGGAAGAACGTGCTGATGCGCAGGCCGTCGACGTTCTTGGTCAGGGCGTTGATCAGGTTGTGATCGACGAACGATTCGACGTCGATGTACTCGGAGTAGTGGCTGCCGGTCTCGGGGTTCGTGAAATCGGCAGCGTTCAGCGCGACGGCGTTGGCGCTCAGGTAGCCTTGGATGTAGTCGCGCTGAGCGGCGCGCGGCTCGTCGTCCATCACGTCGGAGTCCGGGTAGACGTATTGGAACGGCTGCCCGTCGATGCCGAAGCTCGGGTCGCCCTTGTCGATGCTGAGGATGTAGCCGCCCGTGACGCCGGGTGGTGCGTTCTCGGACTCTTCGAGCTTGTCGATATCGACGCGCTCCTGGCCGCGCTTGATCTTCTCGATCACCGTATAGAAGCCGAGGTACTTGGCGAGCGTCACGGAGCCGCCGTCATCGACCAGAAAGGCTTCGGCGAAGCGCGTCCGCGGCGCGTAACGACCGATTCGGTTCGAGATCTCGAAGGAGACGGCGTTGCGGATCAGGCTGCGATCCATGATCACCGGATCGGAAAGCACCCAATCCGCGTCGGCAGGCATGCCGAGCAGCGACAGGGCGCGGTCGTCGTCCCGGTCTTCCCGGCGCAGCTCGACGGCGTACTGTTTTTTCGGAAACGAGCGGGAGCTCTGGCCACGGACGTGGATGCCGATCGGCGTGTCGAGCTCGGCCTCCCCGAGCCACGACTCCCCGTCGGGGTTGGGCGCGAACACGGACAGCGTGGCCGCCACGTGCTCCGTGCCCATCGCATCGAGCTGGCCGGAGCCGAAGGTGTGTATCACGACGATCGGGAGGTGCGTGCTGAAGCTGCGCGCGTCCTCTTCTACCTTCAGGTAGGTGGCGCCGAGCACGGCGATCGGCTGTTCGACGCCGCGCAGGTAGGCGCTGGCGCGCACGCGCGTCGAACGTTCGATCAGGATCGGGTGTTCGAAGATCGGCGAGTCGAGGGTCGGCAGCGAGCCGTCGACCGTGTAGTGGATCTCGGCGTCCGGCTCGAGCGCGGACAGGCGCACTTCTGCGCTCGACTCGAACGCCGACGCCGGAGGATCGAAGCGGATTTCCGCAGAAATGACCGGTGCCGCGCCGCCGGTGGGAGCCGCACCCCCGGTCGAAGCGCCGCCTTTGGGTGCGCCGCCGAAACTGCCGGCGCCGGCTTGTGAAGCGCCGCCGCTCGCTCGGCCACCCGCGCCACCTGCGCTGCCGGAACCGCCGGCACCTGCGGCACCGCCGCGCGGGGCTCCGGCTGTGCCCGCGACGACGCCGTTACCTCCGTTGGCTGCGCCGGCCTGGTTTGCCGACCCGCCTTGCGTGAACAGGTCGCCCCCGGACGAACTGCTGGAACATGCCAGTTGAAGGGAAAGGACGGCGAGCCACTGCTTCGACCACGACCGAGCCGCCAAACGCATCCCGGCGAGTATACCACCCCGCTCGACTACTCGGCCGTGAACCCGATCCGGACGTGGGTCCCGTCACAGTAAGGCTTGTTGCCGGAATGGCCGCAGCGGCAAAGCCGCGTCTTCTGCAGGCGGTGGATAGTCCGCCCCGTGCCGGCGCACAGCTCGAGGTTGCCCTCCACTTGATAGGGGCCGTTCGGCAAAGGCGTGATCGTCAGCGGCCCAGCGCGGTTCGCGAGCGGCTCGCTCGACTGCGTCTCCGGCTCGCCCGTGGCCTGGAACGGGAGCGCGTTGTGGCTGCCGTCGCAGAACGGCTTGTTCTTCGAGGCGCCACAGCGGCAGAGCGTGGCTCGGAAGCCGACGTCGCGATCGCCGAGCCGCAGATCCGCGTGCACGGCGAGCGGGCCGTTCTCACGCAAGCGCAACACGTTCACCTCCGGCGGCGCTTCGTCCGCGTGGCCGTCGAGGCGCTGGTAGCGGATGGCACCGGACGGGCACAGGTGCGCGAGCTCGGCCACTTCTTCCGGCGTCGCGCGGTCGGGATGGATCCACTCGCCGGGCACGTTGGGCACGAACACGTCGGGGCGCGTCAGCACGCAGAACCGCGAGTGAATGCACTTCTTGCCTTCGTAGCGGATCAGCACGCGCTTGCCCCGCACCATTTCGACGCCGTCGCTCAAAGCTGCCTCCGGCCGCGACCGTACTACGGCGCGCGCAGAGCGTCGAGCTTGCGCTCGAGCGCGCGCGCGCTCGGTTTGCCCTTGAACACGTAGAGCGCGGCGTGCGTGTCGGCGTCCAGCACGCTCTCACTCACGCGCAGCTTCGAGCTCACGCCGAACACGATCCGCTTGCCGAGGCCGCGCTCGGCCCATTCGACGCGACGAAACACGGCCTCGCGGCTCCAGAAACCGAGCAGCTCGAAGAAGATCGGCTGCGGATCGTCGGGGTGTTCGAAGCGCAGATCCGGTACGCACACGCCGCTACCCGGCAAATCCAGCAAATCTTCCGAGATTTTCGGGTGCCAGCGCGAGCCGAGCGCCTCGAAATCCTTGCACAGCGTGGCGATCTCGTCGCGCACGGCGCTCGGCTCGCCGGCTCGGGAGCGGCGCACGTGCCGGTGCACGAACGACAGCGGCGTTCGGTGCGCGCCCCACAGCACCTCCGCTCGGAGCTCGAACACGTCGCAGGCCTCGAGCGCCGGGAGCAACAACGAAAGCTCGAGCCCGTACTTCGTGACTGCCTCGAACAGGCTGTACGGGCCGTCGATCGTGAGCCGGTATCCGCCGCCCGACAGGCGCTCCGAGTGGTACATCAGCTTTCGGAATTTGAGCTTCTGGAACAGGCTGCGGTACGCCTCCGGCGCGGCGCACTGCACATCGACCACGACCTTGACCGCGCGCAGCAGCACCGCCTGGACCTGGCCCTGTTCGTAGCGCGTGACCCAAAGTTCGGGGTCGAGGGCCGGCGCGCGCAACAGGCGCTCGGCCCCGCGCAGATCGGCGTAAAGCGCCTCTTCCAGGGCGTCCGGCTCCAGGGCGAACGCCGGAGCAACCTCGCCGATCACCGCTTCTCGGGAGAACGGCGTCTCGAGGGTCGCGGCGCGGCGCGCAGTCGCGGCCCGCTCGAACAGCGCGCGCCGGAGCTCGACCGGCTCGACCGGGCTGTGGGAGCCGAACTCGGCTTCGTCGAGCAGGAGCTTGGCGAGGCCGAGCGCGATCCGCCGTTCACTCGGGCGAAGCTCGAGCCCCGAGAGCCGGGCTTCAACGGTGTCGCGATCGTCGCCCACGCTCGCCGCGAGGAGCTCCGAGAGCTCGAGCGCCAACTCTCGGGCGCGGGCTCTCTTGGACGGCGGCAGCTCTTGCAAGAGCAGCTGGTTTCCCTCGCGCTTGGCGCGCACGTGCTCGACGCTCAGCATCGCCTACCGGTACGCGACGTGCTCGCGGCGCCGTTCGCTCGTGAAGTGCTCGGAGGTGCCGGCGGACACCAGCTCGTAGAGGATGGCGCGCTTGTCGCCGCTCCTGCGCAAGATCCGCCCCAGGCGTTGCACGTGCTCGCGCACCGAGCCGCTGCCGCTGATCACCACGGCGACGCTCGCGTCGGGGACATCCACGCCCTCGTTCAGCACCTTGGAGGTGGCGATCGCGCCGTATTGCCGGCGCGAGAAGCGCTCCAAGATCTCGCTGCGCTCCTTGACCTTGGTCTGGTGGGTGATGACCGGGATCAGAAAGCGCCGCGAGACGGCGTAGGCGGTGGCGTTGTCCTGGGTGAAAATCAAGACCTGCTCGTTCTGGTGCTGGTCGAGCAAACGCTCGAGCGCGAGCAGCTTGCCGGTCGCAGCCAGGGACAGCTCGCGCTGCCGCAGATACGCCTGAAACGCGCGGCGGCCGGCCGACGAGCGCGCGGCGCGCTGGACGAACTCGCTCCAGCCGCTGCCACGGCTCATGCGGATCCCCTGAGCGCGCAGGAAGTCCGTGTAGAGCTTGCGTTGCTCGGCGTACTCGGCGCGCTCGGCCGGCGTGAGATCGACGTCGAGGCGCACGGTCTCGTAGTCGGCGAGGTATTCGCCGGACAGCTCGACGATGTCCTTGCGATACACGACCGGACCGATCAAACGATCGAGCACGGCGTCGCGGCCGTCCGGGCGCTCGGGGGTGGCGCTCAGCCCGAGCCGAAACGGCGCGAGGCAAAGCTCGGCCGCGAGCTGGTAGGTCTCGGACGGCAGATGATGGCACTCGTCGAACACGACGAGCCCGAAACGCGCGCCGAAATGCTGCATGTGCAGGTACGCCGAGTCGTAGGTCGTGACCGTGAGCTCGCGGAGCTCGTGGCTACCGCCGCCGACGATGCCCACCTCGCAGCCGAAGCTCGTGCGGAGCAAATCGTACCACTGCCGCACCAGATCCAGGGTGGGCACGACCACGAGCGTGGAGCGGCGCCGGTCCTGGATCGCGAGCACGGCCAGGTGGCTCTTGCCGGCGCCGGTCGGGAGCACGACCACGCCGCGCCCGTGCGCGCGCCGGAACTCGGCGAGCGCCTCGGTCTGAAACGGCCGCGGCTCGCGGTGCAACACCAGCGAGGCCGAGAGCTCGGCGTAGCGGCGCGCGAGGTCTTGGTAGGCAACGCCGGCGCGGTGCAGCGCGGTCACGACCTCGGCGTAGGCGCAGGCCGGCGCGCGGTGGCTGTTCGAGCGCTTGTCGAAGCGGCAGCTCGCGGGCAGCTCGAAGCCGCCGGGGACGCCCTCGAGCTCGAGCGTGCCGGCCTCGAAGCGCAGCGTGATCATGGCAATGCCGAGCCGGGCGCCGGCGCCGGCGCGGGCCGCGATTCGATGGGCGACCCCATCAGCTCGAGCGGGACATGCCAGACGACCTCGCCGATCCGCGTGCCGCGCCGCTGCCGCAGGCGCAGCAGCGTGGCGGAGCAGTTGTCCATGCGCAGCACGCACACGCGCGGGACGGGCAAGCAGATCAGGCGCTTGACCAGATGAAAATTGAAACCGCCGTGAGCCACGAGCAGCACGCGCCCGGACAGCGCCGAGACGCGGCCGATCACGCGATCGGCGCGGGCCTGGATCTGCTGGTAGCTCTCGCCGCCGTACTCGGCGAAATCACCGAGCTCTTCGAGCTTGCGGGCGGGGTAGCTCGGAAAGCGTCCGGCGATCTCCTCGGCGCTCAGCCCTTCCAGCTCTCCGGCGGCGACCTCGGCCAGGTCCGGATCGACCTGCGGCGGCGAACCGCCGGCCGCGTGGGTGATGATCTGCGCCGTCTCGGAGGCGCGGCGCAGCGGCGAGCAAAACGCGACGTCCCACAGGATGCCCTGCGACGCGAACCAGCGGCCGACGACGTGGGCTTGGGCGCGGCCGCGATCGTTCAGCGGCGAATCGAAGCGCCCCTGCATCCGCGCTTCCGCGTTGGCCTTGCTTTCGCCGTGGCGCACGACCACGATTTCTAGCGACTCGCTCAAGGTGACCCGTGGTCTCGATCGATATCACTTACGAAGGCGATCTGCATACGGAGGCGGTCCACGGACCGTCGAAGGCCAAACTCTCGACCGACGCGCCCGTGGACAATCACGGCCGCGGCGAGAGCTTCTCCCCCACGGATCTGGTGGCTACCGGTCTCGGCTGCTGCATGTCGACGGTGATGGGGATCCTGTCGATGAAGCGCGGCTACGACATCACCGGCATGCGGGTGAACGTGAAGAAGCTGATGACGCCGCCGCCGCGCCGCATCGCCCGGCTCGAGGTGAGCCTGGTCGTGCCCGCGGAAAAGGCCGCCGCGCTCGACGCCACCGCGCGGGCCGACCTCGAGCACGAGGCCAATCACTGCCCGGTACGGCTGAGCCTGCTCGACGCGATCGAAGTGCCCGTGACGTTTCGCTGGGGTGACGCCTAGCTTCCGCCTTCGCGCTCGGCGACGGCACCAGCGCCCAGGCAGCGCGTGCCGCCTTCCCAATCGAAGCAGCGCACGCCTACGACGTCTTCCATGCCGAGCCGGCCGGCGGCGACGCGCAGTCCGTCGCGCAGCAGCGCTTCCGAACATGCTTCCGCGCAGCGCACTTCGAAGCTGCCGACCACCCGGTGGCTCGGCGGCAGTGCCGGCAGGTCGCGCACCTCGGTGACCGGTCGCGCGGCGCGCCCGGGCGAGGCAGCGGCAGGCGAGAAGCTGACCGAGATCGCCGCACCGAGCCGGCCAAAGACGTCGGGGCCCGGGGTTCCGACCGCGGGCGCTGAATCCGGGGCACGGCGCGCGAGCGTGGCGCTGCACGAGAGCTTCGCCTCGCCGTGGCACTCGAGCGCGACCAGCGTGTCGCCGCCCGACGCGGAGGCGACCTCGCTCAGCATGCGGATCAGGCGCCCGAAGGAGCAATCGATGTCGGCGAGAGAGCGCTCCGCGAAGGGCTCGAAACCGGCTTCGCGCCGGCACGAGACGGCGAGCGTGCCGAGCCGTTCGGCGCCGCGCGGCAAGGCGGGCGCGCGGTCGAGCTGTTCGATGGTCGCGACGGGCGGGCGCGTTTCGCCGGTGAAGCGCACGCTCGGATACCGAGCAGCGCACGATGCGCCGAGGATCGCGAGCGCTGACGAGACCAAACGAAACTCCAGGCGGTGAAGCACTCGGGCCACCTTAGCGCGCCGGGATGGGGTCCCCCAAATAGCGAAAGGCCCGACACGGCGTGAGCCATGTCGAGCCTTTCCTCTAGCCGGCGAGGAGCGGGTTGCCTTCTAGAACGGCTTCCCGCTCTTCACCGTGCGGGCTCAGCCTTCTTCTTCGCTGCCGCCGCTGCCCGCGGTGGGCTCTTCCGCCTCGCCGCCAGCGCCAGCCGTCTCGGCCGGCTCGCCACCGGCGCCGGTGTCGCCACCGACGCTGGTCTCGCCGCCCGGAGAAGCGCCGCCGTCGGCCGCGCCACCGGACGCGCCGCCAGCCGCTTCGCCAGCCGCGCCGCCGACCGGGGGAGCGCCAGCTGCCGCGCCGCCCGCGCCTTCACCGGCCGTGCCGGAGTCGCCGCCGACGCCGGGCTCGCCGCCCGGAGAAGCGCCTGCTTCACCCGTATCGCCGCCTGCGCCACCAGCTTGGGTGCCGCCCGTGGGGGTGCTGCCGCCGCTGGAGCCGCCGCTGGCCTTGCCGCCAGTCGACTCGCCGCCTGCAGCCTTGCCGCCCGTGGTGGACGCGCCGCCGGTGCCGCTGCCGTTGGAATCATCGCCGTCGTCATCACCGCAGGCGACGACCGCCATGCTCGCGCCGAACACGACGAGCGCAAGCAAGTTAGTGACCTTCTTCATATGAGGTGCCTCCAAAGTAACCTAGGTTTGCCGTTGGGCTTGGCTGCCACCTAGCACGGAACGTGCCAGGGAGAACAGGGGGACCCAATCGCAGGGTAAGATCAGGATCTTACTTCTGATTCTGACATTCGAGGGCGTAAACCCCTGAGCGGGCGCCCAGGAGATCTCGGACTCGCGTG
Organism: Polyangiaceae bacterium; assembly: GCA_025937835.1. GTDB lineage: Bacteria > Myxococcota_A > Polyangia > Polyangiales > Polyangiaceae > PMG-095. The sequence goes on from JAICQO010000001.1 coordinate 18,626, forward strand.
TCATAGTGGCGGCCTTCTACGACGCTTGGTGGTGAACTTCAATCGGTACACGCACATGTGCGGCCGTCGTCCCACCTCTCGAAGTCTAGCGCTGTGGCGGGGTTCGGGGACGCGCTGAGCGCGCCACCAGACGGTGCGTTGCGTCGCCGAAGTGAGCGCTCGACGGCGGCGTGAGTGAGCGCGGATGTGGGTGAGCTCCGCGCACGGAATCTTCCCAAAGAACCGGAACTTTCGAGCGCACCCTCAAGGAAAATCGAGCCAGCCCTCGAGACCCGTTGAGACGCTTTGAGCGGACGCATACGATGCCGAGACCATGGCCAAGCTCTCCCCCTCCGGGGGCTCTTCATCGGGTTTCAAGTCCAGCCTCAAGACTGGGGCGGACCGCTTTCTTTCACAGGTCGTCGTCCACGCGCTCGAAGACAACTGGCGCACGCCGGAGGACTTCTTCCGTCACTTTCCGCCGCACGACTTGATGGTGAGCCTCGAGGCCGCTCCCGAGCTCCGCAAAGACGTGCTCGTGCTGGCTGCGGGCGTGCACGAGAAGATCGCGCGCAAGAAGAGCACCGAGTCGGCCACGGAAGATCTGAAGATCGCGCTCGACGAAGAGGTCACGACCCCGACCGATCTGTTGGCGATCATTCAGCCGGACGATCGTGTGCGCTACCTCGATCGACAGAAGCTCTGGAGCTTCGCTTTCGAGGACGAGTTTTATGCCCCACTGAATGCAGAAGCGAACCGCGAGCGGGCCATCGAGCGCATGACGTTTCTGCTGGAAAGCGCGATGAATGAGGGGCTTTTGACCCTGCAGGACATCGCCGACGGCGTCTCGTTCGCGACCATCGCGACCAAGCTGCCGTTGCGCGAGTTGCAAAAGGTGATCGAGCACTCGCTGAGCATCGGTCGTCAGGGCTCGGCGCTGACCGAAGAGGTGCTGCTCGAGCTCGTACCGATGCGCTCGTTGCTCGGGTACATCCCGCTCGATCACGTCTGGGACAAGGTGATCACGCTCAAGGTCGGTGCACCGGCGCAGATGCTGGGTGGTGGCCGCCCCGCGAAGTCGTCTCCGTCGAAGCCTTCGAAGAAGCCCGCGGCGCCGACGCCCGAGGTCGAGCCGGCGCCCGCTAAGGAAGAGCCGCGCAACGCGCCGCCGCCGAAGCCGACCGCCGTCGGGCTCTCGCCGTCGAACGGCCGCGAGGGCGAGCTCAAGTCCGCCGAAGACGACGTCGACGAGTTGTTCGACTCTTCGGGCAGCCCCGCCGCACCGGCGACCGGCGCCGAAGAAGAGGCGCGCGTCAAGGTCGTCGAGCGCTTACAGGGCATCGAGCGCTTGCCGCCGCGCCACGCCGATCTGACGACCGCGATGCTGCTGTCGATCGAGTCGATGTACTCGGAGCTCTTGGCGGCCTCGACGGACGAAGCACGCGAGGAGGCGATCCGTGACTCGTTCCCGAACGAGCAACACCTGACGACGGCGCTGCTCGCGCTGATCGAGCTGTTGGATCCGAGCATCGACACCAAGGATCCGGTGATCCGCGACGCCGACATCGACTCGCTGATCAAGGTGGTGCTGTTCGAGGAGCGGAACCGCTACGAGCAGGCGCACCCGTCGCAGCGCCCTTCGGGGAGCCCGACGCCGCCCCCCCTCCCCGGCCGGCGTTCGGCGCCGCCGCCGCTGCCCAAGGGCGCCCCGCCCTTCCCGGCCGACAAACCGCGCTGACCCGCGGGACGAAAACGCCCGAGGGCCTCTCAAAGATGCAGAGGCCCTTGCGGGCGCCGGGGTGAGTGAGGTAGACCCCGCTCCAACGCGGCTCTGGCGGAACTGGCAGACGCACCAGGTTCAGGTCCTGGCGCCAGCAATGGCGTCCCGGTTCAACTCCGGGGAGCCGCACTATTCAACGCGGGCGTTACGTCGGATTGAGACGTAGCCCGGGGATGCAACAAGAAGGTTGGAAGGGGGGAAGATGGGAAGGGTTTATTTGGGGGTGGGCCCGAGGCGGGTTTCTGGCCGTGACGTTGGGGCCGCTTTTGGTGTCACGCGCTTCTCTCGTTGAGCGGTGCGCAGGCTTCACGTCGTCGAGCGGTGCGCAGGCTTCACGTCGTTCAGCGGTGCGCAGGCTTTACGTCGTCGAGCGGGCCCTAGCGACCATTGTGTCGAAGACAAACCCCGGCGAGGCAAAGCCGAGCCCGCGGCGAGCGAAGCGAGTCGCGTTGGGGGCGCGGGGGCGAAGCCCCCGAGGAGGATTCCGGTGGGGGTGGGCGGGCGGGACAAAAATAGAGCCGGCAGACGAGTCGGTCCGGTGGTGGACCGCGACCCACTCGCCTGCCGGACCCCCGATTACCGAAGCTTCGGAACCGCCCGCGCCAACCACCCGCGCCGCCGCCCGGCTAGGGTGATCCCGAAGCTCCGGCATTCGCCGAGTCGCCGACCCGCGCTCCAGGGAATAGAGCACAGCTGCCCAAGCTGTCCGGATCGGTCCAGATCCGGATTTGCAGATCGACGCAGAGGTGCGAGCTCGAAAGAGGGGAACGAAACGCTCGCTGCTGCGCCGGAATGCATCGGGACTCGAGACGTCATCCCGGCACCCCGGCGTCGAGATCACGAAAAATTACTGGCCGAGCAGCTCGCGCGCCCGCACGGCCTGCGGCCCCGTGGCGCCCCGGGCGACGATGCGTTGAGCCAGGGCGCGTGCCTGGCTCAGGTTGCCGATCCGCGCCAGCGCTTCCATCCGCAAGAACAGCACTTCCGGCGAGAGCTGCTGCTTCGGGAATGCCGCTTCGTAGCCGGCGAGCGCCTCGAGCGCCCCTGCCCCGTCACCGCGCTGCAACGCCGCGCGCCCCCGATCCACCAGGGCGACCTCAGCGGCCAGCACCGGTGCCGGCGCCGAGCGAGTGGCGGACTGGGACGCCGAGGCGCGCGACGCCGCGGCCGCGCTGGCGGTCTGCGCAGGAAGCGGCGTTGCGCGCGCCGGCAGCGCAGGCTTCGATGCTTCGAGCCCGTGCGGCGCCTCGACGGCGAAGGCGGCAGTCGATGGCGCGCTCGTCTGCGCGGACGCGGGCTCATCACTCGCAGCCGCGTCGGCAAAGCTCGCGCTGACCCCCGGATCGCGGACGCGCGAAGCACGCGGCAACGCCGCGGGAGCGGCCGGACGCGGCGGCGCCGAAGCGCTCCACGCCGACGCCGTGGCACGCGCGCCGACAGCCGAGAGCGAACCCGGCGCCAGGCGATGCGCGGCCGTCGCAGCCATCACACCGCCGACCGCTCCGACGCCGACCCATTTTGCGATCGCGACCACCGTGAGCGCCGCTACGCCGTTGCCCGCCGCCACCGAGGTCGCCGCGGCCACGCCCGCGCCCGCCGCTCCACTCGCGACGCCTCCGCCGCCCATTGCAGCCAAGCTCGACTTCGCGCCGAGCGCCGCCGCGCTGGCCGACGTGGCCTGCAGCGATGCGCCGAGCGCCGTACCGACGGCCGCAACCTTCAACGTGCGCCGGAGCGCCGCGGACGACGGCTTCTCCTCGGCACCCGCGCGTAGCAGCTTGGCCGTGAAGTCGCTCGGCGGACGCTGCAGAAATCGTTCGGGATCCCTCATCGCTTGGCTCCCTGAAACCGCATGCGGCTCTCGACGCGGGTCACGCGCTTCTCGAAATCCTCCCGGGCGCGCCGCAGTCGTGACGCGGCGGTTCCGCGCGGCACACCGAGCAGCTCGGCGATCTCGATCGAAGTGAGCTCTTCGAACTCGAACAGCACGAACACCGTGCGCAGCTCCTCCGGCATCGAGTCGAGGATCTGGTCGAGGAGCTGCCGCGCCTTCTGACGATCGAGCAGCTCGTCGCCGCAAGGGTGTTCGCTCTCCACGATCTCGGCGTCGGTCTCGAACCGCCCCTGCTGGCGCGCGCGCGCGGAGCGCCATTTGGCGGCGCCGTTCAGCGCGCAGCCGTACAGGAACGAGCGCTCGCTGCCCTTCTGGATCGCGCCGAAGCGGCGGCAGGCGATCGTGAACACCTGCTGGGCAGCGTCGTCGGCGTCGCTCTCGGGGAGCCCCAGGCGGCGCAAGAGCCGCCAGACGAACTCGAAGTTCGCCCGGACCAGGGCGTCGAGCTCCTCGGCGTTCCCAGGCGCCTCGGACTCGGCCAGGCTCATCGCCAGCTCAGACACGGCACTAGTCATCCCGTCACCCGAAGCGATCGATCACAAGAAAGGTACCCCGATCCCGAGACGGCCGGCTGCGCCGACATCGGGAGCCTGAAACACCTCTTCCCGCGGGTTCTGAAACACGAACTCGTTGCGGGAGATAGGGATGCCGAGCTCGGCCTGAGCCTCGATCACGAGGGGGCCGAGCCCCGAGCGAGCCCGGGCCAGCAGCACGGCCGCACCCCAGAACACCGTCTGTTCGCTGGCTTCGCGGAGCGCGGAGCCCGCCTGTCCCGCGCCCGCCAGCGCGCCGAGCTCTGCCGCACCGCAGGCTTCGGCCGACAAGCGCGCGAGGAGCCGGGCGCCGAGCGGACAGCCCTCGAGACGCCCGCCGTAGAACCTGAGGTCCGCCCGGCGGTCCCCGACCTCTGCCATGGCGGAGCCCACCGCCGCGGAGGCCCGAACCGACCAGCTGGCGGACTTCGGGCCCAGCCGCGCGAACGCATCGACCCCCAGCATGCGGGTCGGTGCGAGCCAGCTCGAGATCCAGCCGCCGGCTCCCGCTTCGGCCGAGAGCGCGCGGCGCGAGCGCTCGCCAGCCGTCGCTTCCACACCGCGGTCTTCGGGGACGTCTGCCGGGTCGCCCTTGGGGGGGAGCTCCGACTTCGGGACGACGCGCGGGCGGCTCTTCGGCGGTGGCTTGAGCGGGATCAGCTTCTTCGAGCGCGTCTCGGCCTCGGCCTTTGCCGGCGTGGCCGCGCTCTCCGGTGGCGTCGGTTGTTCGGGCTCGCCGGGGCCCGGCTGCTCCGGTTTCACTTCGGCTGCGGCCTCGGCCTTGGCCTGCTCGTGCGCGCCGAATGCCAGCGCCGTGATCAGCGCCACGCCGGACACGAGCTCTTCGCAGGTGCGCCCCTGAACCGCCCGCTCGACGCGCGCGCCGTCCCCTCCCTCGAGCTCGACGCGCGCGCGCTGCTTGTGGGGCTCGACGAGCACGCGCACCACGAGCTGCTCGAGCGACTTCGGATCGATCGATTCGCTGAGCAGCCGCTCGCGCACTCGCCGCTCGAAATCGGCGCGATCGGGGCAACCGGACGGGGCCGCATACTCGATGCGAGCCCCGATTTCTGCGTTCGCGTTACGCGGCGCTAACAGCCAGCAAGCGGTGACGACTGCGGCGTGGACCCGGTGCATCGGCTGGCGGCATCATGGCACGAAAAGCTCAAAGCCCGAGCCTCCGGCGCACGGCGAACGCGGCGTCGCTGATCCAGAACCGCAGCAGGTCTTCGGTGAGCTGCATGCCCTCGGCCAGCGCCTCCCCTTCGATTCCCGCCAGATCGCCCTCGAGGCGCCGCACGAGGCCGATGCTGGACGGCAGATCGTCGGCGACGATCAGAGCCGCCCGAGCCGCCGTCAGCCGGGCCTCGGTGGTCCAGGTCACGGGGTTCAAGCGCGGGGCGTCGGCGTAGGCCCGAGCCGCATCTTCGATCGGCCCGCGCCCGATCCACGGCAACGACTTCGAGACGCGCCGGGTCAGCGAGGCGAGGTACTCCTCGTCCAGCTTGCCCGAGGCGAACGACGGTTCGACGAGCCGCGCGGCTGCGGCGAGCAAGAGCTCGATGCCCGCGGGCGCGAGCCGATCGACGACGGCGATCCCGCGCGCGACGTTGGCCATCGCACGCGAGATCAAGAACGCCTGCTCCGGCTCGCTGAGACCGGCCACGTGCGACGGGACCAGGATGCTCACCGGATCGGTGAGCTCGACCTCGACCAGGCCCTGGTGCGCGCCGTGGACGTAGAGCTCGTAGGCGTGGACGCCGAACGCGTGCGCCGCTCGCTCGGTGACCTGGCGCAGCGGGTGCGACGAGCGGTTGCTCACCCGGTCGCGATTCGACACGTTCCAGCGATCGAGCTCGGGCGGGTTCACCTTGCCGACGATGTCGCGGAGCGCTGCCAGGAGCCGCAGCGTCGGATCTTCACCGCGCCGCGGCGAAATCTGCGCAATCTCGTTGGGGCCGATGCTGCCGGAGCCGACCGCGAGCGGGCGGACCGGGCGCAGGCTCCAAGCGGTGCGCTCGACATCGTTGGCGTAGCCGAGCGCCACCAGCGGACCGAGCGCCAGCGTCGCCTCCGCCGGCCGTTCGAGGCCGCGGTAAGCTTCGACGAGCTGGCGGTAGCTCTTCGCCTGGTGCACGTCGTCCGCGAGCAAGCGCATGAGCTCGTTGATGGCGCGCTGGTGCTGGCCGGCCGCGAGCAGGCGCTCGGCGAGCTCGGCGCGCAGCGGAAGATGTTCGCTGTGCAGGGCCAAACCGCGCTCCAGCACGTGCACGGCTTCTGCGTGATCGCGCAGGGGCCCGGCGAGCGTCCGTGATAGCTCGGCGTAGGTCTCGGGGGACGCCGGCGCCACCGACTCGATGTGGCGCTTCAGCGCGTTCGCGTAGCGCGCGAACGACGGGCCGTCGTTCGGCTTCGACGCTTCGACCAGCTCGCGCAGCTCGCGCGCCGCGGGGCCGGAGACGCCCGACAGCACCACGGCCTGCTCGTAGGCGTGCGCCGAGGCCTCCGGCTGTTTGCGCTGGCGCTCGACGCGGGCCAGCAAGCACAGCGCCCGGACGCGCGACTCGGGATCGGGGCTGACACGAACCAGCGCGAGCGCGCTCTCAGCGGCGCGATCGAGCTCGCCGAGGCGCGCCTCGAGCGCGGCCCTGCGCTCGAGCGCCTCACGGTGCTCGGGGTCGAGCGCCAGCACCGCGTCGAGCTCGGCCCGCGCGCGCTTCGGCTCGGCGCGCTGCTCTTCGAAGATCGAGGCCAGCTTGAAGCGCGCGCGCACGGCGATCGCCGGATCCGGATTCAGACCCTGGATTTGCTCCAGCCGTTCGACGGCCTTGTCCCACTGACCCGCTCGCGCCAGGAGCTCGCCGAGCGTGAGCAACAGCGGCGCGCGCGAGCTCGTGACGCCGAGCACCCGCTCGAGCGCGGCGATCGCCGAGGCCAGATCGCGCTTGTGATCGGCGTAGATCTCGGCGATCCGCGCCCACAGCGCCGCGATGCGCTCCGGCTTCTTGGCGACGCGCGCGGCCTGCGTGAGCACGGACAGCAGCCGATCGAGCTCGTTCCTGCCGATCAGCAGCTGGGAGAGCTGCTTTTCGGCACGCTCGTCGTCCGGATCCATCTCGAGCGCGCGGCCGAGGACGCGCGTCGCGCCTTCGTGGTCGGAGCGCGCGATCCGCGCCTCGGCGGCCCGGGTGGCGAGAGAAGCGGCGCGCGACAGGTCCAGGCCGACCCGTGCCTCGTGCTCGGCGGCTTCTTCGAGCAGCTTCTCGTCGGCGAGCCGCTCGGCGACGCGGCTGAAGCCGCGCACCGCGCCGAACGCCTCGGGATCGCGCGACAGCGCGGAGCGATAGGCCTCGAGCGCTCCCGGATTTTCCGCAGCCTCGAGCGCTTCGCCGAGCCGCACCTCGTGCGCGGCCACGCTGATCGGATCGGCCAGCGAAGACGCGAGCTGGGCGTGGATGTGCTGGAGCAGTGGGTGATCGTTCTCGCGCAGCGCGAGCGCCTCCAGCGACTCGAGCGCGCCGCGGTCCCCTGGCAAAAGCTCGAGGATCGCGCCGAGCGCTTGCCGCCCGCGGTCGCCCTGGGCTTTGCCGTTCCCGCGCAGCCGCGCGAGCTCGCGCAACGCGCCGACCCGGCCGCGCTTGTCCGAGAGCACCCGCGACTCCTTCGCGTACACGGTGGCGAGTGCTTCCCAGGCGCCGGCCGAGGCGTAGAGCGGCTCCAGCGCGAACAGCGCCTCGAGCTCGGAGGGCTCGCGCTCGAGCACCTGCTCGAAGCAGCGGATGGCGCGCGCGGCCTCGCCGAGATCGTCGCGGTAGACCTGACCTGCGCGCAGCAACGCCGAGACCACGAGCCGTGGGTCGGCGTGCACCGTGGCCTCGCGCTCGAGCACCTCCACGAGCCGCCGGTGTTCGCCCTTGGCCGCGAGCAACCGCAGCAAGCCCTCGCGCGCGGCGCCGAGCGTCGGATCGAGCGCGAGCGCCTGGTCGTATCCCGCCAGCGCGCGCTCCTGAGCGCGCAGCCGATTTTCCTGGATCTCCGCGACGCGGAGCAGGGCGCGCGCCTTTTGCTCGGGGCTCTCGAGCGCCGCGACCTCGGAGTCCAGGAGCCGGACGAGCTCGTCCCAACGGCCCTTCTCTTCGAGCTTTCGCTCGAGAGCGCGGCGGGCGCTCTGCTGGGTGGGGTCGGCCTCGACCGAACGCTTGTACGACGCGATCGCCTCGTCGTCGCGGCCGAGCTCGTTCTCGCACAGCCGGCCGATGCGCAGCTCGAGCGCCGCGCGGCCCGGCCCGAGCGGCGAAATCGACAGCTCGGCGCGATAGATCTCGAGCAGCTCCTGATGTCGACCCGCGCGGTGGTAAACGCGGCCCAGCGCGGCGTAGGCCGGGGCGTAGGTCGTGTCGAGCTCGAGCAACCTCTTGTAGAAGCTCGACGCGTACATGTCGTCGTCGAGCTGGCGCTCGGCGACTTCACCCGCGCGGATTAGAATATCGAGCTTGCCGCGCCGGTCGCGGGTGCGCTCGGCCTCGAGCTCGAGCGCGGAGATCAGCTCCTTCCACTGGCCCGCGCGCTCGGCTGCGCGCTGGAGGGCGTGGAGCGCGCCCGGATCCTCCGGCGCGACCTTCAAGATGCGTTTGTAAGCGAGCAGCGCCTGCGCGGGCGCTTCCAGCGCGTCCTCGTGCAGGTGCCCGATCTTGTACAGGTAATTGACCTTGGCCTCGGTATCGGCCGCGCTATCCACGGCGCGCTCGTAGAGCGCCACGAGCTCCGTGAAGCGGCGGCTCGTGGTGAACAACCGGACCAGCGCCTTGAACGACGTCGGGTGCGCAGGCACCACGCCGAGCGCGAGCGAGTACTCGGCGACCGCGTCGTCGGCGCGGTCCAAATGCCGCTCGTAGAGCTCCGCGACGCGCGCGTGGGCCTGGGCCTTGCGCGACGGCTCGCGCGCGGCGGCGGCCTCGGCCTGGTGCAACTCCACGAGCGGTAAGTAGTCGCCGCGCTGCTCGTAGAGCTCCGCGAGCGGCTGGATCACCGGCAGGTACGCCGGATCGAGCTTGCGCGCGCGCTCGTACCAGTCGATCGCGCGGCCCGGGTCGTCGAGCTTGCGCGTGTACAGCTCCGCGACCCGCTGCAAATACGTGAGCCGCTCCGCGGGAGACTGCACGAGCTCGGCGAGCCGCTCCAGCACGTGGCACAACTCTCGAGGTTTATTCTCGCGCTCGTAGGCGCGCGCGAGCTCGGCGAGGATCGCGGTGTCGGACGGCGCGTCCTTGGCGGCGCGCTCGAGCGCCCGCGCGCCCTCGTCCAGGGCGCCGAGCTGATCGAGCCACAGCTTGCCGACCCGGTAATAACAGGCGGCGCGCACAGCCGAGTCGCTGCACAGCTCCGCCTCGCGCTCGAGCACCGAAATCAAATCGCGGAAGCGCTGCGCGGCGTGGTGGAGCCGCTTCAGCGCGTGGACGGGCGCGGACGTCTTCGGCTCGGTCTCGAGCGCGCGCTCGTAGAGATCGACGGCCGTGCGCAGATCCCCGCGGCGCGACTCGAACAGGCGCGCGCGCATGGCGATCACGGCCGCGCGGTGGCGCGGATCGCCGAGCACGGCGTTGGCCTCGCGCTCGAGGGTCTTGTCGAGCGCTTCCCACGCGCCCTGCAAGCTCGCGGCGCGCGCGATGCCGCGGACGCGCGTCGCGTCGTCCTCACTCAGCTCGCTCGCCGCCTCGAACGCGAGCAGCGCTTCTTTGGGGCGGTTCAGCACGTCTTCGAGCAGGCAGCCCTTCTCGTAGTGCAGCTCGGCGCGGCGCAGCGGGCCGTCGGCGAGACGGATCTCCGCGTCGTAGAGCGCGAGCACCTCGTCGGAGCGGCCGAGCGCGAGCAGGGCCCGCCGCGCGCCGTGGATCGTCGGCACGTGATCGCCGAGCAGCGCGTGCGCGCGCAAGTACGCCTCGGCGGCGCCGCTCTTGTCGCCGATCGGGCTCTCGAGCAAGCGCGCGCGTTCGTATTCGAGGCGGCCGCGCCGCACGCCCGAGCTCGCTCCGAGCAGCTCGCGCCCCAGCGCGTCGAGCAGCGACTTGGCCGTTTGCAGCCGGCGCTCGGCGACGTCACCGCCCTGGGTGAGCCGCGTCGGGCCGCCGTTCGCGATGAAGCGGGTGGGCAGCTCGTCGGAGGCCGACGGAGGCTCGTCCATCAGCGGCTCGTCGAGCAGCGGCACCACGCTGGCGACGCGCGGCACGGTCACGGCGTCGAACGGGATCCCGCCCGGCCTCGCGACGGCCACGGGCTTTACGCCCATCGGAGCCTTGCGCTCCGGCGCGGGCGCCTTGCTCGCGGCCGGCGGCGCGGGCGCCTTGCTCGGCGCGCTCCCGCGCGGCGGCGCGGGTGCCTTGCTCGCCGAACCTGGCGCCTTGCTCGCCGGACCCGGCGCCTTACTCGGCGGGGGGCGCAGCACCTTCTTCTCGGAAGGGCCTTCGCCCGAGTTGCCCTTCGTCTTCGGCGGAAGCGGCAGCGGAATACTGCGCGCGTCCGAAGCAGAGGGTCGATCGGCATTGGAATCGGGCGCGCTCGAGCGCGGTGCACGCACCGGAGGCGGTGGCGGCACCGAACGCTTGTCGGGCGGGCGCGGGATCCCGGGTTTGTGGGAACGTTTCGCGTCGTCAGCCATCGGGCACATCGACCGCGCGAGCGCGCGGACGGGAACAGATTAGCCCAAGTTTTCCCCGGCTGGCGGCCTCGCGTGCGTCACAACCCGAGTGTCTACGGCGCTTTCGGTAGGGTTCGGCACTCCTGCGTACACGCCCCCTGCCCCGGTCTCATTCGGCGTGCTATCAAGCGCCGCCGTGTCGTCCGAGTTGCTCGTGTTTCGCGCCGTCCGGGCGCTCGATCCTGCATCGTCACTGGACGCCGTCGTCGACGTCATCGTCGATCGCGGCGTGATCGCGAAGATCGGGCCGAACTGCGCGGCGGACGCCGTCCGCGCCGAGCACGCCCGCGTGATCGAGGGGCACGGCCGCTGGTTGGTGCCCGCGTTCGTGGACCTACACGCCCATCTGCGCGAGCCGGGACACGAATACAAAGAGGAGATCGCGACCGGCCTCCGGGCCGCGGCGGCGGGCGGCTACGCGCACGTGTGCGTGATGCCGAACACGCGCCCGGTCAACGACACCCGCGCCGTGACCGAGCTGATGCTCGCCCGCGCCGCCGAAGCCGGTGGACCGAGCCTGCACCCGATCGCCGCCATCACCGTCGGTCAGAAGGGCAAGGACCTGACCGAGATGGCGGAGCTCCGCGACGCGGGCGCCGTCGGCGTGAGCGACGACGGCGTGTGCGTGATGTCGAGCGCCGTCATGCGCCGCGCGCTCGAGTACGCGAAGAACTTCGACATGCCCGTGATCCAACACGCCGAGGATCACGAGCTCACGCTCGGCGCCGACATGCACGAAGGCGTGATCTCGGCGCGCCTCGGGCTCCGCGGCTGGCCGCGCGTGGCCGAAGACGTGATCGTCGCGCGCGACGTGATCCTCGCGGAGTACGTGAAAGCCCGCTACCACGTGGCCCACGTCTCGACCGCAGGCGCCATCGCGCTGATCCGCGAGGCGAAATCGCGCGGCGTGCCGGTGACGTGCGAGGTCACGCCTCACCACCTGCTGCTCACGGACGCGGCGCTGATCGGCTACGACACCGCCTGCAAGGTGAACCCGCCGCTGCGCGAGGAAGAAGACGTGGTCGCCCTGCGCGAGGCCCTGGCCGACGGCACGATCGACGCGATCGCCACCGATCACGCGCCGCACTCGCCGCTCGAGAAGGACTGCGAGCTGTCCGAGGCGTCTCCGGGCATCATGGGCCTCGAGCTGTGTTTCGGGCTGCTCCTCGGCCTGGTCGGCAAAGAGCGGCTGTCCTTGCCGCGGCTGCTCGACGCGCTGTCGGTGCGCCCCGCCAAGATCGCCGGCGTCGAGCCGCCGTCGCTGCGTGAAGGCGCACGCGCCGAGCTCACGCTCGTCGATCCCGAGCTTGCCTGGACGCCTCGCACGACGCAGCTTCACACCAAGGGCAGGAACACGCCGTTCATGAATCACGAGCTCAGGGGCAAAGTACTGATGACGCTGGCGCGTGGAGAGATCGCATTCGACGCGCTCGGAGGTGGCTCGTGAGCGCGCCGCGTCCGGGTTATCTGGCGCTCGCCGACGGCACCGTCTTTTCGGGCAACCTGTTCGGTAGAGACGGCATCGCGATCGGCGAGGCGGTGTTCACCACCGGCATGACCGGTTACCAAGAGGTGCTCACCGATCCGTCTTACGCCGGCCAGCTCGTGACCATGACCGCGCCGCAGATCGGCAACACCGGCATCAACGCGGAGGATCCGGAGAGCACGAGCGGCAAGCCGCAGGTGGCCGGCTTCATCGTGCGCGACAACAGCCCGGTGATCTCGAACTACCGCGCCGACGAGTCGCTCGACGCCTACCTCGAGAAGAACGGCATCGTCGCGATCTCGGACATCGACACGCGGCGCCTGACGCGGCACCTGCGCGACAAAGGCTCGCAGAACGCCGCCATCGGCAGCGAATCGCCGGACGTGCTGGTCGATCGTGCGCGCAACGCGCCGAGCATGGAGGGCCTGGATCTGGTCGCGCGCGTCACGCCCGAGAAGAGCTACGCCTTCAAGGAGACACGCGGCGAGTGGAACGCGCCGATCTCGCCGGAGCTGCCCCCGCAGTCCGGCGCGATGCCCCCGCGGCAGAAGGTCGTGGCCATCGACTACGGCGCCAAGCGCAACATCTTGCGCTGCCTGGTCGATCTCGGCTGCGACGTGACGGTGGTGCCGGCCAGCGTCAGCGCCGAAGAGATCTTGAAGCTCGACCCCGACGGCGTGTTCCTGTCGAACGGCCCGGGCGATCCGGCCGCAGTCACCTATGGCGTGAACACGATCCGCTCGCTGCTCGGCAAAAAGCCGATCTTCGGGATCTGCCTCGGCCACCAGATGCTCGCGCTCGCGCTCGGAGCCAAGACCTACAAGCTCAAGTTCGGTCACCGCGGCCTGAACCAGCCGGTGAAGGATCTGGCCACGGGTCGGATCGAGATCACCACGCAGAACCACGGCTTCGTGGTCGACGTGGACTCGCTGAAGGGCGTGGCTCGCTCGACGCACCTGCACCTGAACGACGGCACGAGCGAAGGGCTCGAAGCCCCGGAGCTCCGCGCCTTCAGCGTGCAATACCACCCCGAAGCTGCCGCCGGCCCGCACGACTCGCTGTACCTGTTCCACCGCTTCAAGACGTTGATGTCGAGCCCCAAGCCATGACCGCCGAGGGCTCCGAAACGCCCGAGCGCACCATCCATTTCGTGAGCCTCGGCTGCCCGAAGAATCGGGTGGATTCCGAGGTGATGCTGGGCGTCGCCGAGCAGGCCGGATACCAGCACGTGGACGATCCGAGCCAGGCGCGCGTGATCGTCGTCAACACCTGCGGCTTCATCGACGCCGCCAAAAAAGAGTCGATCGATACGATCCTCGAGCTCTCCGAGTACAAGAAGGCCGGCGCCTGCGAGCGCTTGGTCGTGACCGGCTGCCTCAGCCAGCGCTACCCCGACGAAGTCGCCGAGGGGCTGCCGGAGGTGGACAACGTGCTCGGCTCGAGCGACATGCTGAAGCTCGAAACCGTGCTGCGCGGCAGCGGCGAGCGGATCATGGTCGGGAACCCCGCCGACTGGGTGATGGGCTCGGCCGATCCGCGCCGGATCTCGACCCGCGGCCGCAGCGCCTACGTGAAGATCGCCGAGGGCTGTAACCGCACCTGTGCCTTCTGCGTGATCCCCGAGATCCGCGGCAAGCAGCGCTCGCGCGCCGAGCTCGACGTGGTGCGCGAGGTCGAGGCGCTGGCCGCGGCCGGCGTGCTCGAGGTGAACCTGGTCTCGCAAGACACCATCGCCTACGGCCGCGACCTCGGCGGCGGCGAGTCGCTCGCGTCGCTCGTGCAAAAAGTGGCGGAGGTTCCGGGCATCCACTGGGTGCGCCTGCACTACCTTTACCCGGAGAAGCTCGACGACGGACTGATCGAGCTGATGTCGAGCCACCCGCGGATCGTGCCGTACATCGACATGCCGTTGCAGCATGCGGCGGACGGCATGCTGCGGCGCATGCGCCGCGGCCACGGCGGCAAGCGCCTGTACGAGCTGGTCGAGCGGCTGAAGGCCAAGATCGACGGGGTCGTGCTGCGCTCGGCGTTCATCGTCGGTCACCCCGGCGAGACGGAGCAAGAGTTCGACGAGCTGGTCGAGTTCGTGCGCTTCGCGGAGTTCGATCACGTGGGCGTCTTCCGCTATTCCGACGAGCCGAGCGCGCGCGCGCATGCCCTCTCGGACAAGGTGCCGGAGCGCACCGCCGGAGCCCGCGCACGCAAGCTGATGAGCGTTCAGCGCCCGATCAGCAAGCGCAAGAATCGCGCGCGCATCGGCAGCGAGCTCGAGGTGCTGGTCGAGGGCCCGAGCGAGAGCGAAGAGCTCGTGTTCGTCGGTCGCCACGCGGGACAGGCTCCCGAGGTCGACGGCTGCGTGTACCTGTCGGGCGGCGAAGTGCGCCCCGGCGAAATCCGCCGCGTGCGCATCACGCAAGCCTCCGACTACGATCTGGTCGGCGAGCTCGAAGACGCGGACGCCGAAGAGCCCCTGCCCTCCGCTCCCGAGCGGTCGCCGATCTCCTTCAAGCGCAGCGACGGCCGTCAAACGGCGCTTCGCACCGTGCGCTAGGACAGCGCCGTCGTCGCGGCTACGGCTCGGGCTCGGGCTGTGGGCTCGGGATTTCGAACTCGAGCATGTCGCTCGTCTGCGAGCCGACCGTGTACCACATCTGAATTCGATCACCCTCTTGGGTGATGAGCGTCAGGCTGTACACGCCGTCGTCGCCGGCGATCTCGAACGCGCCCTGGTCGGAGCCGCGGTTGATGGCATAGACCCAGGCCCCGCCCTCGACCTTGCCCGACAACGTGGTCACGCCGTTCTCGTCCGGTCCGTCGATGCTGGGCTCCGCCGGCGGTGGCAGCGGCAGCGTCGGCGCGAGGCAGGCCCCGAGCATCAGGGCGCCCGCAACCGAGAGCAGGAGACGGCGCGGCAGCGTTCGCATGTCCGCCCCGAGCCTAGCATTCGCCGTGCCGTGTGACCGGAGCTCGGGTCTGCCCGCGTTTGTGGCCCGATTCGTGCGGGATCCCCGGTTTCCCAGCATACTGATCGGGTCCGGAACGTGAACGGAGTTTCCAGTGCCGACAACGGCGTTGGCAGCCGGGGCCTCCAGAACAGCCAGAAAATGGCGTGGAAGACCGGAGGAGTGTTAACCGCCTGGTTCGTGGGAGCCCGCAAGAGCCGAGGATCCGCGGATGGCGAATGAGGTCGTGACCTCTTCGACTCTGCCTCCGTCGACTCGGACGCCGGTGCGCTCCCAGGCGCCGCAGGCACCGCGGGCATCGCAGGCCCCGCAGGCATCGCGGCCCCAAGGCCGGCAACGCATCGCGCTCAGCCGCTTTCCGCGGCTGCCGGTCCGCCACCACGCCCTCAGCGTGCTCCGCGCGCTGATGCCGCTGCCCGTGTTGCTCGGCCTCTCGTACCTCGCCCAGCGCGGCGACACGCTCCCCGAAGGGGTCGCGGTGTCGATGGATCGCGCGCGCTCCCTGGCGGAGGCGCTGCGCTTGGGCGGCCTCGTGGCGAGCCCGTCGGAGGTGCACTTCGTACCGGTCGAGCCTTCGCGCCTCGACCTCCTCTCGTCCGGAGTGCGCGAGCGCGCGGTCTTGCTCGCAGGCAGGCCGCGCGAGCCCGCGGACGTGTATCTCGTGGAAGCACGCCGCTCGCGCGAAGGCCGGCTGATCGAGCTCGGCGGCGTCTACAACCTCACCGACACCTCCGCCGCGGACGAGCAACGCCTGACCGTGCGCGGGCTCTTCGCGGCTTGGACGATCGCTCAGGAGGGCATCGTGTCGAGCGTGCAGTACGCCGACCTGCGCGGCGAGCCGCCACCGAGCGGCCGCGACTGGACCAGGCTGCGGCGCCTGCAGAATGCGATCACCAACCTGCAAGAGACCGGGCAAGTCAGCGGAGTGCTGCGCAAGAGCTTCCGGCTCGAACCGCAAGCCTTCAAGGTGAACGTCGAGCTCAGCGAGCAACGGCTGTCGATCGAAGCGGATGCGCGCCGGATCGTGATCCCCAACGGGGGTCCGCCGAGCGAGGGCGCGGAGTGGGTGCGCGATCAGACGCCGCCCAAGCCGCGCCCTGGAAATTTGGCGACCTGGGCCGTGGACCGCGTGCGGGCGCTACCCTGGTTCGGAGACGACAACCTGGCGTTCGTCAAGGCCGTCGCGTTCGAGGGCGTCGATCAGCTCGAGCAAATCGTGAACAACGTCACGGGCGACGACGGCGCCGCCGCGGTCGCGGAGGATCTCGGCGCGCTCTACTCCGTGCCGCCAGCGGTGCTGACCGATCCCGAGACCGGCTGGCCACCACCCGCGATGGAGCCGATGCTCGATCCGCCGCTGCGCGGCGAGGGCAAGTGGGTGAGCCTCGAGAACGATCCGTTCGTGATCAAGAACATCGGCGCTCCCTCGCCGTTCGTGTTCTCGTTCATCCGCACCGATCGCAAGCGGATCTACTCGCAGGTCTACGTCACGCTCTGGGATCCACGGCAGGTGGAGCTCGACATGGTGAGCGGCACGGTCGAGCCGAAGAGCGCGACCGGCGAGACCGGACCCGGCGTCGTGCCGCGCAACCCGCGCGTGCTCAGCCGGTTCGTGGGCGCCTTCAACGGTGGCTTCCAGGCCGTGCACGGCGAGTTCGGGATGATGGCAAACCGCGTGGTGTACCTGCCGCCGAAGCCGTACGGCGCGACCGTGGCCAAGCTCGAGGACGGCTCGACCGCGTTCGGCACCTGGCCCGAAAACACGGCGATCCCGGACAACGTGGTGTCCTTTCGCCAGAACATGACGGCGCTGGTCGCCAACGACCGGATCAACCCCTACAAGCGCCATTGGTGGGGCGGCGTGCCGCCGGGTTGGACGGAAGAGAGCCGCACCGTGCGCAGCGCCATCTGCGCGACGCGCGAGGGCTTCGTCGGTTATTTCTACGGCGCGAGCGTCGATCCGGACGTACTCGGCGCGGCGATGGTGCGCGCGCATTGCCGCTACGGCGTGCACCTCGACATGAACCCCGGTCACACGGGCTTCGAGTTTTACCGCGTCGCCAAGAAGGGCTCGTTGCCGAAGCTGAAGCGTCCCCTCGACGACGTTTGGGAGTCGCGCGGCGGCGTGCCGGACGCGCCGGACTGGGAGTTCATGGCGCGGCGCATGATCCGCTTCATGGCGCTCATGAACTTCCCTCGCTACGTGAACCCGGAAGCGCGCGACTTCTTCTACTTGACGCTGCGTCACTTGCTGCCCGGCGAGCCGGCGCCCACGGTCTTTCCCGAGCGCGAAGAGGGCGAGGGCGCCTGGCGCATGCACGGCTTGCCTCAGTACGGCTGGCCCAACGCCGTCGCGACCACCAACGTCCGGCCCGACGTCACCCGCCCCTCGACGCGCGTCGGTTTGCTCAAGATCGACCCGAAGCAAGTGCGCCTCGAGCGCCCTGAAGACGCGGAGCCGAAGCGCATCGTCGAGTTCCGCTTCGCCCTGGCCAAGGGAGCGAGCGCGCTGTGGTTGTCGCCCACGCGCGGCTTCGCGATCGATCCGGCAGCGCCCGAGCCCTCGGCCCAGCGCATCACCGCGGGCATCCCGGTCGGCGCAGCCGAAGCCGCGCGCGCCCAGGCGGCAATCGGCATCGACGAGGCGGGGATGTTGATCTACGCGCGCCTCACCGAGGGGCCCGATCCACGTCGCGACAGCGCGCTGCTGCTCGACTTACTGCGGCGCTTGCGCTGCGAGCGCGTGCTCTTGTTGCCTCGTCCGCTCGGCGCAACGCTCGGTGCGTCGAGCGCAGAAAAAGCTGACGCGAGCGTAACGACCGCTCCGGAAACGCGCGAGGATGCGCAGGCGAACGCATCGCCTTCGACTCTGCGCGTCACGCTCGTTCGCAACGAGGGACCCGGCTTGCGGAGCCTGTTTCCAGACACGCCCATCGTGGGACCGAAGACCTGGGCTCCCATGCAACAGCGACGCGGCGCGAGTCACTGATCCGCCTGGCGTCTCCCGCGCATTAGCTTTTGCGCGCCACGAATTTTCCGATCAAGGGCCCTCGCCAAGGCACGACGACCGAGCTATGGTAGCCACGTCGAAATCCGCTGAAGTCATGCGGAAGTCGCGGCACGCCTCGGCAAGGCGCGAAAACGAACAGAGAGCATCCTTCGATGAGCGATAAGGGTTCGGACCTGGACATTTTCGACGGTCTTGCCGCGAAGAAATCGCGAACCGGACAACTCACGAGCGTGCCGCCGCCGCCCGGCTCGCGAGTGCCGCCGCCGCCCGGCGCGAGGCAGAAAACGCTGCTCGGGCTGCCCGTGCCGCCGGCTCCCCCTCAGCGCGTCCCGAGCGCGCCGCCGCCCGGCCGTCCCACACCCGCGCCGCCGATGCGCAGCGCAGGGCCGCCGCCGCCGCCCATGAAGCAAACCCCGGCGGGCGCGTTCCCCGCACCGCCGATGCCGCCGATGCCGTCGATCCCGCCGCCTCCCGCCCCCATGCGCCGAGAGGAAGAGACGCCGCTCGTACCGGTAGACAACGCACTGCTGGCGAAAAATTCTCCTGACATCGATTGGGACGACGAGGACGAGGCGACCCAGGTCTTCGACCGCGGTTCCGAGGCTGATCCGCGCTCGATGCTGCGCAGCGCGCCGCCGGCCCCGGCTGCGGGCGCACCGCCGCCCGCGCGCATGCCTTCGCCCGCACCCCCGCCCATGTCGCGCACGGCCTCCACGCGCGCGCCGACGATCGGGCGCGGTGT
Organism: Polyangiaceae bacterium; assembly: GCA_025937835.1. Classification (GTDB taxonomy): domain Bacteria; phylum Myxococcota_A; class Polyangia; order Polyangiales; family Polyangiaceae; genus PMG-095. Next base: position 37,707 of record JAICQO010000001.1, read on the forward strand.
TCCCGCGCCCTCGCTGCCGCCACCGCGCGCTCTGCCGAGCGGACGCCCGAGCGCGATCGCGTCGAGCGTACCGAACGCGATCTCGGACATGCCCTTCGCGCGCTCGCGCAACACGATGCTGATCGCGGCAGCGATCGCCTTCGCCGTGGTCGTGGCCGGCGTCGTGTTCTTGATGCTTCCGAAGGACGGCTCGCTGGTGGTCACGGTCGCCGGCCCCGGCAACACCGCGGTCACCGATCTCGAGGTGATCGTCGACGGCAAGAAGCGCTGCAGCTCGTCGCCGTGTCGCGTCGAGGCGCTCTCGAGCGGCACTCACCTGGTCAAGGTCCGCGGCGCCGGCTTCGAGCCAACCGCCGACCAGGGCGTCAAGGTCGAGGCCGGTGACGAGGCGGTCTACAACGTGTCGCTCTCTCGCGGCGGCGCGACTGGTCTCAGCGTGAAGGCCGAGGGCCGCGGGCTCAAGCTCTGGCTCGACGGCAAAGAGGTGGGGCCGCTGCCGCAAGAGATCAGCGAGATCACCCCCGGCGAGCATCGGATCAAGATCGACGGCAGCGACCGCTACGAGCCGCTCGAGCGCAGCGTCACCATCGAGCCGAACCAGCTGGTCACGATCGAGCCCAAGCTCCGGGTGAAGAAGGGCCTCGCGACCATCAAACCGGGCGCCAACGCCGACGGCGCCACGGTCTTGCTCGTGAGTGGCTCGGAGCGGCGCCCGGTGCCGCAGCTGCCCCTCGCGGTCGATATCCAGGTCGACAAACCGTATCGCATCGTGGCCAGCAAGCCCGGCTACAAGACCTACGAGCAACGCATCGAGTTCGAGGACGGCCAGGCCGAGCGCACGTTCATCATCGACCTCGAGAGCGGAGGCTCGGCCTCGGCCGCGGAAGAGAACCCGCTGCCGCCCGTCGCCGCCCACCGTTCGACCTCGACCAGCAGCCACAGCGCGCCCACTCCGCCGCGCTCCTCTGGTGGCGGAGGCGAAGCCAAGTCCGGCAAGGCCAAGCTCAACTTCAACTCGATCCCGTCCTCGAACGTGATCCTCGACGGCAAGCCCCTCGGCCCGACGCCGAAGTCGGCCTCGGTGGACCCTGGCATGCACACCGTGATCTTCGTCCACCCCGAGAAGGGCCGCAAAGCCAAGGGCGTCAACGCCAGCGCGGGCAAGACGATCAGCGTCGTCGCCAAATTCGACTAACCCCTTCCCCACTCTTCCAGGCCCTGCCACGACGCCTTACGGCGTGGACGATCCGGGCTACAAGAAGGTCGAAAGGGAGGAAGATCGGGAAGATTTTTGGGGGGGGATGTTCTGCGGCGTTTACTTGTCGCCCCCCGAGCGGCTGCTGGCTGTCGTCGACGACGCAGCAGTCTCGCCAACAAAAAAATTCCCTTTCCGACCTTCTCCCCTTCCATTCTTCTTGTCGCATCCCTCGTAAAGGGCCGAAAATCGTTTCTTCTCAGTCGTCCGAGACGAGCTCCCCCCAGTCGCGGAAGGTCGTCGCGCATTCGGGGCTCGGGGAGCGGGGGCCGGCGCAGCGGGCGGGGTCGAAGCCGGGGCCCAGGAGCTGGAGCTGTTCACGCGAGACGAAGCGCAGATCGTTCGCCCAGAGCTTTCGCAAGCGGCGGAAACGATCCTCGATCTTCGAGCGCTGGCCTTCACCGGCGATCGACTGCAGGTAGCCGCCGGCGATGCTGCGGATCTCGGGATCTTCGGAGATCGTGAGCACGCGCTCGAGGAAGCGCTGCGCGGCTCCGAGCTGGCCGGCCTGGTCGAACAGGCGCGCCGCGGTGATGCAGTGGTGCGGGATGTTCTGGTTCGAGCTGATGAGCTCGCAGGAGCGTGAAAGCTTCTTGGCTCCGTCGAGCCGGTACTCCTCGCGATGCTCTTCGGGTACCCAGTTCGCGGCCAGGTAGGCCGAGAATTGACCGGCGATCAGCCACAGCTCGCTGTCGTTCGGAAACTGCTTCAAACCGCGTTCCTGGAGCGCGCGCGCGGCCTGGTAGTCTTCGAAGCGCGGCGGCTCGGGCTGGAGCGTGATCAGCGTGTCGGCCATCCGATACGGCTCGCGGAACTTCGGATCGAGCCGCGTGATCGCATCCAGATATTCCGCGACGAACTCGAAGCGGCGCTTCTCCTGGAAGTGTTGACCGTAGGAGACCAAGACGTGGGCATAGAGCAGATCGGCGAGCGCGGCGCGGTAGCCGAGGCTCGAGCTCCGCGTGAGCTCCGCCGACGGCAGGAAGTACACGTCTTTCAGCCGGCGTACTGCCTGGTAGCGCGAGAACAGCGCGCCGCGCGTGAAATGGATGGCCACGACCGAGGCGGCCAGGATGCACAACACGAAGAGCGTGGAGCGAGCGCCGCTATTCGATTTCATTCTGCACGTCCAGCGGTGAGAGCTTGACGGCCGAATGCGGCACGAACTCACCGTCGATCGACAGGGTACTCTGAACCGAATCGCCGTCGAGATCGCCGTGCGCGACGGCGCTGAACTTGGCCGAAGACTCGCCGCGCTCGCTCTCGAAGGCGAAGCTGTAGGAGTGCGCGCGCTCGAACGAGAACTCGAGCGCTCGCCACGTCGGGTGCGACCAGGTGCCGGGCGGATCGGTGACCCGCGTGCCGCGCGGCACCTGCGACGGCGTGAGCGGCGCCGGCTCCGGCAGCGCCTCGATCGCCTGCGCCTGCTCGAGCTTCATCGCCGTACGCGCCGCGAGCTCACCCACGCCGCGCGTGGCTTCACTTACGTAAGATGCGTGCACGTTGCGCGCGAACGTGGGAACGCACACAGCGAGCACACAGCCAGCGAGAGAAACGAGTGCGGCGGCTTCGATGGGGCTGAGTGAGCGCATGTCGGGCGCGAGTGTAGCGGAGCTTACAAGCGCGCCTGACGCTCGTCGTCACCCGACCCAGGCCCGGTGACAATTCTCGTCACCGGGAGACCGGCTCCTGAGCCGCAAGTATGCGAAATCATTGACGACCAAACCGGGCATGCGCTTTGCTGATGCGAACCCCACGAATGCGTTTGCGCGCGCGCCCCAGCTGCTCCTCGAGAGGCTTCACGCTGATCGAGCTGATGATCACCGTGGTGATCATGGGCGTGCTGGCCACGCTCGCGGTCTACGGCGTGAGCCGCTACATCGCCCAAGCGAAGACCGGGGAAGCGACCAAGATCGTCGGCGAGATCAAGACGGCGCAAGAGTCCTACCGGAACGACTTCGACGCGTACCTCGACGTCACGGGAGACCTCGCGACGTTCTACCCCACCAACCCGGATCCCGGGCAGGTGAAGGTTGCCTGGGGCGGCGGCGCGATCGGCTCGAAATTCGAAGCGATCGGCGTGAGCGTGTCCGGCCCCGTGCTCTTCCAATACGCGTGCAGCGCAGGAACGGCGGTCGAAGTTCCGGACGCCGTCGGCAGCGATATCACGATCGGCAACTGGCCGAGCGCTGCGATTGACCAGCCCTGGTACGCGGTGAAGGCCGTGGCCGATCTGCGCAAAGGCGGCAACCGCACGGTCTACGTCGCCGCGAGCTTTACGAGTCAGATCTTTTCCGCGCATGAGGGTGAGTAGCCCGCATCGCACAACGGGCTCCTCACCGACCGAAGGGGAGAGGCCGCGCGGATCCAAGAGCAAGTAACGAAAACCAACCCCAAGCAAGGCATCTCAAGGAGATCGATCGATGGTCCAGAAACTCAAAAACCTGAAACGCGGCTTCACCCTGGTGGAGCTGATGATCGTCGTCGCGATCGTCGGCATCTTGGCCGCGCTCGCCGTCTACGGCGTGAGCAAGTACGTGAAGAACGCGAAGACGGCCGAAGCCCGCGACGCCCTGGGCCGCATGGCGAAGGACGCAGTGTCCGCCTACAACAAGGAATCGATGGACGTCACCACGGTGCTGGCCGCGGGCGACAGCTCGAGCGTCATCCACTCTCTCTGCGCGGACGCCTCGGCCGTTCCGACGACGATCCCCGCAGCCGCCAAGTACCAGTCGGCTCCCAATGACTGGAGCGGCGGCTGGGACTGTCTCCATTTCTCGATGAACGAGCCGCAGTACTTCCAGTACGAGTACACGTCGGATGCGAACACGTCGTTCTCGTGCATCGCTCGTGGTGACCTCGACGGCGATTCGAGCTCCTCGACCTTCTCGATCGCGGGCGCGGCGGACTCGACCACGAAGACGGCGACCTACGCCCCGACGATCGCCGAACTCCGCCCGGAAGAGTGATCCACACGAACGCCTAGCAGCGCGCCCGGTACGTGACCCCACGTGCCGGGCGTTCGTGTTTCTGGGCCCGGTGGATCGCGAGCTTGCCCGAACAGTACCCGCGCGCGCTACTCTGGCCGCCACATGAGCTCGGTGCCCAGGCCATCGGTGCTGCTCCTCGCGACGGTCATGTGCGTGCTCGGCGCGTACTCCCCCGCTGCCGGCGCGCCGTTCATCTGGGACGACTTCCAGATCGTGCGCGACTCACCCGCGGTGTCGAATCCCGGTGGGCTGTCCGACTTCTTCGGTAGCGCGTTCTTCTCGAACCTGGAGACCGAGCCCGGAGGCCGCGGCTATTACCGGCCGATCACCGTGCTGACGTGGGCTCTGGACCATGCCGTGCACGAGGCGAACCCGTCCGGCTATCACCTGACCAACGTCTTTCTGCACGCGCTGAACGCGCTCCTGCTGGTGGGGCTGCTCCGGCGCGTCGGGGTCTCGGCGCTCGCCGCCAACGTGGGCGCGCTGCTCTGGGCGCTGTTCCCTCGCCTGACCGAGGCCGTGGCCTGGATCTCGGGCAGGACCGACGTACTCGCCGCAACCTGGGTGCTGCTGGCGCTCACGCTGTGGCGACCCGACTCGTGGTCGCGGCGCGCCCTGGCGAGCGCCGCGCTGCTGCTCGGACTGCTGTCCAAGGAGGTGGCCCTGGCGGGGGTCGCAGCGCTCGCAGTGCTCGAGCTGCGCGCCCCCCAGAAGTCCCGCGGGGCGCGTGTTCTCTCCTTGCTTCCACTGGCGGCCGCGTGCAGCGCCTACGCCGTGCTGCGGATTTCGGCGGTGCGGCTCTCGTTACAAGGCAGCGTGATCCCTCCCTCGCGCCGCGCGACCGCCGCGCTCGAGGCGCTCGGCCGTTACGCCGCGGGTCTGGTCGATGCTTACCGCCCTGACTCGCAGATCGGCAGGTTGCTCGCGCCCAACCTGGCGTTCATCGTGCTCGGAGGGCTGGTCCTCGTGGGGTTGGCGTTCGCGATCCCGCGACTCTGGCGGCGCGGCCTGAAGGACCTCGAGCTCGCCGGGCTCGCGATGACCGCGGTGTCGCTGGGCCTCGTGCTGCACCTCTTGCCCCTGTCGGTGAACATCGTCGCCGCCGACCGCTTCATGTATTTGCCGCTGCTCGGGTTGTGTCTGGCCACGGCTCGCACGCTCACGGAGGCGCTGGCACGGCTCCGGGCGCCGCTACGCGCGACCGTACTTGCCGCGTTCGTGGCTTCGCTCGGCGTCGCTACCTGGATCCGGACCAGCGACTGGACCGACGAGATCGATTTCTGGACCAAGACCTACCGCCAGCACCCGGAAAGCAACGGCGCTGCCGTGGTCGAGCTCGGCAACCTCTATTTCCGCGCCGGCCTGTATCGCCACGCGATCGGCGTGTACCAGACCTATCGCGACGCGGGTGACGCCAACTTCGGCATGATCGGCAATAACCTCGCCACCGCGCTGCAGTCGCTCGGACAGTACCGCGCCGCGCGGCAGGTCCTGCGCCAGGTGCTCACGGTGTTCCCGAACACACCGAAGTTTCACGTCAGCATGGCCTTTGCGGAGCTCTCGGTCGCGAACTTCGACGAGAGCCGGCGCGAGTTCGACGAGGCGCTGCGGCTCTTACCCGGTTATCCGATCGCCCGCGACATGAAGCGACGCTTGCCGAAGCTCGAGGAGCTCGAGAAGAACCCACCGGGGGACACGAAACCGGAGCTCATCCAGCGCGCCAAGCACGCGATCGACATGGGCCGCACGCGCGACGCCTTCAAGCTGCTCGACCGCGTCCTCGACCAGGGCGGCTTGCCGCTGAGGGAGGCCGAGGGTGCGCTCTACTATGCACTGCGTTTCGCCGATCCACGGACGACCGAGCGCGTGTTCCGGGCTTATGTCGAGGCGCTCGAGCGCCGCCCAGCGCCCGCGGCCGTGGTCGAGGCCTATCGCCTGCGCCAGGAGTCGTCACAGCGCCTGCTCGCGCTCTGGCCTGAGCTCGGCATCAAGTTGCCGCCGTTTTGAACATGATCGAGGGCCCCGCGACCGACCCAGTCACACCCAGGCACTGGCTTGGCCGGCCCGGCGCACTCGTGCTCCTGGCTGTGGCGTTCGGGCTCGTGCTCGACGCCACGCTCCGCCTGCGCACCGGTCCGTTTTCAATCGACGAGATCACCTACCAGCTGATGGCGAAGAATGCCGCGGCAGGCAGGTTGTTCATCTGGAACGGCTACGAGGAGCTCGCCTCGCCGGAGCTCCAGTCGCTCCAGATCCGCGCGACGCCCGGCGGGCTCAGCGCGCAGTATCCTCAAGGCTACGCGCTGCTCGCGGCGCCGTTCTACGCGCTGTTCGGATACACCGGTCTGTTCGCGCTAAACGCCCTCGCCTTCGTCGGCGTGGCAGCACTGTGCCAGCGACTCGCATACCGCGTACTCGGCGACGCGCGCTGGGCAGCGCTCGCAACCGCGCTCTGGGCTTTCGCGAGTTACTCCTGGGAGTACGCGCTCGGGATCTGGCCGCATAGCGTTGCCGTCTTGGCCGTGCTGGCGAGCGCTTTTTTCCTGTTCGAAGGCGTCTCCCACGCAGAGCGGCCGAGCTCCGGACGCAGCTTGCTCGCGGGTGGGCTGTGCGTCGGATTCGGCGCCACGGTCCGGCTCGACGTGGTGTTGTGCGCAGCGCCGTTGCTCCTACCGCTGCTCGGGCGTGGGACACTCGGCGTGCGCCGCGGGTGCGCGTTTGCGCTCGGGCTCCTACCAGGAGCACTGCTCGCTTCTTACCTCAACCTTCGCAAGTGGGGCTCCGCGATGCCGCTGAGCTACGGCTCGGCGGCTCACGACCAGGTCGTGCCCTGGCTGCTCGTGGTCGCCGCCTGCCTCACCGTGTTGGCGATCCAAGGGCGCGGCCGGATCAAGCGTCTCCTCGGCGTGCGCGGGCTCGCGCTTGTCGGCGCTGTTTCTGCGCTGGTCGTGCTGGCGGTACCAACCACGCGGCAGCCCTTGATTGAGGCAGCAAGCGGGACGTTCGCGTTGCTGGCCGACGCCTCGGCGTTGCCCGTGGATCCGACAGAGCTCGCGATCCAACGAACCGAGTCGGGGGCGGTCGTGTACGCGGGCGTGCTGAAGAAGGCGTTGCTGCAGAGCTGCCCATATTTCTCGATCGGCCTGGCTGGACTCGTGTTGTTGCTGAGGGACGGCCGGCAAAGATCGATCGCCTGGCTGCTCGTGGGGATACCGCTCGCCTACGCACTGTTCTATGGAGCGAGCGCCTGGCACGGTGGGATGTGCTTCAACATGCGCTACCTGTTACCGACGCTGCCGTTCTGCGCGATCCTGAGCGTGGTCGGACTGCGCGCGCTCGGGGTCGATCGGCGGGCAATCTTGGTGTTCGCCGCCGGAAGCTTGGTCTCTGTCGCGCTCGCCGTCGTCACCTCACCGCTCGCCACGAAGCCCGAGGACGCGGAGCTCGGGTTGCTCGTGCTTCCACTGCTGCTCGCGGCACTGCTCGGGCTCGCTGGCGTCCTGTGCGTGTTGCGGCCGTCGCGCGGGGCGAGCCTCGCCGCCGCCACGCTAGCCGGCTTCGGTGTCGCGCACGCAGCATGCACCTCGTTCGGTTACGACCTCCCTGCATCGCGCGCGCTCCGGGCGGGCAACTACGCGACCGCGGCAGCGCTCGCCGAGCACGTCCGCGACGATTCGCTGTTCTTCGCGCAGTTCCCCGATCCCATGTACACGCTCGTCGAGCTCCGCCAGCGGATAAGGGTGGCGCTGCCTCTTCGCGACGGGTTCCGTGATTTCGACCGGCTCGCGAGCTTTCACGCTCGCCGCGGGCGCGCGATCTACGCCGCCTTCACCCCCAACATCTGGCGCGCGCTCGAGCACAACGGCAAGCTCGAGGGCTTCGTGGCGCGCCCCCTCGCGCGTGTCGGGTGGTTCGAGCTACGCGAGCTCTCCGAGGGCGAACGGAGCGCGCGCGGGGGCGCCCCTTGACTTACTCGCCCTCGTTGTCCACGTGGATTTCGTGGTTGAAGCTCGTGGCGACGGCGGTCGAGAAAACGCTGTCGCCGTCCACGTTGGCGCGCGCGATGATCACGTACCAGGGATCTGCGGGCGTGGGCCAGGTGGGCAGCGTCACCCCGGTCGGCGAGGGCATGGTGTCCCCCGCCGAGCCCGCGTTGACCAGGTAGCGATACTGCACGGACTGTGTGATGGGGGCATTCAGCGCCTGGAAGCCGGGCCCGTCCACGTGGGTTCCGAAGTTCGCCGACCACGAGATCGCGTCCGAGTTGAAGGTGGACGACGGGTACCAGGCGTTCGGATCCGAGATGTCCAGGTACTCCTGGTTCTCGCCCTTGTACGCCTCCTCGCCGGCGCGCAGGGCGCCGATCACGGTGGTGACCTCGGTGGCCTTCGAGGCGGTCACGCGCTTTCGGAAGGCCGCGACGCCGATCATGGCGAGGACGCCGATCAGCACCACCACCACCATCAGCTCGGTCAGGGTGAAGCCGCGTTCGGCTCCGCGCGTTCGCCAGGCAGACACCCGCACAAGCTATCACGCGTTGCGCACGCTCGCCGCGTTCTCGGGGGTCCGGGCCGGCTAATCGGCGTCTGCGGAGCCGTCCGCGTCGTCTTCGGAGTCGTCGCCCAGGCCGTGCTTCTTCATTCGGTACCTGAGGGACCGAAACGTGATCCCGAGTAGGTCTGCCGCGCGCTTTCGGATGCCGCCCGTGCGGTCGAGAGAAGCGAGGATCAGCCGGCGCTCGACCTCGCTCAGGATGTCGTCGAGGCGCGTGCCCTCCGCGGGCAAGTCGAGCAGCGCCGGGGTCGGCGCGCCGGCCATGCCGCTCAGCTCGGGCGGCAGATCGCCGAGGCCGATCACGCGGCCTCCAGCCAGCGCCACGGCGCGCTCGATCACGTTCTCGAGCTCGCGCACGTTGCCCGGGAACGCGTAGTACTCGAGGGCGCGCACGGCGTCCGGTGTAAACCCGGTGATCTCCTTGCCGTGTTCGTCGGCGAAGCGACGCACGAAGCGCTCCGCGAGCAGCGGCACGTCTTCGCGACGGTCGCGTAACGGCGGGAGGGCGACCCGGATCACGTTCAGTCGGTAGTACAGATCGCTCCGGAACTTGCCGATCGCCACGTCGGCCTCGACGTCGCGATTGGTGGCGGCCATCACCCGCACGTCCACCGGCACCTCTTGAGTGGCGCCGACCGGACGCACCGTGCGCTCCTGCAACACGCGGAGCAGCTTGACCTGCAGCGCCGCGGGCAGCTCGCCGACCTCGTCGAGCAGCAGGCTGCCGCCGTCCGCCTCGCGAAACAGGCCGCGGTGGCGCTTTTCGGCGCCGGTGAAGGCGCCCCTTTCGTGACCGAACAGCTCGCTCTCCATCAGCGCTTCCGGGAGCGCGCCGCAGTTGACGACCAGAAACGGGCCCGCGGCGCGATCCGAGAGCCGGTGAATGGCGCGCGCGACGCGCTCTTTGCCGGTGCCGCTCTCGCCCGTGATTAGCACGGTGGTGCGCATGGGCGCGATGCGCTCCACCAGATCGCTGACGGCACGCAGCGCCGGGCTGCGGCCGACGAGCTCGCGCTGCGCCGGGCTCTCGACCCGCGCGCGGAGCCGCCGATTCTCGACGACGATCGCCTGCTTCTCGAGCGCCTTCTGAACGAGCGCCGCGAGCTCCAGCGGCTGGAAGGGCTTGGCCACGAAATCGTAGGCGCCGAGCCGCATGGCCTGGATCGCGTTCTCGACCGTCGAGTGGGCCGTGATCAGGATCACCTCGGTGGCCTGGCTCCGGGACTTGGCGGCCGCCAGCACGTCGAGGCCCGAGCCGTCCGGCATCGCGAGATCCGTGAGCACGACCGGGAACGGTTGGGGGTGTTGCGTGATGGTCTCGAGCGCCGCGCGCAGGCCCGGGGCAAGCACCACCTCGTAACCCTCGCGGCGAAACAGAATCGCCAGCATTTCCCGAAGACCGGGCTCGTCCTCGACGATCAGGATCTTGGAAGCGGGGGGCACGAGAGACGCCACGTCGGGCTAGCCTAGTCCATCCGCGGACCAGACGGCGCGTGCTAGGCTGAAGGCCCTTTTCGAGGTCTGCTCCGTGATCGAGTCGCGCTTCCGGTCTTGCCTGGCACTGCTCGCCGCAGTGTCGGGGCTCGGCTGCGCGTCGGAGTCGGACGGAGGCCCTGCCCCGGCGCCCGTTCCCACGGAGGAGCCGGCCCCGACCTACGACCTCAGCTTCGACCTCAGCGACGACATCGTGCTCGGGCCGCGGCAGACGAAGCAGATCGGCGTCGCCGTGCAACCCCAGGGCGCCCACCCCGTGCGCTTCGCGCTGCTGTCGGAGGCGGGCGAGCCGCACGACGGCGTGCTCGACCGGGACGAGGTCTGGACGAACGCGAAAGGGCGAGCGTCGGTGCAATTCACGGCACCGAGCGCTCCCACCACGCTGCTGCTGCGCGCCATCACCCAGGGTGCGCCGTCGATCGAGAAGCGGATCCGCGTCACCGCCACCGGCTCGACGACGCTGCGGGTCCAGGCGTCTTATACCGGCGGCCGCCCGGTCAAGCTGTGGGTCGCCGGAGTGCATTTCGACAAGCGCTGCGAAGACTTCACGACCATGCCCCCGAACGACGGGGATTTGTTCGCGCCTTCACAGACCGCGCCGATCGACGTACCGAAAGTGCCGGTGGGCAACCGCCCGATGGCCGTGACGCTGCGCGCGGGCCGCTACCTGGGCGGCTGCGCGAACCGGGACGGCGCCGTGGAGGGCACGATCAACCAGGTTTACGTGCCGGTGACGGCGGTGCCGTTGCAGCTCGAGAGCACCGTGCTCGACGTCGTGATCGGCCTCAAGTCGAGCGATGCGACGCTCGACGAGTCACTCGATCAGGCGCTCGGCGTCGCGAGCTCGAAGCTGCGCGGCGCAGCCGGCAACGACGTCGCTGCGCTGCTGGATGCGATGCGCGCCGCGCTGCCCGGCGCCCCGGGGGATGCGTTCGCCGCGGCGCGCGACCGCTACGGCTGGGACGACGCGATCGTGCAAGCCGTCGGAGAATCGAGCCTCACGGCGCTCGGCGACGCGCTCGAGCGCTGGACCGCCATGGGCCGCTCGGCCTTGTTTTCACCGCATGCTTTCGAGGGCCGGCTGCGCGCCTCCAAGAGCTCGCCGGGGCGGGCGGAGCTCGCCATCGAGAGAGCCGCAGGTCAGCCCGCGAGCGAGCTCAGCGTGACGGCAAACGAGACCAGCTGGGAAGCCGACGCCTCCGACAAGATCGCCTTCGGCGGTTCCCTCACCTGGTCCGCCTCGCATTTCCTGGTCGGGCTGGCGACGCCACCCGCGCTGTCGGAGACGGGCAGCGCCAGCCTGCTCGATGCGCTGTCGCGCGTCGAAAGTTGTCCGACCGTCGCCGCGACGCTGATCCGATCCGGCATCACGGTCACCGGCTGCGACGAAGCGTGCTTCGAGGACCTGTGTGGTCTCGGCGCGGCGGCGCTCTGGGATTCGGCGCGCAACGCCTCGGGCGGCGAGCTCGAGCGGCTGGCGCTCACGGCGTCGGGGAGCGCCAGCGTCGGCAACGAAGCTCAAGCGGTGGCGCTCGACGGGAGCTGGATCGGAAGGCTCTCGAGCTCCGGCGGCTCGACGGGCGGCTCCGTGGTCGGCTTCGCGCCCCGAGCGCCCTGAGAACCGAGCGCGCTCAGCCGCAACAGCTCTTCCTGACGGATCTCGCGCCACAGCGGCGAGGTCATGCTGGCCCCAACCGCGGCGACGCACGCGAGCGCTGACGCAAGCGCGAGCGCGCCGAACAGCTGCGTGACGAGCTCGAGCCGTCGCTCGCGCTCGAACAAGAAGCCGAGCAAGATCCCGATCGCGAAGCCGCCGAGGTGGGCCGCGGTATTCACGCTTTGCGCCAGAGCCAGGATCAACGCCAGCGCCAGGTTCTGAGCGAGCATTTGCTTCCACTGCCGGTCCCGGCGCGCGATCGCGATGCCGAGGATCCCCCCCAGCTGGCCAAAGACGCCGCCGCTCGCACCCGCGGTCGGGGGCCCGAAAGGCCCGTACCACCACAAGCTGACGACGAACCCAGCCACGCCCGCCACGAGGAAGAGCAAGAGCGCTCGCGCGGACCCGAAGCGCTGTTCCAAGACCCGGCCGAACGAGACCAGCGCCATCATGTTGAAGGCGATGTGAAGCACGCTGGCGTGGAAGAACACCGCCGACAAGAGCTGCCAGGGCGAGAACAAGGGCGGGAACAGGGCGCCGAAGCGCGCGAAGGTCGACACCCGGAACCTACCGGGCATGCCGAGCTCCGGGGCCAGGGGAAACGACCCATCGGTCACGATCGCGAGACCGAACACGATCAGGCACGCGAGCACGAGCCCTCGCGTCGCGAGCTGCTCGCCGCCGAAGGAGTTGGCGACCCAGGCAGCGAGCGGGCCGGGCAGTCGGCGACCGCAGCGGTAGCAGCGGCTCTCGCTGGGTCCGTTCAGGGTGCGGCACGCGGGGCACACCCGCGATGTCGTCGGCATGGCCGGAGTTCAGGCCCAAAGCTGACCGGGAGGCAAGCGTAAGCAGAGCGCGCCTCGCGCGTTGATCCCGCGAATGCTCGAAAGTTCGGCCAGCTCCCCCGGCCTTCGGCCGTCGTTTGCGGCGCGGCAGGTCGGGCCGTCCGGTCAGGGGCGGCGCTCGCACCCCGTGCGACCTGCCGGCTCATCGCCCCGGATCACGACCGTGCAGCTAGGCGCGGCCCGAGTTCTTGATGTTAGCATCCGCGGCGTGAGTGTCGTGGCCGCTCCGGAGCTCGAGGCCGAGCGCGCCCTCATCGAGCGCGCGCGGGGCGGAGACCGCGAGGCGCTCGGTGGGTTGCTGCGCCGCCACGGCCCGCGCCTTTATCGCAGCGTGCTCTTGCCGAGGCTCGGCAGCAAGGCAGCGGCGGAAGATGCGCTGTCGCAGACGTATCTCAAGGTCGTCGAGCGCTTGCACGCTTTCGATTGGCAGGGCGTCGGCTTCTACCCCTGGCTTCGCACGATCGCGCTCCACGTGGCGATCGATCAGCTGCGCCGCCGCAAGCGCGAATCGCTGTTCGGCCCCGAGGATCTCGAGCGGGAGATCGACGCCGGAGCGCCGGAGCGCGCGACGCCCGAGCTGTTCGAAGCCCACGACCTCTTGCGCGCGAAAAAGCGCGTGACCGAGCTGCTCGAAACCATCCACCCGCGCTACGCGCTCGCGATCCGGCTGCGCGTCATCGAAGATCGCCCGCGCGAAGCCGTGGCCGCCGAGCTCGGGGTCAGCGCCGCCACCTTCGACGTGGTACTCCATCGCGCCATGGCGGCGCTGAAGAAGGCCATGGCAGCCCAGCCTGGCACCGGCACCGGATGATGCGCGACGACGACGACACCCTGCCGCTCGATCCGAGCGAAGAGGCGGAGCTGCTCGAGGCGCTCAACGCCGTGGTGCGACCGGACGTGCTGACCGAGAGCCGCCACCAACGGCTGATCGATTTAGCCCTCCAAGAGCCGCCGGCCGAGCCCGACGAGGCGGAGCTCGCCGAGGCGGAAGCGCTGCGCAAGGCGCTCGAGAGCCGCGGCGAGGTACCGGAGGCGTCGCTGGCCCGCGCCCTGCGCCACGCCGTGTTGCCCGCCAGCGAGCTCGAGTCGAAGGGCGCCGCCCAGCGAGCGCTCACGGCCCTCCCTCGCTCGCGAGTCGCGCTGATCGCCGTCGCGACCACCACCGTGCTTTCGCTGGCGGCGGCGCTCGCGCTCGTGCTGTCACCCGCCGAGCAGCAGGCGGTGCCGGGCCTCGCCGAGTCGCGCTCGCTCTCGCCGCTGTTCGCCGGAGCCCAGGTGGGGAGCGAGAGCGAGCGGCTCGATCGCATCGTCAGCGTGCGTTCGCGCGAGCTCCGCGACAATCGCTTCGCGCGCTGGGGAGTGCCGCGATGAGGGCCCGCTCGGCGCTCGGCGCGCTCACGCTCGCGGTGCTGCTGGCTGGCTGCTCTCGCAAGCTCGAGGATTGCCCGCCCGTGCCGAGCGCTCAGCCCGTAGATAGCGTCTTGCTAGCCTTCCTGAGCCGCGCCCGCGCCGCGCACCACGCCGCGGATCGCGCCGAGCAAGCCGGGGATCGGACGCGAGCTCTGCAGCTGCTCAGCGAGCTCGTCCACGGTCCGATCCCCGGGGCCGGCGCGCCTCCGGTCGAAGCCCGTGAGGTGCTCGCCGACACCCGCGCGCGGCTCGCGGATCTGTCGAGCCAGAGCTCCGACTTCGACGCGGCCGACGCGCACCTCCGCGCGGGCCTCGAGCTGGTCCCCGAAACCGGCTACTTCCGAGGTCACCTGTTCGAGGTGCGCGGCGTGGTCGAAGAGCGACGCGGCAAGGCCCTCGCCGCCCAGGGTGACGAGCAGGGCGCCGCCGCCGCCAATCAACGCGCGCTCGACGCGCTCGAACAAGCGATGGCAATCCAGGCCGACGTGATCCGCGGCGCGACCCCGGCGACCGACGCGGGTGCGCCGTAGCTCGGCCGTGCGGCCTGGCGCCTACGGTCGTCCGTTCACCTACATTCGCGCTGCGCGCTCGCGCGCGCTCGGAGTGAATCCCATGGCTGGGTGCAGGCTGATCCGGGCTAAGCTTTGAAGCGCCATTGCGCAGGGCAACGACAAGGCCAAGGTGTCGCCGGATCCGAATCGACTCCCGAGACTCGTAGAGGGGCTCGATCTCCGAGCTCTGCCCATCTCTCCCGCGGAAGCCTTCGTGCTCTCGCGCGTCGACGGATCGAGCAGCGAGCTCGAGATCGCCTCGGCCACGGGCCTCGAAGCCGCCCAGGTCACGGCCACCTTGTCGCGCCTCGCGGAGCTCGGCGCCGTGCGCTTCGAGACCCCGAGCAGCGAGCGCCCGCGCGTCGCGCCGCGCTCGTCGACTCCCTCGGGGCGCTTGACCCTGAAGCCTGCCGTCGAGGCCCAGGTCGTGCACATCTCCGAGCACCCGGGCAGCAGCGTTCGCTACGATGCCAAGGAGCTGGAAGAGGCCGCGGATCTCGAGCCCGAGCGCAAACGTCGCATCCTCGACGTGTTTTATCGGCTCGAGACGCTCAGCCACTACGAGATCCTCGAGGTGGAGCCCTCCGCGGATCGGCGGCAGATCAAGGCCCGCTACTACGAGGTCGTGAACGTCTTCCACCCGGATCGCTATTTCGGGCGGGCGCTCGGCAGCTTCAAGCCGAAGCTCGAGAAGATATTCCAGCGCATCACCGAGGCCCACGACATCCTGACGCGCAGCGAAGCCCGCGCGGAATACGACGCCTACCTGACCCGCCACCGCGGCACCGAGGCCCTGCACAGGCTCCTCACGGACGAGCAGGCGCGCGCCAAAGAGCTGCGCGAGATCGAAGATCGGATCTTGGCCGAGGCGCGGATCGGAGATCGAAACGAGTCGCTTCGACCGCCGCCGAGCCAGATGGCGCCGCGGATCGCGACGCCCGCGCCGTCCGACCCGGCACGCGCCAGTGATCCCGGCAGGGCCTCGCTCACGGGCGAGGCGCCGCAGCGCACGGCGAGCGACACCACGGATCTGCGCCGGCGCGTCCTGGCTCGGAAGCTCGGCGGCTCGCTGCCGCCTCCCGGTGCGCGCTCCGCCCCGGCCACTCCGGTCGCCCCGGTCACGAGCAGCCCCGAGACGCGTGAGCGCGCCGTTCAGGAGCTCAAGCGGCGCTACGAAGAGCGCCTGCTCGACGCTCGCCGAAAAAAGGCCGAGGAGCTGGTGGCCCAGGCCGACGCGGATCTCGGGCGAAATAACCTGGCCGACGCCGTCAACTCACTGCGCATCGCGACCTCGCTCGTCCCGGGTGACGACCGGCTCTCCGGGCGGGCGCGCGAGCTCGAGAGCCGCGCTCAACGCCACCTGTCCGACCGCTACCTCGAGCAAGCGAGCTACGAAGAGCGCGAAGGGCGATTCCACGACGCGCTCCGGTCCTACACACGCGCACTCCCGGGTAACCCGAGCCCCGCGCTGCACGATCGCATCGCCTACTGCCTGCTTTCGGTCGGCGGCGACGCAAAAAAAGCGATCGACCACGCTCGAAACGCCGTGCGCGAGGCCCCGGACAAGCCTGCCTTTCGCGTGACGCTGGCGCGCGCATTCATCGCCGCGAACATGACCGAGAGCGCACTCGCGGAGCTCGAGCGAGCGAAGACGCTGGCGCCCTCGGATGATACAATCACCAACCTCATCCGCCGCCTGAAGCGCGGCGCGTAGTATTAGGAGCTTCATGGAGCGCGTCATCGGTATCGACCTCGGGACCACCAACTCCTGTGTGTCCGTGTTCGAGGGCGATCAGCCCGCGGTGATCTCGAACCGCGGCGGGTACAAAACCACTCCGAGCGTGGTGGCGGTCACGGAGGCCGGCAAACGCCTGGTCGGGCACATCGCCAAGCGCCAGGCCATCACCAACGCCGAGAACACGGTCTATGCCGCCAAGCGGCTGATCGGCCGCAAGTGGAGCTCCCCCCAGGTCAAGAACGCAGTCTTGACCTCGAGCTACGCCATCAACGAGGGCCCTCACGGCGACGTGCGCATCCGGCTCCGCGACAAGACCTACTCGGTGCCCGAGATCAGCTCGATCGTCTTGCAAGAGATGAAGATCATCGCCGAGGACTACCTGGGCGAGCCGGTGCGCAAGGCCGTGATCACGGTGCCCGCGTACTTCAACGACAACCAGCGCCAGGCCACCAAAGACGCCGGCACGATCGCCGGCCTGGACGTGATCCGCATCATCAACGAGCCGACCGCCGCGGCCCTCGCCTACGGTTACGGTAAGGATCTCGATCGGACCGTCGCGGTCTACGATCTGGGCGGCGGCACGTTCGACGTGAGCATCCTCGAGATCGGCTCCTCCGGCGTGTTCAAGGTGATCAGCACCACGGGTGACACGTTCCTCGGTGGTGAAGATTTCGACGCGCGGATCATCGATTGGCTGGTGAGCGGCTTCCAGCGCGAACACACCATCGACCTGCGCCAGGATCGCATGGCGCTGCAGCGCCTGCGGGACGCGGCCGAAAAGGCCAAGTGCGAGCTTTCGAGCGTGAAGGAGACGGAGATCAACCTGCCCTTCATCATCTCGACCGGGAGGAACGAGGCGCTCCACCTCCAGCGCACGCTGACCCGCGACACGCTCGAGAAGCTGACGGACGACCTGGTGGAGCGCACCGTCGAAATCTGCCGCCAGGCCCTGGAAGACGCGCGGCTGCACGTAGACGACATCGAGGACGTGATCCTGGTCGGGGGCATGACGCGCATGCCGGCGGTGCAGACCTCGGTCGCCGCCTTCTTCGGGCGCGAGCCGAACAAGAGCGTGCATCCGGACGAGGTCGTGGCGGTCGGCGCCGCGATCCAGGGCGCCGCGCTGGTCCAGGAAAAGAAGGACATGATCCTGCTGGACGTGACCCCGCACGCGCTCGGGATCATGACCTTCGGCAGCAACTTCGAGGAGCTGATCCCTCAGAACACCACCGTCCCGACCAGCCGCGCCAAGATCTTCACCACCAGCCGCGATGACCAGACAGCCGTGAAAATCCTGGTCATGCAGGGCGAGAGCCGGCAAGCGGCCGACAACGAGATGCTCGGCGAGTTCATCCTCACCGGCCTGCGGCGCGCCCCCAAGGGCCACGTCGAGATCGAGGTCACGTTCGAGATCAACACCGACGGCATCGTCAGCGTCGCCGCCAAGGACCTCGACACCGGGCAAGCGCAATCGATCCAGGTCACCGCTTCGAGCGGCCTGACGCAGGACGAGATCAAGGCGATGATGGCCGGCGCGAAGGACTACATGGTCGAGCGGCGCGCCGACGAAGAGTTCGAGGGCGTGAAGCAAGAGGCCGAGACGCTGATCGCCGAGATCGAGCGGCTGTTTCCCGAGATCGAGCGGGTGGTCGGCACCGCCGATTTCGGCCGCGATGCGATCGCCAAGGCGCGCAGCGCCGTCGATCGCGCGCGCGGCGCCATGAAAGACCGCGACCCGAACGCGGTCCGCCTGCAGGTCGAGCAGCTCCAGCGCACGCAGCGGATGTTCAAGGGGGTCGTTGCCCGCGGCTAAGCGCATGACGACCGAAAAACGAGGTCCAGGCCCGACGCCCCCTCCGGATTCCATGAAATCCGACGCGGAGCCGTTGGACGTCACCTGGGACGACGACACACAACCCGGCTTCGCGCCCGGCGAGTCGATCTTCGATCGCGTCACCGAAATCCCGGATATTCCGCTGGAAGTCCACGCCAAGCGGATGATGCAGGTCCCGGCCGAGGACGACCCGGTCTCGGGCACCTTCTCGCGCAACTCCGACTCGGCCGCCGCAGGCCTCGAGCTCGATCTCGACGCGCTGTCTTCGCTGCCGCCCGCCCCGCCGCCGGCTGGCGAAGAGCCGCTGCCCGAACCCGACACCGAGCGCGCGCCGCCCCCCTCGTCCGGGCTCGATTCCGGAGTGCCCGACGGCGATCGCTTCTCGCTCGAGTTCGGCGTCCCACCGCTGCCGCTCGGCAAGTTCGACAGCGCGCTCGGCGAGATCAAGGACCGCTACGCCATGGGAGATTACTCCGGTGCGCTGCTCACGGCCGAGGGCATCCTCGAAGCCGACCCCGACCAGCCGGACGCCATCCGCTACGCGAACCGCTGCCGGCAAGTGCTCACCGACATGTACTCCGCGCGCATCGGGCAGATGTCCCAGGTCGCGAGCGTGGCCGTGCCGCCGGATCAGATCCGTTGGCTGTCCCTCGATCACCGAGCGGGCTTCTTGCTGTCGCTGGTAGACGGGCAATCGACGCTCGATGAGGTGCTCGACATCAGCGGCATGCCGCGGCTCGACGCGCTCCGGATCCTGTTTTCGCTGATCGAAGAGCGGGTCATCGCCCTCGCCCCGAAAACCCTGTGAAGTTCCGGGGTTTGGCGGGCGCGCGCGGGCTGTTCGAGCTGTTGCTCGGCCTGTCGCTGTGGGCTGCTGCCGTCGCGCTGGTCGCGCCGAGGCCGCCCGCGCCCCTGCCCGTCCCGAGCGCACGGCCCGCGCCCGCGCGAGCGCCGCAGCAAGTGCCGCTCGTCGCGTCGTACACACTCGTGGCAA
Organism: Polyangiaceae bacterium; assembly: GCA_025937835.1. Taxonomy (GTDB): domain Bacteria; phylum Myxococcota_A; class Polyangia; order Polyangiales; family Polyangiaceae; genus PMG-095. Next base: position 57,029 of record JAICQO010000001.1, read on the forward strand.
AGCTCGACGAGAGCCAGCACCGCATCGCCGGCAGCGGTACGATCGCCTTCACCAACCGCTCGAGCGCCGCGCTTCCGAGCCTCTACTTCCACCTCTACCTGAACGGCTTCAAGAACGAGCGCAGCTTGTTCTTGCGCTCGCCGTTCGCGCGCGGCAGGAGCGGTCAGGGCCCGCGCGAGCATGGCTACATCGAGGTCAAACGGCTCGCCGCACAGGAGCTCGGCGGCATGGATCTGTGGCCTGGCCGCGTGCCGCACAGCCCTTCCGACGCCGCGGACGAGACCGACATCGAGGTGCCGCTGCCAGTACCTCTCGAGCCCGGGGCAAGCCTCACGCTCGACGTGGCGTTCGACGCGCAGCTGCCCTCTCTGATCGAGCGCACCGGCCACGCCGGCAGCTTTCATTTCGCCGGACAGTGGTTCCCGAAGCTCGCAAAGCTCGAGCCCGACGGCGAGTTTGCTCACTTCCCGTTCCACGCCCAGGCCGAGTTTTACGCGGATTTCGGCCGCTACGACGTGACCCTCGACGTGCCCGCCGGGTTCAGCGTCGGCGCGAGCGGCCAGAAAGTCTCCGAGGTTTCGCGCGGCCCGCGACGCGAGCTCCGCTACGTCGCCGAGCCGGTGCACGACTTCGCCTGGACTGCGTGGGACGGCTTCGCGGAGCGCCGCGAGCGGATCGCGGGCGTCGACGTCACCCTGCTAAGCCCCAAGGGTTACGAGGAAATCGCGCGTCAGACCCTGAGCACGCTGGCGTTCGGCCTACCCGAGCTCGAGCGGCGTTTCGGCGCCTACCCGTACCGGACGCTGACGGTGGTCCACCCGCCGCAAGAGGCCGAACAGGCGGGCGGCATGGAATATCCGACGCTGATCACGACCGGTGGTCCGTGGTTTTTGCCGTACACCGGCACGCGCGCCCTGGAAGCGGTGACTCTGCACGAGCTCGCGCACCAGTGGTTCTACGGGCTCGTGGCCACGAACGAAGCACGCCATCCGTTCCTCGACGAGGGCCTCTCGAGCTACGGCGAGCTCCGCGCGCTCGGTGTGCGCTTCGGCGACGCCTCGCTCGCGAACGTGTCGGGGCTCGAGCTCTCGGCTGAAGCGCTGTTTCGTGCGGGCGCCGCCCTGCGCGCCGGCGAGGAGTCGCTCGCGCTGCCCGCCCGCAAATTCTCGAGCTTTCGTAGCCTCGGGCTCCTGGTCTACCTGCGCACGGCGACGGCGCTCGAGACGCTCGCTCGCTGTTTCGGCCGGGCAAAGCTGGATGCGGCGCTCGGCGCCTTCGCCGAGAAGCAACGCTTCGCGCACCCGGGCCCCGAAGCTCTGGTTGCCGAGCTCCGGAGCGAGCTGGGTGAGCCCGCGGCCCGGGCTTTCGAGCGCGTCGCGTTCGAGCGCGGGCGCGTGAACTTCTCGGTTCGGGAGCTCGACGCCGCGCGTGATCCGAGCGCGACGGGCCCGACCACGTACGTGAACCGCGTGGTCGTGCACCGCACGGGTGACGTGGAGCTGCCGGTCGAGATCCGGATGAGCTTCCGCAACGGCGCCGTGTTCCGCGAGCGCTGGGACGGGACGGGTCCGACCTGGACCTACGAGAGCCGCGGCCCCGCACCGCTGGTCCGCGCGGTAGTCGATCCCGAACAGCGCGTGCTGCTCGACGACAATCTGCTCGACAACTCCGCGAGCCTCGCCCCCCGCTCGCTGACCCGCATCGAAGAACGCCTCGCGTACATCGCCGCGCTGACTCTCGGAGGCATCGCGCCGTGACGCGATTCGTGGCGATTTTCAGGCGATTTCCGCGGACTACCGCGGTGCTCCTCGCCGCAGCGCTGCGCTCGGCCTCGGGCTGGGTCGTGGCATTCCCGCTCGTGGCGGCGCTGTCCGCGCTCGGCGTGGGCTCGCTGCCGAGCGGCGACCGGGCCTTGTTCGCGCCGTCGGGCTTGCTCTTGGTAGAGACGCTGCGCGTCGGTGAGCTCCCGCTCCGAGCGGCGGCGCAGACCTCGCTGCTGTCGTGGGTGCTGTGCGCGCTGGCTCAGGCGCTGCCCACGGCGCTGGTGTTTGCGGCCTTCGCCTTACCGCCCACCGACCCCGGTGCGCCCTTTCGACGCGCGCTCGCGCTGACGCCGCGCTTCATCGCGCTCGGCGCGCTCGACTGCGGGCTGTGCGCGCTCACGTTCGTGCTCGGGATCTTGCTCTGGCCAGCCGCGACGTCCGCGTCCGGTGATGCCCAGTTTGGCCTGGCCGCGCTCGTCATCGGCTGGGCGTTGCTGCTCTCCGCGGCGATCTCGATGTTCGTCGACCTGGCCCGGCTCGCCAGCATCGAGCCCGACAAGACGCTCCGGCAAGCCGTCGACGAAGCAGCGCTCGGCTTTCGAAGGCGCGGCTTGCGCCTCGCGGCGCGCTACGTTCTGACCAGCGGCGCGGGCGCGCTGTGCGTGGCGGCCGCCGCGCGTGGCACCGAGCTCTGCCGCGTGGACGCAGCCGGGGAGCTGCGGGTCTTGGTGGTCTTCGCGCTCCATCAAGCGGTCTTGATCGCGCTGACCGGCATACAAGCCGTTTGGGTGCGCGCGCTATCCAACACGGACGCGGGAGGACGATATTGGCCTCTCCCGGGCACTGCGGCCGAGCACTAACGTCGACCGACGCGCGGCGCGCTCCCCAGCCACCTGACAGCCGCGCGGCAAAGCTACCATGACGAGAGAACTCGGACTTCGGTTTGCGACGAGTCTGCCGGCGCTCACCGCGGCGCTGATCTTGAGCTGTAGCGAGGAGGCGTCACCCGGTCAGGCCTCGGGCACCGGCGGCGGCGTCGCGAGCGGCGGCACCGTGTCCTCGAACGGTGGCACGACCGGCGGCGTTTCGACCGGCGGCGCAGCGCCGAAGGGCGGCACGGCGAGCTTTGGCGGCGTGACGGCGGCCGGCGGTACGACGGCCAAGGGCGGTTCGCCGGCGATCGGCGGCGCCGTCTCGATGGGGGGCTCCACGACGGGCGGCTCCAAGGCGACGGGCGGCGCCGCAGCCACGGGCGGTTCGACGGCCGCGGGCGGCTCGAACGGCGGCAGCGGTGGCAGCGTGCGGAGCCCTGGTTGCGGGGTCACCGACCACCTGAAGAGCGCCACCACGACCATCGACGTCGGAGGCAAGCAGCGCGAGTACACCCTCGACGTGCCCGAAAATTACGACCCGGACACGGCGTACAAGCTGATCTTCGGCTGGCACTGGCGCGGGGGCAAATCGAGCGACGTCGTCAGCGGTCAGATCATCGGCGGCGCGTACTACGGCCTCAAGCAGCGAGCCGAGGGCAGCGCCATCTTCGTCGCGCCGAACGGCATCGACAACGGCTGGGCCAACACCGGCGGGCGCGACATCGCTTTCTTGAACGCGATGCTCGAGCTGTTCGAGTCGAAGCTGTGCATCGACACGAGCCGGATCTTTTCGACCGGCTTCAGCTACGGCGGCATGATGTCGTTCACCGTCGGCTGCGACGCCCCGGGCGTGTTCCGAGCCATCGCTCCGATGTCGGGGGCGCTGTACAGCGGCTGCAACCGCAACGGCGCGGCTCCCGTGGCCGTCTGGATGGCGCACGGCACCAACGACGACGTGGTCCCCCTGTCGGACGGCAAGGCCGGGCTCGCCGTATTCCTCGAGAAGAACGGCTGCTCGGATCAAACCATGCCGACCATGCCGAGCCCGTGTGTGTCGTACCAGGGCTGCAGCGCCGGCCACCCCGTCACGTACTGCGAGTTCAACGGCGGCCACGGCCCGCAGAATTTCGCGCCCCAGGCGGTCTGGGACTTTTTCAGTCAGTTCTAGCGTTTCGGCCGATTTGCGAAGCTCGGCGTCAGCTTGCGACCCGAGCCCTCGAGCCGGCGCCGCGCCGCTCCACTATGGCAAGAGCGTCTTCCAGGCGGCGTCGTCGAGCTGCTCGAGCTCGTAGGACCCGCCCGAGGCATGACGCAGGGCTCCGCAATGTATAGTGCCCGGCGCCGCACGCTCGAACAGCGAGCGATAACTCGCGAGCAGCGACGGTTGGTCGTCCGCGCGCAGCACGTGAACCTCACAGCCGAGAGCAGGATTCAGCGCGCGGCTCCGCACCTCGCCGTCACGGCTGCGGTCAACGACCACGGCGATCGCATCGCGGTGACGCGCTGCGATCGCAGCGATGGTCTCACCCACGCCCGTCGGATGCTCCGCCGAGAAGATCAGCGTCGGCGGTGCTTCGACGTGCTGCCCGGCGTCGAGCAGGGACACCGGATACATGGTGGATAGGACTTCGTCCTGACGCCGTGAGCTGTCGTAAGCCGAGCCGCTGCCGGCGCGCGATTGCTCGTAGATCGTCGGACGGTTCACTTCGATCGGCACGAGCCAGCGCCCCGGACGCGGCACGACGTAGGCCGGGATGCGCTCCTGTTGCAGGTACTGCGCGAGCCAGATGTCGCCCATGTTGGCCGCCTTGAAATGACCCATGGTCATCTTGACGACGTTGCTGTGGAACGCGCAAGCGTTGGTCGCGACGACGTGCACGCGGCGCCGGCGCATGAGCGGGCGCTCGAAGTGCAACACGGCGCGGCTCCCATCGCGGTAGTACCCGGGACAGGGTTGCAGGATCAGCGCCCCATGTACGCCCACGGCCGCGCGGCCATCGACTTGAGCCAGCTCCTCGACGAGACGCTCCACGAAGTTCGGCGGATAGATCAGATCGTCGTCGCAGGTCACGTACACCGCGTCCGGCGACTGCTCCAAGCCCCAGAATTTCCCGGCATCGCCGTAGCGGCGGCCGTCCGTATCGACGTGACACGTGACCTTGGAGAGCCGCCGTAGGAACGCCGGCACCTCGCGAAAATGATTCAGGTAGACATAGAGCCGATCCACCTGCGGCAGCAGCGACATCACCGTCGCGCGCAGGGCGACCTCGTTACCGGCGACGGTGGCCATGCCGGCGACGATCTGCTTCGTGGGCGGCAGTTTCGCGAGCACTCGCGGATCGATGCGGTCGATCGCGCGGGCGGAGGCGCTGCGGTCGTATTCGAAGAGATAAGTGGGCGTGTGGTTGTAGACCTTGCGCTTGCGATACCCGAGCGGCCGCAGCTCCGCTTCGACGGCCGCGAGTTGCTCGGCGGTCGCAGCTTCGGCGAGCACTCGCGGCTGGCACCGCGAAATGGTCGCCTTCGCGCCGCGCAACACCATGGGCTCCATGCCCTCGACGTCGATCTTGATCAGATCCACGTGACGCTCACCGACGATGTCGTCGAGCCGCCGGATCACGACCTGCCCCTCGGCCTCCACCTGGACTCGTGCACAACCGAGGTTCGAAGGAGAGTCGTTCACGACCGCGCCGCGCGCCTGGGTATCGCCCAGCGCTATGTCGTGGACCTCGGCGCGATCTCCCAGATCGTTGAGCGCGATGTTGTCGCGTAGCAGCGCGAGGGCCACCGGGTTCGGCTCGAAAGCGATGGTCCTGGCACCGATGATCTTCGCAAAAAATACGGTGTGATTGCCGATGTTGGCGCCCACATCGACGATGCAGGCCCGCTCGGGTAGGCGCGAGCACACGTCCTCGAGCATGGGGAGCTCGTAGAAGCCGCCGTTTTCGCGGATTTGCCGCGGAATGTGATCCCGGGCATCGGGCAAATGCATCCGTATCGAGTGACCGTGGCTGTTGAACTGGAACACGTCCTGTTGCGATATACGGTTCATCTGATGCACCCGATCATTCCGACATGACACACAGCGCGACGCCGCCGAATGCGTGGTCGTGATAGTGGAGATCGTCCGCCACTCGCCTCCAGACGGCCAGAGTATCCCGGCGAAGCGCGTCGTGGTCGGGGGCCCACAGGCAGAGCCGGGCTCCGGCGGCGAGCCTCGAGGCGACGGCTGGCAGCGCAAGCGTGGCGTGCGCCGGTTGTTCGCCCGCTTCGGCGGCCGAGACGAACACGACGTCGAAATTGCCGAGGTCTCCGGAAAGCGACCCGAGATTGGGGAAGCGGCCCTCGATCCCCTCGAACGCCGCGTCCACGTGGGGCGCGAACACGACGTTGGGCTCGAGCCCGGATGCGTACAGCCTGGCGTACAAAGCCTCGGCACGCGGCCTATCGCCGGCCGCCGAGACCGTGCGCCCGCCGAGCGACTGCACCATCGCAAGCACCGGCGCAGCCATCGGTCCCGCTCCGATTTCGAGCAGGTTGGGGGCCTTGCTGCCTCCGCTCAACCACCGGAAAAGCTGCCACGCGCGCTCCACGCCGAGCTCTTCCGCCTGATGCCCGTCGAGCATCAGATCGAGCAAGCGTGGGCACCGCTCCGCGAGCTGGTTGGCCGCCGCCATGACCCAACCCTGAGCGCCGGAGCTGAGCTTGCCACTCTCGGCGATGTGCTTGGGCAAGGCCGCAGTGACTTGCTCGATGCTGGCGCTGACGAGCTGCGCTTGCCGCAGCATGCGCTCGCGTAGCTGCGCGTAGGCCTGATCACCACTCGGATGCTCTCCGAAGACGAAACGCTTACACGGCAACGGAGGTTTTGCGAGCACCTGCGCTGCGTTCGCTTGCTGCAGCCGCGAGCTCAGACCGTGAGCTTGCGGGTCCATGTTGTGCTGCGAGTTGAGATTGCTGGCGGTGTACCGATAAGCCTTGATCGGCAGATAGCAATAGCGGCGCGTCTGGTCCAGCACGGGGAACGCGAGCGCCAGATCGCACGCCGCGGCGAACCACTGCCCTCGCGCGTCCTGGAAGTAACTCTCGGGAACGTTCTCGAGAAGCTCCGCTCGAAAGCTGAAAAAGTGGCTGGTGATCCAGCCCTGACCGCGAGGTGACGCCAGTGGATCGAGGGGACCGTTCTGGCCCACTCCGCCGCCGTCCGTGACGAAATTGGTCCAGACCACATCGAACCCCGACACGTAGGCGTTCGCCATCTGCGAGAGCACGGTCACGTCGATCAGCTGATCGTCGGCGTCCAGCACGCCGACGAAGTCGCCCTCGGAGAGCGCGGCGCGCAGGTGTACGTGCGCGTTGCGGGCTTTTCCGAACTGCGACTCGTTTCGGACGTAGGTGTGGCGTCCCTCGAAGAGCTCGTTCAGCATCCGTGCGGCGATCTCGGCGGTCGCGTCGTCGGACGCGTCGTCGATGAACAGCACGTGAACCGCGTCGTGCGTCTGGCGCGCCACGCTTGCGATCGCGTCTGCAACGTACATCTCACAGTTGCGACCGGTCATGAAGATCAGTGCGCGGCTAGGCTTCAATTCTGGGTTCCTCACGAGGGTGGTGGTCATTTTGGTGCGCGAGCCCTTTCAGCTCTAGCTCAGACGGCGCCGCTCACGTCGATGGCGACCGGAGCCAGGCCGGCCGCCCTTCGGCGCCACATCACGCGATAGAGCGCCTCCAGGTTCTTCGTGTACTTCGCGCTGTCGAACAGCGGCGAGCTCCGCCTGCCCTCGCTGACGCGGGCCTTCATGGCCGCGAGGGCGCTCGGGTTCTGTGCGAGCTCCTTGGCGATGCGCACGTAGTCTTCTTCGTCTCTCGCGACGAGCTCCGGGAGCCCGAGGTTCGTCACGATGCTGGCGGCCACCCGCGACACGAACGGCTCCCCCGGCAGCGTGACGACCGGAACGCCCGCCCAGAGCGCGTCGCTCGCGGTGGTGTGCGCGTTCACCGGTAGGGTGTCGAGAAAGATGTCTGCATTCTGCAGGCGGCCGAGGTGCTCGGTCTGCCGACACGCCCGCGCGAAGATCAGCTGGTTCGCGACGCCGCGGCGCTCGGCTTCGGCCTTGAGGTGCGCGCTGGTAACGTCCGAGCCGTGGAGCAGCCACAGCACGCTGCCCTCGACCTCCCGGAGCAGCCGACACCACAGGTCGAAACTGCGAGGCGTGATCTTGTAGGGCTGGTTGAAGCTCGCGAACACGACGCCGCGCTCGGGCAGGCCACAGGCCGCCCGCGTCGGACGCTCGCCGATCGGGCGTGTGTCGTCGGTCGGCTGATAGCAGTCCGGCAGGTACGCGATCTTTTCAGTGTAATAGTGAGCCCGGTCCGGCGGCGCCACGATGCGATCGGAGACCAGGTAGTCGACGAACGGCGCGCCGATCGTTCCAGGGTAACCGACGTGATGGATCTGCACTGGCGCTGGACGGTAGGCGAGGATGCCGAGCCGCCCATCGCGCGTGTAAGCCTTCAGGTCGACGAGCACGTCGATCTTGTCGGCGCGGATCCGATCCGCCACCTGCTGATCGGAGAGCCCTCGAACGTCCCTCAGCGACTCGAAGCAGGCCGCGATGCGCTGGCGCACGGGATCGTTGCCGTGGTTGTCCCAGGTATAGGCGTGGAGCCGGAAATTCTCGCGGTCGTGGAGCTCGAACAGGCGCGCCATCAGGTAGCCCGTAGCGTGCTCGTGGAAATCCGCGGAGAGGTAGCCGATGCGCAGCGGGCGCTCTGCCTCGCTGGCCGCGACGACGTGCGGCGCAGGAGCAGGCGGATTCATGTCCCTCAGTAGATGCGCCGCGGCACGTTCGGCGGCGGTCTTCAGATCGAGCGCCGTGGCGCCCGGCACCGATAAGAACGCGAACGGCGCGACGTGATCGCGCGTCGCGCGCAGCTGCTCCAGGACCACCTGCGCCCGCTGCTCGAGCTCGGACCAGTCCGCGGCGTGCAAGAGCTGGTGGACGATATCGGCCTCGAGCTCGACGCGGTTCGTCTCGACCTCGGCGGCGCGCTTGAAGTAGCGTACGGCCGCTGGATTCATGCCGAGCCGCAGGCACAGCATGCCGATGTTGCGGTTCACCCGACCGTCGTTCGGCCAAACCAGCAGAAGCGAATGGTATACCTCGAGCGCCTCCTTCAAGCGATCGAGGCGCTGGAGTACGGTCGCGAGCAGCAGGTACGCTTCCCAGTTGTCGGGCTTGAGCTTGATCGCGGCGGTCGTCCATTCGAGCGCGGGCGTCGGATCGAATGACCGTTGGTACAGGCTCGCGAGGCGGAGAGCGATGGTCCCGTCACCGGGGTCGGTGGCGTGCGCCTTCTCGAGCACTTCGATCTCGCGGGCGGGATCGCCCCACTTGCGGTGTTGATCCGCGAGCCCGAGCAACTGCGGGGCGCGGCTCTCTAGGCCGAGCGAGCGCTGGAAGGCGCGGTCGGCTGCGGCCTCGTCGCCAAGCTTGCGCTCGACCTCGCCGAGCTGTTGAAACAAAGAGGCGTCGTCGGTGATGCGTTCGGACGCAAAACGCAGGTGGGTGCGCGCCTTCTCCCGGTTGCCGAGCTCACTCTGCAAGAGCCCAGCGACCCAGTGCATCGACGCGTTCTCCGGCTCGCGCTCGAGGAAGGGCTTGAGCTCGGCCCAGGCCTGCTTCCATTTGGATTCGTCGATCAAGGTCTGGATGCGACGGATCACGGCGTGGCGACCGTCGTTCTCGCGCGCGGTCGGTTTGCCTTGGGAACGGCTCAACTTGCGGGCAGTCGGCATGCTGGTCCTGTCGGTAACCCCGGCCGCGGCTGGCGCTTGAGTCGCGGCATCTTTCGTAGGTCCGCCCGACTCCGAGGTCACTCGTCCCCTGAGTACGGCGGAACTGCCCGGCGTCTTAAGACGAGACCGGCGAGGCACCGTTCAATGCTGCGAGCGCCCCGGCCCCCTGCCGGGGATTCGCCCCCTCAACCGAGCGCGTTTTCGCCGCGCGCCTGCCGGTAGATCTGCAGATAACGGCGGGCCGCGCGGTCCCACCCCACGTCTTTACGCAGCAGCCGGCGCCGGAGCGCCGAAAACTGCGGGTGACCGTAGGCGGACAGCGCACGCTCGACCACTCCGACCAGCGCGCCCTCCGCGATCTCCGTGAAGCAGAGGCCGGTCCCGGTTTCGAGCTCCGAGTCGATGTCGACGACCACGTCGGTGACGCCGCCGCTGGCGTGCGCGATCGGGACGGCGCCGTAGCGCTGCGCGCAGAGCTCTTCGTACGCGCACGGCACGCCGCGGCGCACGGTCAGCACGAAATCAGCGGCGGCCATCAGCCGGCGGAGCTCGGGTTCGTCACTGCGCTCGACGACGCCGAAGTCGCCCGCGTGCTCGCTGCGCATGGCCGAGAGCGCGGCGCGGATCGCGTCGCTCTGGGAGCCGGCGCCGGCCGCAACCACCGACAGATCCTGATCGAGCATGCGCTTGATCGACGAAAGGACGAGCTTCGAGTCCGAGCCGTCCTTGTTGAGCAACACCACGAGCAGCGGCCGCTCGACGTCGAGCTCGAGCTCGAGCGCGCGCAACAGCGCGCTCTTCGAGCGGGCCTTGTTGCTCGGATCCTCGGCGTCGTAGCGGGCCTCGAGCGCCGAGTCGGTGGCGGGGTTGTAGACGGCGTAGTCGAGGCCGTCGAGCACGCCGGCGAGCGGCGTCGGGCGCGCGCGCAAGAGCGGCCCGAGCTCCCCAGCCTCGAGCTCGTGGGCGTAGCCGGCGGAGACGGTGGTGGCGACGCCGGCGGCGGCGAGGCCGAGCCGGAGCGGCGAGAGCCGGCCGTTCGAGAGCGCGCGCTCGTCGTACGCGGCCTGACCGAGCAGGCCGAGCGTCTTCGGATCGAAGCTCGGTTCGGGGCGCGCGTCGTGGACGGTGAACACGCACGGCGGAGCGCCTTCCTCGTGCGGCAGAGCCGCCAGGGGCGCCGCGGGCCAGTCGTGGAGGTGGATCACGTCGGGGGCCTTGCCGATCGCGCGGCGCTCGCGCACCAGCGCCTCGACCGCACGACACAGGAGCGCCGAGCGCGCCCCATCGGACTCCGCCTCGCGGCTGCCCGGCGCGCCGAAGATCGGCCGCGGCTCGGCGAAGGCGGGAGAGTCGAACAGCACCATCGACACGCCCGAGGCAAGCTGCCCGTCCAGCACCGTCACCTCGAGGGACGGCTCGATCACCAGCGGGCTGAGCCTTCGCGCCAGGAGCAGCCCCGACGACTCGTGGCTCGGATACCTGGGCAGAGCGACGCTCACCGTGTGCCCGAGCTGACGCAGCGCCTTGGACAGCGCCGCAACCGAATCACCAGCCACGGTGGCGCGAGCCTGCGGGCCGAGCTCCGCGGTGACCATCAGAATATCCATGTCGGGCCCGGGTCTAGCTCAGGGGGGTGTGGGTGTCATCCATGGGATGCGGGCGGGCTTCAGAGCCCCCAAACCCCGGCGGCAATGCCCGACACCCCGTGATATACGCCGCGCCACCGCTTCGGGCGTCTCGCTTCGGCTTCGGCTCCGGCCTGACACCTGATACCTGATACCCGAGACCCGACACCCATGGACGACCTGATCCGCAAAGCGGCCGTACTCGAAGAAGCTCTGCCCTACATCCGGCGCTTTCACGGGCGCACGGTCGTCATCAAGTACGGCGGCCACGCCATGGGCGAGGGCGAGATGGCGCAGAGCTTCGCCAAGAACGTGTGCTTGCTGCGCTTCGTCGGGATAAACGTGGTGGTGGTTCACGGCGGCGGCCCGCAGATCAACAAGATGCTCGAGCGCGTCGGGATCAAGAGCGTCTTCAGCGGCGGGCTCCGCGTCACCGACGACGCCACCATGGACGTGGTCGAAATGGTGCTCGGCGGCGGTGTCAACCAGGAGCTCGTCGGGCACATCTGCCAGCACGGCGGCCGCGCCGTCGGCCTGTCCGGCAAGGACGATCGCTTCATGCGCGGGCGCCGCCACGACAAGGTCGCGGCCCGCGACGAACAAGGCAAATCGATCCTCGTCGATCTCGGCCGCGTGGGCGAGGTGGTGCACGTCGATGCCACGCTGCTCCGGCAGCTGATCGCGAGCGGCTTCATCCCGGTGATCGCGCCGATCGCCACCGACGACGACGGCAAGGCCCTGAACGTCAACGCCGACATCGCCGCCGGACACATCGCCGCCGCCCTGCAAGCCGCCAAGTTCGTGCTGATGACGGACGTGGAAGGCGTGAAGGGCAAGGACGGCCAGCTGATCCGCTCGCTCGACGCACAGGACGTCGAACGGCTGATCTCGGAGCAGGTGATCACGGGCGGCATGATCCCGAAGGTCCAGTGCGCGCTCGAGGCCGTGAACCTGGGCGTCGACAAGGTGCACATCATCGACGGCCGCCAGCGCCACGCGCTCTTGCTCGAGATCTTCACCGATCAGGGCGTCGGCACCGAAATTCGCCGCTCGGGCGCGCGTTAGCCGCGCGAGCCGCCGCGCTCGCTCGTCGCCATGGCCATCAGCAAGCCGCCCCCGCCCCGCGAGCTCAAACGGCCGGACGGCGTGCCAGAGGACGCGATTTTGCGCCTGATCCCGGTGCCGGCCGAGTCCGCGGGCATGCGGCTCGACGTGTTTCTGCGCGCCAAGCTCAAGCGCACGAGCCGCACGCGCGCTCAACACATCGTGCGCCAGAGCGCTTACAACGCCGAGGGCAAGCGCTTGTTCCCGAACGACCGCGTGCGCGAGGGCCAGGTCGTGGCGCTGTGGCGTGACCCGTTCGAGGGCGACGAGCCCATGCCGCCGATGGCCGTCGTCTACGAAGATCCCCACCTGCTCGTGATCGACAAGCCGCCGCTGGTCGCGGTGCACCCGACCGCCCGCTACCACCACCACACGGTGATCAAACGGCTGCAAGCCGAGCGTCCCGACGAATACGTGGCGCTGATCCACCGCATCGACCGCGAGACGAGCGGGCTCTTGCTGCTCGCGCGCTCCCTCGAGTCCGAGCGGGCCTTCAAGCTCGGCTTGGAGCGCCGCACCGAAGCCGTGGCGAGCGCCGAAGGCTCGGAAGGCCCCGACGACGACGGCCTCGCGTTCGAAAAGGAGTACCTCGCGATCGTGCGCGGCGTCCCGCAGGAGGGCGCCATCACGCTCCCGCTCGAGCTCGATCCCGAAAACTCATTGCGCGTGAAAATGCGCGTGGCCGAGCCCGGCTCCGGGCTCCACGCACGAACGGGCGTGCGTGTGCTCGAGACTCGCGGCGACTACTCGCTCGTCGCCTGCGCGCTCCACACCGGCCGCCAGCATCAGATCCGGCTCCACCTCGCCGCCGTCGGCTGCCCGCTGGTCGGCGACAAGCTGTACGGCGCCGACGAACGCATGCTCGCGCGCGCGGCGGACGGCGAGCTCCGGCCGGAGGATCTGCTGCTGCTCGAGCTCTCGCGGCACGCGCTGCACGCGCACCGCTACCGGCTGCGCCACGCCGTGACCGGGGAAATGCTCGAGCTCGTCTCGCCCCTACCCCGGGATCTCGCGGAATTTTGGGCAGGATGCGCCGAACGCCGAGCTACCCGTTGACGGCGGGTAAGCCTTTCGATACCCCGCGCACATGCCAATCCGCCGCGCCCTTTTGTCCGTCTCCGACAAAACCGGAATCGTGGAGCTCGCCCGGGCTCTGAGCGCCCGAGGTGTCGAGCTCCTGTCCACGGGAGGGACGTACAGCACGCTGCTCACGGCCGGCGTCCCAGTGGAGAGCGTCGAGGCCTACACCGGCTCGCCGGAGGTGATGAGCGGGCGCGTGAAGACGCTGCACCCGCGCGTCCACGGCGGCATCCTGGCCCGCACCGGGATCGACGACGCCGACATCGAGCGCATCGGCGGCCGCTACATCGATCTCGTGATCGTGAACCTTTACCCGTTCGAGAAGACGCTGGCGAAGACTGGGGCGAGCTACGAAGAGCTGATCGAGAACATCGACATCGGCGGCCCGAGCATGCTGCGCTCCGCCGCCAAGAACCACGAGCGCGTGAGCGTGGTCTGCGAGCCGGCCGACTACGGCGCGCTGCTCGAGGAAATCGCGCGCGAGGGCGACGTGACGCGCTCGACCCGCGCGCGGCTCGCGGCCAAGGCCTTCGCCCACACCGCGGCCTACGACGCCGCGATCAGCGGCTGGCTCAGCGCCCGCGGCGAAGACGACGGCTACCCGCGTCACCTGTCGGTCGTGCTCGACAAGGTCTACGCCCTTCGCTACGGCGAGAACCCGCATCAGACGGGCGCGTTCTATGTGGAGCGCACCGCGCAACCCGGCTCGCTCGGCTGCGCCGAGAGCCTCGGCGGCGGCCAGAAGGAGCTCAGCTTCAACAACCTGGTCGACGCCGACGCGGCGCTCGAGGCCGTGCGCGAGTTCGAAAACCCCGCCGCCGTCGTGGTCAAGCACACGAACCCGTGCGGCGTGGCGACCGCGCCGACACTGGCTGACGCCTACCGTTCCGCGCGCGACGCCGATCCGATGAGCGCCTTCGGCGGCATCGTGGCCCTGAACCGCGAGGTCGACGAGGCGGCGGCGCAGATCCTGGCCGAGACCTTCCTCGAGTGCATCATCGCCCCCGGTTTCTCTCCGGGCGCGCTCGAGCGCCTGCGCGCGAAGTCCTCGCTGCGGCTGCTCGCCACGGGCGACTGGTTGTTCTCCGATTACCAGGACCGCCAGTTCCGGAGGCTCGGCGGCAGCTTCGTGGTCCAGGATCGCGACCGCACCGGTGCCGGCGAAGTCGAGCGGGGCAAGACCGTGACTCGCCGGAAGCCGACTCAGAGCGAGCTCTCGAGCCTGGATTTCGCGTGGCGCGTCTGCAAACACGTGAAGTCGAACGCGATCGTGCTGGCGGGACCGGGCGCGAGCCCCGGCGTGTACGAGACGCTCGGCATCGGCGGCGGTCAGACCGCGCGCGTCACGTCCGTTCGCATCGCCTGTGAGAAGGCGGGCGAGCGGGCCAAGGGCGCCGCGCTCGCCTCGGACGCGTTCTTCCCCTTCCCCGACGGCCTACAGGCCGCGGCGGCCGCCGGCGTGACCTGCGTGGTGCAACCCGGCGGCAGCAAGAAGGACGACGACGTGATCCGCGCGGCCGACGAAGCCGGCGTGGCCATGATCTTCACGAACGTCCGGCACTTCCGTCACTGAGCTCAGCCTTTGGCCGGTTCGTCCCAGTCTTGGACCGGCTTACCCGTGACGCGCGAGAGGATGTCGATGGCGGCTTTCGCGCCGTCACCCGCGCTGATGATGGCCTGGCTCCTCGTGGGCCGGGCCAAGCGTCCGATCGCGTACGCGCCGGCCACACTGGTCTGACCATTGGCGTCGACACCGAGGCCATCTTGATCGTCGAACCGCAGGCCGAGCTGCAGGGCCAGCCTGGGTGACTTTCCCTCGGAGAGGATCACGAAGTCTGCCGAATCCGTGACGCCACCCTCCAGCAAGACGCGAAAGCGCGCTCCGTCCGTGGCAATGCTCTCCACGCGAGCGTTCTCGAGCCGACCACCGACAGCTTCAACCTGTGCGCGCGCGATGCGCTGAAATTCACTCCCGAGGATTTCCGGGATGCCGAGGTAATTCTTGAGCAGCGCCCAGTGCATCGCGGTCTTGTCCTGACCGTACACCGTCACCGAGATCCCACCCTTGGCGAGGAACAGCGCGGCGCTGAGTCCGCCCGGGCCGTCGCCCACCACGATCACTGAGGTAGCCATGGGCGAGCGTCTTAGCCGGGGCCGGGCAGCGCGGCAATCGGGCGGATGCTAGAGCACAGGATGCTGCGAAGGGGTCCGTCGCTGCTTTCGTCCTTGGTTTTGGGGTTGCTCTTGGTCACGGGTTCCGGCGAGGCAAAGCCGAAGCCGCGGCTCGAACAGGGACGGCTGCGCGTGATCACGTACAACGTTGCCGGCCTGCCCGAGGGCGTGTCCCGCTCGCGTCCCGTCCAGAATCTGCCGCGGATCGGCGAGCTGCTCAGCCGCTACGACCTGGCCGTGGTCCAGGAAGACTTCGCGTATCCCGACGTGCTCCGGCAACGCCTGCGCTTGCCGTACGGCTCCGCGCCGTTCGTACGCGGCGAGCAATTGCATTTCGGCGACGGCCTGAGCCAGTTCTCGCGCCTGCCATTGACGGAGGTTGCGCGCGTGCCCTGGAGCGCTTGCCACGGCGTGTTCGAGGCGTTCTTCGACTGCCTCACGCCCAAGGGCTTGATGCTCTCGCGCGTCGAGCTCGTCCCGGGCGAGACCGTCGACGTCTACGACTTGCACATGGACGCGGGCTGGTCGGCAGAAGACAAGAGCGCGCGCAAGGCACAGCTCGATCAGCTCGCGAGCGCAATCGAGCGCTTCTCTGCCGGCCGCGCCGTGATCGTCGGAGGCGACTTCAACCTCACCCGCAAAGAAGCCGAGCTGCTGCGCCAGTTCGCCACCAAGACGGGCCTCACCGACTCCTGCACCGTCCTCGCCTGCCCCGAACCGCAGCGCATCGATCGCGTGTTGTTTCGCGGGTCGCCCACGCTCCAGCTCAGAGCCCGCAACTGGAAAGCCGATCGCAGCTTCGTGGACGCCTCGGGCAGGCCGCTGTCGGATCACCTCCCCGTGGTGGTCGAGCTCAACTGGACCCGGGTTGCTGCTCGACCGCAGGTCGCTGCCACCCGAGCCCCCGGTCCAACCGACAGCTGATAGCTCGGCCGCACCGCGCGCGAAAACTTGGCCCGGCTGTTCCAGGCGCCATAAGCCCTTCGATAACAGCAACGGCGCCATGGAAACACCAAGCAAGAACTGCAGTGTGTGCAGTGTGCGTTTCGACGTGCACTTCAGCTACCAGCTCGAGAGCTGGGAGCAGCAAAACCCGAGCGGGCAGAGCGTGCGCTACGAAGCCGCCTACTGCTCGCAATCGTGCCTCGAGCGAAGCCACCGCGACCGCAGCGACGGGCTCGTAGCCTGTAACGCCTGCGCCAAACGCTTCAGGGTCGAGCTGGCCGCGCAGATCGTGTTCACCGGCGGCCGCCGGCACTACGCCTGCGACGCCGCCTGCCGCGCGCGCGTGCTCGAAGGCGCCCGCGCCGTCCGCCTCGGCGAGTTGCTCGCGACTCCCGAGCCTCCCACCGTCGCCGAAAACGGGCCCGTGCCAGTGCCGGTAAACGTGCCCGTGCCCGTAAACGTGCCCGTGCCCGCACGCCCCGCGCAGCCTCCCCCCCTGCCCTCCCCCCGCGCCGCCATCGCCGCCGCGCAAGCGCACACTCCGCCCGCTCCGGCCGTCGCCGTCCCCCTGACCCCCACCCCTCCGTCGGCCACGCAAATCAAGGGCCCGGCGATCTCGCCGCTGCTCGGGACGCGGCCCAAGGTGCTCGCGGTGTTCAACCACAAGGGCGGAACTGCCAAGACCACGACCGCCGTTCACGTCGCAGCTGGCCTCGCCGCTCGCGGGCAGCGCGTGCTGCTGGTCGACACGGACGGCCAGGGCAACGTCGCCACCTCGCTCGGGGTCGGCTTCGAGCGCTCGCTCTATCACGTGATCGTGATGCGCTTGCCGTTCCGCGAGGCGATCACGGTCGCCCGCCCGAACCTCGATCTCGTCCCGGCCGACGAAACCCTCGCGGCGGCCGAGCTCTACCTGGCCGGCCAGAAGCAACGCGACAAGGTGCTGCAGGGCCGCTTCGCCGACGCGCGCGCCGAATACGACGCGATCGTGGTCGACTGCTCGCCGAGCCTGTCGCTCTTGAACCAGAACGCGCTGGTGATGGCAGACGCGGTGCTGTGCCCGGTCGCCTGCGATTATCTGTCCCTGATCGGCGTGCGGCAGGTGGTCCGGACCGTGAAGCAGGTGAACCGCCTGCTCTCGCACCGGATCGGCTTCTGGGGCGTGCTGCCGACGTTCTTCGATAGCCGCGCGCGCGTCTGCCACGACGCGCTCGACGCGCTGCGGGAGCACTTCGGCGATGTGTGCCTCGATCCGATCCGCTTCACGAGCCGCGTCAAGGAGGCGCCGTCGCAGGGCAAGACCCTGTTCGAGTACGCACCGAGCTCGACCGCGGCGGAGGATTACTCGAAGGTCGTCGAGCGGCTGCTCGGTGAACCCAAGTCTCAATTCAACCCCGACCGCTCGATGGGAGAAGTAGCATGAGCGACCGAAGAGAGCTGCGAGAAGCAGCGGTGCGCGTCCTCGACCGCGACGAGGTCGAGGGCGTGCTCAGCCAGGCGTTTTACGCACGGCGCGAGCCCGAACCGGCTGCCGCCGTAGAGCCGGCCAGCAGCGAGAAACCCCTGCATTACAAGGTGATCTGCATCTCGATGTACACCGAGGATCTGAAGCGGCTCGACGGCATGGTCGATCAGCTGAAGGCTCGCGGGCTCACCAAGGCCAACCGCAGCGCGCTGATCCGCTACGCGCTCGGGGCGGTGGACGTCGAGAGCGTGCCCAAGGGGCTGTGATAGTTCCGCGCGAGGCCGGAGACTGGGCGCGCGAGCTCGGGATCTCGCGCGAGGCGGTCGAGCTCTACCTCGCCTCGGAGGTGATCGACCTCCATCTCGATACGTTCATCTGGCAGCGCGTGTTCGGCTACGACCCGCTCGTCCGCCACGCGCGCCCGCCTCTCGGCGGCTGGTTTCTGGGGCACGCGGACCTACCGCGTGCCCGCGAAGCCGCGCTCGCTGGCGCGACCTGGGTCATCACCACGAACCCGCTGCGCGACCCCGAGGACCGGCTGCGCGCGCTGCTCGACAACCTCACGCGCATGGCGGGGCTGTTCGCGCGGATGCCCGAGGACTACGCGCTGTGCCGCACGTTGTCGGACTACCGCGCCGCGCGCGCGAGCGGCCGCCACGCGGCCTTTCTCGGGATTCAAGGCGGAAACGCGCTCGACGTCGCGCCCGACGCGATCGAGCGGCTGCCCGAGGGCGTCGTGCTCCGGGTCACGCTCGTGCATCTGTCGAGCTCTCGGATCGGGTACACGAGCTCCCCGCTGCGGCTCGGACCCGATCGCGGCATCGGCGCGTTCGGACGCGAGCTCGTGGAGCGCCTGGACGCCGCGCGGATTTTCGTGGACCTCGCTCACATCGGACCCATCGGGTTCTGGGAGGCCGTGGAAGCCCACGATCCGTCGTTGCCGCTGATCGTCACTCACACCGGCGTGTCCGGCGTGCACCGCCACTGGCGGAACCTCGACAACGCCCAGATCCGCGCCGTTGCGGCCAGCGGCGGCGTGATCGGGATCCTATTTCACAACGCGTTCCTGGGCGGCTCGCTGTTCGGGGGAAAGGCCGAACGCGTCGTGGATCACATCGCGCACGTCGTGCGCGTGGCCGGCGAGGACTACGCCGCGCTCGGCAGCGATTTCGACGGCGCGATCGTCCCCCCCGTCGATCTCCGGAGCGTGCTCGAGCTGCCGCGGCTCGTCGAAATCATGCTCCAACGCGGCTTCTCCCCCGAGCGAATTCAGAAGATCCTCGGGGGTAACTTCCTACGCGCGCTCGGGGCCCTGCGCGGCTGAAGCGCGAGAGCGCGCGGCCCGTCTCACGCGTCGTAGAGCGCCACGTCCCCGTCGTCGTCGTCGTCCAGCGGCTCGAGCTCGATGTCCTTCTCGTCCTTGTTCTTCGACGCAGACAGATCGGTGCCCGAGAGGCGCGGCAGGCGGCGCTTGCCGACCGGACCCTCGTCCACGTAGTCGCGGAGCGCCATCATGTCACGCAGCGCCTCGAGCTTGGCGAGCGCCTTGACCTCGACCTGACGGATGCGTTCGCGCGTCAGGTTCATGATCGCGCCCACGTCTTCGAGCGTGGTGCCGCCGCGATCGGCCACGTCGAGCGCGCACGACTCGCCGAGGTCCCACACCTCGAGATCGGGGAAATTCAGCTTGATCGCGCCGGTGCGCGGCGAGACGTCGATGAACAGGTGGTGCCGGCAGGAGACGAACGGGCACGGGCGCGGGCCGTCGGCGCACTCGGCGCGCGTGCGCGGCTTCCAGTAGTCGGTCTCGGGATAGAGCAAGCGGCCGATCTCGAGCTCGCGCTTGGTCATGCGCTTGACGCTGATCGTCCGCGCGCGCACCTCGCGCTTGCGGCGCGAACGGCGCTGCTCGCGCGTGATGTGTTCGGCGTCGCTGGCGAGCGCGGTGGCGCCGTCCAGCGCGAGCTCGAGCTCGAGCTCCTGCACCTGGTCCTGGGACGGCGGGTTCTGACCGTGAGAATCGTTCGAGTTCATGCGCAGTTCTCCGTGTGCGTTCTGCCGATGCGCGCACGATGCCCGTTGCGCGCCGGGTGCCGGCCCCGACGCGTTGGTACCGCTCGCTTTGGAAAGGGGGCGCAGGTGCCTTGGCTTTTGCTGGGCGCCGACGAAGCCTTTCGTCGGCAAAAACCGCACCGCGCCGCTGGGCGCCCGTGTCTCAGGACGCCGCGATCGTGGTCATTCTCGTTCTGCTGGTGAGTTTGGTTTCGATGGCCGACAGGCGGGCCAAAAGATCTTTGCTGAGCGAGCGCGCGTCCACGACGTCTCGCGCCACGACCGGAGCCAGGCTCTCGGAGCGCCGCTCTTTGAGCACGCCGCCGAGGGTCTTGAAGATGCCGTCGAGCAGCTTCTCGAGCTGCTCGATGTCGCTCCTCATGAACAGAAACTCTTTCTGGATCTGCTCGATGGTGTAACTCTCGGCCATCATCTGCTTGATGCGCAGGATCTGGCGCACCACGCCGACCGGGTACATGCCTTGTGAGCCGCGGTGCTTGCCCTTGCGGCCGATGCGCACGCTGCGCGGCAAGAGGCCGAGCTGCACGTACTTCCGCAGCGTGGCCTCGCTGAAGGGCACCCCGTGCCTCGCGAACAGATCCAGGATCTCCGCGGACGTCAGGCCGTCCGGGTGGGATCGCTCGAGCTGGCTGAGGAGTGCGGAATCGATCACGAGGGGAGCGGCCGGTGCGCCGGGCGCTGCGGAAAGCAGCGTGGTCACCGTCCTCATGCGCGCCAATATATTCCACTCAATGGATCGTCCCAAGCGATTCTCTCCAAAAATTTGCGGAAATCCCTGGGGGGCTCCATGGAGCCTGCGGCGTGCGTCAACCAGGACATTGACTGTCACATCTTACGTATCGTCCATGGAGCTGATAACCCATCCAGCCCACCTGCGCGCACAGCGGAAATTCCGGGCCTCGCTCCGCGCGCGGCGAACGCGGATTTGGCGCGCTCGCGAGCGTGCCCCGGCTGTCCGGTACGTCACAGGCTTGACGATTTTCACGCGCTGGCGCTTGGCGCGGGCTCCGCGGCCCCGGACGCGACCTTTTGGGGCGCTCGCGCCGCCGATACCGCAGATCGCACTCCCCAGGCGCGGGCTTTAGTGACTACGCTGCCCGCCCATGCCGGGCATCGTGCACCGCGACGTCACCGCCAGGGGTGTGCGGCTGCGCGTGGTCGAAGAAGGCGACGGTCCGCGGGTGGTGCTCCTGCACGGCCTGTTCGCCGACCACCGAACCTGGGACGGCGTGCGCGAAAAGCTCAAGGGCTCGTGCCGGGTGATCGCCCCCGACCTGCCCGGCTTTGGTCAGAGCGAGATCCCTCCGACCAGCCGCTTTGCGTACGACATCGACGCGTTCACCGAGGCGCTCACCGATCTGTATGCGGGGCTCGAGATCGGACGCGCCGCGCTGGTCGGCCACGGGCTCGGCGCGGCGGTCGCGATGACCGTCGCAGCGCGCCACCCGGAGCTGGTCTCCCACCTCATCTTGATCGGAGCGCACGCGTACACCGACGGCTCCCGCGCCGAGATACGCCTTTCGCGCGCGCCGTTGCTCGGCAGCCTGGTGTTCAAGCAGCTCGTGAGCCGGACGCTGTTCCGGGCTTATTTTCGGGGACGCCTGCTATCGCCGGGAGCGCGCGTCGAAAACTCCGAGATCGACGCGCTCTACGAGGCCTTCAACGCGCCCGCAGCGCGGGGCGCCGCGCTGGCCGCGCTACGCGCCACCCAGGACACGCGCCCGATCATCGCCTGCACGGGCCGGATCCAGACCAGTACGCTCGTGATCTGGGGCAGCGCCGACGCCGTGTACCCGGCTCAGCTCGGGCATCGCCTGGCGCGGCAGATCCGCGGCGCAGGTCTGGAGCTCGTCGACGCCGGTCACCTGGTTCCGGTCGAACGCCCCGATCGGATCGCCGAGCTCATCGAGCGCTTCGTGTTCGGCGAACGCCACGGCCGCATCACCCCGGTCCGGTGAGTCGGCCGCGCGAACGCCGATCGGCAATCACTCGGTAGGAAACGCCGCCGTGGGCGGCTTGGCGCCCGCTGGCGGAGGTGCCGCGGCCGGCGGAGCGGGCTCCGCCGGTGGAGCCTTGGGCACGGGGGTGACGCGCGGCACGGGGGTGACGCGCGGCACCGGCGCGCCGGCCGCGGGTGCGCGGGGGATGCGTGGCGCCGCGGGCGCGGCGGCGCTGGGCTTGCGCGCGGGCTCGGCGTCGGGCGCGGCCTTGGCTTCGCCGTTCGCGCCGGCGACGGAGTCCACGGGCGTAGGCGGGGGAACCTCGGGCGGCGCGGCCACCGGCTCCGGCGCCGGGACGTCCGGCGGCTGAGCCGCGGCTTCGACGCGCTCCGCCGCGGGCTCCGGTGCCGTCGTGGCCTCGGGCTCGTCGCTGCCGACGCTGCTGACGACGAGCGCGACCAGGAACACGGCTACACCGAAGCCGATCACGCCGGCGACCACCCGCACGAAGCGCGCTCGACGCAGCTCCTGCTCGGGCGTCAGAGGGCGGCGGCGCTTCAGCACATCCACTTCGCTGAAATCGTCGTGGAGGGAGCCGTCGTCGTCCCCGTAGGAGGAACGCACGTGCTCGGGCTCGAGCCCGTCGCGGCGGGCGTTGGTGAAGAACCCGTCCCCGAGGTCGTCGTCGCTCGGGTTCGGAGCCGGCGCGCTCGCAGCGGCAGCGGGGGCCGCCGGCTCGGATGCGGGCGCTGGTTGCGCGCTCGGAACCGCCGGCGGGCTGGCAGCGCCGGACGACGGCGGCGGCTGCGGGTTCGCCGAGTCGGGCGAACCGAGCGGCATCGTCAGATTCGGCAGCGAGCGCGGTGCGGAGGACGGTGGCGACGGCGCCTCGGGCGGGAGGAGCCGGAAGGGCTCGAGCGGTATCGAGGAAGGACCCGCGCTGGCGGCTGGCTGCTGCGGCAGCGGCGGTGCCACCTGGGGTGCAGCCGGTAGCGGCGGAGGCTGCGGCAGACCGTGAATCGTGCTCTCTCCGAAGCGGCCCACCGGGATCACCGGATGCGGGGTCACGCTCGTGGTGCGCTCTTCCCTCGGCTCTTCGCGCGTGATCTCGGGCTCGCGCAGCTGCGCTTCTTTGGCAGACTCGAGCGGCGCTTGCGGGCCGTCGGGCGCGTGGCTGGGCGCGGCCTCGGTGGCTTCGTCGCGCGCGGCGGAACGGAACGGGATCACCTTGGCTTCACTGGCGGAGCGCGGAGCCTCTGCCGGCGCGCGCGCGGCGGCTTCGCGCACGCCGTTCGTCGTGCCCGCGGGCATCGTCGTGTGCAGCGGGACGTCGGCGCGCGCCGAGCGGCCGGCGGGGGCCAGCGTCGGGTTCGCCTCTTCGGTTTCGCGCACGCTCGGCATGACGACGCGCGACCGCGCCGCAGGCCCGGAGGTGGAAGGGCTGAGCGACATGGCCTCGCCCTCGCTGATCGAGAGACCGGGCCAGGTGCGCGAGCGCGGCGAGAACGTCTCACCCGGTAGAGTGAGCGGCTCGATCAACGGCACGTTCGGGCGCCACGACGGTTGCTGCGACGGGCGGTGCGGCGGCGGAGTGAGCTCGGCCGGCACCTCTTGCTCCGTGGCGATCAGCTCGCCGAGATCGTATTCCACGCTCGGGACCACGGCCTCACCCGAGGGCTCGGGCTCCGAGACCCGCAGCAGCAAGCCTTCGAAGTAGAGCTTGCTGATCGTGAACAGAGTCGACAAATCCTCGTAAGGTGACTCGTCGATGACCTCGTTCAGCGTGCGCTGCCCGTCGACCAGCCGCAGGATCTCGTCGAGATCCTCGGGAATGGACGACAGGCGCTTGGTGATGGCGGGGCGATCGACCTCGTAGACGCTGTCGAGCGGCGGCAGCTGTTCGAGCAGGCGGCCCCACTCGTCGACGCGACGCATGCCTTCCATCAGCAGGCCCTGCGTCGTGGTCGGGATCAAATCTTCGTTCGAGACCGGGCGGAACTCCACCTCGAACGTGCCCTCGGCGAGCGTGAGCGCGCGGTACACCGCCTCTTCGCCGCGCAGCTTGCCGAGCTCCGCGTCGACGACCTTGCCGTCGCGGAAGTACACGCGACCCTCGCGGCGCGCGGACACGATCTTGAGCACGCCGCTCTTGCGGCTGAGCTCGAAGGTCTGGAGTAGATCGACCACACCCATGTCGCGGAGCGAGCCGCTGAGGCGGGTGCGGCGCGAACCGGGCGTCTGCGTGGCGAGCTTGTCGTGCGTGCGGCGCGCGAGCAGCAAGTTCACGCGCGCCAGCAGCTCACGCACGAAGATCGGTTTGGTGAGGTAGTCCTCGACGCCCAGCTCTAGGCCGCGGATCTTGTCCTCGATCGAGCGCTGGCTCGTGAGGAACACCACGGGAATCGCCGCGTACTCGGGGTGAGCCTTGACCCGTCGCACGAGCTCGTAGCCGTCGAGCCGCGGCAAGCGCGTGTCGGTCAGGATCAAATCGGGGGCAGAGAGCTCGATCTTGGCGAGGGCATCTTGCCCATCGCCCGCCGTCGTCACGCTGTACCCCCCGTTCTTGAGACTGACCTCGAGCACGCGCACGCTGCGCGGGTCAGCATCTACCAGCAAGAGCTGTTTTTTCGCCACCTTGGTATCACCGCCGGATCATATATGTGGTTTGCCCTAGCACTTCACCCGAGACCCCTGAAGGGTCCAGGGAGGAGCGGCTCGTGTCAAGCGCGGGGCCTGATTTTCGCACGCCTCGCAGCGCCGCACACCCGCCATCGTGACCTCGGATCGACGAGCTCGTCGCCGTGCCGCTCGAAGCGGCGAGCGGCGGCGGCATGAGGTCAATCCGAGGTGCTCTCCTCGCCGCTCGGCTCGTCGGCCAGGCCCAATCGCGCCGCTTCGAGCGCGGAGACCAGCTCGCCAAGCGAGCGAAATCGCTCGTCGGGGTGCTTGGCTAGGCAGCGCAACACCACCACCTCGAGCTCCCCGAGCGGCGTGGTGACGCCCGGCGCACGGCTCGGCGGAAGGGGCTCGGCCGCCCGCTGTTGCCCGAGCACTCCAGCCTGCGTCGGCGCGTCGAACGGCACCCGACCCGTGAGCATCTCGTAAAGCACGACCCCGAGCGCGTACACATCCGCGCGGCCATCGACCGGGTCGCCCGCAGCTTGCTCCGGGCTCATGTAGTGCGGTGTTCCGAACGCAACGCTCGATCGCCCCTGCTGCGCCAGCGAGTCGACGGCGATCGCCAGACCGAAGTCCAGGAGCTTGACGCCGCCGTCCGGCGCGAGCTGGACGTTGTCCGGTTTGAGGTCGCGGTGCACGATGCCCGCTCGGTGCGCTGCCGCGAGCGCCTCCGCGATGCGGCGCGCGATATCGATGGCACGCGCGGGAGGAAGCCGGCCGCGACGCTCGAGCACGTTCCGGAGCGACGAGCCCTCCAGCAACTCCATGACGAAGAAAGGGCGCCCGTCCGGGAGGTATCCCCAATCGATGATCTGGACGATGCCGGGGTGTACGACGCTCGACGCCGTCTCGGCCTCACGCAGGAAGCGCTGGCGAATCTCGGGGTCATCGCTGAGCTCGCGCCGCAGGACCTTGATCGCGAACCAGCGGCCGAGCTCTCGATGACGCGCCCGGTACACTCTGCCCACCCCACCCTGGCCGATCAGCGCCTCGACCTCATAGCGGCGATCGAGCACGGCTCCGAGCAGCGGATCGTCGCTCGCGGCCCAGTCTTCCGCCCGGAGCAAGGGCGCCGCATCGAACGGGCAGAAACGCCCGTCGGCCGCAAAGGCTTGGCCGCAGCGAGGGCAGCGTGTCGCTCCCTTCGGCCGTGAAGCTTCCGTCGAGGGCATCCGGTCGCGATTTTAGCGCGTCATCCTGCCGCTCGAGCCAGAGTTCGCTATATCCTCTTGCGTGCAGCCGAGCGACGTCGATCTCACGAGCCTGCCCGTCCCGGCGCAGAAGGCCCTGGCAGCGGGCGCACCTCGCCCACTGCGCATGCTGGCGGCGCGCGGCGTGGTGCCCGGCCTCAAGCCCCACGAGATCGTCCAGGTCGTGTCGCTGTTGTCGCGCGACGCCGATCCGGAGCTTTCGACGACGGCCGAGACCAGCCTGAAGGCGCTGCCGAGGCCGATCCTCGAGGGCGCGCTCACGGCCGATCTGCCAGGCTCGGTGATCGACGCTCTCGGGCGCGCCTACCTGAACCAGCACGAGGTGCTCGAGCGGCTGCTGCGCATGCCGCGCATCGACGGGCTCACGCTGCAGTTTCTAGCGCAGAGCGCCGACGAGAAGAGCGGCGAGCTCATCGCCACCAACGAGCAGCTGATGCTCGCGAACCCCGAGGTGATCGAGAAGCTCTACATGAACAAGCGGGTCCGCATGTCGACCGCGGACCGTTTGGTCGAGCTGGCAGTTCGCCACGACCTCGAGCTGTCGATCCCTGCCTACAAAGAGGCGGCCCTCGCGATCAAGAACGAGCTCATCTCCGAGCCCACCGACGAGCCCTCGTACGACGACGTGCTGTTCAGCGAGGCCGAGCGCGTCGCCGCCGAGGTGGATCCGCTCGCCGACGACGAGGACGCGTTCGAGGTCGACGAAGAGGGCGAAGAGAAGATACGCCAGAAGTTCGTGCCCCTGCACGTGTTGATCGGTCAGATGACGATCACCCAGAAGATCCGGCGAGCGATACTGGGCAACGCCGTCGAGCGGCTTTTGCTCGTGCGCGACGCGAACCGCCTCGTGGCTCAGGCCGCCGTGAAGAGCCCGAACATGCGCGACGGCGAGGCGATTCAGATCAGCGCCAGCCGCGCCGTGTCGGAAGACGTGCTGCGCATCATCGCGCAAAATCGTGAGTTCGTGCGCCACTACCAGGTGAAGCTCAACCTGGTATCGAACCCGCGCACTCCGCTGACGTTCGCCGCGCGGCTGCTCCCCCACTTGCGGGACAACGACGTACGCAATCTGACCAAGAGCAAGAACGTCAGCGGTGCGATCGTGCAAGCAGCTCGTCAGCAACTTCAGCGCAAGCAGCACGGAAACAAGGGCTGAGACAGCGTCCTACAAGCGCGCCCGAGCTGCGCTCGGGGCGCACAAGGCGCTCGACTTCGAGTGCGTGTTTCGATCGAATTTCCGGGAACCGGAGCCGCGATCGCGCACACTCATTGATCGCAAGTCGTCGCTGCAATCGGCAGGCGTCGAGAACCTGGTGTTTCGTGTCACGTACTCCAACCAAACGCGCAATAGCGAACAACGTTCTCGCAAGATCCGAGTCAGAGCAGCCAGACGAGTGGGGTGAACGTCATGCGATACGAACCGACATCGTTGCCAGACCGCCCAAGCGTCCGCGCGCTCCGGTGCCGACGCCCGAACCGGACGATCCGACGACGCGCATGGCACCCGATCGGGTGAGGGCTCTCTTGAAAGCGCAGGAAGTTTTTCCAGAGCCCCTGGAGCCGACTCCCGGGAGCCCGACCCGCGTCCTCGACGCCGCCGAGGTGGCGAACGCGCAGCGTCGCGAACCCGAGCCGAGGCGGCCCTTCGAGGTCGTCGAGAGCGTGCCGGCGCGGCCGCCGCGCGCGCCCAAGGTCCCCTCCGACTTTTCCACGCTCCCCGCCGAGAAGACGCCCGCCGAGAAGACGCCCGCCGCCGTGAGCTACCGAGAGTCCGTGAGAGCGAGGTTCACGCGCGCCGGCGGCCTGGTGCTGATGGCGATCGTGGTGTTCGCGCTCACGTTCGGCGTTACCAAGGCGCTGCGCGACGAACGCTCGCTGCCGCGAGCGCGGAAGGCTCTGATCGAGGGCTACGACCGTGCCGCGGCGCGCGTCGACTCCTGGTTCGGCGCGACGCCAGAAGAGCGCACTCCGCCCGCGGCAACCACTGCCACGCCAACGCGACCCAAGGCCGCGCCGCCCGCGTCGCTCCTGCCCGCGCCCGAGCCGAGCGAGTCCGCCCCCCCGGTCGTGCGCCTCGAAGACCTGAAGCCGCTCGAGAGCAGCTCCGGCGCGCCCGTGAAGGCTCGGGCTCCCGCCGCGACTCGACGCTGAATTTGGCGCTCTCGCTCAGTCGTCGCGCGAGCTCACCCAGGCAGCCAGCTCTCGCAGCGCGTCTTCGCGATCGCTCGGCTTCAGGTTCATATCGGAGACAATCGTCTTGAGCTCGGCGCGACCGCGTGAAAGCCGGCTCTTCACCGTGCCGGGTGCGATCGACAGCGTCTCGGCGATCTGGTCGACGGAGAACTGGCTCCAGTAAAAGAGCTTGAGCACGTTCAGGTACTCAGGGCTCAGCCGGATCAAGGCCTTGACCAGGATGAAGTGCTCCTGGCGGAAGGCAGCGAGCTGACTCGGTGAGTCGTCGCCGGTCGGGATGCCGGAGGCGGTGACGTCGCCGCCCGCTCGCGGCTCGCGCCGCAAGCTCATCAAGAACTGGTGATGAGCGATGCCCAACAGGTAGGTCTTGAAGCTCGACCGCCCCTCGTAGCGATCCACCGCCTGGACGCAAGCGAGGAGCGTGCGCTGGATGAGATCGTCGACGTTGGTGTTCACTCGCCGCGAAAAGTAACTCTGGAGCACGGGCAGGTAACGCCGGAGCAGACGATCCCCGGAGTGCCGATCACCGGAACGCCAGTGTCGGATCAGCCTGAGCTCGGTCGTCTCTTCGGTATCCATCGCGGGTCGAACGCGAAGCAAGGGAAGGCGCTTCGCACAGTCGTGCAAAGTTCCAATCTAGCCCTCTCTCCCGTGTACGGCCAGCGTTGGTTGTTCGCGACGCCACACGAAGGTGCGCCCCCGCCGCACTTCATCCCCGGATATCGTATATCCGATACCCGATACCCGATATGCGCTACCGGATACCGATACTCACTCCGCAGGTTCGATCGAGGCCGTGCCGGCCTTCTTGCGCCGCTTGTCCTCGGCGGCCATGCGCGCCGCGCGCACTTCTTCGGCGTGTTTCACCTTCTCCGGATCCACGACGAAGGGTGTCATGCGTTCGTTCCGTTCGAACTCGGCTTTGTAACCATTGGCTTCGAAACGATTCTTGAACGGACCGATTCGAACTCGGTGCCAGAGGCCGCGCGCCGGCACGTACGCTGCCTGGCGAAACGCGCGGTGTCCGCGTCGTCGCAGATCCTCGACGAGCTGGTCGGCTTCGGTCTGATCCTTGAAGCTTGCGACTTGAAGCTGGAACCCGCCGTCGCTGCCCGCCGGCGCGAGCTCGGCGTCGTCCGGCACCTTCGAGGCGTCCGCCGCCATCGCGGTCAGCGGATCCTTGGGAGTGGTGGTGACGGGCGTCGCGCCGAGCAGGGTGCCCACCGGAAGCGGCACGACCGGCAGGCGATCGGTCGCGGGCGGCGGAGTCACCGAGGCCGAGGGCGCGGCCTGCACCACCAGCCGTCCGCGCTCGTCTTTCACCGCGGCAAACGCCGTGGGCGGGTTCTCGGAGTCGCTGAGCACGCCCGGAAAACGCACGTCCTGCCCTTCGAGCCGCTCGGCCGGCGGCTCGTTCTGCGCGCTGGCGACGAGGGCGGCCAGTGGATCGGCGCTCGATACGGCGGGCGGCCCACCCTTGCGGGTCACGACCACGAACGCCGTGACGATCGCTGCGGTCGCGAGCGAGCCCAGGATCAGGGCTCCGAGGCGCGATGCGCCGTGAGCGTCCTGTTCCTGGATCTGTTCGAGGTTGCGGACGTTGACCGGTTCCAAGTTTCGGCTCTGGAAGACTGCCAAGCGCGGCAGGATCCGGAAAGTTTTCGGTTGTCCTCGGGCGTCAACGGCCGCGCGTCGCGCTCGCCCCTCCGTGCGCGGCCACCCGCAGCACGCTTTCCGCCTTCCAGAGGGTCTCCTCCACTTCCCGCTCGGGGATGCTGTCGGCGACGATGCCCCCGCCCGTGAAGTAGTGCCCCACCCCGCCGCAGCTGACCAGGGTGCGGATGGCCATGCCGAGCTCGAGCCCTCCGTCGTGGCCGATGCAGCCGAACACGCCCGTGTACAACCCCCGGCGGTGCGGCTCGAGCTCGCGGATGAGCTGCATGGCTCGTCGCTTCGGCGCGCCCGTGACGCTCCCGCTCGGAAGAAACGCGGCGAGCAGCGCGGCGCGGCTGACGCCCTCGGTGAGCTCGGCCTCGAGGGTCGCGAGCCGGTGGTGCACGCTCGGCCAGCTCACGACGTGCGGAGGCTCGGCGACGCGCACGCTGCCCACGCGCGCCACGCGGCCGAGGTCATTGCGCTCGACGTCGAGGATCATGGTCAGCTCGGCTCGCTCTTTAGGATCGGCGTCCAAGTCGCGAGCCAGCCGCCCATCTTCGAGGGGATCGGGGTGGCGCGGGCGCGTGCCCTTGATCGGGCTCGTGACGAGCCGCCCGCTCGCCTCGAGCCGCAAGCACAGCTCCGGTGAGATCGCGCACACGTCCAGGCCGTCCCACCGGAGCGCGAAAGCGTGGGGAGGCAGCTCGGAGGCCGTCAAGGTCGCGAGCAGATCCCAGGGCGCTCCCTCGACGCTGAGCTCGAGCCGGCGCGCGAGGTTCACCTCGTAGACGTTGCCGCGGGCGATCTCGGTGAGCGCCCGCGCGATGCGCGCCGCGTGGAGCTCGCCCGGCTCGAGCGGCGAGCGCAACGACAGCCCGGCCGGGCGCGGCTCGGCCGGCCGGCGCAGACGAGCAGCCAGCTCGCGGACGGCTCGCGCAGCGTCGCCGACCACGGTCACGCCCTCCCGATCGATCCGCGCTACCGCCCCGTAGCGCAACCACAGCGGCTCGCTCACGAGCGGCGCAGGCCGCGGATCGGCTGCGGTTCCGCGCTCGAGCGCGCGGCAGGCTTCGTAGGGCACGAGCCCGACCCAGCGCGGCGTCGCGCCGAGCCCGACGCCACGAAAGCGCCCGAGCCCGGGCTCCGGATCGAGCTCCCTCGACTCGAGGTCGGGGTCGGAGCCCGCGTAGGCCACGCGACCACCGTCGCTGAAAGTCAGGAACGCGCCCGGCCGCGCGGCGAGCGCGCGGACCACGCCCAATGGGTCGTTCGGCAGCTCGAGGCGCCGCTCGAAGTAGCTCACGAGGCCTCGCTCGCGGCCGGCACGATCACGATCCGTCCGGCGCGGGTCACGAGCGCCCGCGAGAGCGGCGCAGCCGCGCGCGCCCCCGGGAAAACCAGGCTGTGTTCGACCCGGCCGCTGCCCGTGAGCTCGGCGCCGGCCCCGACGATCGAGCCCGCGAGCTCCACGCCCGCGCCGATCCGAGCTCCCGCGCCGACGCTCGACTCTCCCGAATGGCGCTCGGAGAGCCAAGCCAGATTCGCGTTCAGGTAGCCGGACAGATCATCCCCCGGCAGCCAGACCCGAAACGGGAACGGCTCGGTGCGCACGAGCTCGCCGCGCCGCAGGAGTGGCAGCGCAAAGTCCTGCACCAGGCAGCCCGAGTCCGGCAGGCCGCGCAACCCGCGCTCGCCGAGCGCGCACAAGCCGATGTAGTCGCCGCCGGAGAGCTCCGCTCCGAAGCGCTCCCCGCGCAGCCGCACCACCCGTCCGGCTTCACCGATCCCGACCGTGCCCTCGCCCGCCGGCCGCGGAAGCACCGCGAGCAACAGCTGATCATTCGCGGCGCGCTCCGCGAAGTCACTCGGGATTTGCGCGAAGACGCCATCGCCGTTCAGCACGACCAAGGGGCCCGGGCCGAGCCGCGGGCGCACGCCGGAAATGCCGCCGGCCGTACCGCGGATCCGAAGCTCGTGCACTACTTCGATTTCGAGCTGCATTCGCTCGATTTCACTTACGAATATGCCGTGAAGGTGGTGCGTGTTCGCAAACAGCCGCTGGAAGCCGGCGGCGCGCAACGCCGAGACCGCGTGCTCGAGTAGCGACCGGTCCCCGAACGGGAGCAGCGGCTTCGGCAGCTCGTCGGTCAGCGGGCGGAGCCGCGTCCCGAAACCTGCGCAGAGCACCAGGGCCTGAGACACGACGCTCAGTGAAGCCGCAGCTCCGTGGCGGCGCAACGGAAACTTGGGTGTGCAGAGGCGTGCATGGTACGGACCGCCCATGCCTCGGCAGACTTCGGTCGCGCGCACGCTCGCCGGAGCGCTCGTTCTGGGCATGCTCCAGGTCGTTGGTTGCGGAACCGACGCGGTCGGCGTCGATCCCTGCCGCCGGATCGAGCTCGCGCGCTGCGATGCCGCGGCCGCCTGCGGGACGATCGACGACGCCGCCGAGTGCCGGCGTTTTTATCACGATCAGTGCCTGCACGGTTTGCCGGTGCCCGATCCGGGAACCGAGCTGGTCGCCGAGTGCGAGGCGACCCTGCAGCGAGCCGGCGCCTGCGCTGCGGAAGGCGTCGACCTGTCGCTCGAAGAGTGCTCGGACGCGGTCACGAGCGAGCCGACTTACGCGACGACGGCGTGTGAAATCGTCTCTGAGCCGCACCTCTCGGCGGAGTGCCGCTTCCTCAGCCCGAGCACCGATCCTCCCGAAGAGCCCGGAGAGCCCGAAGAGCCCGAAGAGCCCGAAGAGCCGGGGGCCGGCGGCAGCTCTGGCGCAAGCTCGGGCGGGAGCGGAGCACCGGGCGAAACCCCGGGCGAAGCGGGTGCTTCGGCCGGCGGCAGCGGCGGCGCGCCGATCGAGTGACTTGGCGGAGCCGGAGCAATGGGTTAGAGCCAGCCACCTCGTGCCGGCCCTTTCGCTGCGTTCTTCGATTTCCGCGCTCACGGCGCTGCTGATCCCCGGGCTGTTGCTCGGCTGCGGGAGCGACTCCAGCACCGCCGCGGAAGAGCCGCAGGCGACCGCGATCGTCGTGTCGGCGGCTGACTTCCTGGACGGTGCGCAATGCGTCGCCGCGACCGGCGCGCTGCGGCGGTGGGGAGTGAACCTGAAGCACACGGCACACCCGCCACCCGTCCCCGGCGTTCCCGCGGTCGACACGCCTCTGGTCGACCTCAGCTCCGGGCGGCTCGTGGATTGCGTCCAGGGGATCGCGTTCGGCAACGTGGAGCTCGGCGGAACCTACCAGGCAACGATCTGCGGCTACGACGATCCGGAGCTCGAGCTCGAGGACGCCGACGAAGACGTGTGCGCCCTGCGCAGCGGCCGCGCGCCGGGCTGGAAGTACACCTGCAGCGAGGTGGTGGTCGAGTACCAGGCGCTGCGCCACGTCCGCAACTGCGTGCTCGAAACCGACCCGCCGGACGCGGGCAAGACGGAGGTGACCGTCACGCTCGGCTCGCCGTGGTGCGATCCGGGCGAGAACCAGGTCGAGCGGTTTCGCGTCTTCCGAGACGGCGAGCCCTTCGGCGCGGGCGAGGCCGTCTGCGACGAGCCCCTCACGGCGGGGGCGATGCCCGACGAGGTGTTCGATCTCGAGCTGCTCGCCTACCGTGCCGGCGAAGAGGCCCCTGCCTTCGGTGCCGTCTGTCATGCGCGCGCGATCGCCGGGGCGACCGTCTCGGCGGCTTGCGATCCGCTGGCGTCGCAAGGGGGCATCGAGCTCTCGATCGAAGAGGCGCTCGGCGCGCTCGGTGCAACCTGCGAGGATGGCCTGCTCGATCTGTTGGTGAGCCTCGACAGCGGCCAGACGCTCGAGGTGCCGGACCCCTGCCAGGGCACGGTCCGCTTCAGCAGCGTCCCGCCCGGCACGCGGGAGGTCTCGCTCAGCGCGGTGCGCGGGGGAGAGATGCTGTCCGCGGCGTGCACCGCCGAGGTCGAGCCCGGTCTGTCCAGCAGCGCGGACTGCAGCGCCGAGTGATTCGGGGCTCGGGTTGCCCGAGCGCCCGAAGCAGGAAACAATCGCCGGGTGAGCCAAGCGGACACCTGGCAGATGGGCAACTTCCCCCGCCCCGGACGCGTGCTCAAGATCGTGATGATCGCCGTGCTGGCGATCTGGCTCACCTTTGCGATCGGCATCAACTGGGCCGGCGCGCCGGAGACGGTGTTCTTGCTGTTCTGCGGCAACACCGAGCGGCTCCTGAACGGCGAGCTGTGGCGGATTCTGACGGCGCCGTGGATGCACATGCCGTCCGGCACCATCGGCCACGTGCTCGGGACGCTGATCGGGCTGTACTTCCTCGCGCCGAACCTCGAGGAGACCTGGGGTAGCAAGCGCTTCGCGTGGTTCCTGTTCTGGTCGAGCCTGATCGCCTATGGCCTGCAGATGCTGGTCGAGATCGCGCTCCCGACTTCGCTCAGCGCGCGGCTCGTCGGTGAGTATTGGTTCGGTGGGACTCCGGTGATCGAGGCCGTCGCGATCGCCTGGGCGCTGAGCTTCCGCGGGCAGACGGTGCGGCTGTTCTTCGTGCTGCCGGTCAGCTCGCGCGGGTTGATCCTGTTCGTGGTCGGAGTGAGCGTGATGTATCTGCTCGCGGCCGCGCAGTCGCCGTCGGGCCTGGTCGCTCCCTTCGGCGGCATGCTCGCGGGCTACCTGCTCGGGGGCGGCACGCCTTCCCCGCTCCGCCGCGCGATCCTCAAGTTTCGCCTGGCGCGCCTCGACGCGGAGGCCTTGCGCGAGGCCGAGATCCGCCGGAAACGCATCCGCCGCTCCGGCCTGCAAGTCCTGCCGGGCGGTCGCAAGGGCGCGGAAGACGACGACGCTGACGGCACGGGCAATGGCGACGGACGCGGCCCGAACGGTCGCTGGCTGAACTAGGGCGGACCGGCTCTAGTGAGCTGTGGCGCGGCGTGCTATAGCGCGGGCCGAAAATGCAGCTGCTCCTCGACGCCGATAGCGTGGACCGCGGCCTGCGCCGAATGGCGGGAGAGATCTCGGAGCGGACGCGCGGCAGCGAGCGGCTGGTCCTGATCGGCGTGCGGCGCGGCGGTGCGCCGGTCTCCGCCCGCCTCGTGCGCTGGCTCGAGGAGCTCGAGGGGCGGCGCGTGCCGCTCGGCACCGTGGACATCACCTTCTATCGCGACGATGCCGCCACCGCCCTGCCGAACCCGCGCATCGGCCCGAGCGAGGTGCCGATGTCGCTCGACGGCCGCCACGTGATCTTGGTGGACGACGTGCTGTTCACGGGGCGCACCACGCGCGCGGCCCTCGACGCGCTCATGGACTACGGCCGCCCGCGCAAGGTGGAGCTCGCCGTACTCGTGGATCGCGGCGGGCGCGAGCTGCCAATCCAGGCGGATTATTGCGTGCGCCGCCTGGAAGTGCCGCCGAACGATCGGGTCGACGTGGTCGAGCGCGACGGGCGCCTGGTCGCGCTCGTCCAGTCGAGCGCCACGCCGACCACGCCTCCCCCTGCCCCTGCTCCCGCGCCATGACCGAACCGCAGCTTCGCCACTTGCTGTCGATCAGCGACCTCAGCCGCACGATGGCCGAGCAGATCCTGAAGACGGCGCAAGCCTTCCACGAAATCGGCAAGCGTCCGGTGCGCAAGGTGCCGACGCTGCGCGGCAAGACGGTGATCAACGTCTTTTACGAGGCCTCGACGCGCACGCGCACCTCCTTCGAGCTCGCCGGAAAGCGCCTCAGCGCCGACGTGGTCAACATCGGCGGTTCCTCGTCGTCCACGAGCAAGGGCGAGAGCCTGCGCGACACGGTGCTCACGCTCGACGCCATGCACGCCAGCGTGATCGTGCTGCGGCACGCGGTATCCGGGGCGGCCCATTACGTCGCGCGCAACACGCGCGCAGCCGTGATCAACGCCGGCGACGGCATGCACGAGCACCCGACCCAGGCGCTGCTCGACGTGTTCACGATCCGCCAGCACAAGGGC
The DNA here is from genome assembly GCA_025937835.1 of Polyangiaceae bacterium. GTDB lineage: Bacteria > Myxococcota_A > Polyangia > Polyangiales > Polyangiaceae > PMG-095. The sequence continues at coordinate 92,549 of JAICQO010000001.1, forward strand.
AACGACCTCGGCGGCCTGACGGTCACGATCTGCGGCGACATCCAGCACAGCCGCGTCGCGCGCTCGAACGTCCAGCTCTTGCGCTTGCTCGGCGCGCGCGTGCGCCTCGCCGGCCCGCGCACGCTGCTCCCGCACCGCACCGAGGCCCTCGGCGTCGAGACCTTCGATCGTCTCGAGCCCGCGCTCGAGGGCGCGGACGTGGTGATGATGCTGCGCATCCAGCGCGAACGCCTGGGCGCCGCGCTGTTCCCCTCGTCCCGCGAGTACGCGCGCTACTTCGGCCTCAACGCGCGGCGCCTTTCGCTCGCGAGCCCCGAAGCGATCGTGATGCATCCGGGCCCCATCAACCGCGGCGTCGAGATCTCGGACGACGTGGCCGACGGCCCGCACAGCGTGATCTTGGGCCAGGTCGAGGCCGGCGTGGCCGTGCGCATGGCCGTGCTCTACTTCCTCGCCAGCGAGCCCGGCGCGGAGGCGACGCCGGCCTAGAACGAGATCCGCGGATACCAGATCACGCCGTGGGCTGGCGGCTCGAAGTCCCCGGAGGTGATGACCGTGCCAACCACGACACCCAGGTTGTTCAGCGCGGCCGGGAAAGTTCCATACGGGGTCTCGTGCGGCAACTCCAGCCAGGCGCTGCTCCACGGGTGGCGAATGACGGCTCGATTCGGCGATCCCGGCCGCGCCGCGCTGCCCACCACTTGACCCAAGAGGTTGACCTCGGCGGCGAGGCTCGGGATGCCGCCCGCCTCGGACTGGGCCGGACCGATATCAACCATGCCGTGCGCGCGCGTCCAACGAAACGCGCGGTCGCCCTCCGGCGTCGAATTGTATCCGACGACGACCCCCAAGTCGTTGATGGCGAGGGCGGTGCTGTAATTGCTGCCGAGCGCCCCGAGGTCCCGCATCTGGCCTCTCGACCACAGGAACGCATGGTGGGACCCATCCGGGAGGTCGGCGGTCCCGACGACCTCACCCAGCGAATTCACCGCCAATGCCTGGCTCCTCGCACCACCCAGCGTTCCGAGCAGCCGCATGCCGCTGTGCGCGTCCCAAAGGAAGGCGACCTGCGCAAACTCCGGCGCGCTCGTCCAGCCCACGACGTGACCGCGATTGTTGATGGCGAGCGCTTCCCCGGAGTCCACGGACCAACTCGACGTGGGGGATTCGGATACGTAGCGTCCGTACGTGCCGAGGTTCCTCACTCCACCGGAATGCTCCCAGATCACGGGCCGCCTCACCTGGGGAGTCAGCTCCGCCGTGCCGGCTACCACGCCCTGTTCGTTGATCGCCCACGCAGTCATCGACTCGGCGCCCGCCAATCGCGCCAGCGTGGCGAAGCCCGCGCGCGCTGACCAGACGAACGCGTCGACGCCTGCGTCCCCGTAACACACTCCAACCACCTGACCGCGGTCGTTCAGGTCGTACGGAATCGACTCTGCGTAACCCTCCGGCACCATCAGGAACTCGGGCCGATAGGAGAGCTCCAGTGCCTCGCCCCCCTGACCGAGCGCCTCGTCGTCGAGCTCCGTGTTGGCAGGCTCGGCGCCGCCGCAGCCGATTACCGTGCACAAGAACAGCCCCAAAGACAGCCGACCAATGCCCCTCATGTTTTTCATGAGCAGCACTTGAACAGGAATCCTTCCCGCTGCCAACCAGCGAGCGCACAACGGCAGTCGGATATCGAATATCCGTATCGAGCTACAGAGGCAGTGCGTTATTCCGCGCTATTCGTTCAGCGCACTACCGCTCCATCACCAGCCCGACGATCTTCATGTTGTAGTTCTGCGCGGTGTTGTACGTGCCCTGCATCCAGAGCACGGCCGTGTGCGTCGAATCCCACTTCGGCACGACGGGCCGAATGTTGTCCTGCGACGAGTTCTGCGTGATCGGCGTCCAGGTGAAGGTCTTGCCGTTGTCGCAGGTGGTGCCACGCCAGATCTCGCGCTTGGCAGACATCTTCGTGTCGTCGCGCGGATCGTAGGACGTGGAGATGTAGATCACGGTCGGGTCGTCCGGGTCGGCCGCCGACAGCCCCGTGTAGTCCTGCTCGTCGTTGTAGAGCTTCTTCCCGGACTTGGCGAGGTAGGTGGTGGTCCAGGCCTTGCCGTCCCAGCGCGAGTAAATGTGGCGCTTGTCGGGATCGTCCGTGCCGGTCCCGGTGACGCGCCCCTGCCCCAGGATCACGATCGAACCGTCGGCGTAGCGCACGATGTCGTGGTTCCACATGTGCTCGAGCTTCACGCCGCCGACGGTGCTGCCGGTCTTGAAGACCTCGGTGTACTTGTTGATGTTCTGCGCGTTCTTGTCGCCGAAGTTGTCGTCGATGACGGTGCCGTCCGAAGCGTGAACTTTGCCGCCCTGGATGTAGCCGTGCCAGAGGCTGTTATCGACGTCGCGCGGGTGTGCGTCGGTACCGACCCAATCGATGCGATCGGTGCCGTTGCCCCAGTACTTGTAGTAGCCGGCGACGTAGCCCTGCTGCGGGCTCGAGGTGAGCCGGCCGTGGAAGCCCCAGCTCTTGCCGTTGTCGGTCGAAGTCAGGAACGCCGGGCTCGTATCGACGGAGCGCACACCGCTATAGAGCCGGTTGTTCTCGGACGCCATCAGCCAGGGGTTGGCGTAGGTGACCATGTTCGTCGAAGCGCCTGCCCAGGGGCAGCCGTCGCCCGACCAGCTGTAGGTCGACGTCTTCGACCAGGTGCCGCTCGCGTCGAGCGTCGCGAAGTAGCTGTTGCAGTTCTCGCGGTGCGTCGCCCACATCGCGGCCACGTCACCCGAGCCGGTCAGCGTGAAGGCGACGGTGTTGTGATCGTCGGTGCTCAGCTTGTTCAGCACCGTGTTCTTGCCGGTCTTCGTGGTCAGATCCCAGACCACCGCTTCGACGTTACCGGCGCGCCCGCCGGTGCCCGACATCGAGCCGACGATCATGCGGTTGTTCGCGACGTCGACGATCACGCGCTCGTCTTGGTACCAACACCAACCGCCGTTGTCGTTGAACGTGATGAGCTGCGCGGTGGGCGGCCCCTCCGGCACCTTGCAAACGACGGGAGCAGCGCCGCCGCTACCGCCGCTACCGCCGCTGCCGCCGCCGCTAGCGCCCGCGCTCGCTCCGCCGGCACCGCCGCCCGCCACGGCGACGTTGCCGCCCGCTGCGCCGCCCGCAGGCGGAGTGCCGCCAGTCGGCGCGTGCGGATCACCGGCAACACCGCCCGCTGGGCTGCCGGCAATGCCGGGCGTTCCGCCGTTCGGCGTCGGTGCGACTCCACCGGTAGTCTGTGATGCGGCGCCGCCCGTCGGGTTGCTCACGGAGCCACCGTTGTTCGAGCTCGCGCCGCCCGTCGACGTTCCACCCGTGATCGGCTGAGCGCTACCGCCCGTACCACCGGTGTTCGGCGACGACTCTTCCGAGCTACATGCAGGCGCGAGCGGTGCAAGCGCCGAGAGGATGAAGACGGACGCGAGTGCCTTGTTCATCCGCGCTTCAGTAGCAGGGTGCGCCGTGCTCAGCCACGTCTTCTGCGCGGTCATCGAGCGCGGTCGTTCTCAGGAATTGACCGAGACTTCTCGCAATTGAACATCGAGGTTCGAAACGAGAAATTTATCGATCCTTACTCGCGATTCTGGCGTCAGTCGTAGCGCCAGAGCCGCATGCCGCCCGTCAGCCCGTCGACGTTAGTAAACAGTCGTACCTCCGGAGGCAGCTCGATCTTGAGGTGCTCCGCGTTTCCGCCGCCGAGGTGCAGGAGCTCGTAATTGAAGATGGGTTTGAGCTGGTCGAGCATTTCGCCGACCCGCTCACTCCACTCCTTTTTGCCGAGGCGTTTGAACTCGGCATCGCAGATCCGCTCTTCGTAGGTCTTGCCCTTCTTGAACGGGTGATGACCGAGCTCGAGGTTCGGAACCAGGTGCCCGTTCACGAACAGCGCCGCGCCGAGGCCCGTGCCGAGCGTGAGCACCATCTCGACGCCCTTGCCGATGATCACTCCGTAGCCCTGGAGGTCGGCGTCGTTGATCACGCGCACCGGCTTTTTCGAGATCCGCTGGAGCTCCTGCTGCAAGTCGAAGCCGCGCCACGCTTCGTTCGCGAGGTTCGGCGCAGTCTGCACCGTGCCCTGCACCACCACCCCCGGGAACCCGACCGAGACCCGGTCGAAGCTCGGCTGCTCGAGCATCATCTTTCCGATCACCTCGAGCACGGCGCGCGGCACGGCGGGCTGCGGCGTGAGCCAGCGCACGCGCTCCCCGAGCGCCCGACCTGTCGGGTCGAGTCGCAGCATCTTGATGCCGGTCCCGCCGATATCAACGCTGAGGGTGACGCGCTCCGGTACGACCGTGACCGCGCTCCGCGCCCGCAATCTTGCGCAAATCAGGCGGTGCATCGCGTCGAGCCGACGCCCGTGAGCCGAAGACCGAAAGGGGATCCGGGTCGAGGTCATCGGCCCCGTATAGCAACGGCCCCAACGCTCGTTCCAGCCGGCTCGCGGTCCGGTCCGCAGCCGGAAACGCGCTCCGGTTGCGCGCATCGACCCGAGGAGGGACCATCTATTCGGTGACGCGAGCCGTTTGGCTGGCTGTTGGGACGGGAGCCCTGGTTGCTCTGGGCGCAGGGCTTGGTCTGCGCTTTTTGCCCCAGCGGTCCGAGCCCACTCCGTCGCTCCGCGCGATGACCCCGAGCGAGGTCTCACCCGAAACGCCCGAGCCAGAGCCTGCTGCCGTCCACGATGCGTGCGAGCTCGAGCGCAAGCGGCTGGCGTTGCTCGCGCCGCTCTCGGGCGCACCGAAGCTCGAGGCAAACCGCGCCGAAGTCTTGGCGCGCGCCAAGGCCGAGCCCGTGATCTTCATTTCGGTTCCGAGCTCGACGCCGACCAAACCGCTCGCGAAGTCCCTGCGCCGCCGGCTGTTCACCGACGAGAGCCCGTGGGGCGCCTTCGAGGCTTCGTTCAAGAAGCTGTCGCGCAAACCCGAAGAGCTGCGCGAGGTGCTGCTCACCGACGGCTATCTGTACGCCGAGGATCCGACGGTCGCGGCCATGCTCGCGACGCACGTCACGCTCGCTCACCTGTACCGCGAGCCCGAGGTGCAAGTGCAGCGCGGCGTGACGGTGCTGCGCGCAGGGCGGAAAGGCGACGATTACGTGTGGCTCGATGGGCCTGACCAGGGCGAGCCGGCGCGGCTGTGGTTGTTCGATCGGCTCGCGCCCGCCGGCGCGGCTTTTCCCGAGCCGCAGCACCTCGTGGTCTCCGAGCTCGCGGCCGAGCTCGGCACGACCGAGATCCGCATCGAGCGCCTGACGGCCGAGGGCATCACGGCCGAGCTCCGCTACGGCGACGAAGCCGTGCCCGCCGTGCTCGAGAACCAAAATGGCCGCTTGCGGCTGCGCTGCGAGCAGAGCGCCGGCGAGCTCGGTCGGCGCGTGGCCGAGGCGCGCAGCAAGGCCAAGCGCGAGGCGCGCATGGTGACCGCGCTGCGCCGTATCGTGGAACAGCAGATCGCGGAGGGGCTACCGTTCGACGAGCCGAAGACGGAAGAGGGGCAGCAAGACGGCAAGCTGCGCGCGGAGTGGCGCCACGCCTACCTACGCGGCGACGTCGAATACACGTTCAACGAAGACAAGTACTGGGTCTTCGATCGCAAGGGTCGTCCCCACGTGCCGCAGGTCTGCGTAGACTTCGTGCTCGACACCTGGGAGCGCATGGCCGACAGCTGGTATCTGCCGCGGAGCCAGGGCCGGGCGCGCCGCGTCGGGCGCTTCGACTTCGACTCGCTGGAGATGGAAAACCGGCGCAGCGTCGAGAAGCTGCTCGAGTTCACGAAGCAGCACCCGGATTGGTTCGAGCTGAAAGAGGTCCCGCGCCGCGCGCAGGTGCCGCTGCGCGGCCGGCGTCGCTTCTTCCAGCGGCTGTACCAGGAACGGCACGAGTACCGACCGGGCGACGTGGTGGTGATCCTGGGTCCGCGCGACGACGATTTGCTTCACTATCACTCGTTCTTCGTGGTAGCCGCCGACCCGGTGAGCGGCATGCCCACGTGGCTCGCGGCCAACGCCGGTCGCCCGCGCGTGCGCACCTGGGAAGCCGAGATGCAAAACGCGCCCAAGCGCGCGATCATCGCGCGCGTCCGGCCCCGCCTCGAATGGCTCGAACGACTGGTCGGGCCGGTGACCGCGAGCAACGACGCACTTCCCCCTTGACGCTCGGGGAAGGCTCACGGCGATACTCCCCCCACGATGAGCCAAGAACGTCAACGATCGCCGGTCCGCATCGGCCTGCTCGGCTGTGGTGTGGTGGGCGGCGGCGTGCTCCGCCTCTTGAACGAGAACCGGAGCTACCTCGAGTTGCGCGTCGGCGCCCCGCTCGAAGTGAGGCACGTGCTGGTCCGCGATCCGAAGAAGCCGCGCGTCGCCGAGTGCCGCGCGGAGTGGGTGACCACGGACCCCGAGGTGATCTTCAAGGACGAGCAGGTGGACCTCGTGGTCGAGGTGATGGGCGGCGAAACGCCGGCCCACAGCTACCTGCAGCGCGCGATCGCCGCGGGTAAGGGCGTGGTCTCCGCCAACAAGCTGCTGATCGCCAAGCACGGCCCGGAGCTCGTGCAGTCGGCCATTTCGCGCCGCGTGGATCTCGCCTTCGAGGCCTCGGTCGGCGGGGGCATCCCGATCATCCGCACCTTGCGCGAAGCGCTGGCGAGCGACTCGGTCTCCAACGTGCACGCGATCCTGAACGGCACGTGCAACTACATCCTGACGCGCATGCGCGACGCGGGCCTTGGCTTCGACCAGGCCCTGGCCGAGGCCCAGAAGCTCGGCTACGCCGAGGCCGACCCCACGCTCGACGTGGACGGCCACGACGCGGCGCAGAAGCTGGTCGTGATCAGCATGCTGGCCTTCGACGCGCGCATCGATCCCGCGGCGGTGCACGTCGAAGGCATCCGCACCATCGACTCCATCGATTTCCGCTTCGCCGAGCGCTTCGGCTTCACCGTGAAGCACCTCGGGATCGGCCACGAACGCGGGGAAAAGCTGGAGCTCCGCGTGCACCCGGCGCTGATCAGCAAGCACAGCGTGCTCGCCAACGTGGACGGCGTGCTGAACGCGGTTTTCCTGAACGGCCGTGCGCTCGGCCCCTGTCTCTTGGTCGGGCGCGGCGCGGGCGACATGCCCACGGCGGTCAGCGTGGTCGCGGATCTGGTCGATGTCGCGCGCTCGCGGCTCGAGGGTGAGCCCGGCCTGCGCACGCGCAGCATCCAGCTCTCCGATCGCGCGCTCGTGCCGCGCGACGACTGGGAGCCCCGCTACTACCTGCGCTTCGACGTGGGCGATCACCCGGGTGTGGTCGGCACGATCGCCTCGGCGCTCGGCGGCGAGGGCGTCAGCATCGAGCACATGGTGCAAGACGGGCGGGCCAGCACCGCGGGCGACGTGGTCCCGGTCTGCATCGTCACCCACGAGAGCCGCGAGGGCTCGGTGCGCCGCGCGCTGGAGACGATCTCGCGCGCGCCGTTCATGAAGAGCCCGCCGCGGCTGATCCGGATCGAGGACGTGTGACCCTCGAGCGCGACGCTCGCGCTCCGCTCGGCGTCTTCGATTCCGGCCTCGGCGGGTTGACGGTGGTCCGGGCGCTGCTCGACCGCCTGCCCGACGAACGCATCGTGTACCTCGGTGACACGGCGCGTGTGCCGTACGGCACGCGTTCGCCCGAGACGATCCTGCGGTATGCACGGGCCTGCGCGCGCGCGCTGCTCCGCCGCGACGTGAAGGCGCTGGTGGTGGCCTGCAACACGGTCAGCGCCAACTCCCTCGAGTTCTTGCGCGCCGAGCTCGACCTGCCCGTGCTGGGCGTGATCGAACCGGGCGCGCGCTCCGCGGTGCGGGCCGCCGAGAGCGCTCCGGCGGGCACGGGACGGATCGGCGTGATCGGCACCGCCAGCACCGTGGCCTCTGGTGCCTATCCGCGCGCCGTGAGCCAGATTTCCACGCGCTTCGAGGTGCTGGCCAACCCGGCGCCGCTGCTGGTTCCGCTCGTCGAAGAGGGCTGGTTGGAAGGCCCGGTGCCTTCCCTCGCCGTCGAGCGCTATCTCGAGCCGTTGATACTGGAAAGGGTGAGCGTGGTGCTGCTCGGCTGCACGCATTACCCGCTGCTGAAGCCCGTGATCAGCGAAGTGGCAGAGCGCCTCGCTGGCCACGCGATCCCGGTCGTCGACAGCGCCGAGGCCACGGCTGACGCGGTGCGCGACTGGATCGCGGAGGAACGGATTCGGCCCACGGACACCAGCCCGAAGGAGCGCCTCTCGATCCTCGTGACCGATCGGCCTACCAGTTTTGCAGCCGTTGCCAGTCGATTTCTCGGCGCGGAGGCCGGACGCATCGAGCAGATCGATCTGGAGCCCGGCTGAGCGCCGAAAGCTCGCGCCCTGGGGCCGGAGCGGCCCGACGTTCGAGATTGCGTTGACCGGGGAGATCGGCAATATGGCCGCCGTGATCCCCATCGATTTGAAGGGCCGTCGGGCCTTCGTCGCCGGTGTCGCGGACGACGTCGGCTTTGGATTCGCAATCGCCAAGGCGCTCGCCGAAGCGGGAGCCAGCGTCTGTATCGGCTGCTGGCCGCCGGCGCTCGGGATCTTCGAGACCTTGCTGCGGCGCGGGAAGATCGACGAATCGCTCAAGCTGAGCAGCGGTCAGGCCTTCGCGTTCGAGAAGATCTACGCAATCGACGCGGCGTACGACACGCTCGAGCAGGTCCCGGCGTCGGTGAAAGACAGCAAGCGCTACGCGAACCGCGGCGACTTCACGATCGACGGCGTGGGCAAGCAGCTGGTCGCCGACTTCGGCGAAAAGCCGCTCGACATCGTCGTCCACTCGCTCGCCAACGGCCCCGAGGTGAAGCTGCCACTGGTCGAGACCAGCCGTGAAGGCTACCTCGCCGCGCTCGGTATCAGCGCCTACTCGCTGGTGTCGATGGTCCAGCGCTGGAGCCCGCTGATGCGCGAAGGCGGTAACTTCCTGTCGCTCACGTACATCGCGAGCGAGCGCGTGATCCCCGGCTACGGCGGCGGCATGAGCTCGGCCAAGGCCGCGCTCGAGAGCGACACCCGGATGCTGGCCTACGAGGCGGGACGCCGCTTCGGCGTCCGCATCAACACCATCTCCGCCGGCCCCTTCGCGTCGCGCGCAGCGAGCGTCACCGGCATCATCGACGACGTCATCGACTACTACCAGAAGAACTCGCCGATCCCGGAGAAGCTCACGACGCTCGAGGTCGCGAACACCGCGGCATTTCTGGCGAGCCCGCTGGCGAGCGGGATCACGGGCTCGACCGTTTACGTGGACAAGGGCTTCCACGCCATGGGCCGCGCCATCCCCGAGCGCGAGCGGTAAATCCCGAACGGCTCCAGCCCTCGGTCGTGCGCGGCCTCGAGTAGCCATGTGGGTGCACCGCACACCGCGCTAGCCAGCGTGCGAAATCACGCTGATTGGCGCTCGTGGTTGACGAGATCGCAGACAGCACTAAAGTGATCCTCACTATGGTTTTCTAGTCGTTGCGGCTCGCGGTTTGCCCCTCCGGGGAACCGTGATTGTTCCGCAACGACTCAGACAAGCGTCCCACGCGCACGATTTGCCGTGGGATCCGCATTCAGCCCCGATGCCCGACCTCCGGGCTTCGAGCTCGCGCCTGCCGCCCGGCAGCTTCACCAACTGGGATCGAACCATGTACCTGGAAACGCACGCTCACGCCTCTTCGACGAACTGGACCCTCTCCACCCTGGACTTCGACCGCCTGCTCTCGGTCGTTTCGGCAGCGGAAGCTCCCGTGGCCAAGGGCGCGCTCGACGAGCTCGATCAGAAGCTCGCCAACGCGACCCTGGTCGCGCCGAACAAGATCGACGCCAACGTCGTGACCATGAACTCGAAGGTTCTGCTCCACTGCGCGAGCTGGGAAGAGCCGCGCGAGTACCGGCTCGTGTACACGCGCCACGACGCCTGCAACCCCGGCGAGGTCTCCGTGGTTTCTCCGCTCGGAGCAGGGCTCTTGGGTCGGCGCGTCGGCGCGCGCTTCGCGCTCGGCAACCACGCGAGCAGCCGCTCGTTCGAGGTCGTGGCGGTGCCCTACCAGCCCGAGAGCGCCGGAGACTGGGATCTCTGACGCTCGCTAGCCGCACCCCCGTTCATTTCGTCGGCAGGCAGTACCGCCCTTCGCTCGCTGCGTCGAGCGCGTAACCCTCGGGGCATGGCGCGCGCCCGGGGTAGCCCGAGAACGGGATCGGCGTGCACCAGCTCTTGCCCTCGGTCGAGATGTAAATCGTGTAGTTCGGAGGGCACTCGGGATCTTGATCGAAGCAGTTCCGTCCCTCCTCGATCACCGAGGGGTGGCAGAACGGCGTGTCCCACTCCGGCGGGCACGGATCCCCATCGACCTCGACCGTGTTCGACTCGAGCTTGGACGGCGAGGCGTGGACATTGGTGATGTACGCCTGCCCGAAGCCTGCCGCGCCGAACGCCGCGAGATCCAGCCACACCTCGTAGACCACGCGGTAGTCCCAATCCGGTGCGTCCGGGTTCGGGGTGTACTCCTCGTCGGTCGCCGGAGAATCGACGGTGTAGCAATAGCCGCAGCCGTTGAGGTTTCGATCGATCGAGGTCGCGACGCCGAGCACCGCGCTCGGATCACCGACCAGCATCTTGCCCTCGCCTCCCTGGACGCCGAGCGTGCCGTAACCGCACGGCGCGCTCGCGTCTTCGGAGATGTAGTCGAGCTTGAAGTCCATCACGGTCTCGCCCGTGCCGTCCGTCAAGAGCAGCTCGAGGTGATCACTGCCCACGAGATCGTCGAAGCTGTGCCCGGCCTTGCCGGCCTTGCCCGCGTCGGCCTTGCCTGCCATCGGGCCGCCCGGCATGGGAGCGCCCGGCATCGCCGCGGTGGTGTCCGGCACGGGCCAACCACAGCAGGCGCCCGCGCCGTAGGTGTTGTCCACGAACGACGGATCGAAGGTGACCCGCAAGTGCACCACGTCGCGGCCGTCCTTCTCTTCGATGACCTGCTCGATCACCGCGGTCGGGTTGGTCGGCGTCGGATCGAGCGTGCCCTTGAAGCACAACGTGGCGGGCGCGCGGGAGATCCGGCCCGTGTCGGGCGCGTCGCCTTCGCAAGCACCGCCGCACTGATCCGCCGTGTCCGGACCGCAGCCTGGCGAAAGCGGCCGGTAGCTCACTCCGGCGCCGATGAAATGCGGGCCGGGCGTGGTCGGGACGCCGGATTTTCCGCCGTTGTCGCGCGGCGCGAGGCCGCCGCCGCTGCCGCCCGGGGTCGGGCTCGGCTCTTCGGTCGCGCCGCCGCAGGCCGCGACCAGCGCTGCGCCCACGAGCCACCGCGAAAATTGGGGGATGCGTCGGTTCATCGATGTTCTCCTCAGAAGATCGGCGCGACAGCGGTCTCGCAGCCGATCGAAAAGCGCAAGCGCGCGTTGGGCTCGGTGACCCGAGCACAGGTAGCCGGACACAGATTCACCCTCGTGGGTGATGCTTCGTCGTCGTAAGACCATCCGCCCTCGGCGGGGCACGCCGCCGGCTCGGTGACGTAGTAGACGGGTTCGAAGTCGCAGCCCCCGGAGGCGGACAGCGAGAGATTGACGCGCGAGTAATCGAGCGACGCCGCGCCGGGCGGCTTCGGGATCGAGAGCTCGCACGGGATCGACGCCGCGAAGCGGATCTGATTCAGCGCGGCGAGCACGTCCGCCGTGGCGTTGCGATCTTCCACCAGGTACGCGTCCCCGGTGCCGCCCGCGCGGGCGATCCGCGCCAAATTATCGAGCGCCGGGCCGACGCCGAGCGCGAAGGTGCGAATGCCGCGCTTCGAGCACTCGGTCGCGGCCTGCACCGCGTCGTCCAGAGTCGGGCAGCACGCGTTGCCCGCGCAGCTCACCGGAGCCTCGGGGATGCCGTCGGTGACGAGCAAGATCACAACCTCGTGGCCCGGCGCTTCGCGTTGCCAGGCGCTCACGTAGTCGCAGGCGCCGCGCAGGGCCGCGCCGGTCGGAGTTTCGCCCGTGGGTTCGCGGCCGGCGAGCGAAGCGATCACCGCCTCGTGGTCTTCTGTCACGCCCACTGCCGCCTCGCGATATTCGGCCATCTCGCACGAGGTCGCGCCGAGCGGTTGATGACCGAAGTAGCCGATGCCGACGCCGATGCGCGAGCTCTCCGGCGCGCGCAAAAACTCGGTCGTCGCGCGCTGCACGGCCGCGAGCCGCGTCATTCCCCCCACGTCGTTCAGCATCGAGCCCGACTGATCGAACATCACGTAGATATCGAGCGGCAGGCTCTCGCCCTCGTAGCTCTGGCCCGCGCATTCGCGGAACTCGGGCTCGCCGCATAGATCCGCGCCCGGGCCCGAAGGCGCTCCCGGACCAGAGCTCGTGCCTGCGCCGAAAGAGATACCGATTCCGCCGTTGTCCGCACCGCCCGCGCCCGTCGGAGGCGCGGCATCGCCGTCCGCGCCGGAACAACCGAACAGCAGTAGGAGCGCGGGCACGAAATGCCCCATCCGGCGCAGCGCGCCGCCTCGATTTCCCGATTGGACCATGTTCGTCGGCCTTCGAACCGTGAATGGCCGGGCCCGGCGGGTTTTCTGAGAACTTTTTTAGGGCGCGCTGCAGCTCGCGTCGCCCGCGTCGATCGCGCCGTCGCCGTCGTTGTCGATCGCGTCGTCGCAGATTTCCACCGAGCAGTCGTCGATCGCGCAGTTGCAGTCGTTGTCGATGCCGTCGTCGCACGTCTCTCGGGCGTCGCACGAGGCGCGGCAGTCCGACTCGTCCGCGACGCCGTCGCAGTCGTTGTCCAGGTCGTCGCCGCAGAGCTCGGCGCACAGACACTGAGTATCTTCGGCCGTGTGTGTCCAGAAGGCGCGATGATTGCCGTGCTCGAGGTTCTGAAATGGCGCCCAGAACGCAGCGGAGCCGGGGTCGGGCAGCGCCGGATCGATCGCGGCGATCCACAGCTGGTCTTTCTTGGTGTCCTGTGGGCGCACGCTCGCGTAGGCGCGCAAGCTCGAGAACGCGAGCCAGAACAGGCCGGGCCGCGTCGAGGGCGCCCAGGACGGCATCGAATTGCCGACGCCGAGCAGGCCGTCCATCGCGCCGACGCGCCGGTTCAAGCGCGGCAGCTCGAAGATCGTGGCGTCGGACAGGCGCAGCAAGCGCAGCTCCGCCGAGGTGGCGTCGGAGGACTTGTCCTCCGCGTGGACGTAAGCGAGGTAGCGACTATCGGGGCTGAAAACCGGGAAAAAGTTGTTGTCGCTGCCGCCGGCGCTCTGCACCAGCGTCTCCGCGCCGCCCCAGTTACTCCCGTCGAAGCCGAGGAGCGCGATCGAGCCGCCCTCGACCTCCTTGCCGCCGCCTTTTTCGGCGAGCGTGATCGCGACGTGCTCGCCGCTCGGCGACCAATCGGGATGTGTCGCGACCAGGCCGGGCGGCGTGGGTACGATTCCGTCTGCGGGCCCCACGGGTGCTCCGGTGTCGGCGTCGAGCAGCGTCAACGTACCGCCCGCGGCGACCAGCAAGCGCTTGCCGTCCGGAGAGAAGGTCGTCCACGCGGCGGGGGTACCCGTGCCCGCCTTCGGATCCGCCTTTGCGGGAGGTACGGCCGGACCTCCGCCGGCGCCAGCGCTCGCGGTCGGCAAGATGCGCGCACGATCTGCGACGTTGATCTCGCTCAACACGTCGCCTTCGCCGACCACGGCCAGGCGCCGGCCGTCGCGGGACAGCGAGTGGCAGCCGACACACGTGGCTTTCTCGCCGCCCTCGGGGACGGCGTAGAACTTCACGGGGCTCGTATCGCCGTCCGCGATCAGCGCCTTCATGATGCCCTCGGCCCCGGTAGACCAGTAGTAGATGGCGCCTTCCACCGCGCTCTCGCTGAACGACAGCAGCACCGGCCGCGACGTCCAGGCCTCGACGGCGCCCGCGGCGAGCACGGAAATTTCGACGGTCACGTCCGCGCCGCGATTGGCCTCGGCGATCCAATCCCATTGCTCTTCGTCGGGCGTGAAGCGAAATCCACTGGTGTACACGCTCACTCGCGTGCGAGGGCCGGTGAAGCGCAGCTCGTAAATCGCGTCGCTGCTCGGGCTCGTCCACTCGAACAGGATCCGCGCGATGTTCAGCGGAAGCTGCGTTTCGTGGCTCGGGTAGATCAGCGCCGGCTCGCGCGCGGGCTCCGTCCCCGGCGGGCGTCGCGTCGAGCTTTCGAAGCGTTCGGGCGCGTCGCTCGGTGCTCCCGCGACGACGAATTGCTTGTCACCGGAGTGGTCGGCGCAGGGAGCCGCGCCGCACGTCACGCCGTTCGAGCCGCCGCTTCCGCCGTCGGCGGGCGCGCGGACCGAGCCGAGATCGACTTCGCCCCGCCGCCCGCAACCGAGCGCGACCACGAGCGCCGCGAGCCCGGACGAACGGCGAAGCATCAGCGCCCTCCGAGCAGGCGCTCGAGCTGCGGCAGGTACGCGGACCTTGGATAACGCGCCCGGAACGCGTCCGCGCGCGCCTGCGCCTCGGCGTCGCGCCGGAGCCTGGCCAGCGCCGAAATGGCGATGAAGTCCCGCTCCTGCGCGTAGGTCCCGTGCGGGTATTCGGCGCCGTAGCGCCGCGTGAGCCCGAGCGCGCGCTCCGGATCGCTCGACAGGGCGCGGCGGGCTTCTTTCAAAAGCTCGACCTCGCTCGACGCCGGCGCGCGACGGAGCTCCGTTCCGGCGTTGGCCTCACCCGTCACGGCTTTCGCGACCGGCGCGGGGGGCGGCGCTTCGCCGTCGCTCGTAAAGGGCGCTTCGCTGGTTGGAACGGCGGACGCGGGCGCGGGCTCGGCGAGCTTGCGCGGAGCGGGATCACGGCGCACGACCGGCGGGGGCTGTGCGGCTTCCGCAAGCTGCTCGTCTGGCGGCTCCGGAGGTTCCACGATTCGCGCGCGCGGCGCGGGCGCCGCCTGCTCTTCACCCGTTTCGGGCGCTGCGCGCTCGGGCGCGGGAGCGCTCGTCACCGCGACCGAAGGCCGCGCCGGCGGAGCGCTCGGCTGCGTCGCGTCTTTGCCGGGAAGAGCCAGCGCCAGCGTCAACACCACGCCTCCGGTCGCAAGCGCGCCCCCAACGCCTTTCAACCACAGCGAGCTCGAAGGCGGTGAGGGCGGAGCTGCCGCCGTCTCCGCTGTCGGTTTGACGCCGCTCGGCTCCGTCGTCGGCAGGCCGAGCTCGGCGAGGCGCTCGCCGATGGCCGCGAGCCGCTCGGGCGTGGGAAGGTGACTTCGCGCCGCGCCCAGGCTTTGCGCGAGCTCCGGGTCAGCAGATTCGAAGAGTCGCTTCGGCCCCGAGGTCACGGTGCCCCTCCCTGCCCCGCGCGCCGGAAGTGCGCTTCGACGTGAGCGCGCGCGGAACGCAGCCGCGAATACACCGTTTGTAAGGGACAGCCCAACGCCTCGGCGGTCTCCCGCAACGTGAGCTCCTCGATCTCGTACAACACGAACGCGCCGCGCTGCTCTTCGTCGAGCTCGTCCAGCACTCGCTTGAGACGACCGAACAGCAGCGAGGCTTCGAGCTGGTTGTGCTGTGAAGCGGCGAGCACCGAGTCCGGCACTTCGGGAACGGCGACCTCGTGGCGCACGCGGGCGCTTCTTCGGTAGTCGGAGGCGACGCGCAGGCAGATCGCGTACAGCCAGCTGCGCAGCGAGCGCCCGTCGAACTCACGAAGCCGGCGATGAACGACCAAGAAGACTTCCTGCAGCGCGTCATCCACGTCCGCCGGCCGCACACCGAGGCCCGCCAGCGCCCGCCACAAGAACCGCGCATGTTCTTGAAAAATCTCGGCAAATGACGGAACCAGAGCCGTTTGCTCCGAGCGTTCCGACACGGCCGTCACATTCGTGAATGGATTCAGCGCGCGATCTTTATGATCGACCCCGGTTGGAGGAGCAACCCGCGGGCTCATAGCTCGAGCGCGGCTCCAAGCCCGAGCCGGGGGCAGACCGCGGACGGCTGAAACGCCGTGCGACGCTCGCCGTCGAGCCGATACGTGAACCGCTCGCGGTCGTGGGGAATGAGCGCTCCACCGCTCGCAACGAGCCAGAGCCGCTGCGTGACCCGCAGCCGAGCTTCGGCGACGGCGGTGGTCGCGAGAAAGCGACGCGAATCTCCGGTGTTCGAGTCCAAGCCATCGGTGTCGGTCGAAAGCGACCCCCAATCGAACCCGAGACAGACCAATGCGGCGAAGCGCTCCCCGCGAAAGCCGGGACACAGAGCTGCGCCGCCAGCGTAAACCCCGAATCGCGCCTCGGCCGGGCCGAGCTCGCGCGCTCGCGGCCACAGCCCCACCACGTGCCCGCGCACACCGAGCCAGCGCAGCGCGCGCAGCTCGGCGCCGAAGTCGAGCCCCAGCGTCGGCTCGGGCAGCGCGCCGCTCACGCCCACCGCGGAGAGCGCGAGCTCGAAGCGCCGGAAAGCGGGCTCGGGAGCGTGCTTTTCGCGGGGACGCTCGGGTTCGGGCTCTGGTTCCGGTTCTGATTCTGGTTCTGGCAGCGGCTCGCTGTCGACCATCAGCGCGACCGCAAAGGCGAGCGGCTCGTCGAGCGTGGAACAGCTCGCACCCTCGCTCACCAGCTCGCGCTCTCCGAGGACCCGCGAGCCATCTCGCACGCGGATCAGCGCGCGAAACCCGACGCCTTCGCGCGCGCCGACCCAGACGACCACTTCGCGATCGGCGGGCGGGCGCGAGAACGCTTCACGGCCGAGCGACTCCGAAACCGCGCGCGAGAGCCCGCGTTGCCCGAGACAACCACTCTCGGGCCCCGCTCCGAGCCAGCGCAACGAGATCGTCGGCTCCGCCGCCCTGCCGCTCGACGCGGCCAGAAGCGCCGCAAGCAGCGCCGCGCAGCCCAGCCAGGGGCGAGAGCCGTCAGCGCGCATGCGGATGAGCGACGTATATCATCTCATTCGGAGCGCTCCATGCAGGCCCAGGTTCCCTTCTCGCAGCGACACAGCTCGGCTTCGTAATCGCACATCCCCTTGCCCTCGCAGGCGGTGCCCGGCTCCGGAACCTCGTCGGGACAGATCACCTCGTTCCCGCCTGGGCCCGCGCCACCTTCGGGAGGCGGCGGCGGCTCGGCCTTGCCGCCGGCCCCGCCCATCGCGACAGGCTCGGCCTTGCCCCCTTCGCCGCCGGCTTGGGGAGGCTCACCCTTTGCCGGCGCGCCGCCTTCTCCGCCCTTGCCGGGGGCGCCCGCTTCGCCAGGTGGGTCCGCCTTGCCACCGCTGCCGCCCTCGCCCGGATCCGGGGCGCCAGCCACGGGTGGGACCGGCAGCGGTGGGACCCCAGCCATTCCGCCGTCTTCACCGGGAGAGCCCGCCACGTCACCCGCTCCCGCGAAGCCGAATGCTCCTCCGCGCACGAGCCCGCCGCCCGTGCTCGCCCCGGCACGCGCACCGCCGGAGCCGCCGCTCAGCGAGCCGCCAGGGCGTCCGCCGCCGCCTCCGGTCTCGGAAAAATCCGTATCGGTGTCTCCGCCGCACGCGGACAAGCCAACCGCAACCATCGCGAAGCACGCGAGCCAATCGGACTGAGTCAGACGCATGAAACCTTTTCTGGCGCGCAAGTGCAGCGCGCGCCCAGTGGTTGAGATGGAGGGTCCGCTCACGTTTTCTGAAGAAATCCGAGCCGGCCCGAGACTCAGCGCGCCTGAACTCTTTTAGTCCCGCAGGGAGGACAGTAATGCCCACTTCTACAGGGCGGCTGCACCACCTACTTCTAGCCACATGATTTGGAAGCACACGGGTCGTCTCGGTATCCTCTTGGCCGCGGGTTTCGCGGGTTTCGGTTCGACCACGGCCTGCTCATCGGATTCGGGCGACGGCACCGGGACCGGCGGCGCGAGCCCCGTGGGTACAGGCGGTGTCACAGGCGGTAGCATCAACACCGGCGGCACCGCGACCGGTGGCACCGCAACGGGTGGCACCGCAACGGGCGGAAAACCCAGCACCGGCGGCGCGGCGCCCGTCACGGGCGGCGCGATGGGCACGACGGGCGGTGCGCCCGGCGGCTCTCCGGGCGGGGGCGGAACCACGGGCGGCGTGGCACCCGGCGGCTCAGGCGGCGTGCCCGCAGCGGGAGCCGGCGGCTCGGCGGCGGGAGCTCCGGCCGGGGGCAAGGGCGGGGCGGCCGCAGGCGCTGGCGGCTCGGCTGCTGGGAGCGGCGGCGGTGGTGCCAGCGGCGGTAAGTCGTCCGGCATGTGCGAGAAGGGCCGCATCAAAGGCAGCGAGGTCGTGATTATGGGCGAGTCGTTCTATGCGATCGCGCCTCAATACATCCAGAACGTGATCCAGAAGCTCGCCCGAGAAGCCGGCGCTCTCGACGCGAACGAGAGCTACCGCAACGTGGCGGTCAGCGGGCAGAACATGGCCTACATCGCGAATCAGGAGTGGACCGCGGCCACGCAGGGCAACGCGGCCGTCAAGTTCGTCATCATGGATGGCGGCGGCATCGACTGCCTCGCGTCCAACGGCGCGGCGTGCTCCTCGTGTCCCGGCACGTTCGAGGATCTGCTCGAGAGAATGGCCGACTATGGCGTGGAAGACGTCATCTACACGCGCTATCCGGAGCCCGGGAACCCGCCCGGCTCGAACGCGAGCCTCAAGATGTGCCTCGACGCCACCATGCCGAACATGGAGACCGTGTGTAAGGCCTCCACGGCGCCTCGCTGCCACTGGCTCGATCTGAGGCCGGTTTGGATGAATGGCGACACGACGGACGGCCTGCACCCGACACAGTCGGGCGGTGATCACGTGGGAGGCCTCATCTGGTCCGAAATGGTAAAGCTCTGCCTCGCCCAGTAATCACCTCATGCTGTCTCGCCTGGCTACGACCCTCACCATCGCAACACTGGCGCTCATCGGTTGCGGCTCCGACGCCGATCCCGAACCCACTCCGGCCCCGACGGGGTCGGCCCCAATAGGGCCGCCGCCTGAGCCCTTCGCTATCAACGGGTCGTGGCTGTACCTCGGGCCGTCCGACGTTCCGCACACGCTCGCGATCAGCTCGGGCTCGATGGTTTACACCGACGTTGACGGAAATTGGTCGTCGAGCTGGAACATTCAGACCTACGACGACACGCTCAAGCACTTTCAGGTCGTATTCAGCTCGGGCTCGGGGTCATACCGGCCGATGGGGCAGATGCAGATGAGCGGAGCGTACGAGGTGACGGGTACGCTTCTCACGGTGCAGCTCGCAGACGGCCTGGCCTCGTACCCGCCGCTGCAGGGCGCAGGAACCTGCACGGGGACGGACGGCACGCCCGTCCCCAATTGCAGGTTGTACATCAAGCAATAGTGCGGGCGCGAAGGCTCGGGCCGGGCGCAGCTGCCGCTCGCTCGAGCGGCGCGAGCGTGCCCAGAATTTCAGGGACCGCCCGCGCGGCAAGTTTGCGGTTTTGGTGAGGCAATCGCTCCGCACCGGAGCGGAGCGTACGAGGGTACGTCAGCACCGGGGCGGAGCGAAAACGAAGCCAACCCGAAATCGCCGGGCGTGGTGGAAGCTAAAGATACCGGGAATGGCGGCGCGAGCGCCGGCCCAGCCACATCAGGGCTGCTACCCCGAACAGGGCCGAAAGGTTCGAGCGGCTGCCGCCGGGCGTCATGCTGCATCCGCCGTCGTCACTGCTCGACGACGAAGCCGGTGTCGCAGGTGCAGCCGCAGCGCCGCCCGCGCCCCCGCCTGCCGCAGGGACGGTGGGCACGCCCACGCTCGAGCCACCGCCGTCGTTCGCCAGCGCGAGCACGGCGTTGCCGTCGGCGATGGTCACGTTGCGCGGGTCGTGCGTGGACTTGTTTTTCGGCGACGGCCAGCTGCCGGTGAGCCAGCGCGAAGCGAGCGGGCCGGCGTCGAAGTCGTCGCGCCATTCGACGGTGAAGGTACCGTTTGCGTACGACGAGTATTGGACCCAATCGATGTTCTGATAGACGGGCAGGATCGACGGGCTGAAGTTGCCACCGAACGAGGCATCACCGGGCCAGACGTTGAAGCGGATCTGCATGCCGGCAGTCGCGTTGTCCGCGTACGCTTTGGCGGTTTCACCGACCTCGCGACGAAGCTCCGTGCCGTCGACGAACCAGGCAATGTACTCGGGAGTCCACTCGTACGTGTACGTGTGGAACGCGCTGCACAGGTCCGTGAACTGCGTGTACTTCTGCGGATGCACCGCGCCGGGGTTACCGAAGAACGCGTTCGTCTCGAGGTGGCAGTCCGCGCCGAGCGTCTCGAAGTCGAGCTCGTTCCAGAACGTACCGGAGATCTCGGAGCCGTCCTTCCACAAGAAGAACGAGCTCACCACCCCGTCGCCGCCGGCAAAGCGCAGCCGGGCTTCGAAGCGACCGTACTGGTACGCGGCGCCCGTGTAGAGCTCGGCGCTCGTTACGGCCAGCGCGGGTCGCGGCGTGAGGGTGGCAGCTAGGACGCCCAGAGCAGTCAGAGTCAGGAATTTCATGGCGGGGACCAAGCGTGCCAATAGCCGCTGCCGCCCGCCCCGAGTTCGCGTTTCTTGAGAAACTTTCGGTCCTCACTGGCCGCGGCGCTGGGATTGACGGAATGGCGCGGACAACGCCACTGCCAGACAGCAAGGCATGTTCCCAGAATCGCTCCGTCGCCACGCTTCTACGCTCGCCTGTTGCGCCTACGCAGCGCTCCTTCCCGGAGCTTGCTCGACGGACGACGGCTCCCCCGGCGCCGCATCCGGCGGCAACGCCACGGGTGGCGCCGTCCCCACCCCCACGGGCGGTAACCGGCCGACGACCGGGGGGGTGAGCGCGACCCCCACCGGCGGAAGCCGGGCGTCGGGAGGAACCGCGACCGGAGGAACCGCGAACGGGGGGACAAACACCGGAGGGACGACCGCGGCGGCCGGTGGAGGGACGACCGGGGGCGGCGGCGTCGGTCCCGCGGGTGGGAGCGACCCGGGTGGTGCTGGAGCCAACACCGCGGGCAGCGCTGGCTACGCCGGCGGCGGCGCGGGTGGCGGCAACCCGGGCGGCGCGGGTGGGCGCGCCGAAGGCGGCGGCGGAGCCGGGGGCGGCGGTGGCGTCGGAGGCAGCGCGCCGCCGATCGGCAAGAAGTTCGTCGGCAACATCGACACGCGGACCCAGGTGCGCGCCGACTTCGTGAACTTCTGGAATCAGTTCACGCCCGAGAACGCCGGCAAGTGGGGCAGCATCGAGCGCACGCGGGACGAGATGAATTGGACCGCGATGGATCGCATGTACGAGTATGCGAAGCAGCACAACATCGTGTTCAAACAGCACACGATGGTCTGGGGCAGCCAGCAGCCGTCGTGGCTCAACGGCCTGTCTCAAGAAGAGCAGCGCGCGGAGGTGGAAGAGTGGATCCGCCTGTTCTGCGAGCGCTACCCGGACACGAAGCTGATCGACGTCGTGAACGAGCCGCCGCCGCACACGACGCCGCCTTACGTGGCTGCGCTCGGCGGCTCGGGCTCGAGCGGCTACGACTGGATCGCCCAGGCCTTCAAGTGGACGCGCCAGTACTGCCCGAACGCGATCCTGCTCCTGAACGACTACAACAACATCGAGTACCAGGCCGACAACGCGCGCACCATCGACATCGCGAAGAAGATCAAGGCCGCAGGGGCGCCCATCGACGCGGTCGGCGCGCAGGCGCACGACGCCTACAAGATGTCGACGAACACCGTGCAAGGCTTCATCGACAAGATCATCTCGGAGACGGGGCTACCCGTGTACATCACCGAGTACGACATCGATCTGGCCGACGACAACCAGCAGCGCAGCGTGATGCAGAGCCAGTTCACGATGTTCTGGAACCACGAGAAGATCCACGGCATCACCCTGTGGGGTTACGTCTCGGGCCAGACCTGGAAGGCCAACACCGGGATCATGTCGAGCAGCGGCACGCCGCGCCCGGCCATGACCTGGCTGCTGGATTTCCTGAAGATCGAGTGAGGACTGGGCCGCGGGCCCCCGTGCCGCGGCGGGCCCACGGCAGAGCGAGGGCGAAACGCCCTCGCCCGCCGCTGCAGAGCCTCACTTCACGTTGAGCGTCGCCCAGCCCTGGCCCGGCATCTGGAACTGCAGCTTCTTGCCGTTGATCGCGACCGTGATGGTCTTGGCCGCGTTGGCGTAGATCACCGCCACGACCGTGCCGTCGGGGTTCTTGAACGCGACCGCGTCGTTGCTGGAAGTGCCGACCACCTTGCCGCCAGCGTCCGAGTACTGCGAGAAGTGCCGGAACACGTAGTAGGCCGGGGTCGGGATCAGCTTCTTGCCCTGGACGTCGACCACGAGCAGCGCGTTCTGCGCCCAGGGGCGCACGGTGTCGAGGCTGCGACCGACGGTGTCGAGGACCATGTTCCACGCCGAGTAGTGGTTCACGCCGAGCTTGATCCAGTCGCGCAGGTAACCCCAGCTCTCGACGCCGTAGGCGAAGTCGTTCGGCGCCTTGTTGGCGTTGTTCCCGTTCGGGAAGTTCCCGCACTGGTGCTCCGTCTGCCAGATTTCGAGGCTCTTATCGAGGTTCGCCTGGCCGTAGGCGCCACGCATACCCCACTGCAGCCCGAAGCCCTTGATGATGGCCTTGGCGCCCGAGTCGGCCACGACCGCGTTCAAGATGTCCTTGTCGACCGTCGGGTTCGACATCGTCCCGCAGAAGATCTTGGTCGGCAGGTTGCGCTCGGTGAGCGTGGGCTGAAGGTGGTTCTTGATGAAGTCGGCCATCTGCGCGCCGCTCCAGCCGCAGGACGGATAGTCCTGCGCGTAGCCGGGCTCGTTCTGCGGGTGGATCGTGTCGACCTTGATCCCCTCCTTGCCGTACTCCTCGACGAAGCGCGCGAAATAGAGCGCCAACGCCTTCATCGTCGTGGCGTCGTTCTTCATGTTGCCGCGATCGTAGGCGTTGTTGGTCTTCATCCAGGGCGGCGGCGTCCATGGGCTGCCCCAGAACCGGATGTCCGAGCGCACCGCCATCGCGGCCTTGATGTACGGGATCAGCCGCATGCGATCGCGCTCGATCGAGAACTTCTCCATCGCGTTGTCGCCGGCGTTGTCGTTCAGCGTGTAGCGATCCATCGCGTAGTCGCTGGCGCCGATCGGGATGCGGCCGCTCACGAAGTTGGCGCCGTCCACCTTGTCGAAGAGCAGCTTGATCGCCAGATCGCGATCCGCCTGGCTCAGTGCTCCGAGCGCCTCCCAGCCCTTCTCGTTGAAGGTGCCGCCGAAGCCGGTCCAGTTTTGCAGCTCCTGACTGTCGTTCACGGTGATGTCGGCGTTGCCCGTGACCTCCATCGGTGTGCCGACCTTCCAGAAGGCGTTGTTCGTCGAGGTGACGAGCACGGGCTCCATCACGGTCGGCTCGCTGCCACCGCTGCCGCCTTCACTCGGGGCCCCGCCGGGCGCGGCGCCGCCGTTGTTCGACTGTCCGCCGATGCTCGCACCGCCGGTTCCGACGGCCATGCCCGCCGAGCCGCCCTGCGGCGCCGGCCCCGAGCCGCCGGTGCTGCCGCCGGCCGAGCCACCGCCGGACCCCGCGTTGGTCGACATGGCACCCCCCGTGGGGCTCGCGTTGCCCGAACCGCCATTGCCAGGCGGCACCACGGTGCTGCCGCCGGTGGAGTTGGCACGCCCCGCGTTCGGCGCGCCGCCCGACGGTGAGCCGGTGACTCCGCCCGTCGGCGCTGGCGTACTGCCACCGGGCGATTCACTGCTGCTGCAGGCAGTGAAGGCGAAATAAAGCGCAAAACACAGCGTTCGCGGGGGTACACGGAGGTCTTTCATGGCCAATCCTTTGGTACGCAAATTTTCGAAACCGAGAGCGCTAACCCGCGACCTCGCATCTTTCGAGCTCGAAGCTCGAAACCGGTCCTTCATAGATCAGTCCGCGCTCGGGGCGAGCCCGATCCGCGAATTGTACTGCACCGCCGGTCTTGAAGAAACCCTCGGCGTCGAAGGCGTTCGCCGTCAGGTCCAGGCGCTTCCAGTAACCCGGGGTGACGTTCGGCCCGCGCACGCGCGCTTCGAATTGCTCGCCGTGCGGCACCAGCTTGAGCTCCGTCCCCGGCAACGGCAGGCCAATCACCCCGGCGTGGTCGACCAGAAAATGGCCGGCGACCGCCAGCGGAGCCGTCTCCGCCATGCCCCACGACGAGAGCACGGGCACGTCGCGGTCGACGGTCTCTGCCGCGATGCGTTGCAGTGAGTCGAACACGTCCTCGCGCAGCAGGCCCGCGCACAGGATCAACTTCACGCGCCGGAAGAAGCGCTGACGAAAGGGCTCGTCGCGCTCGAGGGACGCCACCAGCAGCTCGCACGCTTCCGGAACGCTCAGATAAACCGTCGGAGCGACGTCCTTGAGCGTGGCCAGCGTCTCCTCGAAATCCGCCGGCTCGGGCCGGCCGCGGTCGATGTAGAGGACGCCGCCGTTGCGCAGCGCGAGGTTGAAGCCGAGGTTGCCTCCGAACGCGTCGGACCACGGTAAGCCGTCGATCAACACCGGCAACTCGCCGATGAACGGCCAGAGCTGCGCGATCGCGCTCTGGTTCGAGCACAGCATCCGCTGCGTGGTGGTCACGCCCCGCCACTCGCCCGCCGCGTCCTCCGTCAGCACGATCTTGGCGACCGTGTCCGGCTTGACCGAGGCGTAAGCTCGAGCCACGAGCGGCTGGCGCTCCGCGGCGAGCGAAGCGAAAGCGAGCGCTCCCTCCGGCGGGTCTTCGCCTCCGACCACGAGCGGGCCGTCGAAGGACCGTCGGATCACCGGCAACGCGGCTTGCTCCTGCTCCGACACGTAGACGAGGCTCGGCTCGAGCAGCTGGAGCGTCGCATTCAGGTCTTCTTCGCGAAGACCGGTCGGGATCGCTGCGGCGGGGATGCCGGCGTGAAGGCAAGCCAGCATCAAGAGCGCATGCTCGATGCTGTTCTCGGAGAGGATCGCGACCGGGCGTGCCGCGGACAACCGCTTCTCGAGCAACCAGGCGGCGAGGCGCCGAACGCGCAGCCGCGCCTGGCCGTAGGTCAGGTGCCGCCACGAGCCGCGGGCGGAGCGCTCGACCAGAAACGAGCGCCCGGGAAGCAGCTCCGCCCAGTACTCGAGGAACTCCCCCGTGCAGCGGGCATAGTCGCTGAGCTCACGCTGAGAACGCACGAGCACGCCGCCACGGGAGCGCCTCACCGAGACAGCGGCCGGAGCGAAGGAAGGTCTTAACTTGCGGCTGACTTGAGTCAAAATTGCGAGAAAAAGTTCCAGATCGTGGCTCCGGAATTCGGAGCGGGGGTGTGCGGACCGTTGAATTCACACCAGGTCACCGGGTAGCCCGGCATGCAGCCCTGGTAGCTCACGCAGTTGCACGGTTGGTTGCTCGAGTTGAGGCCGTCGCACCAGCTGGGCGAGACCGGCATCGTCTCTTCCGTGCATTGGTTGCGCTCGACGAACACGTCGCGACCGGCTCGGCCGCCGTCGATCCCGACCACCGTGTCGTCGTCCCCGTGGAAGCCCATCACCGCCACGGGCTGAGTGCCGTCTTCGCAACCGGCGACCTGGATGTTGCCGGCCTGCGGCGCGATCGCGCGCATGATCCCGCTGCCGCAGCCGACCGCGAACGACATCATGCCGCCGAAGCTGAAACCGGTCGAAAAGATGCGATTTTCGTCGATGCAAAGCTCGGCGCGGAAGCGCGTCATCATGGCTTCCAGGAACTTCAGATCACGGCCGTTGCTGTTGGCCCAGCCGAGATTGTTTCCCTGGAACGGCAGGCCCTCCGCCGAGACGAAGATCGCACTCCCCTCGGCTTCACGCTCAAGCCCGTAGTAGCCGCCCTTCGCGACCTGCTCGGCCGAGCCGCCGAGCGGGTGCCAGCCGAAGATCAAGCGGTAGGGATGGCTCGCGTCGTAGTCGTCCGGGACGTCGAGGATGTACTCGCGCATCGTGCCGTCGACGTCGATGTCGAAGCGGCCGCTCATCGGGGCCTTGGCAGAGCCGCAACCCATGGTGGCCTTCTGGCCTCCAGCCCCGATCGAGCTACCCCCCGCGCTCGCCCCGCTGCCGCCGCT
This sequence comes from Polyangiaceae bacterium, assembly GCA_025937835.1. Lineage (GTDB taxonomy): Bacteria > Myxococcota_A > Polyangia > Polyangiales > Polyangiaceae > PMG-095. The sequence continues at coordinate 118,633 of JAICQO010000001.1, forward strand.
GCCCGTGGCGCCCGCGGACGCTGCCCCGGCGCCTCCGCCGGCTTTGCCTCCGGGCCCTGGTCCGCCGCTGCTCACCGCGCCGGCGCCGCCCATGCCGGCCGCCGACACGCCACCCGAGCTCGTGACCCCGCCCGTAAAAGAACCGCCGAAGCTGCTTCCGCCCGAAACCTGGCTCCCGCCACCGGTATTTCCGACCGTTCCGTCCGTGACGCCCAAGCCGCCCGAGCTGGCGCCGCCGGTGCTCGCGCCGCCAGTCGCCTGCGAATTTCCACCGGTGGTGGTGGTGTTGGTGTTCGTATTGGTGTTCGTATCGGTCGAGCTGGAGCAGGCAGCTCCATGGAGGATCGCCAGCACGCCGGCGCCGCGGAGTGTTCGGTTCATTCCGCGATCGGACCTCAGGCCGGCCCCTGTTCCAAGAGGTCGAAACTGTCCTCCGCGCAGGACTCGAAATTTCCTCGGCGCACGCATCTCGTTCTGGGGGGGCGGATTCGTCCCTTCACCATCGGCGATTCGAAGGGCTAAGGGGCCTTTGGTCAGCCGAAGCCCGATCGCCACAGGTGGCAGTGACGCGAGTCGCGCCGATCCGTCGACGGGAGAACCCATCGCAGCCGCACGCGGGAGCCGTTTTTTGAACCAGATCCGGCTCTGTCAGGCGACTGCGAGACATGACCAGAGCTGGTAGATGCCGAGCCCTCTCCGCGCGCCACTGACCCTCGTCACGGGACCGCTCCGCAGCGAGCTACCCGACGCCGAGATCGCCGAGGGTCTGGTCGCCGGCGAAGACTGGGCGATGACCGAAGCTTGGTTTCGCTTCGCGCCGATCGTGATCGGCTTGGCGGAGCGGGTGCTACGGTCGAAGCCGGACGCGGAAGACCTGGCTCAGGAGGTCTTCGCGAAACTTCTCGACCAGGCCAAGACGCTCCGCACCCCGGCCAGCCTGCGCAGCTTCGTGTACTCGATGGCCGTCCGGAAGCTGCGCTCTCAGCTCCGGTACCGGCGTGTTCGCGCGTGGTTGTCCTTCGGAAATCCGGAGGCTTTCATCGATGCCCGCCACACGACGCTCGACGTCGAGTCGCGGGACCTACTGCGCAAGGTGCATCAACTCCTCGAGCGGCTCACGCCGCGGGATCGCTTGGTCTTCGTCCTGCGGCGCGTCGAGGCCATGACCGTCGAAGAGATCGCCGCGGCCCTCGACATCTCGGAGTCGACGGCGAAGCGCTCGCTCGCGCACGCCAATCGACGGCTGTCGCGGTGGATCGAGGCGGATCCGTTGCTCGCGCAAGCGCTGGACGGCAAGCTCGGAGGATCGCCCGGATGATCGACGCGGGTGACGATGCTTCGCCGCGGCTCGACGCGCTTGCCAACCTGGTGCGCAGGGCCGCGCCGGCCCCGACGCTGGGCGAGCTCGAGCGCGGGCGCCACGAGCTCCGAAGGCGCTCGCGTGAGCTTTCACGAAAGCGCAGCGGGCGTCGCGCGCGCCTGGCGGTGCTGGTGTGCTGCGCACTGACGCTGCTGGCCGGCGCCGCGGCCCTCTCCCGATGGTCGGGAATTGCCGCGAAAACCGTGACGGTCGAGCGCATCGAGGGCGGCAAGATGCTCGACGGAGGCTACCTCGCCGAGCTCGGCGGCAAGGGCGTCGCGCTCTCCTTCAACGAAGGCAGCCGCTTCACGCTCTCGCCCGGCTCGCGCGGAAGGCTACGCAGCGTCACTCACGCCGGCGCGCGCTTCGCGCTGGATACTGGCAGCGCGGAGTTCCGCATCACGCCGAGCCGAGACCACGAGTGGTGGGTCGAGGCAGGGCCGTTCGCGGTTTCGGTGCGCGGAACGGATTTCAGCGTGGGCTGGGAGCCGAGCAGCGAGCGCTTCGAGATCCAGCTGCGACACGGGCGCGTCGCGGTCAGCGGTCCGCTGGTCGGAGACGAGCTGGTGCTGAAGCCCGGCCAGCGCTTGACGGTCAATCTGCCGAAGGGCGAGACCGTGATCAGCGAAGCACCGCCCGGGCCGCTTGCCGAGCAGGCGCCGCCGCACGCTGCCCCCGCTGCGTCCGCGCTCGAGCCGGAGGTTCCGCAGCCCGCGGCCTCCGCTCCCGAGTCCGCCGGCTCAGCCTCGAAATCGCCCGGGCTCAGCTTCCGCGAAGCGCTGGCGAAGGGCGAGTGGGAGCGCATCCTCGCCGAGGTCGAGCGCCAGGGTGTCGACGTGAGCCTCCGCACGTTGCCGAGCGACGATCTGTTCGCCGTCGCCGACGCCGCACGCTATCGCCGGCGCCCCGATCTGGCGCGCTCGGCGCTGCTCGCGCACCGTTCTCGCTTCCCCGCTTCACCGCGCTCGCTCGACGCCCTGTTCCTCCTCGGGCGCGCGGAAGAGCTCGCCGCGGGCACGCGCAGGGCCGCGATCGCGCGCTACGACGAGTATTTGTCGCGAGCGCCGAAGGGCACGTACGCGGCCGAAGCGCTCGGGCGCAAGATGATCCTGCTCAAGGATTTCGAGGGAACCGAGAGCGCGCGGAAGGTCGCCGGGGAATACTTGCAGCGCTTCCCGAACGGCAGCCATGCGAAGGCAGCGCGTAAGCTCCAGTCCCTGCCGGCCCTGCCGTAGCGCCGTGTGGGTCGCGAAGTACGCATTCTTGCTGACCCTGGTGCTCTGGGCCGGGCCCGCGGCAGCCGCGACGGTCGCGATCCTGCAGCCGCGCGGAAGCTCGGCGCAACTGCGAGAGGCGGCGTTTCGCATCCAGGGCGAGCTCGTGGCGGTCGGTCTCGCGGTGGCCCTCGTCGAGCGCCCGCCCGGAGCGGACACACAATCGGACGAAGCACGCGCCTGGTTGGAAGAGACCGCGCAGGCACAGGGCCTGGACGCCTTCATCGACGTCGTCGGAGAGGACGCGCTGCTCGCGGTAGACGTGTGGCTCTGGGAACGTGCCACGCAACGCCTGACGGTCTCGCGCGTGTCGCTCGATCCGGGAGCGCGCAACGCCGCGGCCACGGCGGCGATCCGCGCGATCGAGGTCCTGCGCTCGAGCTTCCTCGTCTTCGACTCCGGCACTCCCCCGCCCCGGCGTGACGCTCCCGTGACGGCGGCGCCCGCCAGCAGCACGACGCCCGCCCGGGGCGCAGCCAGGCGGATCGGCATCTCTGCCGGCGCCGCGACGCTCACGAGCGTCGACGGCGTCGGACCGGCCGTTTTACCGCTGGCGCGCTTCGAGTGGCTGCTCGGCCCGGGTGTGGCGCTGCAGGCGACCGCAGCAGGCTTCGGGACGCGCCCGGAGGTCGGCTCCGACGCCGGCAGCGCCGAGGTCTCGCAGCAACTCGCGTTACTCGGCGTTTGCGCGTGCTCCGCCGATTCCGGTCTGCGACCGACGCTCGCGCTCGCGGGAGGCTTACTGCGGACGGCGCTCGAGGGCCGCGCCACCGAGCCCAATCTCGCGCATCGCGTGGAGCGCTGGTCTTCGCTGTTCGAAGCCAGCGCGGGGGCTCGGCTCAACTGGGCGGAGCGCTATCAACTGACGCTGTCCGCCCACGCGCAGCTCGCCGTACCCTACGTCCGGGTGCGCATCGTCGATAGCGTGGTGGCGACGACCGGGCGCCCCAACCTGCTGCTCTCGCTCGCGTTCGGAGGCTGGCTATGAGGCGACTGTCGATCCCGCTTTTGGTGTGCGCCGCCGCGGGCTGCTCCGGCGTCGATGCTTATCCCGTCACCCGCGAGGTTGAAGCGCCCGGCGGCAGTGGCGGCGCGGGCACGGGCGGCAGCACGGGTGGCATTGCGACCGGTGGTAGCGCAGGCACCGGCGCGAGCGGTGGCGGCGGCCTCGGTTCGGGCGGCGCGAGCGCAGGGAGCGGCGGTGGCGGCAATGCCGGCGATGGCGGCAATGGTGGCAATGGTGGCAGTGCCGGTGGTTGCGCAAAGAGCATCGCTGCGCCGGGCGACAGCGTGCAAACGCTCTCTATCGCCGGCCGCACACGCAGCTACGTGTTGCACGTTCCAGGGGCCTACGACGGCACGCAGCGCGTGCCCCTGGTGCTCGACTTTCACGCGCTCGGCGGGACGGGAAAGAGCGAGCTCTCGAGCTCCCCCTACCCCGCGGTCCTCGACCCCGAAGGCGTGATCCAGGCCTTCCCGGACGGGCTGCGCGGCCCCGCGGGAACGGCCTGGAACGTGGGCCCGTGCTGCGTCGAGGACGTCGACGACGTCGCGTTCGCGCGAGCCATCGTCGCGCACGCCCAGAGCCTCGCGTGCGTCGATCCAACGCGCGTCTACGCGGTCGGCGTGCTCACGGGCGGCGGTCTGGCTCACTACCTCGGCTGCCACGCGGCGGATCTATTCGCCGCGATCGCGCCCGCGGCGTTCGATCTCCTCGAGGAGAACGTCGAGGATTGCACCCCGCAGCGTCCGATCGGCTCGATCTCGTTTCGCGGCACCGGGACCTCGCGGGTGCCGTACGAGGGCGGGCCCTCTTCGCTCGTTCCGGGCATGCCCCTCACCTTCCTCGGGGCGCGAGCCACCGCAGAGCGCTGGGCATCCATCAACGGCTGCGGCGCCGTCCCCTCGGAACCCGACGCCGACGGCTGTATCACCTACCCGGGTTGTGACGCCGGCGTCGAAGTCACCCTGTGCACCAAGCAAGGCGGGCGCGAGGACCCAGGCGATCCCAGCATCGCCTGGCCGGTCCTCGCACGGCACCGCCTGGAATAGACCCATCCCCCGGTATCTTTAGCTTCCACCACTCCCGGCGATTTTGGGTTTTGGCTTCGTTTTCGCTGCGCTCCGGTGCTCGCGAAAGCCTCGCCAAAATCCCAAACTTGCCGGGCGGGCGTTCCCTAAGGTTCTGGGCCTGGGAATAGACCTAAGGATGAGCCTCAGGCCTTGGCGGCCGCGATCTCGCCGCCGCCCGCGAAGTTCGCGGCGGAGCCGGTCGCGGCGCTGACGATCATGTTCAGGAGCTTCGCGTTGCCCGCGCCGCCGCCGTCGATGAACTGGCCCTGCTTGAAGTAGCCGCCGCCGTTGCCCCAGAGGATTTGCGGCACGCTGCGCATGTTGTGGTTGCCCTCGGCGATGTGGTTCGTCCAGAGCACCACGCACTTGTCAGCGAGCCCGCGGTCGCGGAAGTGATTGAGGCCGCGCGCCAGCGTCTTCATGCGAATGACGTCGATCTCGGCATGCGCCGCCTCGGCCGTCGAGTTCTGCCCGACCGCGCCGTCGGACTGCGTCCGGTGGCTGATGAAGTGCAAGCCCCAGTTGCCGAGCGACTTGTTCGACGGCACGTCGTAGATCGTCGCGTCGGTGCCGTCGCCGGCTTGCAGCGTCGCCGTGCGGTTCAGGTTGCAGGCGAACGCCAGGGCCACGAGCTGCATGTGGAGCTCGACGCTGTTTTCCATCCCGCCGGCGGCCTCGGCCGTCTTCGTGTACCGGTACTGCGAGACCGCTTGCAGCCCCGCGGTGTCGAGCCCTTCCTGACCGCAACCCAGGATCGCGACCGGAGCGTCGGGGCCCACGGTCATGGTGATCTCGACCTGGCGAACGGAGTCGAAGTGTTGCTGAAGTCGCTGCTTGTCGGCGGCGCTGAGCTTCGGGTTCTGGATCAGCGATTTCAGCTCGGCGTGGACGTAGTCCACCGCGCTCTTGCGACGCAGCAGGATCTCGTCCGTGACCGAGGGCTTCGGCGGCGGGGTCATGCCCCCACCACCCGGGTCCACGCCACCGCTGCCGGTCGGCGCGACGCCCATCAGCGTCTGATAGAGCTTGTACGGCGTATCGACCGCCGCGCGCGTGTTGCCGCTCTGGTCGAACGACAGGCGCTCGGCGATGTACCCGTTGCGGATGTTGCCGGCGTACAGCGCGAGCGGGTCCGTCCCGGCCGGGTTCACGGCCTTCGAGATCACGAAGTCGGCGGAAGGCCCGCCGGCGGTCGCCTTGCTGCCGGTGCTCTTGGGCTTCACTCCCGTGAGCGCCTGAGCAAGCCCTTCGGCGTGGCCGCAACCCTGGGGACCACCGTTCGGGTAGTTGATACCCTTGATGATCAGCAGGTTGGCGGCGTGATCCTTGAGCTGGTTCACGGCCTTGTCGCCCGACGCGAGCAGGCTCGTGAGATCTCCACTCCCCGACGGCCAGAAGCGCTTCGGCTCGACGCCGCACGCGCCGCAGATGAACAGCGAGAACACCGGCGTGTTCGTCTGCGCCCAGGCCGAGCGCTCGGGCATTCCTTCGAGATAAGGCAAGCCGATCGCGAGGCCGCCCGCACCGTACAGGAACGCGCGGCGATTCACGACGTGACGCTTGCGATTGCTGCTGCCGATCACTGGACACCTCCGGCGCGCACGCGGAAGGTGTCGCTCTTTGCCAAGGCCACCATGACCTGCTTCAGCGAGCCTCCCGACGCCGCGCTGGTCTTGGCGAGAGTTTCCATCAGAGGGCGATCGCCCTCGACCAGATCGCGTTCCATGGCGTAGCTCATCATCTTCTTGGACCAGCACTGGTGGGCCTGAACACCCGAGGCTATCCGCTCCATCAGGTCTGGCGCACCGTTGAAGCCGAGGCGACCCTCGACGAACGAGTAGACGCCGGTCGTGTCCACGGGCTTGCCGTTGTCGGTGTCGCGCATGCGTCCGAGCCCGTCGAAGTTCTCGAACGCGAAGCCGATCGGGTTGATCAGCTCGCCGTGGCAGACCTTTGCGCAGCCCGAGGTGAGGGTGGTGATGACCTCGCGGTTGGTCTGACTGGCGCCGGCCGCCGGCGGGTTCGGAACCACGCTGGGTAGACCCGGATCTGCGCACATGGTGTCGAGGTTGATGCGCACGCCGCGGTGGATCGAATCCGGCTCGTTGTTGCGCGCCCACAGCGCCAGGAACGGCGCCTGCGAGAAGTAACCAACGCGGCCTGGCAGCTCCATCTGCATCATGCCGCTGCCCGGAACCGTGACGCCGTAGATCGACGCCGTCTTCGGCCCCACGAAGCCGACGGTGGACAGCAGGATGTCTCGCACGCCGAGGTTCTGCGTGAAGATGCGATCGAAGAACAGCTTGGACGACTCTTCGAACTCGGCGTTCATGTCCGGCGAGTAGCCGTTGACGGCGGTCTTCGCGATCGAGTCGAACAGCGCGAACTTGTAGAGCTCTGCGTGGAACTTGCGCATCACGTCGAGAGCCGCGCTGTCTTCGAGCAGCTTCTCGACCTGCGCGCCCACTGCCTCGGGCGTGTTGAGCGAGCTCGCCGCGTCGAGCAGGGCGTCGGACGGCGACGAGTCGCGGATCCACAGTGAGAGCTTGGCTGCAATCTCGTAGCCCGAGAGCGGCGCGCCGGCGTCCGCGAGCTCCACCCGGTAGAGGAAGTGGGGCGACTGGAGCATCGCCGCGATCACCCAGTTGGCTCCCTTGGTGAACGCGCTCTGGGTCCCCTGCATGGTCGCCGAGCCCGAGTCGAAGATGGCTCGGAATTGCTTGACCTCGTCGGCCGTCAGGTCGCGCCGGAACGCGCGGCGACCGAAGGTCTTGATGAAGGTGTCGGCGTCGGTCGTGGCCACGACCTTCTGCAGCGCAGCGTCGGTGGTGGTGACCGCGTCGGCCAGCGCCTCGGCGCCCTTCTGGAAGTCGTCGGCGATCGTGTTGTCCACGACCACGACCTTTTCGTTGTTGGCGAAATCCGTCGTGCCCGCCACGGAGTTCAGGAACTTGTCGGAGATGCCCGTGGGGCCGTCGAGGCGGAGGATCTCGCGGGCGCTCCGCTCCCATTGGTCGTTGGTGAGCCGAAGGAAGCGGCTGAACAACGGCTTCCCGTCGAGGACGACCGGACGCGGGCCGCTGTCCGGCTCCACGCCCGTGGGGGGCGTACCCGAATCACCACCTGGGGCTGTCGGCCCTGCCCCTGTCCCACCTGCACCTACTCCGCTCGTTCCGCCGCGCCCTGGCGTACCAGGGACGGCAGGGCTGCTCCCCGTGCCGTTGCTGCTCGTCGAGCCACCTATACCGGGAGGGTTAGAACCATCGACCTGCGAATCCTCAGGAGTTGTGACTGTTCCTGTACAGCCAAAAGTTGCCGCAAGCAGCGGAATCGCGGCCACCCAGGTTCTCTTCGCGCGGACGTGAATCATGGGGTCTGTACAGGCAGTGGCAAACCGTCTGCGATTCCGTCACGGCTAGAGCGCGATCTTTACGGAGCAGTGAGGGTGAATGATTTGACAGTGACCGACCCACCCAGGGCGCTCGTTGCAAAGTTGAAAATGCCGTAGCGGTAACCGAGGAAAAATTGCCACTCGTTCTTCAGCGTCAGCACCGACCCGATGGGTGTGAAGGTGGTGCCGTCAGTGCTGTAGAAAAACTTTCCTTCTCTACCCGAACCGGGGCGGATGTCCGCGGTTGCGCGCAGCCAGATCGTGTTGCCCGCGACGTCGGCGCTCCCGGCCGCGGTACCGGTGCTCGTGGTGTTCCACTTGCTGTCCATGTTCAGCCCGTTGACCATCGTCACCTGGGTGGAGCCGGCGGATTTCTTGATGGCGACGTACGCCGAGGCGTCTCGCAGCAAAGCGAGCCCCGCGACGTCGCCGTCCTTCATGCCGCTGATATCCAGCTGAACGGTGCCCGTCGACTGGGGCCCGCGCGTGCGCCGCGTGAGCGTGTTGCGAGCCTTGTATAGATCGGTCGTGACCGTCGCGGTCTGGAGCACCAGCCCGTCGTTCAGAGACCATTTGCTGGCGTCCGGGTTGTGATTCCACTCCCATTCCGGCAGGAGCGCTGGTCCGCTGAACGTGTCGGTGCCGAGGCTCGAACGCACCGCGCGCGGCGGGCGCGGCACCTTCGGATAGGGGTAGGACGCTGCCCACGCGTTGTCGACCAGCTGCACGCTCGGCCAGCCGTCGCTGCTCCAGGTGATCGGAGCCAGCACGGGGATGCGCCCTCCCGGGAACGCATCGATGAAGGCCATGTAGTACCAGTCGCCGTTCTGCGTCTCGACGAAGCTGCCCTGGTGCGGGACGCCCGAACCGGGCACGGGGCTCCGGTTCTTGTCGATCAGCGTCTTGATCGTATACGGCCCGAACGGGCTGCTGGAGCGGAGCACGAACTCGCCGTCAGCCGGGCGGGTGACGGTGATGTAGTAGTCACCCTTGTATTTGAAGAAGTGCGCGCCCTCGATGGTCATGTTGGTCGCGGAATAGACCTGCTGCGCCTTCACCTGACCGAAGCCGTCGGGCGTGAGCTGAGCGACGCTGATGTTGGTGTTGCCGTACGCCACGTACATCGTGTCGTCGTCATCGACGAGCAACCCCACGTCGTAGTAGCAGCCGCCGGCCTTGTGTTTTTCCCACGGTCCTTCGGGTGAAGTGGCCGTGAACACGGCGCCCCCGCCGCCGCCGTTGATGCAGCCAATCCAGTAAAAGGTCTTGTTGCTGGGGCGGTAGCGCAGCGACGAGGCGTAAATCCCCTTTACATACGCGTGGCCGCCCTCGAGGTTGTAGTTCGCACCGAAATCGAGCGCGGGCGCCGAGTGGCCGACGTATTCCCAGTTCACGAGGTCGTACGAGCGGAGCACCGGCGCCCCGGGCGAGTAATGGAAGGTGGACGACGTGTAGTAAAAGGTGTCGTCGACGCGGAACACCTCGATGTCCGGCAAGTCTTCCCACAGCACCGGGTTCTGAAACGTCGCAGCAGGAGGCCACGGTTCGTTCCCGCCGCTGCCTGCTGTCGCCGTGCCAGCGCTGCCTGCTGTCGCCATGCCGCCGATCGGCGCCGTGCCGCCGCCGCCCTGGCTCTGCCCGCCACCTCCAGCAGCGCCCGCGCCACCGCGCGCCGGTTCTGCGCCCCCGCTCGAAACAGCGCCACCTTCGCCAGCGGAGCTGACACCGCCGCTCGAGCTCGCTGTCCCGCCAGTCACCGCGGCTTGGCCGGCAGCGCCGTTCGACGCGCCGCCGACGCGAGCTCCTCCGCTGGAATCGGCTCCACCCCGCCCTGCCGGCATGCTCGTGCCGCCGCTTCCGGCACCGCCCACGACCGCTGCCGCGCCGCCGGTGGATCCCGGGTCCGGCTCGGGCTCCGAAGAGCAAGCAAAGGGTCCTGCCAGGATCAGGAGCGAGGCCGCTGCGTACCGCATGGTCCGCAGTGGGCGGCCCGCGGCCGATGCGTCAATTTTTCGTTCGGCGAAGGCCCAGTCGGCCGCGACGCATCCACAACAGAGCAACGACGCCCGCTGCCCCCAGCGGGCCCACGAAGCCGCGCGGCGACCGAGCGCCCAAACTGCAGCCCCCGTCCTTGGGCTCGGTGGGCTGCATGGCTTGGGAGCCGCTCGACCCACCTGCCCCGGGCGCGCTCGTTCCCCCGGTGGCAACGCCACCCGTGGACGTGGCAGCGCCTGCCGGTGAAGCCCCGCCCGTAGGCGTGGTGCCGCCCGTCGGATTGGCCACGCCGCCGGTGGGGCTGGCCGCGCCGCCGGCCCCACCGGGGAGGTTGACGCTGCCGCCCGCCGGGTTGGCGCTGCCGCCCGCCGGGCTGCCTGCGCCGGCCCCACCTGGGGGATTGGTCGCGCCGCCTGAGGGTTCCGCCGTACCGCCCGCGGGATTCCCCGCGCCGGCCGACGGCGATCCACCCGGACCGCCGCCCCTGCCGCCGCCGGAAGTACCGCCGCCCGCACCCGCTGCGCCACCGCCTGGCATGCCGCCGCCGCCGCTCGTGTCACCGTGCATCGCGCCCGCGGGACCGGTGGCGTTGTCCGCGGTCAGCGAGAGAGTCAGGTGCCCGTCGATGAAGTTCACGTTCCGCGCGTCGTGCGTCGACAGGTTCTTCGGCGACAACCAGCTCGCCGTGAGCCACCCGCTCGGCACCGACGCGGCGTTGAAGTCTTCGCGCCACTTCATGACGAACGCGCCGTTCTCGTAGGCCGAGTACTGCACCCAGTCGACGTACTGGTGAACCGGCAGAATATTCGGGCTGAAGTTACCGCCGAACGTCGCGTCACCAGGCCAAACGTTGAATCGCAGCTGCATCGCCGTGGCGTTCTGCGCGTAGGCAGTGGCGATGGCGCCGGTTTCGCGGCGGATCTCCTTACCGTCCACCAGCCACACGATCGCGTCCGGCGTCCATTCGTACGTGTACGTGTGGTACGTGCCGCACGGATCGACGAGCTCCGGGTGACTCTTGCTGTGGTTCATCACGGGGTTACCGTGGATGGCGTTGGTCTCGACGTGGCAGTCGGCGCCGACCTTCTCGAAGTCGAGCTCGTTCCAGAACGTCCCGGAGACCTCCGAGCCGTCCTTCCAGAGGAAGAACGAGCTGACGACGCCGTCCCCGGCCGCGAATTTCAAACGCGCTTCGAAGCGGCCGTAGCCGTACCCCGCAGAGGTGTAGATCTCCGAGCTGGCGACAGCCGAAGCGACCTGGGAAAAGCCGAGCGTCGCAAGGACACACAACGACGAAAGTCCGGCGCGGAGCATGAGAAAGCTGTAGCTCCGAGCTGCAAATGCGTGTTCGCATTTCTTGGGGAATGTCGGGCAGAGTCGCACTCGCGCGCTTGCCAGAACACTTGCCAGAACGTGCGATTCGGCTCGACGAGTGGCACTTCTGGACGCCGTGCTGTAGGTTGCAGGGTGGTCGCGAGAGCTCCGGCGCTGTACCAGCGGTTTCTGCCGCAGCACGGCAAGCACGCTTTCGTGTGGAAGTACTCGCAGGCCATCGGTGGGCGCCGCCCCCGGCATTTCCACAGTGAGCCCGAGCTCAACCTGGTCGTCCAGGGCTCGGCGAGCTTCGGCATGGGCGATCGCACGGTAAACGCCTCCGAAGGCGAGCTCGTGGTGTTCCCGTCGGGCCAAGATCACGTGTTGCTCGAGGCCAGCGACGATCTGTATCTCTACGCGATCGGCCTGGATTCGACGTATTCGGCCGACGTGCTCGGTGGCGAGCAAGGCCAGCTCGTCCCGCTCCACGCCCGCCTCGGAAAGCCGGAATCGTCCGTCGTGCTGAACCGCGCTTCGGCGATCGTGGATCGTCAGGGGGCCGATCAACTCGGTGCCGAGCTCTGGGAGCACTTGCACTGGCTCGGGCGGCGCAGCGCCGAGCGGCTCGGCGGAGTTCACGTGCTCACGCGACGCGCGCTGCAGCTCATGTCGAGCGCGCCCGAGCTCGGGCTCAACGATCTGGCGAGCGATCTCGCCGTGCACCCGAGCGAGCTCAGCCGCCACTTCCACCGGGACATGGGCGTGACGCTCGTCCATCACCGCATGCGCCTGCGCTTGCTCGAGGTGATCCGCCTCGTCAACTCCGGAGAGCGCGACGTGATGGCCGCGGCCAGCGCTGCGGGATTCGGCTCGTACTCCCAGTGCCATCGGGTTTTTCACGCCGAGCTCGGCTGCTCGCCACGCCAATTCTTCTTCGACGGATTGCGCGATCGGATGCAGGCCGCGTACGACGGTTTCAGAACCGACTAAAAAATTCCGGCCGCTCGTGAGCGGCCGCGCGCCGGGGACGGTTTTGTCCGCTCCCCGAAGGGACGTACCGCGCGCTACAGAGTGGTTCGAGGCACCACCATGTCCAACCTGCGCGTCTTGCAAAACCTCGGTCAGGCATCGAGCGCGATCCTGATCCTGCTCCTGGCGTGTGGCGAGAAAGCCGACGATGGTTCGCCGGGGCCCGCAGCCGGGGCGCCCTCGGCGCAAGGCGGCCAAGCGACCGGCGGCGCGAGCAGCGGTGGCGTCACTGGCGGAACCAAAGCCGTCGGCGGCAGTCAGACGACGGGCGGCGTGTCGCCGACCACGGGCGGAACCGCCAGCAATCCGGGCAGCGGCGGCACCTCCTCGATGAGCGGCGGCAGCGCGGGCGCGCCCGTCGCCGGTGGAGCAACGGGCGGCAGCGCCGGCACGGCCGAAGGAGGAACTCCGGGCGGCGGTGGTGCGGCGGGAGGCTCAGGCGGCGCGACAGCGGGCGGCGGCGCGGGCGGCGCTGCGCCCACCGCAGGCGCGCCCTCCTCGGCCGATGCCACGATCGTGCCGGATCCGTCGTGGGCCTGTGGAATGGCCGACGGCGTTCCACCGCCGACCAAGGGAACGCTGGTGTTCAAGGCCACCTTCGAGCTTGGTGAAATCCACGACGTCGGCAAGGTGCAGTATGGCCAGCGCCGTTTGCTCGACATCACCGGCGGCACGCTGACCGGCGATCGCGTTCAGGGCACGGTGCTCACGGGCGGGCTCGATCTCGAGCTCGAGCTGTCCAACGGCTCGATCGAGCTCGAACAGATCAACATCATTCGCACCAGCGACAACGCGCTGATCTTCATGCGCACCTGCGGCTTTGCACCCGCGGGTGACTCGGTCACGCGCATCGTGCCAGACATCGAGGTCGCCAACTCGAGCCCGCTGTCGTGGCTCAACACCGGAAAATTCGCGGGCACGCGCGTCGTCGACGAAGCCGCGAAGACCATCGAGCTCACGGTCTACGACGTGAGCGACGTGCCCGCGGCGGAGCCGAAGATCAAGCTCCAGGACCCCGCGGGCGACCCGCAGCAGCCCTGGGAATGCTCGAAGGAAACTGGTGGAAAGGGCGCCAGCGTGTTCACCGAAACCGTCACCCTCGGGTCTTCGATTTCGGTCGGGCAGAGCAAGCGCGGCAACCGCAACATCATTCCGATCACGGGCGGCACCGTGACGGGTCGGGTCAAGGGCAAGATCTTGCCCGGCGGGGGCGACTATCAGTCGATGGCCGGCCTCGACGCGAAGTACACGATCGAGACTGACGACGGCGAGTTCATCATCATCCGGAATTGCGGGCCGTTCGGCGCCTTGCTCCCCCAGTTCGAGGCCAAGGTCGACGGCGCGTACGCGTTCTTGAATACCAATGAGTTCGTGAGCTCCGATCCCGGGGGCGCGTCCGGGGGAGTGAGCATCACCTTCTACGAGCGGCAGTAGGGCAGTTCAGTTTTTTGAACCGCTTTCGAGCCGGCAGGTCACTGCCCGCCGAAAGCGATGTCCTTCGAACCACTGCATCTGTCAGCACGCGCCTTGCTTCTCGGGCTCCTTGGCGCGACGGCCGGCGCCATTGCGTGTTCCGGCGCTACTGACGAGTCCGGAAACGGCCCAGGCAGCACCGGCGGAGCCGCCACCGGCGGAGCCTCTGGCTCGAGCTCCGGCGCGACCGGCGGGCAGCTCACCGGCGGGCAACCCGCGACCGGGGGCACGGCGACCACTTCGGGCGGCAAGGCGAGCAGCGGTGGAGCAGCCGTCACCGGTGGTAGCGCGGCGATGACGGGAGGCAGCGCAGGCGCGGCCGTGGCCGGGGCTGGAGGTGCCGGCAAGGGCGGCTCGGCAAGCGGCGGTTCGAGCGGCGGAGGGACCTCCGAAGGCGGCAGCGGTGGCCGCGGCGCCGGCAAGGGAGGCGCCGCGGCGGCAGGGGCGCCCTCGGGCGGAAGCGGCGGACAGGTCGGAGGAGGCACTTGCACCGCGTCGAAGAGCACGGGCAAGAACGCCTCGGGCAGCGGCCCTCACGACGTCGTGATCGAGACCAACTCGGAGAACGGGATCAAGTGCGGCACCATTTACCGCCCGAAGGATCTCGGCGGCGCCGAGAAATATCCGATCCTGGTCTGGGGCGAGGGCGGCTGCTCGCAGGACGGCTACTCCAATCTGGCGGCGATGAGCGAGATCGCCTCGTGGGGATACTTCGTCGTGGCCGACGGGACGCCGGGCTCCAGCAACGCGTGTCAGGGAGGCCAGAACGGCAAGGCGTTCCTCGACTACATCACCTGGGCAATCGCCGAGAACTCGAAGCCTTGCAGCGCTTACTACCAGAGCCTCGAGACCACCAAGATCGCGGCCGACGGTTTCTCGTGCGGCGGGCTGATGGCCGAGAACGTCTCGGGCGACCCTCGCTTCACCGCGATCGGCATCACCAGCAGCGGGCTGATGGGCGCCAACGCCGCGCTCTACGACAAGATGCACGCTCCGTTCAAGATCATGAACGGTGGCTCGAGCGACATCGCCTACGAGAACGGGCTCCGGGACTACGAGCAGATCAGCTCGCGCGACATTCCGATCCTCTACTTTTCGAAGACGAGCGCCGGCCACGGCGGGGACTTGAATCAGGCGCGCGGCGACTTCAATCTCGTGAACCTCGCCTGGCTCAACTGGCAACTGAAGGGCGACGAGGGAGAGACCGGTAAGGCGTTTCTCTACGGCCCCACGTGCGAGTTCTGCAACGACTCCGGTTGGGACTACAAGTCCGCGAACATCCCCTGATGCTCCGGCTCGGGCTTTCGCTGCTGCTCATGACCGCCATGGGCGGCTGCAGCGAGGACGACTCTGGTAGTAGCGCGGGCAGCGGCGGGCTCGGCGCAGCCACGGGCGGCACGAGGGGGCAGCCAACCGGTGGCGCGCTGCCCTCGACGGGCGGCGTGGTCGAGCCGACCGGCGGTGTCAGCTCGATCAGCGGCGGCACGAGCGGCGCTGCGAGCGCCGGTGCGCCTTCGGGCGCTCCGAGCGGCGGGAGCGGTGCTGCGGGAGGCAGCGCCGTCGCGCCAGTGGGCGGCTCCGGTGGGAACCCACCGGCTGCCACGGGCGGAGCGGCGGCAGGAGGCACCCAGTCCGGCGGCGTAGGGGGCACGAGCGCCGAGGGCGGGGGCGACGCGGGAGGGCGCGCAGGCGCGTCGGCGACGGGCGGCAGCGTCGGCTCGACGAAGATCTCTTTCGGCACCTCGCTCGATCCCGAGGCAGTGGTCAGCGCGGCCAGAGAGCTCGCGAAGTCTCTCGCCGACCCCACGTCGGCGACCTGGCGAGCCAAGGGCGATCAACGCAGGACCTACCGCAACGCCGCCACCGGCAAGGACGAGCCGTATCGGCTCTGCGTGCCGAGCTCCTGGGACGGCACGGCGGCGCTGCCGGTCGTGATGTTCTTGCACGGCGCCGGTAGCGACGAGAACGCTTACCTCGATCAGAACGACAAACAGCTGGTTAAGCTCGCGGAGCAGCACGGCTACCTCTTGATTTCGCCGCGCGGGGCGGACGGCGCGTACGGCAATTTTCTGAGGCTCACGGCGCCTTTCGGCGACGAGGCCGCGGCGGCCGCGCTCGTGGCGCAGGCCACGCCGGAGAGCCGGCGCGCAAACGAGCTCAGCGAGCAGGACGTGATCAACGTGCTGGAGCTGGTGCTCGCGGAGTATCCGGTCGAGCAGAGCGCGCTGTTCCTCGCCGGTCACTCGATGGGCAGCGGGGGAACCTGGTACATCGGCGGCAAGTACGCGACGTACTGGAAGGCGCTCGCGCCGTTGTCGGGGCCGTTCGTCCAGAAGACGGGTTACCCGTGGGAGGCGGTGCGGCGGCTCTCGATTTTCGTCACCGAAGGCACGCAGACGCCGTCCCTCGAGGCCAGCCGCTTGCTCGCACAGTGGTTGGAAGACAACGGCTTCCTTTCGACCTACAAAGAGGTGAACGCCGACCACGGCGGCATGATCCCGCTCGTTCTGCCGGATATTTTCGATTTCTTCGAGCGCTCGCGGTGAGCGCTTCAGTACGGCATTCCCGGGATCGCGGCCTCGAGCTCGAACAAGCCCGAGCGGCTGCTCGTGCCCTGCGCGGTGATGTACAGCTTGGTGTGGGCCGCGCCGCCGAAGGCCACGTTCGTGACCTGCTGTGCCTCGGGGACCGAGATGCGAGCGAGCTCGGCGCCCGCCGGGGTGAGGACCAACACCGTCTGACCGGAGGTCGTGTACAGATTGCCCGCGCAGTCGACGGCCATGCCGTCGCTGCTGCGGACAATCCCCTGACCGAACGGCGTTCCCGCGCCGATGTTGCCGTCGGGCGAGACCGGATACGCGTACACGCCGTCGCTGGCGGAGACGTAGAGCGTCTTCCGGTCGGGTGACAGCGTGACGCCGTTGGGCTGAGGCCGGTCTTCTATCAGGGGGACCGCCGTCGTG
Source organism: Polyangiaceae bacterium (assembly GCA_025937835.1). GTDB lineage: Bacteria > Myxococcota_A > Polyangia > Polyangiales > Polyangiaceae > PMG-095. Next base: position 135,505 of record JAICQO010000001.1, read on the forward strand.
GAGCCGGGGGGAACGCGGTAAGCGCGCGTCGCGGCTTGCGGCCGGGGCGACGGCGCCTGGTAGTCCGGGTCGGTGAAGTAGAGCGTGCCGTCGACCCCGAACGTCAGATCGTTGGGCGAGTTGAAGCGCGCGCCCATGTACTCCGTCACGAGCTCGACCGGAGCCTCACCCGTCAGGCCGAAGCGCGCGATCGAGCCGGTTTTGTGGCTGCACCCGAGGAGCTGCCCTTCAGGGGAAACGGCCAGGCCGTTCGTCCCGGCGTCCGCGACGGCTAGCGTGACTTCACCCTGCGGGGTGATTTTCAGGATCCGGGAGGGTGGCGGCGCTTTGCCGGCGCTGCCTCCCGCGCCGCCCCCGCCTTCCGTACCCCCGCCGCCCTGCCCGCCGGATCCGCCCGATCTACCGCCGAACCCGCCTGGAAACCCGGGTCCGAATGCGACGCCGTTGTTGATCTGGGAGACGTAGAGGTTGCCGTCGAACCAGACGGGCCCCTCGAGGATGATCAGCTCGGAGTCGCTGGCAATGAAGTCGTCGCTCGGCGGCACGCCCTGGATCCGCGTGGGCGTGCCGCCGCCAGGGACCGGGTGTTCCGCGTACGGACCGGCGGGGCACACGAAATCAGCGACGCCTGCGCCGCCTACCGCTCCCACGCTACCGCCGGTCGCGCTGCCTGCTGCGGCAACGGTTCCACCGGTGTTCGCTCGCCCTCCGGCCGCTGGCGTGCCGCCCGCGTTGCCTCCGGTTCCCGCTCCACCCGTGCCCGGCGCGGTAGCTCCGCCACGCGCAGGGCTCCCGCCGGAATCGAAGGAGCCGCCGGTGCCCGTGGCCATCCCCGCGCTGGGCGCCCCGGCCGCGGACTTTCCGCCCTCACCCGGCGCGCTCGGCGCCGGCTCGGTCTCGGGCGGCGCGTCGCTGCACGCGAGGATGCGCGGGGCTACCAGAGCCAGCGTCAGGTAAAACCACGGGGAGCGGGGCTGCACGAGCGCAATGTACCGCTCGGACTGCTCCTCCAGGCTTCAGACCGTCGATTGAACCCGCGCCGGGCACGGGTCGGACCGCCGGAAGGCGGCTTTTATGGCGATTCTGCGTCCGGTTGTGCGTCGGGTGCCGCCGCTTGAAACTCCGGCAAGGCGTTGCAGTTCGCGTCGATCGCCAGCAGCTTCGCGTAAGGCGACAGATCGCAGCCAAAGCGACGGGCGTTGAAGAGCTGCGGCACCAGACAACAATCGGCGAACCCGGGCGTGTCGCCGTGGCAGAACCTGCCAGTGGCGGCGCTCCGGCCGAGCTCGGTCTCGAGCGCGCGGAGCCCCGCTTCCACCCAATGCCGGTACCACTCCGAGCGGACCTCCTGCCCGAGGCCGAGCTTGCCGAGGTACTCGAGGACTCGCAGGTTGTTGAGCGGGTGCACGTCGCAAGCGATCGACAGAGCGATCGCACGCACCCGCGCGCGCTCTATCCGAGTCGCGGGCAAGAGCGGCCGCTCGGGGTGCGTCTCCTCGAGGTACTCCAAAATCGCCAGCGATTGGGTCAAGAGGTGCGGGCCGTCCTCGAGCACCGGCACGAGCGCGTGCGGGTTCAGCTCCAGAAAGGCGGGCGAGAATTGCTCGCCGCCGCCCCTCCTCAAGTGAACGGCTCGGTACTCGTAACCGAGCCCTTTCAGGTTCAGCGCGATCCGGACCCGGTACGAGGCGGAGCTCCGAAAGAAGTTGTGGAGCTTCATCTAGGCGATCCGGATCGAGATCTCGTCCACGCCCGAAACTCCGCCGCTGACGCGGTCACCCGATACCAGCGGCCCGACACCCGCAGGTGTCCCGGTGAAGATCAGATCGCCGGGCTCGAGCGCGAACAGCCGGGAGAGGTGCACGAGCACGTCCGCCACCGGCCACAACAGATCCTTCAGGTCCGCGGACTGCTTGACGGCGTCGTTCACCTTGAGCCAGATGCTGCCGCTCACCGGGTGACCGATCTGTTCGGCGCGGTGGATGGCGCTGATCGGCGCCGAGCGGTCGAAGGCCTTGCCGGCATCCCAGGGGCGCCCCTTGTCGCGCGCCGCGAGCTGGAGATCGCGCCGCGTGAGATCGATACCCACGGCGTACCCGAACACGTGCTCGAGCGACGACTCCGGGCGAAGCTCCACCCCCGCCTTGCCCACCGCCACGACCAGCTCGATCTCGTGGTGGAAGTTCTGGGTCGAAAGCGGGTACGGCACCTCGGCGCCGTTCGGGACCACGGCGTCGGCGGGCTTGGTGAAAAAGAACGGCGGTTCGCGGTTGGGGTCCACGCCCATTTCGCGCGCGTGCTCAGCGTAGTTGCGGCCCACGCAGTAGATGCGCCGCACCGGGAAATATTGGTTCGTTCCCGCGATCGGAACGGCGGGGGTGCTCGGAACTGGGAATGCGTACTTCACTTGAGGAACTCCGTCGTGTCGGTTCAGAAGACGTAGAAGCGGGCGTTGACGATGCCGAGCGGCCAATGCCCGCCGGCGAACAACGCTTGCTTCACCGCGAAGGGGTGCTGCGCGCCGGCGCCCGCGAGCCGCGCGAGCTCCGAGAGGTACAGCGCTTCACTCGCCGCTCCGGCGGCCGCGCGGATCAACGCCGCGTCAGCGGGGCCGCGCCGGGTCGAGGCCACGGCGGCCGCGCCGTGGATCGCCTCGCCCGCGCGCTCGAGCGTCTCCGACAGCGTGCGCAGCACCGCGCCCTGCCCGAGCGCCGCGCCGGCTCGTTGCTGCAAGCTCTGCCGCTCGGCTTGCTCGGCGTCCCACCAGCGCCGGTCCCACTCGGGGTCGTCGATCACCCTCCGCGCGCCCTCCCAATCGCCGACGGACTCCACCGGCAGCTCGTCGAGGACACCGAGGCCGCGCAGGTAACCTCGGACCTGCCCGCGCTCCGCGAGCTCGAGCGGCTCGCCCAGCATGAAGAACCAGTCGCTCATGGCAGCAGTTGCTCGCGCCATAGCCCGAGCGCCTTCTGCACCGGGCGGTCCGAGAAGCTGAACAGCACGGCCTCCTCGCCAGCCTCGTGCGAAACCGGCACCCACGACGGGACGACGAACACGTCCTTGGGTTGCCACTCGAAGCTCTGGCCGCCGATCGTGCTCCGGCCCCGCCCCTCGACGACGCTGTAGACCGTGCCGTCCGTCGAGCGATGAGGCCGGCCGGCAAAGCCCCTCGGAAGCAGCTGAATGAAGGCGGCGATCGTCGGCATCGGGTAGCCGCCCGTGACGGGATTGACGTACTGGAGCTTGGTGCCGTGGTGAGGATCGGGCTCGGAGTCTCTGCCGAGCCGCTCCAGCACCTCGCGGCTGCGCACGTACGGGTACTTGAAGATCGGCGTCGCGCGCGTCGGCGGGACGTACTCGACCGGGATCAGGTTCGCGCCGTAGCGCGCGAGCGCGTCCCCTTCCGGACGGGTGACGGGCTGCGACTCGAGGGGGTGGCGCTCCGCGAACCCGGCGTCGAAGAACGACACCATCGGAATATCCAGCCCGTCCAGCCAGACCACGGGTCCCTCACCGGGGTTGCCGTGGTCGTGGAAGGTCCAGGACGGCGTGATGATGAAGTCCCCCGGGTGCATGGTGGTGCGCTCGCCGTCGACCGCCGTGTAGGCTCCGCTGCCCTCCACCACGAAGCGCAGCGCCGACTGGGTGTGCCGGTGGCTGGGCGCGACTTCCCCCGGCAAAATCAGCTGCAAACCCGCGTATAGCGTGCGGGTGATGCACGACGCCCCGCGCAGCGCGGGGTTCTCCATCACGAGCACGCGCCGCTCCGCCTCGCGCGCCGTGATCAGCGTGCCCGCTTCCATCAGGAAGCTGCGCATCGCTTCGTACTTCCAAAGCGCGGGGACACACGGCGAGCTCGGCTCTTTCGGCACGAGCGAGCCGAGCACCTCCCACAGCGGAGTGAGGTTCAGCTCACCGATACGCTCGTAGAACCGAGCTCGCTCCGCTGTCACCTTGCCGGCGTCCGCTTGCATTGGCTGCCTTCTTCGGGTCCTGTCGAGCCGCGCGGCGCCGGCTACGCTTCCGCGATCTCGGGGAACCGCAGCCCGAGCGACTCGACCACGCTCCGCGCTCGGCTCAGGAAGTCCTCGCGCATCTGTTCGTTGCGCCGGGCCTTGAGCGCGTACTTGCGATACGTCTCGTTGTTCTTGGAGCCGGCCGCGCCGAAGAATTTCGGCAAATAGGGCGCATAATCGTCGATCGCCCGTTGCACCGCGGCCCGCCCCTCTTCGGTCTTGCAGAGCTCGGTGCAGAAGTCCTTACCGAACGCCGCGTGGAACTTCTCTTCCGGCATCGTGACACGACCGATGTTGCGCAGCGGGACGAAGCTGCAATGCAACAGATCCTCGACCTGCAGGATCTCGGCCAGATCGGCCAGCATCTTGATCACGCAGAACTCGGGCCAGCTTTTCATCGGAAAACCGAAGATGCTGAGCGGGCGCTTCTGCTTCGGATCCGTGGCCTCGGGCGGCACTTGCAGATCGTCGGCCAGCGCCTTGAAGCGCACGTGATGGTGGTACTCCTCCATCGCGATCCGGCAAGTGAGCCACTTGGCGTAGGGCGTGGGGGCGAGCGCGATCGCCGGTTCGTCGAACACCTGCGCGCCGTACAGCTCGTTGACGGTGTGGCTGATCACGATCTTCGTGATGGCCTCGCGATACTCCGCGGGCTCGCTCGCGAGATCCGCCACCGTCTTCACTTCATGGTACTCGCTCGTCATGGGTCTGCTCCTAGATCAGGGGGTCGGTGTTGAACGCTTCCAGATCGGTGGTCAGATCGGTGAACTTCGGCTGAAAGCGTTGCTGGAACAGGGCCGAAAAGTCGCTGTGGTCCCAAGCCCCTTCGGGAGCCTCGATGCGCTCCACGGGCCGGGGTTGCGAGAATAGGAAGACCTCGCGTCCGCGGACTCCGAGCAGCTGGCCGCTGACGTTCGCGGCGGCCGGTGAGCACAGGTACACGACCAACTCGGCCACGGATTCTGGCGCGATCTGCTGCGCGCGCCGCTTGTATTCTTGCTGAGCGGGGTTCGCCGGCACGATCGTGTCCGTCACTCGCGTGCGCGCGAACGGCGCCACGGCGTTGCAACAAATTCCCGCGCGCGCCAGGTCCATCGCGACGACTCGTGTCAGGCCGACCAGGCCGGCCTTGGAGCTCGCGTAGGCGGATTGACCCAGGTTGCCGTACAAGCCGGCCGAGGAGGTGATGTTGACGATCCGCCCCGGCTCGCGGCCGGCCTTCACCTGGTCGCGCAGGCGCGGCGTGGCCGCTGCGAGGACGTAGAACGCCGCACCCAGGTTGTTCCGCAACACCGCGTCCCAATTGGCCGGGTTCGCCTTGAACACGAAGCTGTCGCGCAAGATCGCGGCGTTGTTCACGACCAGGTCGACGGCTCCGAAGCGCTCGACCGCGAGCTCGACGGCCGCGGCCGCCGCCTGGGGCTCGCTCAGATCGACCGCGAATGCCGCGGCACGCTGCCCGAGCTCGGCGGCGACGGCCTCGGCCACGCCAGGGTCGGGGTCGGAGCCCGAGATCGAGACGCCGCTGTCGGCCACGACCACGCTCGCCCCGAGCGCGTGCAGGCGCTTGCTGATCGCGAGGCCGATGCCGCGCGCTCCGCCGGTCACCAACGCGACGCGTCCCTCGAACCGGCCGTCAGTCATGCTCGAATTCTCCTCGTTTCATCCCAGGTTGAAGGCGTCCTGCGTTTGGTCGTAGAACGCGTCGGCGTGGATGTCGCGCCGCGCAACGCCGCGCGCTTCCAGCTTGCTCTGCATCGCTTCCACCATCGGCGGGGGTCCGGCCACGTAGGCCTTGAAGCCGTCGAACGAGCTGAAGTCGTCGGGAGCGACGTCGCTCAAGAGGCCCGTGCGGCGGCTGGTCGCTCCGCTCGGCTGCGACAACACGACGTGGACCGAGAAGCGCGGGCAGCGGCTCTGGAGCTCGATCCACCAGCGCTCGAGGTAGACGTCGCGCTCGTCGCGAACCCCGAAATAGAGGTGCACCTCGCGGTCCGGCTGCGCCTTCAAAGCCGCCTCCACGATCGAGCGGATCGGCGCGAGCCCGCTCCCGCCGGCCACCGCCAGGATCGGCCCCGCGTGCTGTTCTCGCAGGAAGGCGCTACCGAACGGGCCCGAGACTGTGAGCTCGGCGCCGGGGCGCAGGTTCGAGAACACGAAGCCGCTCGCCTGCCCTCGCGGGACTTGCCGCACGTGGAACTCGAGCAGCTCCTGGTCCGGACGATTGGCCATCGAGTAGCTCCGCTCCGGAATTCCGGGAGCGAACTTGAGCCGCGCGTGCTGGCCAGGGCTGAATGCGTACGGACCGCCCGAAGCGATCGACAGCTTCAGACCCTTGATGTCGTGGGTGAGCTCCTCGAGCTCGAGCACGGTGCAGCGCAGGAGCCGCGACGGGTGCAGCACCGTCTCGTCCGCCTCCAACATGCGCACGGTGCAGTCGCCCCAGGCCTGCGTGCGGCAGGCGAGGATCAGGCCGCGCCCGCGCTCCTCCTCGTTCAGCGCATATTCGGAAGACGGCAGCTCGAGGATGTCCCCCTCGACCAGCTCGCATTTGCAGGCGCCGCAATTGCCGAGCTGGCAATTGTTGGGAAACGGCACGCCCGCTTGCAGCAAGCTCTCGAGGATCGTCTCACCGACCAGGACCGGCGCCGAACGCGGGGGGTCGCCGACCACGCGAATCGTCGACTTGTCCGTCATCGGGACACCGAGGCGCCTTCGGCGGGCGCGTCCGCGTGCTCGGGGCTGCGAGCTCTTGCGCGACGAGACCAGAGCCGGCCGACGAACGGGACGAGCCCTTCCGGCAAGAACAGGACCGCGCTGACGAGCAGCACCGCATACACGGCATAGGAGGCGATGATCGGCGCGACGCTGGGCATGCCGCTCAGGGTCGCGACGCGGCTCAGCGCGTCGACCGTCAAGAGCACGAGCGCGCTGCCCACGACTCCGCCGGAGACCGTGCCCATCCCGCCCACCGCGGCCATCACCACGTACTGGATCGAGAGCATCACCGGGAAGGAGCCGGGGGCGAGGTAGCCGAGATAAAATGTGTAGATGCCGCCCGCCAGGCCCGCGATCCCGGCGGACAGCGTGAAGACCGCGAGTTTGTAGCGCCCGACGGGGATGCCGGACGAGGCCGCCGCCACCTCGCTCGACGACAGCGCCCGCAGCGCGCGACCCGGGCGCGAGCCCAGGATGTTCCGGAGCAAGACGATCACGCAAAACAGCGCGATCGAGCTCAAAAAGGCGTAGTCGCGCGGCGAGTCGAGCTCGACCACGAAAAGATCGAGCCGCGGGATGCCCTGCAGCCCGATGTCGCCGCCCGTGACCTCGCGGAGCTCGCCGATCAACGACAGGAAAATGATGTGCATCGCCAGAGTGGCGAAAGCCAGGTGGTGACCGCGGAGCAGCAGCAGCGGGATCCCGATCGCCGCTGCGAGCGCTGCGGCCGCGACCGGCGCGGCGCACAGGCCGATCAGCGTCGGCACCCCGTTGGTCGACAAGATGCCGGCAGCGTAGGCCCCGCACGCGTAGAACGCGCCCTGCCCGAGCGAGACCTGGCCGGCGTGGCCCATCAACACCGAAACCCCGACGGTCACGATCGCCGTCAGCAACAACAGCACGTAGAGGGAGAGCACGCTCTCGCCGAGCAGGGCCGACAAGGCGAGGCTCGTGAGCAGCGCCGCGCCAATCACCGCGTGTTCGCGTGCGAATCGCATCAGTGCTCCGCCGCGTGCAGCGTGGGACGCCGATAAGCCTGCGCGATCAGGATCCCGAGCGCGAGCAACAGCGCGAGCGAGCTCTGATACGAGGCCTTGGAATACCCGGCCACGAACGCCTCGGCGACACCGAGCGCGACGCCGCCAGCGAGCGCGAGCACTGGCCGCTTCATGCCGGCCAGGATCGCCGCCGAGAAACCGTTGACGAACAAGAGGACGTCGCTGTCGTAGGAGACGGGGCGAAGCGGTGTCAGCAACACGCCACAGATGCCGCCGAGGCCGCCGCCCAGCGTGAACCCCAAGAGACCCATACGCTTGACGCCGATCCCGACCAGGCCCGCTGCGTACGGGTTCGAGGCGCAGGCGCTGAGCGCCTTGCCCCAATCGGTGCGCTCGAGGAACCCTTCGAGAGCGGCGAACGTCGCGAGCGTGACCGCGACGATCAGCACGTACTGCCAGGGCACGTTGACCTCGCCGAGCTGCAGCGCACCGCTCAAACCCGAGAACGACCGCGGCTGGTCGCCCCAGATCAGGATCTCGAGCGCGTAGGCGAAGATGCCGACGCCGAGCGTCGCGATCAACGACGCCTGAGGGCTGGTCCCCCGCCGGCCGAGCGCGATGTAACCCGTGCAGGCACCCACGGCTGCCGCGACCAGGATCGCCAGAAGCTCCGAGACGCCGTGTGGCAGCCCTGCGTCCAACAGGCTCGACGCCAGGAAGCCGGCCACCACCGCGAACATGCCCTGAGCCAGGTTCACGACCCGCGTCACCCGATAGATCAGGATCAGCCCGCTCGCGAGCAGCGCGAAGCCGCAGCCGACGATCACCCCGTGCACCAGGTACGAAAGAAAAGCGCTCACGAAAGGCCTCCGGACGCGCTCCCGAGGTACGCATCGACGACGAGCGGGCTCTTGATCAGCTGATCACAGCGCCCCTGCGCCACCACGCGCCCCGTCTCGAGCACGTAAGCCATGTTGCAGAGAGACAGCGCCAGCCGCGCGTTCTGTTCGACCAACAGCACGGCGAGCCCTCGCTGCGAGTTCAGCTCTTTGAGCTTCTGGCCGATGTCGCGCACCACGAGCGGCGCGAGCCCGAGCGACATCTCGTCGATCGCGAGCACGTCGGGCTGCGACATCAAGCCGCGCCCGAGCGCGACCATCTGTTGTTGCCCGCCCGACAGGCTTCCCGCCGGCTGCCGGCGCTTCGCCCGCAAATCCGGGAAAATCTCGTACACCCACGAGGTGTCGCGATCGCGGGAGCGCAGCCCGCCGAGGCGCAGGTTGTCATCGACGGTGAGATCCTGGAACAGCTGCCGGCCCTCGGGGACGTGCGCGAACTTGCCGCGGATCTGGATCGAGCCGCCGGCGGTCGGCACCGCGCCCGACAGCGCCTTCAGCAGCGTGGATTTTCCGGCGCCGTTCGAGCCGACCAGCGCGACCATCTCGCCGGGCGCCACGCGCAGCGAAACCCGGTCGAGCGCGGTCGCCGAACCGTAGCAAACCGTGAGCGCGTCGACGTCAATCAAGCGCCTCCTCCGGTCCGCCGAGGTAGGCGGCGATCACGCCGGGGTGCGCGCGGATCTCGGACGGGGTGCCCTCGGCGAGCACCGACCCCAGATCGAGCACGGTGATGCGATCGGCCAGGCTGGTCACGAGCCGGACGTCGTGCTCGATCCACAAGATCGCGACGCCGCGCGAACGCAGCTTCTGAAGCGTCGCGGCAAAGCGCTGGCGTTCGCCCGTGCGCAAGCCGGAGGCGGGCTCGTCGAGCAGCAGCACCGACGGAGCGGCCGCCAGCGCGCGCGCCAGCTGCAAGGAGCGTTGCTGGCCGAGCGGCAGCGAGTCCGCGAGTTGATCCGCTTGCCCGCCGAGCCCGACCTCGTCGAGCACGGCGTCCGCCGTGGCCGCGAGCTCCCGCTCCTCCTTGCGGAACCGCGGTGTCCTGAGCGCCGCCGCGAAGAACCCGTGGCTGGCGCGGCTGTGCGCACCCACCATCACGTTCTCGCGCAAGGTCATGCCGCGGAAGATCCGATCGTTCTGGTACACGATGGCGATGCCGGCCTCGGCGCGCCGTGCGGGGCCGAGGCGGTCGATCGCCTCGCCCCGCAAGCGCACGCTGCCGCTATCCGGGCTCAGCTGCCCGGCGATCAGATGGAACAGCGTGGATTTCCCGGCGCCGTTGGGGCCCAACACACCGCGGAGCTCACCCTGCTCGACCTGCAGGCGCACCTCACGCACGGCGTAGATTCCGCCGAACCGTCGGCTGAGGCCTTCGACGCCGAGCATTCTCGCTTACTCCGCGGTCGCCACCTTGGCGAGCTTCTCCTTGGCCCAGTCGGTCGGAACGAACTTGCCGCCGCGCACCACGTTCACGGAGATGAAGTCGCGCGTGAGGCCCGAGTGATCGGTCGGGGAGTACTTGTACTTGCCGTTGGGGGTCAACACGCTGAGGTTCTCCAGTGCTTGCTGGATCTTTTCGCGGTTCGTGGAGCCGGCCTTCTTGATCGCCTCGAACAGCAGCAAGCAGGCGCTGTAGCCGTCCTGGGCGAACTGCGGCGGCTCGTAACCGTACTTCTGCCGGAACGGTGCCGCCATGCGCTCGATGATCTTCTTCTGCGGGCCGTCCGGCAGGTGCTCGCCGACCACGCCGATCGCGCTCAGCACGGTCACCCCTTCACCCGCGGGCCCCACCGGGTCGAGCCACAGCTTGCTCGCCTGCGAAGGGGTCATGAACAGCGGGATCTTCAGGTTCGCGCTCGCGTATTGCTTGGTCACCGTCACGCCCGAAGGCCCGGTGCCCCAGAACACGAACGCCTGAGCGCCCGAGCCCTTCACGTGCGTGAAGAGCGGGCTGAAGTCGCTGGTCGTGGTCTCGAACACCTCGTCCTTGACGATCTTCACGCCGTATTTCGGAGCGAGCGACTTCATCTGGTTGTAGCCGGACACGGCGTAAGCGCCCTTCGTGTCGTGGGCGACCGCGATCTTGTCGATCTTCTGCGCCTGCATGTACTCGAGGTAACGCTCGGCGTAGGCGCTCGACAGCGCGGGGATCACGAACACGTAGGGCTTGATCGGCTGAACCTGCTCCTCGGCGGGGTTGACGGTCAGGTACGGGATGCCGTCGCGCTGGGCGAGCGGCAGCGTCGCGAGCGCCGAGTTCGAGAAAGCCGAGCCGATAACCGCGACCACGTCCGAGGTCTTGATGTCGTTGTAGGCGAGCACGGACTGATCGGGCAGCGTCTGGTCGTCGCGCGTCACGAGCTCGAGCTTCTTGCCGAGCAGGCCGCCCGCGGCGTTCACCTGCTCGACCGCGAGCTCGACCGCTTTCTTGTTCTCGCTGCCGAGCGCCGAATACTTCCCGGTCAGAGAAGCGATCAGCCCGACCTTGATGGTGTCGTCCTTGGTCACCTTGGCGGCGCTAGCCCCGGGGCTCGCCTCCGACTGCGACTTCTGGTTCGATTTGCAGGAAATAGCGAGCAACGCCAGGAGCGCGCCTGCCAGGAATCTGCGGGTCGTATTCATCGATTTCTAGCCTCCAATCGAGAGCAGACTCGAGCGCCTGGGCCGCTCACGGATCCGCCACGGTCATGCCGACGTAGACGGCGTTGCCGGGTTGCATCAGCCCCGGAGCCCCCATCGGGCCCGGAAGGTACGACTCCGAACGCCGGAAGCCGACCTGGAAGCGCGAGAACCAGGCCGCGACGTTGTAGCTGACCTGCGCGTCGAGCAGCGTCGCCGGATCCGAGCCGTCGGCGTTGTCCACGGCGCGCTGATAGCGCACGGTAGCGCGGACCTTGCCGATACCGATCGGCTCCGGCAGCATGTAGCCGATCGAGGCGAGCACGAAGTCGTCCCAGCGCTGGAAGTCGCCGGAGAACTTCGAATACGCGCCCACGACCGAGAGCGTGCCCGCGTCTCCGATGTTCTTATCGATCATCAGATCGGCAGATACCATGTTGTAGTCGTCCGTCAGCGGAACGACCGGGGGCGTGGCGGGGAGTACCGGCTGAACGGAACCTTCCTTCTGGTACTGACCGCCGATGCCGATCGACGCGATGTCTTTCGTCCCCATGTACGTGGTGCGCTGGTAGTACGCCGGCTCGCCGCTCCACAGGTTCGCTTGCAGTCGCCCGCTCAACAGCGGGTTGAGCGCCGGATCGTGCAGGTTGAACGCGCCGAGGTAGTACTTGAAGTGGCCGCCGAAGGGCGCGCCCCAAACCGTGACGCCCACGTCGCGACCCGTCTGCCCCGCTTTCGGCAAGGCGGGGGGTCCGATGAACGGGAAAAATCCGGGGAAGAAGAACTCGTCCATGCCCCACGGCCCGCTCGGCGCGAAGCGGTCCACGACCACGATCATGCGGCCGACGTAGACGTTGAACTCGGGCAGCGGCTCGAAGCGCGCGATCAGGTCCAGGGGGTTGGCGCTGATCGTGCTCGGCTGGCCTGGGTTGCCGGAATAGGAGAGCGTGATGCTGCTCTGCCATTTGATGAAGCGGTGAACCTGGCCCGACATGTACAGATCGGCCTCGAGGATCTGCCCGACGTCGTCGAGCTTCTCCGGATCTTCCATGTTCTGGAATCGGAGGGCCGTGCGAACGCGCCCGCCGTAGTCCACGTTGGGGATCGCGGGCGGAAACGCCGGCGCGACCGGACCGCGCGGCGCTTCACCGTCGGGAATCAAGGATGGGGGCGGAGGCGGCGGAGCACCAGGGGGCCCCGCGGGCGCTGCTGCGGGTTCCGGAGCGGGCCCCGGACCCTTTGCGGCTTCCGGCGCGGGCGCGTCGGAGGGCGCCGCCGGGGCGACCGGCTCTTCGGCAGCCGCTTCTGGTGGATCCTGGTCCTCCGCCGCAGGCGCGGGCTGGGCCAAAGCTCCCGACACCCACGTCGAGAGGAGGATCCCCGATGACAGTCCTAGGACGATACTGAAAGCCTTGGATCTCGAGCGCTGGCACATCTCATCCTCCGCGGGTCTGACGCTCTCGTGTTGGACGTTGGCTCTGTCGACCACGAGCTCTGCGAACCAGTTCGCCTGCGAGCCACCTCACTCACCGGACGAGCCTGAGAGCGAGGCATCCTATAGTACGACTTCTATGAATACTCTATAGTATTCGTTCGCGCTGAAGCCCGAGTGCGTCGTTTAGAGCTACGGCTAAAAAATCGCACCGGAATCGAAGATTCGATAGCACGCGCTGATCCTGCCAGGCGCACTGGACCGGGTCACAGATACTATAGTATATGCAGCCCATGTGGTCCCCGGTGCCGCCCGCGTCCTCGCGAGAGCCAGCGCCTGGAGGTCAGACCGAGTATCCAAACGCGATGTACGGCGCGAGCGATCCCTCTCCCACCTTCGCAGAACCCTCGGTCCAGCTCGAGCACCGCCTCGACGACGCGTTGTTGTTGAGGTCCTCCTTGCCGCTCGCCGAGTACCCCCGCTCGGTCGGCGAGTACCTGGAGCAGTGGGCGCGCCGCGCTCCCGAGCGCCCGTTCTTGCTCGAGAGGTCAGCGAGCGGCGCCTGGGAGGGGCTCAGCTACGGCCAGGCGCTCGCTCGAGTCTCGCGCGTCGCCGCCGGTTTGCTCGAGCTGCCGCTGTCCGCGGAGCGCCCGGTCGTCGTGCTGTCGGAGAACAGCGTGGAGCACGCGGTGCTGAGCCTCGCCTGCCTTCACGTGGGGATCCCGGTCGCGCCGATCTCGCCGGCCTATTCGCTCGCGTCCTCGGACTTCGCGAAGCTCTCGGCGATCTTCCGCTTGCTGCGGCCGGGGCTCGTCTACGTCTCGGACGCAGCGCGCTTCGGTCGCGCGCTGGATGCCGTTCGCGAGCTGCACGACGGAACGATCGTGGTGGGCGACGCCTCCGAGCGACCGAGCGGCGCCATTTCGTTCTCTGCTCTCGGCGCGAGCGGCGGCGAACCGGCGGTGGCCCGCGCATTCGGCGCCGTGACGCCCGACACGATCGCGAAGTTCATGTTCACGTCCGGCTCCACCGGCGAGCCCAAGGCCGTGATCAACACCCAGCGCATGCTGTGCTCGAATCAGGCGGCGATCGCGCGCGTCTGGCCGTTTCTGCAGAAGCAGGCACCGGTGCTGGTCGACTGGCTGCCCTGGCACCACACCTTCGGCGGCAACCACAACTTCAACCTCGTGCTCAGCAACGGAGGCACGCTGTACATCGACGGAGGGCGACCGCTACCCGGCCAGTTCGAGCGCACGCTCCAGAACCTGCGCGAGGTCGCTCCCACCGTTTGCTTCAACGTGCCGCGCGCTTACGATCTGCTGATCCAGGCGTTCCGTCGCGACGCCGCGCTGCGCGCTCGCTTCTTCAGCCGGCTCGAGCTCTTGTTCTATGCCGCCGCCGCGCTCTCGCAAGAGTCCTGGCGCGCGCTCGAACAGCTCGCGCTCGAAACCACCGGTCAGAAGCTGCCGCTGGTCTCGTCTTGGGGCCTGACCGAGACCGCGCCCGCTGCCACCAGCTGCCACTATCAGGCGGAGCGCTCCGGAGTGATCGGCGTTCCGATGCCGGGCTGCGAGCTCAAGCTCGTCCCGTGTGGCGGCAAGCTCGAAGCGCGCGTCCGCGGGCCCAACGTGACACCCGGTTACTGGAAGCGACCGGATCTCACCGACGCGCTGTTCGACGAGGAGGGCTTCCTGAAGACGGGCGACGCCGTGCGGCTCGTGGATCTCGCCTCCCCTGCGCAAGGCTTGCTCTTCGACGGCCGTCTCGGCGAGGATTTCAAGCTCAGCACCGCCACCTGGGTGCGGGTCGGGGCCCTGCGCCTCGCGGCCATCGCCGCGCTCGCGCCCCTCGCAGACGACGTCGTCGTCACCGGCCACGACCGGGACGAGATCGGATTTTTGATCTTCCCGAACCTCGAGGCCTGCCGGGAAGCCTGCGGGGAGGCGGGCCGCGACGCCGCACGCGAGACGATCCTCGGAGACGCGCGGGTACGTTCGCGGATCGCCGAAGGCCTTTGCGCGCTACAAGCGCAGAGCGGCGGCAGCTCGTCTACGCACGCCACGCGAGCGCTCTTGCTCGACACCTCGCCCTCGCTCGACGCCGGCGAGATCACCGACAAGGGTTACATCAACCAACGCGTCGTGCTCGAGAAGCGGGCGGCACTGGTGACGCTCTTGTATCGAGATCCGCTCGATCCGCGCGTGATCACGCCCGCTCGGAGGACCTGAGCCATGTACGAATTTTCCGAAGCACACGCCCTCACCGCCAAGTACGACGACATCTGGCTCCTGGACGGCGCCCGCACGCCGTTCGCCGACTACGTGAGCGCGCTCGGCGACGTCTCCCCGACCGATCTCGGCATCTACGCGGCGCGCGCGGCCTTCGAGCGGAGCGGCGTGAGCGCAAAGGACGTCGGGCTCGTGATCGCCGGCAGCGTGGCCCAGGCGAGCTTCGATGCCTATTACCTGCCGCGCCACATAGGCCTGTACTCCGGCGTTCCGCTGGCCGTCCCGGCGCTCTTGGTCCATCGGCTGTGCGGCACGGGCTTCGAGACGATCCTGACCGCGGCCGATCAGATCACGCTCGGAAAGGCCAAGCTCGCGCTGTGTGTCGGGACCGAATCCATGACGCGCAACCCGGTGGCGGCGTTTACACACCGCGGCGGCTTCAAGATGGGCCAGGTCGAGTTCAAGGACTTCCTCTGGGAGGCGACGCTCGACACCGCCTCGAACACCCGGATGGGTGACACCGCCGAGAACCTCGCCAAGCGCTACGGCATCTCGCGCGAAGAAGTCGATCGCTTCGCGGCGCTGAGCTTTTCGCGCGCGCTCGAGGCCTGGGCCTCCGGCTATTTCGAGGGTGAGGTCGCACCGGTCGTGAACCAGACCTTCGAGGTGGAGGGCTACCAGCCGCGCAGCCTCAAGCTGCCTCGCAAGGTGGAGCGGTTCGAGCGCGACGAGCACGTGCGGCCGAGCCCGCTCGAGGTGCTGCAAAAGCTCCGCCCCGCGTTCGGCAAGGACGGCGTGCAAACCGGCGGCAACAGCTCCGCGATCGTCGACGGGGCGGCGGCGGTGCTGGTCGCCTCGGGCGACTACGTGCGCGCGCACGGCCTCGAGCCGCTGGCACGCGTGGTCGGCGGCGCGACCGTCGGCGTTCCTCCCGAGGTCATGGGCATCGGCCCTGCGCCGGCGATCCGCGCGCTCTCGAAACAGACCGGGGTCGGCGTCTCGCAGATCCATCGCTTCGAGATCAACGAGGCATTCGGCGCGCAGTACCTCGCGGTCGAGAAGGAGCTCGAGCTCGAGCGGGCTCGAGTCAACGTCAACGGCGGCGCGATCGCCATCGGCCACCCGCTCGCAGCCTCCGGCGTCCGTCTGACGCTGACGGCGGCGCGCGAGCTCCGCCGTGCGAAAGGCGAGTTTGCCGTGTCGTCCGCGTGCGCGGGCGGCGGCCAGGGGATCGCGATTTTACTTCGACACGCGGGCTGAGAACACGAGAAAGCCCTAGCAGGAGACGCATGCAACTCAGTGGAGCGACGTTCATCATCACCGGCGGCGGTTCGGGCCTCGGCGCGGCTACGGCGAGGCGTTTTCACGCCGCCGGCGCGCGCGTCGTGATCGCGGACATCGACGCCGAGCGCGGCGCCGCGCTCGCAGAAGAGCTCGGCGAGCGCGCGGTCTTTTCCGCGACCGACGTGGTCAACGAGGCGGCCGCTCAGGCTGCCGTCGATCTGACTCGCGAGCGATTCGGCCGCCTCGACGGGCTGGTCAACTGCGCGGGCATCGGCCCGGCAGAGCGCGTCGTGGGCAAGAAGGGGCCGCACCGGCTCTCGACCTTCTCGCGCGTGATCGAGATCAACCTGATCGGCGCCTTCAACATGATCCGCCTGAGCACCGTGCTGATGGCCGCGGGGGAGCCGAACGAGGCGGGCGAGCGCGGGGTGATCATCAACACCGCCTCGGTCGCCGTCTGGGACGGGCAGATCGGCCAGGCCGCGTACGCGGCTTCGAAGGGCGGCATCGTGGCGATGACGCTGCCGATCTCGCGAGAGCTTTCGAGCAGCGGCATCCGCGTGTGCACGATCGCTCCGGGGATTTTTCAAACACCGATGTTGGCCGGGCTCCCGCCCGAGGTTCAGGCGTCGCTCGGTAAGAGCGTGCCGTTTCCTCCGCGTCTCGGGCGCCCGGACGAGTATGCGGCGCTCGCGCAGCACATCGTCGAAAACGAGATGCTGAACGGGGAAACCATTCGCCTCGACGGCGCATTGCGCATGTCTGCGCGGTGATGCATACCCCCCCGTATGCCAAGCCTGCCGCCCGACCCAGCTCGAAGCGCGCGCTCGAAAAAGAGCGCGGCGCGAGCCCCGGAAGCGCAGGCAGTGGTCGCGGTTCCCGCGGTCGGAGGGGAAATCGAGAGCGAGCTGCACGCTTTGCTCGGGCAAAGGGTGCGCGACGCGCGGGCGCGACGCTTCATGACCAGGAAGGCGCTCGCGCGCGAGTCCGGGATCTCGATCGCCTACCTGGCGCGCGTCGAGAACGGCACGGGCAACATCTCGCTCGGCCTCTTGCAGCGGCTGGCGCTGGCGTTGAACCTGCCGATCGAGAGCTTCTTCCTCGCGGAGGAGTCGTCGAACGCCGACTTCACGATGATCATCGAGTTCTTAAGGCGGCAATCGCCCGAGAAGCTGGCGCTGATCCGGCGCCAGCTGTTCGACGGCGACGACTCGTCGCAGCGCATCGCGCTGATCGGCATCCGCGGCGTCGGCAAGTCCACGCTGGGGCCGCTGTTGGCCGAGCACCTCGGAATGCCCTTCGTCGAGCTCAACCGCGAGATCGAGAAGGAAGCCAAGCTCGAGGTGAGCGAGATCTTCACGCTCTACGGACAGCACGGCTACCGCGTCCTCGAGCGGAAGTGCTTGCAGCGGATCATCTCGGAGTTCCCACGGGTGGTGCTCGCCACGGGCGGCGGCATCGTGGCCGAGACGCCCACCTACGAGCTGCTCCTCACCTCCTTCTTCACGATCTGGCTGAAAGCCAAGCCTCAGGTGATGTTCGAGCGTGTGCTCGCGCAGCACGATGCGCGCATCGCCAGCGCCGAGCTCCGCAAGGAGGCGCTCGAGAACATCACGCGCACGCTCGAGGCGCGGCAGCACCTCTACCAGCTCGCCGCCGCGTCGTTCGACACGGGCGGCCGCGCTCCGGCCGAGTTGATCCCGGCGCTGGGTGCGCTCGTCCCGAGCGTCCCCGTCCGGCGCTCGGCCGCTCGCTAGACGCTTCCCGGACCGCGCTCTGGTCCGGAGCCGCGTTCGTTGCCGGGGGCGCCGCGATGACGGCCGTCCCCGCACGCGCGCTTTCCGAGAGGCACACATGACAGAACTCGTCACACTCGTTCGTCACGGCAACGTCGGGCTCGTCACCATCGACAACCCCCCGGTGAACGCGCTGTCCCATGGGGTGCGCGTCGCCCTGCTCCAGGTCCTCGGCTCCGCCTCCGGGGACGACGAGCTCGCAGCGCTGGTCATCGCCTGCGCGGGGCGCACCTTCGTCGCGGGCGCCGACATCAAGGAGTTCGGCCGCCCGCCGCTCGCGCCGGATCTGCCGGAAGTCGTCGAGTTCCTGGACACCCTGGAAAAGCCAGTCGTGGCCGCGCTTCACGGCACGGCGCTCGGCGGCGGGCTCGAGCTTGCGCTCGCGTGTCACTATCGAGTCGCGGCCAAAGGCACCAAGCTCGGGTTGCCCGAGGTGACGCTCGGCATCTTGCCCGGCGCCGGCGGCACGCAGCGCGTCCCGCGCCTGATCGGCGTCGCAGCGGCGCTGGAGATGATCGTCGGCGGCGCGCTGATCTCCGTCGAAAAGGCGCAGGCGCTCGGGCTCGTCGACGCCGTGCTCGACGGCGAGCTGACGGCGGCCGCGATCGAGCACGCGAGGCGCGTCGCGGATCAGCGACCGTTGCCGCGCGTGAGCGCGCGACGGGCCACGCTGGAGGATCCGGACGTATTCGAGCGCTGCACGAAAGAGACGCACGAGCGCTGGCGCGGGTACCTCGCGCCATTTCACTGCATCGAGGCGGTGCGAGCCGCGGTAGATTTGCCGTTCGCCGAAGGCCTGGTGCGGGAGCGAGCCCTGTTCCAGGAGCTGATGAGCTCTTCGCAATCGCGAGCCCAGCGACACGTGTTCTTCGGCGAACGCGAGGCCGCGAAACCGGTAGGCCTGGCGAGCGATGTGCCCGCGCGCGAGCTGGGCTCGGTCGCCGTCCTCGGCAACGCCCCCGACGCGTTCGCCGTGGCCGATTGCTTCGCCGCGGCGCGCATCCCGGTGCGCGTGCTCGACCCGGGCTCGGCCCCGTTCACGGAGCTCGCGGACGTCGATCTGGTGCTCGACGCAAGCTCGGGCGAGCTTGCGGAGAAGCGCGAGCTCTTTGCCCGGCTCGACGACGCCTGCAAGCCTCTCGCGCTGCTCGCGAGCTCCGCGTCCGACCTCGACCTCGACGCGATCGCGGCAGCGACTCGCCGCGCTCGCGACGTGATCGGCCTGCGCCTGGCACCGCCGACGGGGCGCCTGCTCGAGGTACTTCGCGGCCGGGACACGAGCGCCGAGGCCTGCGCGACGGCGCTCCGGCTCGGTAAAAGGCTCGGTAAGCTGGGCGTGCTCGTGACGGCGAAGCCCGGCGGCGTCGGACAGCGCTTGTTCGCGCGCTGGTCGCGCGAGGCGGCGGAGCTCGTCGCCCAAGGCGCGCACCCCGAGCACGTGGAGCGGGTGCTCTACGATTTCGGCTTCACCAGGGACGCGCTCGCCAGAGCCCGGCTCGCAAGCACGCAAACTCAGAGCTCGAACGGCGCGGCGCACGGGCGGAGCGATCGCGAGATCCTCGAGCGCTGCGTGTTCGCGCTGGTGAACGAGAGTGCGCGCTTGCTCGACGAGCAGGTGGCCGCGCGCCCGGTCGACATCGACGTGATCTGCGTGTTGGGCCAGGCGTTCCCGGCGTACCGGGGCGGGCCGCTGTTCTACGCGGACGAGGTCGGCCCCACCTCGGTGTTCGAGTTCGTCCGCGAGTATCACCGCAACGTCGGCAGCGAAGAATGGGCGCCTTCGCCGACCCTCGAGCGGCTCGCGGCGAGCCGCGGGCGCTTCTACGGGCGGCCGTAGTCGAGGGAGGCCCGCTCGGAGCGACCAGATGCAGACTCGAGCCCAAAACCTGAGCCGCCTGCTCGCTCCGCGCTCGATCGCGGTGGTGGGCGCCTCGGCCGCGGCGGACAAGGCCGGCCACCAGGCGCTGCTTTCGCTCGAGCGCTTCGATGGGGAGGTGTTCGCGATCAACCCGCGCGCTTCCGAGATCCTGGGTCGGCCCGCTTTTCCGTCCTTGTCCGCGCTCGGGCGCTCGGTCGATCTCGTGGTCTTCGCGATCCCGGCCCAGGCCTGCCCCGACGCCATCCGCGAGGCGATCGAGTGCGGCTGTGGCGGTGGCCTGATCTTGGGCGGCGGGTTCGCCGAGTCCGGACCCGCGGGCGTTGCGCTGCAAGAGCGAGTCGCCGAAGCGCTCGCGCAGAGCACGTTTCGGCTGCTCGGGCCCAACACGGCCGGCTTCGTGAACAAGCCGGCACGGGTCACCGCCAGCTTCGTGGCCGGCGCAGATCGAATCGCCGACGGACAGGTCGCGGTCGTGGCGCAGAGCGCTGGCGTTTGCCTGACCGTGAGTTTTTTGCTCGGTCAGCTGGGCTCCGGAGTGTCGCTCGCCGCTGGCCTCGGCAACGGGCTCGACGTGGACGCCGCGGACCTGCTCGAGTTCCTCGCGGCTCAGCCCGCGACCAGAGCCATCGCGCTGCACCTCGAGGGCGTGCCGGCCGGCCGTCGTCTGTTCGAGACCCTGCGCCGGATCACCCCCAAGAAGCCGGTCGCGGTCCTCACCGTCGGGCAACAGGACGTCGGCGAGTTCGCCCGCTCCCACACCGGGAACCTGATCGGCTCGTATGCTTTACGCGTCAGCGCGCTGCGCCAGGCGGGAGCGGTCGTCGTCGAGTCGACCGCGGAGCTTGCCGCCGCCGCCAGCGTGCTGTCTGCGAATCGGCTCGCGCCGCGGCTCGCTCCGGGCATCGGCATCCTGACGGCGCAAGCCGGGCCGGGGCTCTTGATCCTCGAACGTCTCAAGTCGCGAGGCGTCTCGGTGCCGACCCTCGGGGCCGGCACCATCGAGCGCATTGCGCGCTGCCTGCCGCCGATGACGTACATTCAGAACCCGGTCGACACCGCGAGGCCGAGCGAGTCCTTCCCCGAGGTGCTGGCAGCGCTCGCCGCTGACGAACGGATCGACGCCCTGGCGATCTTCGCGCTCAGCGAACCAGCCGCGCTGCGGCCCGACCAGGTCCTGCCGGCAGCCAGGGCCGCTTGTGGCAAGCCGCTGCTGTTCGGGACCCTGGGCCCGCCGCCAGAAGTCGAGCCGGCGGTGCATGCACTGCGCTCGCAGGGCATCCACGTCGCCGGCTCCCCCGAGGAGCTCGCGCACGCCGCGAGCGTCCTCGCGCTCGACGCCGGGCTGCAAGCGCGCCTCGTCCGCGAGTCATCGCAGCCCGCGCCAGCCCTCGCCGCCCCCGCTCACGAGCGGCGCGACGAGCACGCAGCCAAGGCCCTGCTCGAGTCACTGGGGATCCCCGCGCCTCGCCGCGTCGCGTGCCGGTCGCACGACGAGGCGCACGCGGCTTTTCGCGACCTGGAGAAGCCGGTCGTCGTGAAGGTCCTTGCAGCCGACGTGCTGCACAAGACCGAGCTCGGCGGCGTCCATCTCGGTGTCGCGGACAGCGCCGCCCTCCAGCGTGCGCTCGAGCAGATCGATGCCATCCCGCTGCCATCTGCCCGGGGCTACTTGATCGAAGAGATGGCCCCGCCCGGCCTCGAGCTGATCGTCGGTGCGGTGCGCGATGCCGGATTTGGTCCCAGCGTGATGTTGGGGCTCGGAGGCACGTTCGCCGAGGCCTTGAAGGAGACCGTAGTTCGGCTCGCCCCGCTGTCCTCGGGCGCTGCGCTCGAAATGCTCGACGAGCTCCCTGCCGCGGCCATCTTCGACGGCTTCCGCGGGAGCCCGCCGCTCGACCGCAACGCGGTTGCAGAAGCGCTCGTCGCCCTGGGCGCTCTGCTCTGCGGAGACCCCACGCTCACCGAGATCGAGATCAATCCCTTGCGCGTGCACCCCGGTGGTGTGCTCGCGCTCGACGCAGTCATCGTCTGACCGAAGCACCGCGCCCCCCGGGCTCGCCCCCAGCTCATGACCCAGTTGCCGCAGAAGTCAGGAGGCCCCGCCGCCCTCCACGCCGGCCCCGCGGGCGGGGAGACCCACTTCTGCGTGCCTCAGAGCTGACTGAGTCCCGGATCGACCCGCCCATCGGCGAACAGCCCGATGCGGGCTGCAGACCCCTCATCCCCGACGACAGGAGAGCTCTGCTTCTGCGTCGTGGATGCGGTAAGAACCGTGTGGGGGCGCAAGCGTCCCCCCATGCACTACGGGTACGCGCGCGTGTCTCGCTTCCAGACAACACACGCTTTGGATCGCGTCAGTGCGCGCGGCCGGTGTGGTGCCTTCCGGGACGAACGGCGCTCATTCAAGTAGCGCGGGATTTATGCGGTTCCTCCCCGTGTATGCGCGGAGCGCGCAGTGGCGCTTTTCAGCATCATCCGTCTCGTAAAATTGATTTTTAATTTCAAGTGACAAGACGAAACGGCGTGCGAAGACTCCTCAGAACGTGCGGGTCAGATTTGTCACCCCCCTCGCTGTTGGGCTGCTTTGCGCTTGCGAGCCGGCATACAGCGTTGGTGATTGGGACTGTGGCACTGCAACGCTAGACGAAGAGCCCGAGGGTTCCCGCCCCGTGCTGGAGCCGGTGGCCGTGCCCTGGTCGAACAGCTTCGATAACGGCTTCTGTGACTTCGTGCTCGCCCGCGGCTTCTGTTACTCGGATCGCGGCGCAACCTACGAGATCGTCGACTCGCCCGTGCGCACCGGAAACACCGCCGCGGCGTTCTCGGTCGAGACCGATTCCGGTATGAGTGGAGCGCGCTGCGTTCGCGAAGGCACTCTCCCGACCGACGCGATCTATGGCGCCTGGTTCTTCATCCCCGAGGCCGTCGAGACCCGCGCCAACTGGAATCTGATGCATTTTCAGGGCTCGGAGCCCGGCGATCCATTCAGGTATCGCTGGGACGTGTCGCTCGAGAGCGACGACGCGGGCGGCCTGTACCTGTACGTCCTCGAATTTCCGATGCGCGAGCGGTTCACACCGACCGTGGCGATCACGGTTCCGATCGGCGCTTGGTTCCACGTCGAGTTCCGCTGGCGGCGCGCCGCCGCGCCCGACGGGCGAATCACCCTCATCCAAGACGGAGTGCCAATCCTGGATCTCACCGAGATCGACGCGAGCGGCTTCGATTATGGCCAATGGTACGTCGGCAACCTCGCTGACGACCTCGCGCCGGCGAGCTCCACTCTCTACATCGACGACGTGGGGATCCGGCGTGCACCCTGAGCCGTTCGCTCGCTCCAGGTGGCGCCTCCGCGCGCTGGCCTGCTTCGCCGCCACCGGCGCGGCGTTCGCATCGCGCGCGGCGTGCGCCGACGAGCTGGTCAATCTGCGCTGGAGGTCTCCGCCGGGTTGCCCGGAGAGCTCCGCGGTCGAAGCGCAGATCCGCAGCATCGTCAGCAATTCACCGCGGGTCACGCCGGGCCTGCGCGCTGACGGCGAGATCACGCGGCTCGGCAGCAAGTATCGGCTCACGTTGCTGGTCTTCGAGGGCGACGCGCGACGCGAGCGGATCATCGAGTCCGATTCGTGCACCCCGCTCGCGGGCGCGGCAGCCGTCGCGCTCGGCCTGTTGTTGCGCGGAGAAAAGAGCGGAAAAGATTCGGCGGTCCCGGCGACCGCCGACGACGGCCCGCGAGCTGCTGATGTGAACGTTCACAGTGCCGCAGCCAGCGGGCAGGCGCGCGCAAAGACGCCTCCGTCGGAAGCGTCGCGGCGCGCGCCCGAAGAAGCCAAGCGCCAGCCGAGCTCCGAGGCAGACGAATCGGCTTCGGACGGAGCAGAGGATCCCGGCAAGTTGCAGTTCGTGTTGCGCGCGCCGCTGGGCGCGGTCGATGCGGGTCTGCTGACCGAAGCCGATCTCAGCGCCGGAGCCGGCATCGGCCTGCGCTACCGCTCGTGGCACCTCGGAACGTCCGTGCGCTTTTTTCAGAGCGAAACGCTCGAGGTAAGCAACCTTCCGAACGTCCGCGTCAGCGTGGACCGGCTCGCACTGGATGTCTGGGGCTGTCACAGCTGGTCGGTCGGACCCTTCGAGCTCGGCCCTTGCCTGACGCTCGGAGTCGATCGCTTCGGTGCGGAGGCCACGGGACATCGCGTGGACGCCCGCTCTCGAAATTTCATCGCCGTGGCGCCGGGGGCCGGTGTGCAGGCTCACCTGCGCGTCTCCGACTGGTTTGCCATTTTTGCTAGTGCTACCGCGGGTATCGAGACCTCCCGCGCGCGCTTCACGATCGACGGCGGGGTCGGCGAAGTGGAGCGTCTCGGCAGCGCGCGGCTCACCGCCGGCCTCGGCACGGAGTGGATCCTGTGACGGATCGGGCGCGGTCAGGCCACCGCCTAGGTGATCCATCGATGTCTGGCGGCGCTTCGGCTCGGACGGACCTGTACGCGGAGCCGGACAGCTCCGCCAGGCTGGGCCCGGTCGCCGGCGTGCCGAATTTCGACGCAATCTACGAGGAGTATTTCGATTTCGTCTGGTCTACTGCTCGACGCCTCGGCGTGTCGCCGGAAGCGATGGATGACGTCGTGCAGGAGATCTTCATGCTGATCCACGCCAAGATCGGGACCCTGCGGCAGCCCGGGTCCTTGCGAAGCTGGATCTACGGCATCGTCCGACGCCGAGCGAGCGAGCACCGCCGCTCTCAGCGGGCGAGCCGAGCCTCCCACGAGGGGCTCGCCCTGCATCCCGATCTCGGCCGTACCTCGCCTTCCACCCCGCTGGACGTGGCCGAGCTCAGCGATCGCGCAAAGCTCCTGTTCGCCCTGCTCGGCGAGATCGAGTGGTGGCAGCGCGAGGTCTTCGTCCTCGCCGAGCTCGACGAAATGACCGCCCCGGAGATCGCAGAGGCGCTGCAGGTGCCGCTGAACACGGTTTACTCACGCCTGCGCACGGCGCGCATCGCCTTC
Source organism: Polyangiaceae bacterium (assembly GCA_025937835.1). Taxonomy (GTDB): domain Bacteria; phylum Myxococcota_A; class Polyangia; order Polyangiales; family Polyangiaceae; genus PMG-095. The sequence goes on from JAICQO010000001.1 coordinate 160,380, forward strand.
GAGGCGGCGCGCAAAGCCTACGAGCAGCGCGAGGGGAAGGGCTGACGGATGTCCGAGCTCGACCCCGAGTCGCGTGAGTTGTTCCGAGCGGGACGCGAATTGCTGCGGCCCTCGCTCGGCGATCGCATTCGAGTTCGCGACGGGCTGCGGGCGCGGATCGAAGGCGTATTCAATTCGCCCGCTCACGGCCCCGCGCTGACCGCGGGCAGCGGGCTCGGCTGGCTCAGCGTCTCCGCCCTCGCCACCTCCGTCATCGTCGGAGCCTTGCTGTTCGCGCCCAAGTCCCCTGCGCCCGCGCCGAGCGTCGCCAGCGCGCCGACCCTGGTGCGTCCGGCCGAAGCCCCCGTCGCGCCGCCCCTGGAGGCGCCCAACGCGGCGCCGGCCGCGAGCGCCGCGCCCTCCGCCCCGCTCGCGCCCCGCGCATCGGTAAAACCCCGCCAGTCCGACCGGCTCGCCCAGGAGGTCGCGCTGCTCTCCCGCGCCGAGACCGAGCTCCACGCCGGCCGCTTCGCCGCCGCGCTTCAACTCCTGAGCTCTCATCAGAGGGCGTTTCCCCGCGGCCTGCTGGCGCAAGAGCGGGTGGCAGCGCGGATTCAGGCTCTGTGCGGCCTTGGCCGCGACAAGGAAGCGAACTCCGAGCTCGCCCGGATCGCGCCCGGCTCGCTCCACGACGGGCCGACCCGCCAAGCCTGCGGAAAACGCGGGTCCCGGTAGCCCACGCCGCTGGATCCGGCGAAATCCTCCGGCGTTGAGCGGGGGTAAATACGCAACGCGGCCGCGTGCAACTCGATAGACTGTGGCTCTCGGAGGAGAGGCACATGCGCTGTCGAGGGCTTCTCGCGTTCGTCGTCGTGTTCGCGTGTCGCGCGTCCGAAGATGGGGCTGAGGAACGGGAGAAAGGCGCGGCAAAACCGCTGAAGGTCGAGACCGCTCGCGTCGAGGAACGCGACGTTCCCCGGATCGTGCCATTGACCGGCACGCTGACAGCGGAGCTGCGGAGCGAGCTGACCGCGAACTCCAGCGGCCGCGTCGTGAAGACGTTCGTCGAGCGCGGGCAAAAGGTCGAGAAGAACGCGTTGCTCGCACAGCTCGACATTCGCTCGGCCGCAGCCAACGCCGCCGAAGCCCGCGCGAGCGTTGCCAGCGCCAAGACTCAGCTGGAGGCCGCGCGCGTGGAGTGCGAGCGCTACGACGCGCTCGTGGCGCGCGGCGCCATCACTCAACAGGAGCACGCGCGGCAGGCGGCGAACTGCAAGCAACAACTGGCGGCGGTGGCGGTCTCGGAGGCCCGCGCCACGAGCGCGTCGATCGTCGTCGGAGACGGCACGATCCGCGCGCCTTTTTCCGGCGTCGTCACCGACCGGATGGTGAGCGTCGGCGACTACGTGAGCCCTTCGTCCAAGGTCGTGACGCTGGTCGTGAGCAACCCGCTACGCCTGCGGCTGAGCGTGCCCGAGCGCCGCATCGGCCAGGTCCAGCCGGAGGCGCTGGTCACGTTCTCGCCGGCGGCGCTGCCCGGCCGCGTGTTCTCCGGCAACGTCAAATACGTGAGCGGCGAGGTCCGGCCGACGACGCGCGACGTGATCGTCGAGGCCGTGGTGCCGAACGCCGACGGCGCGCTCTTACCCGGCATGTTCGTCGACGTGAGCCTGCACTCCGGTGTCGTGAAGCGGCCCGTCGTCCCCAAGGCTGCCGTGTTCTCGAGCGCCGACGAAAAGAGCGTCTATGTGGTGAAGGACGAGCAACTCGAGCTCAGGATCGTGAAGCCGGGGGTCGAAGCCGGCGACGCGATCGCCGTGGAAGAAGGAGTGAAGCCCGGGGAGGTCGTGGTCGTGAACCCCTCGCCGTCGCTGACGGACGGCGCCAAGGTGGAGTGAGCCATGCAGTGGTTGGCGAAGCTCTGCGTGGCGCGCCCCGTCTTCACGTGGGTGTTGATGTTGATCATCCTGGTGGTCGGCGGCGCGGCCTACGGCACGCTCGGGCTCGACAAGTATCCGAACGTCGACGTGCCGGCCGTGGTGATCACGACCGTGTTGCCCGGAGCTGCCCCGCAGGAGATCGAGAGCGAAATCAGCGACAAGCTCGAGGCTGCCGTCAACACCATCAGCGGCGTCGACGAGCTGCGCTCGATCTCGAGCGAGGGCGTCTCGCAGGTG
>JAICQO010000191.1 GCA_025937835.1 Polyangiaceae bacterium
GTCCGGCACCAGCTTGCCCGGCTCCCCGAAGAACACCCCCACCTCGGCCGGCCTGAACGTCTCGGCGCGCCCCAGATCTTCACAGACGCGCTTCAGCACCCGATCCGCCTCGTAGATCTCGGGAGCGGTCACGACACCCAGCATGCGCTTCGCGGTCTCGTAGTGCGGCGCCAGCAGGTCTCGGAAATCGGAGCGCGCCCATCCGTCGACGAACGCCTCTTTCGGCGGCACGAGCAGCGTGTTCGCGTACACCAGGCTGCCGCCGCCGACACCCGCGCCGTGCAACACGAACACGTCGTTCAGCAAGGTGAGCTGCAGGATTCCATGGCAGCCGATGCTGGGTTTCCACAAGAACTTTCGCAGATTCCAGCTGGTCTTCGGAAACTCTTCGGGCACGTGCCGCACGCCCATTTCGATCACGGCGACGCGATACCCCTTCTCCGCGAGGCGCAGCGCCGACACGGAGCCCCCGAAACCAGAGCCGATCACGGCGAAGTCGTAGTCGAAATCGGCGGCTGTGGCGGACAAGACTAAAGGGTATGCGCAAGCCCGGCAGCGCGCCAGCCACCCGCTTTACCGGGGCACCGCGCTCGGATTCGGCAGCGGATAGCGCCGGTGCCCGATCGCCACCAAGAGACACACGATCAAGAGGAACAAGGTCGCTGCGCTCATGTTCTGGAGCGCTTCTCGCGTCCCCTCCATCAAGATCACCGCGCGCTCGCCCGGCTTCACGCGATGAATGACGTAGTAGAACACCTTGGACATCCCGATCAAAAACCCGAACACGCCCGAGACGAACGCAGTGGCGCACATCCACCTCACGAAGCCGAGCAGTTGATGCTCGCCGCGCCAGGCGAAGCGACCCGCGGCGGACAACGCCAAGAGGCCGAACAGGAAAATGAACCACATCATCCAGCCGCCCTCCTGAAAGGCGAGCCAGAGCTTTGCTAGGGTGGATGCGTCGTTTTGCATGGGATTGCCAAGAAAACGCGGGAGCGACCCAGCTGTGACGGAACTTCGACGCCGCTCGGGTTGTCCAGGCCTGGCGTGACTGACGAATCGGACGACCGCGCAGCCTGCCTCCGCGGTCTACGGCGAGGCAGCCGTGAGGCGTTCGAACGGGTCTACAGCGCGGAGAAGGCCGGCATTTATGGCTTCTTGATGCGCCTCAGCCGGGATCCGCACGTGGCGGGTGACCTGTTTCAGAACGTCTGGTTCAAGCTCGCGCGGAGCGCCCAGTCGCTGCGCGAGGACACCGACATCCGCGCCTGGCTCTTTACGGTGGCGCGGAACGAGTACCGGAGTTACTGCCGCGCTCAGCTGCTCGACATGAGCCGGCTCCTGGTCTTGGGCCGGGAGCTCGCCTGCGCTGGCTTGCCGGACGGGGGAGGGGACCGGGAGCTCGCCGCGGTCGAGGCTGCCCTCGCCAGCCTCGGCGACCCGGACCGCGAGCTGTTGTTGCTCGTGTGCGTGGAAGGGATCGAGGCGCGCGTTGCAGCGGGCATGCTCGGCATCTCCTACGACGCGCTCAGGCAACGCCTGGCTCGAGCGCGCAAACGGCTTTCGGAAGCGCTCGAGGCGCGCGAGCTGCCCGCTCTCCCCGAGCGCTCGAGGTCTACGTGAAAACCGACGACACGGAGCTCCTCTACCGTTTGCCGGACGTGCCGGTGCCCGCGGCGCTCGACGCCCTGGTATTCGAGCGTGCTTGCGACGCGCTCGATCAAGTTCCCGCGCCGTCCGCGCCCGTGCGCGTCCCGAGGACCGAGGCGCTGGTCTATGCAGCCGGTCTCAGCGCGTACCTCGCGGTGCTGGCGCGCGTCGCCCACGCCGTCGCGCAGCACGCCCTGCGGGTGCTGGGCGGCTGAGAGCGCGTAACCCACGAAGATCGCCAGTTGCCCCCACTCGCAGGTGCTCGGCTGCGCCTGCGCGCCTGCGGTCTCCCCCAAACGCGAGCTCCGCTCGCGTGGGGGAGACGAATGACCGGGCTCACGCCGCGCCACGCGCCAGGGCCGTCGGATCGTCCCACCCGGACGCACAGTCAGCGGGCAACTGACGCTTGCGCGGTTGAGCCTGGCAGCGCCGCGGCGTAGCATGCCGCCGCTTGGAGTCTGCTGTCTTCGCTACATCTACGTCCTGCGCAACCAGGGGTGCAGATCCTGGCGATGACGAGGGCTTTCCAGATCCGAGTGTCAATGGCACATCGGCGGATTGACCAGCGGGTCCTGATGCAGCGTGGTGGAGACAGAAGACGAAATGGCGACGCGTGAAAATGGCAGGAGCAAGCGCGGACGGCCGCCGAAGCTTGCAGCTCGAGAGGGCGTGCCCAAGTCGAAGCGGGCGAGCGCCGGGAACGGCGGTACGTCCGATGCCGTGGTGGGCTTCGAGGAGAAGCTCTGGCAGATGGCGGACAAGCTCCGCAACAACATGGACGCGGCCGAGTACAAGCACGTCGTCCTCGGGCTCATCTTCCTCAAGTACATCTCGGACGCGTTCGAGGAGAAGCACGCTGCGCTCACTGCCGACAAGAAATCGGGCGCCGACCCAGAAGATCCCGACGAATACCGCGCCGACAACATCTACTGGGTGCCGAAGGAGGCGCGCTGGACTCACCTCCAGGGCAACGCGAAGCAGGCCACGATCGGCAAGCTCATCGACGACGCGATGGTCGCCCTCGAGGCCCAGAACCCGACGCTCAAGGGCGTGTTGCAGAAAGACTACGGGCGGCCTGGGCTGGACAAGACGCGCCTCGGTGAGCTGATCGATCTCGTCGGTACCATCGGCCTCGGCGACCGGGAGAACCGGGCGCGCGATGTGCTCGGCCGCGTCTACGAGTACTTCCTCACCAAGTTCGCCGCCGCCGAGGGCAAGAACGGCGGCCAGTTCTACACGCCTCGCGGCGTGGTGCGCGTACTGGTCGAAATGCTCGCGCCCTACAAGGGCCGCGTGTTCGACCCGGCCTGCGGCTCGGGTGGCATGTTCATCTCATCGGAGAAGTTCGTCGAGGCGCATGGTGGGCGCGTCGGCGACATCAGCATCTACGGCCAGGAGTCGAACCACACCACCTGGCGCCTCGCGAAGCTGAACCTCGCGATCCGCGGCATCGACGCCAACATCGTGCACGGAGACACCTTCCACGCCGATGGTCACAAGGACCTCAAGGCCGACTACGTGCTCGCGAACCCGCCGTTCAACGACAGCGACTGGGGCCAGCCGCGCCTCAAGGAAGACTTGCGCTGGAAGTACGGCGTGCCCCCCGCGGGCAACGCGAACTTCGCCTGGGTGCAGCACTTCCTCCACCACCTCACGCCGACGGGCATAGCCGGCTTCGTGCTGGCGAACGGAAGCATGTCGTCGCAGCAGTCTGGCGAGGGCGAGATCCGCAAGGCCATCGTGGAGGCGGATCTCGTCGATTGCATGGTCGCGCTGCCCGGACAGCTCTTTTACTCGACGCAGATCCCCGTTTGCCTGTGGTTCCTCGCCCGCGACAAAAAGAACGGCCTCGGTGGTCGCGGCAAAAAGATGCGCAATCGCCAGAAAGAGACGCTCTTCATCGACGCTCGCAAGCTCGGCACGCTCGTCGACCGCGTCCACCGCGAGCTGTCCGACGACGACATCGCGAAAATCGCCGACACGTACCATCGCTGGCGTGGTGACGGCGCGGGCAAGTACGAAGACGTGGCGGGCTTCTGCAAGAGCGCGATGACCGCCGAGATCGCCTTACACCAGTTCGTGCTCACGCCGGGGCGCTACGTGGGCGCCGAGGAAGTCGAGGACGACGGCGAGCCCTTCGACGAGAAGATGAAGCGGCTCGTGGCGACGCTCGAGGAGCAGTTTGCCGAGGGGGCGCGGCTGGAGAAGGAGATTCGGAAGAACCTGAGAGGGCTTGGGTATGGAGGCTGAGGCGATTACTTTGCCCGTCGCGGCTGCCATCCCTGCAGCCTGGGCCTGGCAGCGCCTTGAATCGCTCTGCGAGGGGATTTTCGATTGCCCA
>JAICQO010000224.1 GCA_025937835.1 Polyangiaceae bacterium
CTTGCGGGTCCTTTCGACGGTAAATAGCGCTGCTTTCGGGCTCCCTGCGCGCGTCTCCGACGTCCGGCAAGCCGCGACGCTGCTCGGCCTGCGCGGGCTGCGCAACCTTGCGCTCAGCCTGGTGGTGTCCGACATGGCGCCGGCCGGTCCCGACGGGGAGCTCTTGCTCGCCAACTCCCTGCGCCGCGCGGCGGCGGCCCAGCTGATCGCCGAGGCGCTCGGCGAGCGGCGTTGCGACGAGTATTTCACGGTCGGGCTGCTGCTCGAGGTCGGGCTGATCGCGCGCGCGAGAGACAGCATGCCCGCGGTCGCCGAAGCGGCGTTGCTGCCGGCGACCGATCGGATCTTGTTCGAGCGCGCCGCCGGCGCAGTCGATCACCCCACGCGCGGCGCGCAGATCGCCCGCGACTTCCAGCTGCCGGCGGAGTTCGTGAGCGCCGTCGGCGGGCACCACGATCCGGAGCCGCCGGAGGGCAGGCTCCAGCTCGTGGCCTGGGTGGCCGAGCGCGCGGCGTCCATCTGGGAGAGCGGGAATCCCGCCGAAGCGCAGGCAGAGGCCCTGTCTGCCTTGCAGCGTATCGGGGTGGATTCCGCGCGCGCCCAGGAGGTGCTCGATCGTATCCCGGCGCTCGTGACCGAAGCGGCGAGCGCGTTCCAGCGCGTCGTGCCCGTGCAGCAGAAGCTCGGACAGCTGCTGGTCGACGCGAACCGCATCCTGTTCCAGATGAACCGCAACTACGAAGGCATGTTGCGGCGCCTGGAGACGCTGCTCAAAGAGAAGGAAGACCTCACGCAGCAGCTCCAGGCAGCGAACGAGCGCCTGGCGACGCTCGCGGCAACCGATGGGCTAACCGGGCTACTCAACAAGCGCTCGCTCGAAGAGGCGTTGGCGCGCGATCTGGCGCGCGCCGACCGCAACCAGAAGAGCCTCGGCATCGTCATGCTGGACGTCGACTTCTTCAAGGGCGTCAACGACACGCACGGCCACCAGGTGGGCGACGAAGTACTGAAGGCGGTGTCCCAGATCGTCGCCTCCTCGCTCAGAAGCGGCGACGTCGCCGCGCGCTACGGCGGCGAAGAGTTCGTGGCCGTGCTGCCCGACTCGGAGACCGAGGGCGCGACGATCGTGGCGGAGCGGATCCGGAGGAGGCTCGAGCAGACCGAGATCGAGACCTCGAGCGGCAAGCTGCGCGTCACGGCGAGCTTCGGGGTCGCCGCCGTCTGCGGCCCGAACTGCCGCGGCTCGGCCAAGGCTCTGGTCGCCAGGGCCGACGCCGCGCTCTACGACGCCAAGCGCGCCGGCAGAAATCGCGTCGTCACGGCCAGGGCCTGAGCCGCGCTCAGGCCAAGAGCTCTTCGTAGACGCCGCCCTGCATCGTCTCGCCGCCCTCGCCCTCGGGCACGCCGAACCAATCCGACTCGACGCCCATGGCGTTGACCAGTGTGTTGAGCAGCTTGTTGTGCGGCGCCTTCTCGTCGTCGTTGCGCGAATTCTCGGCGCCGAGGCGCACGTACTGGTTCTGCTTGAAATAGCCGCCAGCGCTGCCAGCGAGGATGTACGGCAAGTCCATGAACGAGTGGCCTTTCCCGTCGGAGAGCTCGTTCGTGTACAGGATCACGGAGTTGTCGAGCGCCGTCTTACCGTCGGCCTCGGCGTAGCCGTCGAGCCGTGCGAGCAAGCGTGCAAACCGCTTCTGGTGCCAGCGGTCGATGTCGAACAGCATGTCCTCGTAGCCGTCGACATTTTCGCAGCCGTTTTCGGTGCTGTCGCCGAAGCAGTCGTCGCGCACC
>JAICQO010000025.1 GCA_025937835.1 Polyangiaceae bacterium
TCCGAACGAGTACACCTGCGGCGCCAGGTAGACGGTCACGCGCGGGCCCTTCGACGAGCGGCGCAGCGACGCGTAGGTGATGAGCCCGGCGTTCTCCTCGAGCGAGCACGGCGAAAGCGCCGACAGCACGCGGCGGAAGGTCGCAGCCTGCGACGGGGAAAGAAAGCTCGAGACGGCTTCGGCCGACTCGGCGTCATTTCTGACGTAGCAGCGAACCGGCACGTGCACGGTGGCCGTCGCCACGGGGCTCTCGTTGTCGAACGCGAAGCAGGTCAGAATCGGTCGCGCGGCGAAGCGCTCGCGGCGCTGCGACAGCCGCTCCACCCACGCGCCGGCCTGCCCCGGCGCGAGATCCGAAACGCTGCTCGCCAGCCGATCGATGGCGACGACCGAGTCGCTCCGACCCACGTAGACCTTGACGCGAGAGGTCTTGGCCGCCTCGAGATCGAGCGAGAAGTAGCGCGGCTCCGAGCCCTCGTCGGCGAGAGCGGGCGCGAGGCGCTCGGCGACGTCGCGACGTCCGAGCCGTGACAGTGCCTCGCTCACCAGCTCGCGCGCGCCGGACGCGCCATGGATGCGGGGGTTCAGGTAGACCTTGAACAGCCGGGTGCCGTCGGGTCGCAGCACGGCTGCGTGCCAGATCGAAAACTGCGCGTTCGAGTCGCACGCCGGCGCAAACAAATCGGCAACCTTGGCGAAATCGCGGTTGCTCGCGGCGTAGCGCTCACGCAGGCGCTCGTTGATCTCGAGGCCCGCGCTCCAGTTCGAGGACAGCGTGCTCGGCTGCATCTGCGGCTCCACGAGCAGGCGCAGATCGACTCCGCCCTCGTGAAACGAAACCGAAAACTCGAACGGCGTGCCGTCATCGGTGATGTCGCTCGGCCAGGCCGGCTTCGGATCTGCCGAGGCGTTTCCCCAGTGCTGGGTGAGCGTCTCGAATACATCCACCGAGCGACGTGTCTGCTCGGGACCCTGCTGCAACGCCTCGCCCAACCCCACCAACTTGGCGAGCCCCAGATGGTGAAGGGTTACGGGCGCAGCGTTTTTGGGGAAAGCAGAACTCATCTCGTCCTCCCGCGCGGGTGATGGCGAATCCAGACGCCATACCGAGCGTGTGTGCGTTCCTACGGACTGTGCGCACGCGAAATTAAGTCGCATCGTCACTCATCTGGGTGATTACCCGAGCTGCGTCTCGTTCGGGGAACTTCTCTCGATCCGGGACGGATCGACGGCGAGCTTCTTTCCCGAGGGTGACATCCGGAAACCTGGCTCCGAGCAAACTCCGCGCCTCACGCCGCTCCCCTGAATCCGCCTCCAACAGCCGTGCCTGAGGCAACTCGCAGCGCCGCACTTTCCCCCACCTGGGGCGTGCTGCCGCGCGAACCGTCACTCAGAGTACATCGCGGACCGGCGATGTCACGCGCTCGCTCGCGCATCGGTGATTCGGAGTACGCCGAGGTGCGACCTCGGCTCAGCCGCGTCTTCGCGAGGCGCCTTCTTGCAGGTAATCGGCGAGCAGCGCGTTCCTCGAGACACGCTTCAACACGTGCTCGCTGGCTCTTCTCACGCGGCGCTTGGCGGTAGACTCGGAGACTTCGAGCGCGCTGGCGATTTCGGCGATCTGCATGCCCTCGAGGCTGTGTAACTGGAACGCCATTCGATCGTGGCCGCCGAGCTCGTCGAGGATGCGGCTCAGTTGGATCAGCGCGGCCTTGGCTTTCGGATCATCGTGGCCCGGCTCGTGATCGAACTCGGGCAGAGTTCGCGACACACCGCCGAGCGCTCGGCGCCGCTTGCGCCGTCGGATCTCGCGACGTACCGCGTTCATCGTGATCGAGACCACGTAGCTGCGCAGCGCCATGGGGCGACGGATACGGTGAGCCGTCTCGAAGAACGTCAAGAACACGTCACCGACGAGATCGGCGACCTCGGAGTTCGGTCCGAGGCATTTCAGGATCAGGCCGTGCACCAGACCGTGCAGCTGCTCGAATGCTCGGCGCTGCCAGTCTTCGTCGTTGCCGACGATCGCGGCGTAGAGCTCCTCGTCTGCGCGAGGCGCCCTTTCTGTGCGCCGTGTCGCCGGCGTGGGAATCGTGAGTGCGGACATTTGCGTCCGGTAATCGGGTGTGAGCAGCCCCGGAACTAACGGGACATCTGGGGCGGGTCGGCCCCGCCGCGTTTCCACATATAGGTCGCCTGCTGAACTGGCCGCCCGGCTACTGCATCAGGGAGCGTGTGCGCGGAGCGATCTCTCGAGCCCGGTCAGCGCGCACGATCGGGACCTCGCTCATCCCGGCATCTCAGCCTCGATTTCGAACTTTCTTGTTCCGGTGACACTCGCCCCGGTCGCGCATGCAGTCGTTCCATTCGGCAGCCGAACCACACATTCCCCGCGAAGCACGGTCCGTATTTGGCGAGCCTGAAGTCCATGATCGCCGGAATCTTTTAGTTCCGCTGACGGGTGTCGAGCGCGGCGCTGCCGCTTCATTCGGGAGGACCAGATGAAGGCCTCGGGTTTTTCGGGACTCTGCGGCGCCCTCGGCGCGCTGCTCGTCGGTTGCACGGGCTCGGTCGAGAGCTCGGACGGGGCGCCGATGGGGCCTGGCTCGCCCACGGCCATGCCCACGGGCGCGCCGAGCCCAACCTCGACGAGCACCACGCCTTCCGAGCCGTCACCGAACCCGACCGCCACGCCGGGCGAGCCGGGGCCCGCGCCGACCACGACGGCGCCACCGACCGCCCCGACCGCGCCGTTCGCTCCGGTCCAGGCCGCCGCCACCGTTCGCAAGGTCAAGGGGCTGCTCACGGGCCTCGCCCCGACCGACGAGGAGATCGCAAAGGTCGGCGCGAGCGGCGCAGCCGGGTTGCAAGAGCTGATCGGCACCTGGATGACGGGGCCGGAGTTCCAACCGCTGTTCCGCGACAAGATGTTGTTCTTCTTCCGCAACGTCTTTCAGCAGGTCGGCTTCACTCCCACCGAGGACTTCAAGCCGCAGCTGCTCGAAAATGGCGGCTTCGATTTCGGGCCGTTCGGCACCGGCGCAGTCGGCGACGACGTGTACTTCCGCATGGTCCAGAACATCGAAGACATGTTCGCCATGACGGCCTGGCAACTCCTGCTCGAAGACCAGCCGTTCACCGAGGTGCTGACCACGCAGCGCTACATGATGACGACGGCGCTCAAGTCCGTGTACCTGCAAATCGAGATGCCGAACGATCAGCCGTTCGCGGGCTTCGGCCGCGGCAATATGGCGACGAGCACGGTGTCATGGACGCTCGACTACAGCGACGGCGTGACGATCCCGCTGGCCGAAGCCGTGAGCTCGCTGACCTTCGACGATTCTCCTCCAGCAGCGGCCGCGAACGGGCCCGGCGGCGGCGGTGGCATGTTCACCACCTGTCGCGGCGAGCCGATGACCAAGCAGATCAGCGGCTACGCGCAGCTGTTTCAGCGCCTGATCGGCTACACCCCGCGCGTTCCATTTGCCGCCAATCCCGAGTGTTGGGAGCACGCCTCCAAGCCCTACTTCGAGGTCGCCGACACCCAGGATTGGGCGTGGGTCGAGATCCAACAGGTCGGCCCGACCGGCGAGCACGGGCTCGAGCCGTACGACATCCCGGCCCTGCGTGAGGCAAAGCAGCTCAGCCTGCGCCTGCCGCGCGTCGGCTTCTACAGCACGCCCGCCTTCCTCGCGTTGTGGGCCACGAACGACAGCAACCAACACCGCGTCACCGCCAACCAGGCGCTGATCGTCGCGCTCGGCGAGTCGTTCACGCCGGACGCCGCGATCATCCCCGTCAGCACCAGCGCCGTGGACGCCGCGCACTCGGTGGAAGGCAGCGAGTGTTACGGCTGCCACAAAATGCTCGATCCGCTGAAGGACTTCTGGGGCACCCAGCTCGACTTCAACGATCGCAACGATTTCCCGGCGCGTGGCAGTTTCATGGGCGGGGCCGCCAACCCGCGGCCGGCCGAGACTGGCGGCGTGTTCGCGTTTCGCAACGTCAACGAAGACCGCTCGAGCGGCGGCACACTGGCAGACGTCGGCGCGCTGCTCGCTAGCGTGACCGACAGCGGAAGCGGCACGCCGATCAGCCGCTTCGCGATCGCGATGACGCAGAAGCTGTGCTTCTTCGCCAACTCGGCGGCCTGCGACGAGGCGGATCCCGAGTTTCGGCGCGTGGCCTCCGCGTTCGAGCAGAGCGGGTTCAAGTACACCGCGCTCGTGGTGGAGCTGTTCTCCTCGCCGCTCGTGACGGGCGCCGCCGAGACCGTGACCTCGCAGAACCCGGCGTTCGGTCACAGGGTCAGCATCGCGCGGCGCGAGCAGTTCTGTCAGGCGCTCTCGAACCGGCTCGGCAAGGCGGACCTGTGTGCGCTGTCCGTGCCCAAGCCGAGCAGCGCCCAGAACAACACGCTGAACATCGCCGGCAACATCCCGGCCGACGCCTTCGGCCGCGGCTCGGAGAACCTGGTCACCCCGAGCGAGCCGACGCTGTTCTTCCGCGCCGCGACGGAGATGCTGTGTGAGGACATCTCGGTCCGGGCGGTCGACGCCGAAACCGACACCATCTACGCGAGCAGCGACGTCGCCGGTGCGATCGCGGACATGGTCACGCGTATCATGGGCTACCCACCGGGCGATCCCAAGCACGCCCCCGCGGTGCAGATCCTGACCGATCACAACGCGGCGGCGAAGAGCGGCGGAGCCAGCGCCACGAACGCCCTGCGCTCCACCTTCGCGGCGGCCTGCCAGTCACCCACTTCCGTCTCGTTCGGTCTGTGAGGAGGACGCCATGATCAAGCGACGTGAAGCTCTGGTTGCGGGACTCTTCGGGACGGGGTTGCTCGGACTGCGCGCGGTGGCGACGGGCCTGCCGGCGTGGTTCATCGCCAATCCGCGCACGGCCACGGCGCAGGACCTCGCCTGCGTGATCGACAGCATCGACAAGGCGCAGTTCTTGATCGTGAGCGCCAACTTCAACGGCGATCCGATCAACTGCAACTGCCCCGGCACTTACGAAGATCCGGCCGCGATTCACCCCCAGCAGGAGACGATGACGCCCGCGGCCGTACAGCTCGGCAACACCAGCTATCAGGCGGCGTTGCCGTGGGCCGCTACGGACAACGGTGGAAAGCTCGCTGCCGCGACGCTGTCCCGCATCAACTTCTTCCATTACCGGACGGGCTCGGTGGTGCACGGCGATCAGGCCAAGGTGCTGCGCATGATGGGCGGCACCAACAAGGCCGAGATGCTGCCGTCGCTCTACGCGAAGCACCTGGCAGGCTGCCTGGGCACGGTGCAGGCGGATCCGATCTCGATTGGCGCCGGTCGCAACGCCGCCGAGCTGCTGACCTTCGAGGGGCGCCCCGCCGCCAACGTGTCCCCCACCAGCCTCAAGGCCATGCTGGGCGGGGCGGCGAGCGGCGGCGGGATGATGGGCGGCGGCTTCGGCATGCGCCCGGGCGGCGCGAACGCGCTGCGCAGCCTGCGTCAGCTGCGCGATCAAACCCTCGACCAGCTGAACGCGCTCGCGAAGGAGTCGTCGACGCCGATCCAGTCGCAGTTCCTCGACGCGCTCGCCAACAGCCAGCTGCGGGTTCGGGAGCTGACGGAGTCCCTGTCGAGCACGCTGAGCGGCATCACCGGCAACGACGCCGCGGGTCAAGCTCGCGCCGCGGGCGCGCTGTTTCTGGCCAAGGTCACCCCGGCCGTGACGATCCGGCTCGCGTTCGGCGGCGACAACCACAGCGACGCCGACCTGCAGAACGAAGCCGACCAACACGTCACCGGCATCGAGTCGATCCAGACCGTGCTGGACGTGCTCGCCGAGCTCGGGCTCGCCGACCAGGTCACGTTCGCGTCGCTGAACGTGTTCGGACGCAACCTGAACGGCAGCAAGGTCGAGGGCCGCGCCGGCCGTGACCACTACGCAAACCACGCCGTCTCGGTGCTGATCGGCAAGAACGTGGCCCCCGGAGTGACCGGCGGGATCGCGATGGGCACGGGCGGCGGCTTCGGGGGCGGCGCGAGCCAGCTTGCGGCCGCGCACATCGACTCGGCCACGGGCCTGCCCTCCGCGGACGGTGATATTCCCTCGAACGAGACCTACGGCGCGCTGGCCCGAACACTGGGCGTGGCGCTCGGGATCCCGTCGTCCGCGCTCGAGCCGGACTTCAACTCGAACGCCGGCGGCAAGGTCGTGAACACGGCACTGAACGGTGTGAGCGGATGATCGTGCCTTTTGGAATCACAGATTCAGCCCATCGAGGCCTGGATTGCAGCAGGAGCCCCCGAATGAACTACCGAGCAACCCGCGCTGGGAGAGCCGACCATGACTGAGCTCCCGCGTTGTTCGACACTGGATGGCGTGGCGATGCGCCTTGCCGCGCGCGTTCGTGAACGCCGCATCGACGCGGGGCTGACGCAAGCCGAGCTCGCGTTGCGAGCCGGAGTCACCGTCGAGACCGTCTCGCGCCTCGAGCGGCTGCTACACGGCCGGCCCTCGCCTGGCTCGAACCCGACGCTCGAGACGCTGGCGCGCCTCAGCGAAGCCCTCGGCGTGGAGATCACGGAGCTGCTCGCGAACCGCTCCGGTCCGGACTCCTACCTCGACAAGTTGAGCGCCTCGCTCCGACAGGCCACCCCCGCTGCGCGCCGCCGCGTGCTGCGCGTCGCGGAGGCCCTGCTCCACGAAGAGCTGCCGCTCGGTCTGCGCGGCGGCGACGAGGACGAATTCGATGCCGACGGCGAGGCCACCGCTCTCGAGCTCGGCGTCGACGGCGAGCTCGGCAACCCGAGCGACCACCCGCAGTCGGGCGCCCGCTTCCTCGAAGAGCTGCCGAAGGCGCAGAACTAGAGCGACCAACGGGTAGGAAGCTGCCGAGATTCAGAGCATGTCCGGTCCGGCTTCGAAGATCGCAGACAGCTCGGAGTCGGTGAGAGCCCGCGCGTAGACGCGGAACTCGTCCAGGCGCGCGTTCAAGAAGCGGTCGTGCTCGTACTGCGAGCGACCGAGCCAGACGTTCGAATCCCGGAGCAAGGAGAGCGGGCGCGGCATTGGCTCGCGTCCGATCACGCTGCCGTCGAGCACCAGTTTGAGCTCGGCGGAGCTGGTATCGACCACGACCCCCGTGACCAGCGGTCGGCCAGCTGGCAACCCCTGCGCGGCCTCGAGTCCGTAGCGTTCGAAATTCGGCAGCTCGATCGACGCGACCATGCGGTTCGAGCCGCAGCCCTCGGGCGCGAGGAACAGCGACGTTTCTGCGACCAGCAAGCCCTCGCTGCCCGTGATCTGGCTACCAATGTCGAACACGCGTTGCCAACACGGTGAGTCGTTCCAGGTGAGCCACGCGAGCAACGTGACTTCGTCGAGGCTCGAAATCAGCCCGGGCGGGAGCGAGGCGAAGTCGTCGCGGCCGTCGAGCAGCGCGCCCCCTTCCCCGTCGAGCTCGGCGCCGCCCTCGAGCCGACCGTCGGCCGTCCCCGCGCGGTCGGCGAGCGTCGTGCCGCTGCCTGCAAAGTCGTAGCGGTGGATCAACGCGTCACCCGCGATCGAGGGCGCGCCCGCTGCGGTCGAACCACCGCCAGCGCCGAGGCCTCCGCTCCCTGCGGATCCGCCGCTCGAACTGCTGGCTGAGCCGCTGGGCTCCCGTTCGAGCAGGCGCAGCGTGATGTCGTCTCCGCAACCGACTGCGACGGTCAGCCAGAGCAAGGCGAGGGCTGCGTGACGGTACACCACGGAGAGACAAACGTTGGCGGGGCGCGCAGGCAGGCGCAATCTCAGAAATTCCCGTATTTTCCGCGGCATACGTCCAGCCGCGGTCGTGCCACACTCTGGCCGTGGTTCTGCCCGGAGAAGCCGTCGTGATCGAGGTTCGCGCGGCCGGGGGTCCACTCGCGGACGCCGCGGAGAGCTGCAGCGGGGTCCTGGGCCCCGGCCGCTGTCGCGTGATCGACGGCCACGCTGCGCCAGGCGGACCGCGCTTCCGCGTGGTGGTGGTGTTCGAGGACGAGACCCAGCAGACGGCGCGCATCGAGCTGCACGAGGCGCCGGATGACGCTCTGCGCGCTGCCCGTTCGGTCGGCTTTGCCTCCGACGACACGCTCGTGGAGCGGTATCGCGCGATCGGTCTGATCGCGGCCGCTCAGGTGCTGTCGATCGAGCCGGACCTCGCCCGAAAGCCCGCGGAAGCACCCGAGCCGCCCCAACTCGCAGCGCAGGAAGCGAAGCCTGCAGCTCCCTCCGGCGCGGAGCGGCGCGGCACGTGGGGTCTCGATCTGGCCGGCGTCGGAGGCAGCGGGCTCGATCGCGGAGCCCCGCGCTTCGGAGCGCTCGCGCGCCCCTTCTGGGCCCCCTTCGGACCCGTGGCGTTCGAGCTCGGGCTTCGCTTTGCAGCCCGCCCCGACGACCCCGCCGTGAGCTGGAGCAGCGTCTCGCTCGGGGCCTCCGTGCGCCTTTCGCCTCGAGCTTTCCCGCTCGGGATCCGGCTTCGCGCCGGCGCACGCGGCGCGCTGTTCTTGGCGTCGACGGACGCGGGCGGTGAGAGCGACTCGAGCTCTGCCTTTCAGCTCGGACCCGAGCTCGGCGCCGAGCTGTCGTGGCCCGAAGGCGCGCCAGCCGCAGCCTTCGTCGGCGGCGAGCTGGAGATCCCCCGCCCGCGGCTCCGCGTCGAGGTGCGCGGCCGCGAAGCGGGGGAAGTGCCGAGTGTGGTGGCCGGCGGAGTCGCCGGGGTGCGGTTGCGCCTCTGACCGTGAAGCGCCGCTACTCCGCCGGCAGGATCGCTCCCACGATCAGCGAGGCGACGACCACGGTCGGGCTTTGAAACGCGCCGATCGCGAGGTCCTGGCTTGACTCAACCCATTCTCAACCCATCGCGGACAGAATGCGTGTCGAGTCCGACACCCATCCGAAGATCCCGCCCTGGGCCTTGATCATTTTCAGGCCCATTTCGTGGAACTCCGGAAAGTACGAGCCGCAGCAGTCGCTGGGCACGACGCAGCGGTAGCCGCGGTCGTTGGCTTCCCTGACCGTGGTGTGCACGCACACCTCGGTGGTGACGCCCGTGACGATCAGCGACTCGATGCCGCGGTTGACGAGCACGGTGTGCAGATCGGTTGCGTAAAAGGCGCCCTTGCCGGGCTTGTCGATCACCGGCTCGCCGGGCGCGGGATAGAGCTCGGCGATGATGTCGTGGCCGGGCTCGCCGCGGATCAGGATCCTCCCCATCGGACCCGGAGCGCCGATGCGCGCGCTCGGCGCGCCACGCTCGACCTTGGCGCGCGGGGCATCGGATAGGTCCGGACGATGACCCTCCCGGGTGTGGATCACGAACACGCCCTTGCGCCGCGCGCGGGCGAGCAGCGTCTTCAGAGGGCCGACCGCCTTGCCGAGCAAGGAGACGTCGTTACCCAGGCTCTCTCCGAAGCCGCCGGGCTCCAGGAAGTCGCGCTGCATGTCGATGATGACCAGCGCGGTGCGGTCCAGATTCAAGGAGATGGGCTCGGGCTCGGCTTCGACGATGACTCGTGACATGAATATCGGCCTCGGACGCGGGACAGAGCCCAGCTCGGACTCCCAGCGTCCACGCGATTGTCCGAGGAGCCGAGTTTCGCTGCGATGTCACACGCGTAAACGGCGTTCGCGGCCGAAGGGCGACGTTCAGGCCGGGCTTCTGAGGTGCCAGGCCTTCGGCTGCAGAAACGTTCGAATGCCGTGCGTGGAGAGCGTCGAGCCGAGCCCCGAGTGGCGACGGCCAGTCCAGGGAAGTCGAGGGCTCACGCGATCACAGCAATTCCAGTACACGCTACCGCTGTCCACCTGGCTCAAGATCGCTTCAGCGCGCGTCCGGTCGCGCGTGTAGACGCCCGCGGTCAGCCCGTACTCCGTGTCGTTCATCTTGCGAATCGCGTCCGCGTCGTCGCTGACCGCCGCGATGCCGATGATTGGCCCGAAGCTCTCCTCGCGCAGCACCCGCATCGTGTTGTCGGCGTTGCCGATCACCGTCGGCTGGAAATAGTTACCCGGTCCGTCCACGCGCTGGCCGCCGGTGAGCACACGCCCCCCGCGCGCCACGGCGTCGGTTACTTGCGCCGACAGCACCTCGAGCTGCTCGGCGCGCGAAAGCGGTCCGATATAGGTGCCAGAGTCCTCGGGATCACCCAGCCGAAAGCTCGCGACCGTCGCCAGGAATGCCTCGACGAACGGCTCCAACACGCTGTTTTCCACGTAGATCCGCTCGACGGAGCAGCAGCTCTGGCCGGTGTTGTACATCGCGCCGTCGGCCAGGCTCTCGGCCGCCTTCTGCACGTCGACATCGCTCGTCACGTAGGCCGGATCCTTGCCTCCGAGCTCGAAGCCCATGCGCAGCAAGCGCGGCCCGAGCCGCTCGGCGATCGCGCGGCCCGTCGCGTAGCTGCCCGTGAAGAAGAAGCCGTCGATCGGCGCGTCCACGAGCGCCGCCCCCGCCTCGCGCGCTCCGATCACCGTGACGAACGCGTCTTCGGGGACGCCGGCCTCGTGCAGCAGCCTCGCCATGGCCTGTCCACTCAGAGTCGCGAGCTCCGACGGCTTGTAGACGACCGTGTTGCCGGTGAGCAACGCCGGCACGTACACGTTCGAGCCCACGAACCACGGGTAGTTCCAGGCGGAGACGTTGGCGACCACGCCGAGCGGCTCTTGGCGGATCAGCTCTTCGATGCCGCTGTCGCGGAACACCGCCTCGTCGGCCAGGACCGCGTCGACGGCGCCCAAGAAAAAATCGATGCGCCCGGTCAGTGCGTTGAGCTCGTTCAACGCCTGAGACACGGGCTTGCCCATCTCGCGCGTGAGCGTCAGCGCAAGCTCCTGCTCGTTGTCCGAGACGAGATCCCTGAAGCGGGCGATCGCGGCCTTGCGCTCGGCGAGAGGCAGCTTTTTCCAGGCAGGCTGAGCGCGCCGCGCGCGCGCCACCTTGTCGAGCACGCTCCGGGCGTCGTCGCTCTCGAGCTCGGCCAGCAGCTGGCCGGTGGCGGGGTTCATGATCGGCAGCCTCATCGCTCAGCTCGCTCCGAGCGCCGCGCGGAATAGCGTCACGAAGTCGGCGCGCGACACCGGACGCGGGTTGCTCGGATGGCAGGCGTCGCCGACGGCCGTCTCCACGAGCCGGTCGAGGTCTGCTGCCCCGACTCCGAGCGGCGCGAGGGTGGCCGGGATGCCGATCTCGGCGCGCAGCTTCTCGAGCCAGGCGATGAAGCCCTCCGCGCTCCTCTGCTCGGCCGACGCGGCGTGGGCCAGATCGGCTAGGCGCTCGGCGGAGACGTCGCGGTTGAAGCGCATGGCGAAGGGGATCACCACACCGTTGGCGAGCCCGTGGTGCAGGTCGCGAACCGTCGACAGCGAATGCGCGAGCGAGTGCGTGACCCCGAGCCCCTTTTGAAAGGCCACCCCGCCCATCAGCGCCGCGTTGAGCATGCGACCGCGCGCCTCCACGTGAGCCAGATCGTTGCGCACGCCGTGCTCGCCGGCCTCGAAGCGCCGCGCGAAATGCACCGCAATTTTCAGGCTCTTCGAGACCAGGCGCACACCCTCGAGCGCGATCCCGTCGCACAGCGGCTGAAAGCCCCGCGCCAGGTAGGACTCGACCAGGTGCGTGAGCGCGTCCATGCCCGTGGCGGCCGTCACGGACGCGGGCAGCTCGAGCGTGAGCTCGGGATCGGCGAGCACGCGTTGCGCGAGCAGCCGCGGCGAGAAGATGATCTTCTTCACGTGCGTCTCGTCGTCGGAGACGACCGTGCTGCGCCCCACCTCGCTGCCGGTTCCCGCCGTGGTCGGCACCGACACCCAATACGGAATCTCCCGATCGATCGGGCGGGCCCCCGGCTTCTCGTCCTCGTAGTCGAACAGGTCGCCGGGGTGATGCACCATCAGCGCGATGGCTTTGGCGACGTCGAGCGCCGCGCCCCCGCCGAGCCCCACGATCGAGTCCGCGCCGTGCGCGCGGTAAGCCTCGACTCCGGCGAGCACCTGGCTCTTGACCGGGTTCCCGAACACGCCCGAGAACGTCCGCGCCGAGAGCCGCTCGGAGTTGAGGCGTTCCTCGAGCGCCGCTACCCACGGCAACGCGCCGACCCCGCGATCGGTGACGATCAGCGGTCGCTCGCGCGAAGCCTCGCGCAGCGCTCCGGGCAAGAGCCCGATCGCACCGGCGCCAAAGTGGATTTTGGTCGGGAAATTGTATTGATAGATGGCCACGTTTCCTCGCTCTCGATTCCCCCGGAGCCCGAGCCCCCCGCTCGGCAGATTCAGATGATCTCGAAGTAGCGCTGCAGCTCCCAGTCGGTGACAGCGCGACGAAATTGACGCCACTCCCAGCGCCGGCTGGCGACGAAATGGTCGACGAAGGCGTCTCCGAACAGCTCTCGCGCCACCGAGCTCTGCTCGAGGCGATCGGTGGCTTCCTCGAGCGTACGCGGCAAGAGCTTGCCGACCTTGTCTTCGTAACCGCTGCCCGACTTGGGCGGCGGCGGTGACAGCTCGTTCTCCACGCCCCAGATGCCGCTCGCGAGCGCCGCGGCGAGCGCGAGGTACGGATTCGAGTCCGAGCCGTTGACGCGAGTCTCGACCCGCGTCGACTTCACGCCGCCCGGGATCGCCCGCAGCGCAGTCGTGCGGTTGTCTACACCCCAGTTGGCGCGCGTCGGGGCCCAGGCGCCCTCCACCAGGCGCTTGTAGCTATTTACGGTCGGCGCGTAGAGCGGCAAGAGCTCGGGCAGGCACGCGAGCTGACCGGCGACGTAGCTCCGGAACGTCGAGCTCAGCCCGTGCTCGGCCTTGGCGTCGAAGAACGCGTTCTTCTTGCCGCTCCGGTCCCAGAGGCTCTGATGAATGTGGCCGCTGCAGCCCGGGAGCTCCGCGTTCCACTTGGCCATGAACGACGGCATGATCCCGAAGCGCTGGCCGATCTCCTTGGCGCCGCTCTTGAAGAGCACGGCGCGGTCGGCCGACTCCAGCGCGCCCGAATAGCGGATCGCGGCTTCGAGCACGCCGGGGCCGGTCTCGGTGTGCAGCCCCTCGATCGGGACACCGAACGCTGCCAGCTCGTCGAACAGCGCGGTCACGTAGTCGCGACTCTGATTCAGCCGCAAGATCGAATAGCCGAACATGCCCGGGGTGAGCGGTGTCGGCGCGACGTGGTGCTTGTCGGCGAACGACTGCGGCGTCTCGCGAAAGTGGAAAAATTCGTACTCGAACGACGACATCGCCAGAAAGCCGCGGCGAGCCGCGCGCTCGATCACGCGGCGGAGCAGCTGGCGCGGGCAGACGGCGAGCGGCGACTGATCGGCCTCGACGAACTCGCCGAGCACGAACGGCACCTTCGAGTCCCAGGGGACTTCGCGGTAAGTGTTGGGATCGAGCCGCACCTGCGCGTCGGGGTAACCCGTGTGCCAGCCGGTGTAACGCGCGTTGTCGTAGCAAACATCGGCGGCGTCCCAGCCGAACACCACGTTGCAGAAGCCAAACCCCGACTCGCTCGCCGAGGCGAACTTGTCGAGGTGCAGGTACTTGCCGCGCAAGACGCCGTCGATATCGGTGATCGCAACCTTCACCTTGCTCGCGCCCGCGCTGCGAACGCGATCCAGCAACGTCTTGGGCGATGGTGGAGGCTTGCGCATCCGCGCGAGCCAGTATGCCAAGGAACGGGGACGTGAGTCATTGCCGAAGCCCGGCCTCGGAGAAGGTCTGAGCGCGGATGTCGACCAGGGTGCGAGGACGGCGCCAGCCTGGCGTGCGTCTCCGACGCGCGTGGCCCGAGGCAACAACCCGTCGGGTTTGCCGAATAACCGAAATCTTTCAGGACTTCGCCGGGTTGTGGAGTGATTTGAGGTGGTGTGGGCAAAAAGGCGATGGCATAGATCGGCCCAATGTTGAGACGTTGCACGGTGCTCGCGGGTGGTTTCCTGATCGCGAGCTGCGACGTCAATCAGGCGGCTCCCCCCGGATCCACGGGCGGAATTGCCGCAGTGGCGAGCGGCGGCAGCGCTCCGTCGACCGGCGTGACGGGCGGAACGTCGAGCTTCGGAGGCCAGCCGACCGGCGGCGCAGCCAACGCCAGCCCAACGAGCGGCGGTGCGCCTTCGTCCGGCCAGGTGGGCGGCAGCGCTGCAGGCGGCGCCGCAGGAACCGCGGGCACGGCCGGCTCGAACGCAACAGGCGGCGCGGCGGCGCCCCCCGTGGTGTCGATGGTCGGCAAGCCTTACAAGTTCCCGCAGAACAAGCGCAGCGCTTTCTGCAGCTACCCCGCGGCGGTCGATCCCAACCAGGCCAAGCTCGCGTACGAGCGTTGGAAGACCGAGCTCGTGACCAGCGAAGGGGCAGGCGATGCGCTGCGCGTGCGCCGCCCGGCGAACGAAGAGGACACCACGGTTTCGGAAGGTATCGCCTACGGGATGATCCTGGCCGTGACGATGGACGATCAGACCACGTTCGATCAGCTCTGGAAGTACTCGCAGAAGTACCTGAACGGCAACGGCCTGATGAACTGGCGCATCAGCGCCGCGGGAGAAGTCACGGGCGGAGGCGCCGCGACCGACGCCGACGAGGACATGGCCTGGGCGCTCGCGCTCGCCGACCTGAAGTGGGGCGGCATGGGCTCCCTCGACCAACCCTACGTCGAGCTCGCCAAAACTCAGATCCAGCGCATCTGGGATCACGAGATCGTCCACGACTGGGGTGAGCTGCTGAACGCCGGCGACTCGTGGAACGGCGCGATCGTCTTCAATCCCTCGTATTTCGCGCCCAATCAGTATCGCCTGTTCGGCAGGCTCACGGGCAAGGTCGACGACTGGAACAAGGTCATCGACAAGGGCTACGAGATCCTCGAAAAGGCGATGCGCCCGGACTTCGGCAACGCCGACAACGGGCTGATCGCCGCCTGGACCGACGCCGAGGGCGTACCGCATGGGCCGTTCGACGGAGCGCCGACGCATTATCAATACGACTCCGCCCGCATCCCTTTCCGCATCGGCATGGACTATTGCGAGTTCGGCGAGCCGCGCGCCAAGGCCTACCTCGACAAGATCAACAGCTTCTTCGCCGGCATCGGCGCCGCGCAGATCGTCGACGGCTACGATTTGAACGGCATGCCGCGCGCCGAAAACCCCGACGCGCAGTCCGCGCTCTTCGTCGGCGCAGCCGGCGTCGCCGCCATGAGCGACCCGCGCTTCAAGACCTTGATGGACGACACCTGGACGCTGCTCGTCAGCAAGGAAATGACGCCGCCGAGCTATTATTACAACCTGTCCTGGCAGGTGTTTTCGTTACTGATGATGTCGGGGAACCTGTTCGATTACGGGTTGCACGAGTAGCGCTCTGACGGCTGGCAGCTGAGCGTCTACGTACCGTCCGACTTCGCGCTCAGGCTGGCCGACGACAAATCGTGCATTTGTGCGGCCTCTTCGCTGGCCTGCACGTTCCGGGTAGTACCGGATCACTTACTCAGGATGCCGATCTTGGCCTCGTACACCATCTTGCCGTGTTCCGGGTGCTCGAGAACGATTTGATAGTCGTTCGGGACCTCGATCTTGACCTCACTCGGAAAGCGAGTGGGTTTGGTGCCCGTGTCTTTGCCGGTGATCTTGAGCACGACGCTGTTGGGTGTTTCGGCGCCCCACTCGAACTGAACCTTGTGCAGGTTGGTCAGCACCTTCCCCCTGCGACGGACCGTCAAGTAGTACCAGTTGCCGTTCTCCTGCTTGAAGCCGATGCCGTCGGCCTCGATTTTCCCCTTCTCCTTGGTCATGCAGTCGGCGCGCTTCTTCGGATCGCCTTTGGAGCGCCCCTCGCACGCCTCCTCCGCCTTCTGCATCACGTCCGACTCGTTGAACGAGAACATGAACAACGTGTCGGGGGCCGTCACGATGTCTTTGGCCGTGCGAGTGATGGCGGGCCCCGAGCTCGACGAATCGCTCTCGGCAGGCTCGTCCTTCTTCTCCTCCGACTTGCCCTGGTCTTCGGCCGGCTTGTCGCCCTCGGCCGCGGCCGGCTTTTCGGACTCGACCTCCGGCTCTTTCGGAGCGGGAGCGCTGCCACCACAGGCCACGAGCAACAGACAAGCGGAAACGAACGAAGTCGATCGCATGGCACACTCCGTTACCACGGAGGCCGGGTGTTCGAGAACAGGGTTCGTGGCCAAGGTCCTTGGCAGCCCCTCCCAAACGCGGGATACCAGCGGGGTGCCCGAGGCCGCCGGCCCTGTCTCGCAAAGCGAGGGCTTTTTCCGCGAGCTCCCGGAGCTCTCCGAGTTTTCACAGGCGGCCGAGCTGCAAAAGTACGCCGATGCTCCGCCTTCGTGGCACGTGGTCATCACCGATGTTCGCGGCTCGACGCGCGCGATCGAGGCCGGGCGCTACCGTGACGTCAACGCCCTGGGCGTCTCGTCGATCGTCGCGGTGCAGAACGCGCTCTCGGACCTCGAGCTGCCGTACGTGTTCGGCGGAGACGGCGCGACCCTGCTCGTGCCGGGCTCGCGGCTGACCCGAGTCCAAGCCGCGCTCCGCGGCGTGCGCCGCATGGCGCGCGAGGCTTTCGAGCTCGAGTTGCGCGCGGCCACGGTCGCAGTCGCCGAGCTCCGGAGCGCGGGCGAGCGCGTGGGCGTCGCGCGTTTTCGCGCAAGCCCGTCGATCAGTCTGGCGCTGTTCGCGGGCGGCGGCTTTGCGCGCGCCGAGCGCTGGGTGAAGGACGCGACGGCGGGGGGCCGGTTCGAGGTCTCGGCCGAGGGCGAAGAAGCCGCGGACCTCGAAGGCTTCGAGTGCCGCTGGCGGCCGCTCGAGAGCCGCTTCGGCTCGGTGATCAGCCTGCTCGTGCTCGCCCTGTCCGAGTCCGACGGCGAGCGAGAAGCGACCTACAAACGCTCGATCGCGGCGATCGAGCGGGCGCTCGCCGGCCGCGACGCCCGGCCGCCGCACCTCGACGGGCTACGCATGCTCGGCCTGTTCGGGGACTTCTCGACCGAGGCCCGCGTGCGCTCGGGCTCCGCGAGCGGGCCGGCCTTCGAGGCGGCACGCGCCGCGGCTCGCAAGAAGAGCCTGATCGGGCGCGGCTTGATGGCGCTGAAGCAAAGCGCCGGAGGCTTCGAGGGCGAGCGCTACCGCGCAGAGCTCGTCGAGAACACCGACTTTCGCAAGTTCGACGAGACGCTGCGCATGGTGCTCGACGTGAGCGATCCGGAGCTCGACGAGCTGCTCTCTCACCTTCGACGCGAGCACGCGCAAGGGCTCCTGGTATACGGCATGCACCGCTCCAAATCCGCGCTCATGACCTGCTTCGTCCGCGCCTACCGCGGCAATCACCTGCACTTCGTAGACGGCAGCGACGGCGGCTACGCGCTCGCCGCCAAGGCTCTGAAAGCCCAGCTCTCCGCCGCCGGGCGAGGGCCGAGCGAGCTCCCGCTTGGATAACCTGACGCACGCCCTGGCCGGCCTCGTCGCGGCCGAAACCTGGATCGCGCAGTCGAAGCACAGGGCCGCGCTGGCCGGGCGAACGCGCCGGCTGTTGCTCGGCGCGTCCGTGGTCGCCAACAACCTGCCGGACGCAGACTTCGTCTACACCCGCATCACGCCGGGCAGGCTCGGATACCTGCTCCATCATCGAGGACACACGCACACCGTGGTCTTCGCGCTGGTGCTCGGGCTCACGACCTATTTCGTGTTCTCCCGCTGGCTCGCGCGCAGGCCGCCAGAATCCGACGAGTTGCGACGGGTCGAGCGGCGCGGCCTGCTCGGCCTCTCGCTCGGCGGGTCGCTCCTTCACATCGCGCTCGACGCGACGAACAACTACGGCGTTCACCCGCTCTGGCCGATCGAGACGCGCTGGTTTTATGGCGACTCGGTGTTCATCGTCGAGCCCTGGCTGTGGGTCGCCGCGCTACCACCGCTGATGGCCTCGGCGCGCTCGAAAATCGGGCGTTACACGGCGCTCGCCCTGCTGCTCACTGGGCTCGCGCTCACCTCTCGCTTCCCGAACCCGGCGGGCTTCGTCGTGGCGCTGATCATCGCAGCGGCCGGCTGGTCCCTGCTCGCCGCTCGCTTGAATGACCGTCCGCGCTGGCTCGCTGCCGTCGGCGCGTGGCTCGGGGTCACGCTCGTGTTCGCGCTCGCAGCGGGGCTCGCCCGCCGCACCATCACCGAGTCGCTCGGCGAGGCGCGGAACGGCCTGGTCGATCTCGTCACGACGCCCATCCCCGCCAACCCGCTATGTGTCTCCGCGATCAGCCTCGAGGTCGCGGGCGATCGGTACCTCGCGAGCCTCGGGCAGGTCTCGCTCTGGCCAGGTCTGGTCCCCCCCGAATCCTGCCCGAGGGAGCAAGGCGAGCGCACCGCGCGGCTCGAGCCCGTGTCGAACGCCGGCTCGCCCCCGGGGCTGCGCTGGTACGGGCGCTGGCAGGGCTCCCGGCGCGAGCTGTCGAAGCTCGCCGAGCGCTGTGACGTCGCCGCGTTCCTGCGCTTCGCGCGGGCCCCGTTCTGGCTGCGGCGCGAGTCCGGCGCCGTGGTCGTGGGGGACTTGCGCTTCGACAGAACGGAAAAGCTCGAGTTCACCGAGCTCGAGCTCCCGGCAGAGGTCGGGGCGTGCCCGCCCAACGTGCCACCCTGGCAAGCGCCGCGCGGCGCGCTGGTTCACGCGGCGACGGGCGCCGGGGCCGATAGTCACGAAACTGCCGCCGATCCGTAACCAGAAGATCCGACTCGCCGTGACAGAACGGGATTCGGTCAGACGTGACGACGACCGAAGGCATCAGCCCGCCGGCGCTGGCGGTCAGCCTGAACACCGAGCTGTCGGCCACGGTGTACAGCGGCGAGGCAGCGGACTGGATCCGCTACCTGAAGCTTGCGCCCGGGCAGCGCTACGAGCGAGGGCTCTCGGTCCGAGTTCACGTTGACCCCAACGTACGGCTCCTCGCCTTCGAAGCGGAGAGCCAGGACTCGCAGTGGCTCTCCGAGCTCCTGCACCAGGGGCTGGAGCTGCTGCGCGAACACTGCGAGCAGCAGCCGCACGTGCGAAAAGCCCTCGAGGAGCTGCTGTTCGACACGGGACGCGACGACGATGCCGAACGCGCGGTGCTTCTGAGTCGCGAGGTCCCGAGCGACGGCTCGCGCGAGACGGCCCTCGACGACGCACTGGTCGGCCGCGACGTTCGGTTGGTTCTGCACTCGCGCCTGGTCCGACACGTGCAAGACACGCTGGCTGCTCGGCCTTTCCTCTCGCGCGGCGAAAAGCTCGGCTTGTGCTGGCCGGTCGTGTCCCGCCTGGTGTTCGACCTCGGCTACCCGAGGCTGCCGCGTGACCGCTTCGCCGCCAAGCTCGACGTGTTTTCCAAGCTCACCTACGTCGCGATCAACGCCCTCTACGACGAGCGCAAGGCCGGCCGACTGGTGCCTAACTCCGGCGGCGCACACTTCGAACACCTGGTCAGCGCGTCGTCCGGCATCTCGCGCGGTCGCTTGATGGAGCGGCACCCGTACTTTCGGATGCTCGGCAAGCTCGGCTTTCTGCTCCGCCCTGCACCGTATGGCTCGTACTCGGCCGAGGTCCGTGTGGCGGCACGTGAATACCTCGACGCGCTCTACCTCAGGCTCAGCCTGGCTGGCGCCATGCCGGACGTCCCGAGCGCGATGCGTCCGATGACGTTCGAACGCAAGGGCAACAGGCTCAAGACACAGCGGCCCGAGATCGGTTGGTTCGGGATCCACGACAAGCACGACCTCGAGGCCTGGAAGAGCGTGAGCGGGCCGTTTCGCGAGCTCGGCTTCAGCTTGCTGAGACAGCTCGGGATGGGCGAGTTCGGCCGAGTCTACGAGGGCTTGAACCTCGAGAACGGCCAGTTTCCTACGAGGGTGGCGCTCAAAGTCGACCGCATCCTCGGCAAGAAAAAGCATGCGATCCTCGAAGCCGAGGAGGCCATGGTCGTGGGGCGCGAGCTCGCCCACTCGCCTCACCTGATCCGGCTCTACGACACCGGAAAGCTCCACGGCGTCCGCTACACCTACCACGTGTTGCAGCTGATCGACGGCGACACGCTCGACAACCTGCTGGGCGTCACCGGGACCGAGCACGCGAGCGTCAGCCGGCCGCCGAGCGCTCGCCTGAGCGAGTGGCAAGCACGAAGGGAGTACGAGCGGGCGCTCAGCCAGCGAGGCGGCGAGCTGTGGCGTCGCCAGCGCATGGCCCTGCCCTTTCGCCACGTGCTGTCACCGAGCGTGATGCTCGACCTGATGACGAGCGTGCTGCTCTGGCTCGAGGACGTGCACCGCATCGGCTATGCCATCAACGACCTCAAGCACGGCAACCTGATGCTGAGCCGGCGCGGCCAGCTCAAGGGCATCGACCTCGACTCCTACGCCCGCGTGCACTCCGAAAAGGACAAGGTCACGGACTTCATGTTCCTCGCCGTGTCGTTGCTCCTGTTGTTGTTCAACGCACCCGTCAGCGAACGCGGCCGGAGCGTCCCGTGGGAACCGCTGATCGAGAGCGAAGACCGGCTCCGAGCCGGCCTCGACGAGGCCTGGCCGTTCGGCGATGTCGAGCTCCTGAGCGATGGCCGCGTCACGAAGGACGAGCTGTTGGAGGTGCTCGTAGACCTGGTGCACCGAAGCCGGAACCTCGCCTACGCAAGGAGCCCCGAGCTCTTCTCGGATGACATCGCGCGCCTGGTGCAGGTCAAGCGCCGCTTGCTGCTCGAGGAGTTCGTCGTCGATTGAGCGGAGACCTGAGCTCGCACCTGGCGTGGGGGCGGCAGCGCTGTAAACCCGCGAAACGCGGACCAGGGACACGAGCAGTGACGGCGGCGCGCGGCGCTCGGCGTCAGCTGAATTCGCCGCGAAGGTACGCCTTCGTGCGGTCCTCGCGTGGATCGTCGAACAGCTCCCCGGTCGCCCGGTATTCGATCAAGTACCCGGTCCGCCCGCCGGCGCTCGTGTCGACGTAGAAGAAGGCAGTGCGATCGGCGACGCGCTGCGCCTGTTGCAGGTTGTGGGTCACGATCGCGATCGTGTACCGCTCTTTGAGCTCGAGCATCAGATCTTCGATTCGCCGCGTGGCGATCGGGTCGAGCGCCGAGCATGGCTCGTCCATCAAGAGCAGCGCCGGCTCGACGGCGATGGCGCGCGCGATGCAAAGGCGCTGCTGCTGACCGCCAGACAGCGAGAGGCCGCTGGCGCTCAGCTTGTCCTTGACCTCGTCCCACAGCGCGGCGCCGCGTAGCGCCGTCTCGACGCGCTCGTCGTAGTCTCCCTTGAAACGGTTCAGCTTCAGCCCGAACGCCACGTTCTGGTAGATGCTCATCGCGAACGGGTTCGGCTGCTGAAACACCATCCCGACCGAGCGCCGCACCGCCACCGGATCGACGTCCGGGCCGTAGATGTCCTGGCCCTGAAACCGCACCGAACCGTCCAGCCTGAAGCCGGGGATGAAGTCGTTCATCCGATTCAGGCTGCGGAGCACCGTGCTCTTTCCGCAGCCCGAAGGGCCGATGAAGGCGGTGATCTGGTTCCCTGCGATCGGTACGTGGGCGTCGCGCACCGCTAGAAAGCTGCCGTAGTGAAGCTTCTCGATCTGGCAGTCGACGAGCCACTCGGCAGCTGCCACCCTCGACGCTTCGCCCGTCGCGGGTCGCGTCCGGCGGTGGTCGGCGATGGTCGCCGTGTTCGAAAGGACCTCTTGGGGTGTCATGGGTCAGTGTTCCTCCGGCCGGCGCGTGACGACCTGTGCGAGAACGTTGAAGAGCAGCACCAGCGCGACGAGCACGAGCGAAGCAGCCCACGCCAGGTTCACCTGGTACTCGAAGGGGCTGCCAGAAAAGTTGTAGATGAGCACGGCTAGCGAGGCGATCGGCTCGCCGAGTTTGCCGTCGAACCAGTAGTCGCTGAACAGCGCGGTGAGTAGCAACGGTGCCGTCTCGCCCGCCGCGCGCGAAAGAGCCAGCATCACGCCGGTGAGGATGCCCGGCATGGCCGTGGGGATCAGGACCTTCGTCACCATCTGGGCCCGGGTGGCGCCCATGCCGAGCGCCGCCTGCTTCATCTTGGACGGCACCAGCCGCAGCGCTTCTTCGGCCGTGAGCATCACCGTCGGCACGATCAGGATCGCGAGCGCCACGCCGCCGGCGAAGGCGCTGAACGAGCCGAGCGCGCTCACCGCGATCGCATACGCGAACACGCCGGCCAGGATCGAGGGCATGCCGCTCAACACCTTGCCGGCGAAGCGCACGACGACCGAGAGCCCCGAGTCCTCGCCGTACTCGGCGAGGTAGATGGCGGCAAACAGCCCGAGCGGCAAGCTCATCCCGGCCGCGAGCATCACGACCACGACCGTACCGAGGATGGCATTGCCGATGCCACCGCTCTCCATGCCGGCGCCGGGCGTGAGCTCGGTCAAGAGCTCGAGGCTCAAGAGCGGGCTGCCACGCACCACCAGCATGTAGAGCACCGAGAACAACGGAAGCAGCGCAGAGACGCCGAGCCCGATCGCTATCAGCGTCAGCGCGCGGTCGGCGAAGGTGCGCCTGTCGCCGAGGCGGAGCCGGAAACTCGCCTCCGCTCGGGGCCCTTGCGAGAGCCCTTCCATCAACCGAGCCCCGTCAGCCCGCGGCGCGCCCGCCGCATGATCAGCGACCCGAGCGCATTGACGGCCAGGGTGATGAGGAGCAGCACCAGCGCCGCGCACATCAACGCTCCGACCTCGACCTCGCCGGCCTCGGGAAAGTGATTGGCCAAGAGCGCCGAGAGCGTGTTGCCGGGCGAGAGCAACGACCAGCCGAAGCGGTTGGTGTTGCCGACCAGCATCGCGAGCGCCATCGTTTCGCCGAGCGCGCGGCCGAAGCCGAGCACCAGCGCACCGAAGATGCCGCCGCGAGCCGTCGGCAAGATCACCCGGAAAATCACCTCCCAGCGCGTGGCCCCGAGCCCGTAGGCCGCCGCTGCGAGCCGCCTCGGCACGGCCACCATCCCCTCGCGCGCAATCGCCGTCACGGTCGGCAGAATCATGATCGAAAGCACCAGCGAAGCTGGCAAGATCCCCGGGCCGCTCAGCTTCGTCGAGAACAGCGGGAGGAAACCGAGCTTCTCGTGCAAGAGGTCGGCGATCGGGCGCAACGCGGGGATGAGCACGTAGATGCCCCACAGGCCGTAGACCACGCTCGGGATCGCCGCCAACAGCTCGATCACGTTCTTCATCACCAGCTCGGCCCGCCGGGGCAAGAAGCCCTGGCTGAGCACGATGGCCGTGGTGACGCCGAGCCCGCCGCCGATGAGCAGCGCGAGGGCCGACGTGTACAGGGTACCGACGATCGAGGGCAGGATCCCGAACCGGTCGCCGTTCGCGTCCCACACCGAATCGGTCAGGAAGGCGAAGCCGAGCTTGCCCATCGATCCTCCCGCGCGGCGCACCACTTCGAACACCACGCCGGCCAACAGCAACACGACGCCCGCGGCGAGCCCGCAGGCCGTCCAGCGGAAGGCGCGCTCGAAGGCGCCTTGCCAGGCATCCGGCGGCCGGGCGATCGGCGAGCGTCGAGAGGCCTCGGAGAGGCCGGAAACGGGCTGTTTCGTAGCTGGTTGCGCCATGTTCACCGCCTGCGTCGTCGCTGCGGAGCGCCGGTCTCTTCACTCGATCGTGGCGACGGCAGCCTGGACCTTGGCCCGCGCCTTCTCGGGCAGCGCGATGTAGTCGAGCTTCTCCGCCAGCGGCTGCCCCTCGCTCAGGCACCAGCCCAGGAGCTTCTTGATGGCCGCTGACTTGGCCTTGTCGTCGTACTTCTTCTTCGCGAGGATCCAGGTGTACGTCACGATCGGATACGACCCTTCGCCCTCCGGATCGGTGACCCAGCCACGCAGGTCCGCGGGTAAGTCGACGGCGCCGAGCGCCGCGGCGGACGCCTTGAGGGTGGGGGCGATGAACTTCCCGGCCTTGTTCTCGAGCGCCGCCATCGGTTGCTTGCTGCTGGCGGCGAAGGAGTACTCGACATAGCCGATGGCTCCCGGCGTCTGGCGAATCAACGCAGCGACGCCGTCGTTCTTGCGGCCGCCGACGCCCGCGGGCCATTCCACGGACTTCCCGACGCCGGGACCCTTGCTCCACTTCTCGCTGATGGCGGCGAGGTGCTGCGTAAAGACGAAGGTGGTACCGCTGCCGTCCGAGCGGCGGACGATCGTTACGTCGGTGTCGGGGAGCTTCGAGCCCGCGTTCGTCTCGGCGATCCTAGCGTCGTTCCATCGCTTGATTTCCCCGAGAAACAGCCCGGCGTACGCGTCCCGGCTCAGCTTGAGCTCGGACACGCCCTCGAGGTTGTAGGTGAGCACGACCTGCCCGCCGGTGACCGGAATCATCACCACGTTGCCGTTGGCCTGCCGGATCTCGTCGTCCGTCATCGCGGCGTCACTGGCGCCGAAGTCGACCTGATTCTCGAGGAACGACTTCACCCCCGCGCCGCTGCCGGTGGACTGATAGTTGACGCGCAGCTCGGGGTTCTGGTCGCTGAACTCGCGAAACCAGCGCGAGTACACGGGCGCCGGGAAGCTTGCTCCCGCGCCCTGCAGGGTCAGCGGTTCGCCCTTCGGTTGCGTGGCGGCCTTGACTGAGGCCGAGCTCGAGCCCTCTGCACTCGGAGGCTCCTCC
The DNA here is from genome assembly GCA_025937835.1 of Polyangiaceae bacterium. GTDB lineage: Bacteria > Myxococcota_A > Polyangia > Polyangiales > Polyangiaceae > PMG-095. The sequence goes on from JAICQO010000025.1 coordinate 24,649, forward strand.
TTCTTCGAACAGGCGCTCGTGAGCAGCAGGGCGCCCCAACCGAGCACGGAGAGAATCAAGCCATTGCGGCGAGAAATGCGGGTCATGTCGCTGGACAACATGGCCCATGCCTCGTGCCGCACGTGTGACGTTCGCGTGATCGTTTCACGCCGTCCCCGCGTCACCGGTTCGTCACAGAACCGCGGGCGCTACGCACGAGCAGCGAGACTCAGAAGGCTGCTTCGGGCACTGGAACTTCACAGGGGATGGGCTCGACGACGCCCACTTTCTGGTCGAAGTTGCGCAAGCGATCGAGCAGCTGGATGGTCACGCACTGGCCCTTGGCGACGAGCAACGTCCCCGTGCGCGTCTTCACGTCGCTCGCCAGCCGCATACCGATGCGCACCTCGGTCAGGGGAAGGTTCTTGACCTCGGGCAGGCGTTCTCCGCACAGCTCGGCAAGCACCGCCAACACTTCGGGATCGAAGTCGCGCGCCCGCTCGAGCAGCTTCTGCACCGAAAGAGAGGCGCTGCCGAGCCTGGCCTCTTCGACGCCGAGCGCCGAGACCGCGCGCAGGATGCGCGCGCCCATCGGGAGCTCTCTGGCGGCGCCGTCACCGCTGCGCAGGGTCGAGAGCCTGAGCAACTCGCGCACCGGCTCGAGCCGCGGGATGCTGCCTAGCACGCGGTCCACGATCTCGGGCACGCGCCCGAGCATCTGTTGCTCGGATTCGTCGAGGGCGGCGCCGCCGTGGAGCTTCTGCACGACGTCGGACGGCAGCACCGCGAAACCCATGCTCGAGAGCATGGAGGCGATCTCGACTTGCCAGGCTTGCGGAACCTTCAGCATTTGCGCGAGCGTGCGCACCCGTTCGTGTTGGCGCATCGCTGCGCCGAAGGTGCCGGGATCGAGCAGGCTCAGCATTTCGCTGAGCGCGCGCGTCGTGCCGAGCAGGGTCTGTTCGAGGAGCACGCGCTCGGAGGTGAGCAGCCGGTGTTGCTCGACCGCGGCTGCCAGCGCCGGCGCGAACCGCTCGTGCGGGCAAGGCTTGGTCAAAAATCGGAACAGGTGGCCGTCGTTGACCGCGGAGATGGCCGCGTCGAGATCGGCCTGGCCGGTGAGCAGTATGCGCACCGTGTCGGGCGCACGTTCGTAGAACCGCGACAGCAGCTGCGCGCCGTTCATGCCCGGCATGCGCATGTCGGAGACGACCACCGCGAAGGGCCGCGCCGGGTCGATCGCGTCCAGCGCTGCCTCTGGCCCGGTCGCGAGCGTGATCTCGTATTGTTTGCGCAACAAGCGCTGGATGCCCTCGAGCACCGCGGGCTCATCGTCCACGAGCAAGACGCGCGGCAGGCTCACGAGGCTCCGGCTCCCGCGTCGGTGGAGAGCAGCTCGCTCCGCAGGGTGGCGACGATCTCGCTCAGGCCGAAGCTCTCGAGCAGGGCGGGTGGCGGGCCATCCGAAGCGCCGGCGCCGCCGCGATCGCAGGCGCTGAGCGAAGCGGCGATGGCGACCGCGCTCCCCACGTTGAGCGCCGTGAACTGGTCCCAGTCGGCGTGGTGACCCGCGACGGCCTCGATGATGTCGTGAGGCAGGTCCCAGAGCCCGAGCAAGTAGGCGCCGATCTCGGGGTGCGTGGCGCCCAGTCGAGACCGTTCGGCTTCGAGGACCGTCTCCTCACCGCTCGCAACGCGCTCGGCGATCGCCCGGGCGACGTCCGGCATTTGGGCGGCGATCGACAGCGCGCCGATGTGGTGCAAGAGACCGGCCGTGAAGGCGATCTGGCGGGACGCCTCGTCGCGCAACAGGCGCTGAGCGAGGCGCGCGGTCAGCAGGGCCGAGCGTTGCGCGCGTTCGATCTGGTCCGCGTCTCGCGCAGAAATTTCGCTAAAGAGCGAGTGCGCGAGCACCAGGCTCTTCACCGTGCCGAAGCCCAGGTAGCTCACGGCCTGGGCGACGCTGCTGATCTTGCGCGGGAGCGCGAAGAACGCCGTGTTCACGAGCTGCAGCACCTTGGCCGACATGCTCACGTCCTGCTCCATCACGGCCGAGATCGACTCGATCGAGGCCTTGCCGCTGGCCAGGAGCCGGTTCAGCTCCTGATACAGCTTGGGCGAAGGCGGCAACGTCACCGCGCCCCCGAGGACGTTGCGGATCCGCTGATCGCGGAGCAGCTCCTGGAGCTCGAGGGTGCGAGCCAGGGCCGCCTCCATCCGCTCCGGTGGGCAGGGCTTGGTCAGGTAGCGGTGCGCCACCCCCGCGGCGCGCATGGCCGCAGACTCGTCCATGTGTCCGGAAAGCACGATCCGGGCAGCGCCGGGGCACTGCTTGGCGACGCGGGTGAGCAGCTCGGCGCCGTCCATGCGCGGCATGCGCATGTCGGAGACGACGATGTCGGCGGGCTGTCGTTCGAGCTCGGCGAGCGCGTCGCTGCCGCTCGCGGCAAACGCCATGTCCCACACCTTGCGCCGCCCGCGCAGGCTGAGCCGGAGGCCGTCCAGAATACGTTGTTCGTCGTCTACGAAGAGAATGCGCGCCATCTCGGCTCCGGGCACGGGACCTAGGGTCCGAACGAAGGGTACTGTGGAGCGGCGTCGGCGCCGGACTCCGTGATCGCGACTGCGTGGGTTCCGTCATCGCAGCGAAGCGGGATTCGAACCCGGAACGTGGTGCCCTCGCCGGCCTTCGACTCGAACGTCATCGTGCCCTTGTGCTTGTCGACGACGATCGCCCGTGCGATGGCGAGGCCCTGTCCGGTACCTTGACCGACCGGCTTGGTCGTGAAGAACGGCTCGAAGATCCGCGCCTGCTTTTCCTGGGGGATGCCGCAGCCGTCGTCCGCCACGTCGATCACCACGTGATCGCGATCGGCGCGGGTGGAGATGCGGATCTTCCCACGGCCTCCGGACTCGGCGTGGCGCGCGCCGACGGCGTGCGCGGCGTTGACGATCAAATTGAGGAACACCTGATTCAGCTCGCCGGCGTGGCAAGGGATCAGCGGGACGTCGCCGAGGTCGAGCTCCAGATCGGCGACGTGCTTGTACTCGCTGCGCGCGACGATCAGCGTGCTGTTGAGGCCGCGGTTGAGGTCGGCGAGCACCATCGCCCGTTGATCCGAGCGTCCGAGGTCCTTCATCGCGGTCACGATCTCGACCACGCGGGCCACGCCCTCGCTCGTGCGGGTGAAGGCCTTCGGTAGCTCCTCGAGCAAATAGTTGATGTCCATTTCCTCGGCAAGCTTGCGGGCTCCGGCCGCGATCGCGTGCGGATCTTCGCCGGCGTCGATCTGGTCGCACAACACCATCAGGTGGATGCCGAGCTGGAGCAGGTCCCCGCAAGCGCTCTTCAGAAAGTGCACGTTGTCGCCGACGAACTGCATCGGCGTATTGATCTCGTGCGCCACGCCCGCGGCCAGCTGACCGACGGCGCGCAGCTTCTCGGCTTGACGAAGCTCGATCTCGAGCTGCTGAATCGCGGCGATGTCCCGGCGATGGCGCTCGTTCTGCTCGAGCAGCTCGTGGGATGCCGCCTCCAGCGAGCGCTCGATCTGCTGCTGGTAGCTCTCACGCTGCTGAAACACCGTGTCGAGCGCCTGGACGAAGCGCTCGAAGGCCTCGGTCTTCGGCGGATCGGCGTTGAAGAAGCCTGCGAGCTGGCGCTCTAGCAGCTTATGCATGGTCGCTCCTCGAGTCTCGGCCGGCCCAACATCGGGATCCTCCGTTCCCAGAGCGGCCATCCGCGTTCGGTTCTTGAGGGAAGAAAGTGCGCACGATGTGTGTGCAGGGGCGCGCAGCCGGAGCGGGCTGGGCGGCGTCCGGAACTTTCGCGCACCTCGGCAGTCTTAGAGAACCAGGTGGTTGGCCCGATGAAGACGCTCGTTCTGCGGCGCTTTGGCGCTTGCGTGCTGGTCACGGTTTTAGGCTGCGGGCCCTCTCCCGCGCAAACGGCCCGAGCTCCCGTCCCTGCGCCGGCTCGGGCAGCACCCACGGCTGCCAGCGCCGCGCCGCCGCCGCCCGTCGCACCGTCCCCGCAAGCGCGCCCGGCCGTGGACTTTCCGGTCCCGAAGCCAGGCGTCGTCACCCCCATCGATGCTTCCGCGGCGGGCGCGGCGCTCGAAGCCGCGCGGCTCGAGTCCGGCACCTGCGAAAGCTCCCGGGCCGCCGCCCATGAGAGAGCGCAGCCGCTGATCCGGAAAATGAAGGAGGACGTCGAACAGCGCTACCAAGACTACGTCTCCAACCTGCCCGAGTGCTGGCGCCGCTACCGCGAGAACGAGGAGTACTGGAAGGCAGTGAAGCGCGGCCAGGGCAGCGGTGGCCTCTCCGTCAGCGGAATCGGTGTCGGAGGCGGCGGCCGTGGCATGGGCATCGGCCTCGGCAGCATCGGGACGATCGGCTACGGCGGCGCCAGGGGCCCTCGCGTCGCCCAGAGCATGTCGAAGACCAACACCCAGGTCGCGGAGGTCGACGAGCCGGATCTGGTCAAGACCGACGGACGCTACCTGTACCTCAGCATCAACGGTGCGCTCCGGATCGTGGAAGCACTGAACCCACGAGTTCTCTCGGTGACCCGCGTCGGCGGCAAGGTTCGCGAGCTGTTCGTGGAAGGCGACCGGGCGGTGGTCTATTCGAGCCACGGCCAGAGGCCTTCGCAGCCCTGCAAATACGGCTACGATTGCCGCTTCGGCGGGGACGGCAGCTCCACCTCGATCAGCGTCTTCGACGTGCGCGACCGCACGCAGCCGAGGCTCGTCCGCTCGCTCGAGCTCTCGGGATCCCTCATCACCTCTCGGCGCATCGGGAACACGGTGCACACGGTGGTCGCCGACGGCGACGCCGACGCTCCGCCGTACGACGACTGGATGGACGTCCCCGAGTGCGGCGTGAAGCTGACGGCGGTCCGAAAGCGCGTCGAAGCGCTCAAGCAGCGCAACGTGCAGAAGATCCTGGAACACGTCGCGCACTGGGGGCCGACCCTCAAGGAAAAGGGTGAAACGCGTCGACTCTGCGAGCGCGTGTACGCGACCCAGCTCTCGGACGGAGCCCCATACACCACGCTGGTCTCGTTCGATCTCAGCGACGACGCGCGGGCCGCGGTCACCACCAGCGTTCGCAGCCGGCCGGGGGCGGTATTCGCATCCACTGGCGCGCTCTACCTCGCCGTAGCGGAGGCGAATCGGTCCCGAGCGCCTCGAAAGCGCCTCGGGAGCCGGGAAATCAGCCAGATCCACAAGTTTCAGCTGGGCAAGGCGCCGGAGGACACGCGCTACCTCGGCAGCGGCGTGATCCCGGGGCACGTGATCAGCCAGTTCTCGATGGACGAGTGGTACGGCTACCTGCGCGTGGCGAGCTCCCGCGGGCGCGTTCCGGACCCGGAAGTGAGCAGCGTGGTGTCGGTGCTGGCGGAGAACGCGCAGGGCAACCTGGTGCGGGTGGGAGCCATCGAGGACATCGCGCCCGGCGAGGACATCCGCGCGGTGCGCTTCGAGGGCGAGCGCGGATACGTCGTCACGTTCAAGAAGACCGATCCGCTGTTCGTGCTCGACCTGCTCGAGCCCGCGCAGCCCAGGCTGCTCGGCGAGCTCAAGATCCCGGGCTTTTCCACGTACATGCAGCGCGTCGACAAGGACCACCTGATCTCGATCGGCTTCGACGCCGACGACCGGGGCGGCTTCGCCTATTTCGACGGCCTGCTCCTGCAGCTCTTCGACGTGAAGGTCCCGACCGAGCCAAAGCTTCTGTTTCGCGAAAAAATCGGCACTCGTGGCTCGGGCTCGGCGGCCGCCACGGACCACCTCGCCTTCAATTACTTCGCCGAGCGCGGTTTGCTGGCGATCCCGGCCACGGTCTGCTCCGGCGGCGGTAACGGGCAAGCCGGCAGCCTCGAGCTCAGCGGCCTCCTGGTCTACGACGTGAGCGTGGAGCGCGGCTTCCGGCGCCTCGGGAGCGTCGACCACGGCCGCGGCGGCGACTGCAATGGGTGGTGGTCGAAATCGACCTCCCACGTGCAGCGCAGCGTGTTCCTCGACCAGCTCGTGTATTCAATCGCGACCGATCGCGCCAAGGTGCAGTCGCTCGATCGGCTCGGCACGGACCTCGCCGACCTCGATCTGGAGCGGTTCTGAGCCGCCGCTACGCTCGTGGCTCGAGCGCGGCGGCGCCTGCCGTGATCTCGAGAGAGCGCAGGCGCTGCTCGAGCGAGGGGCCCGGGTGCACCGTGATGAGCTCGTCTGCCTGCGCGTGCCGCGCGAACTCGCTCAGGTACTCGCGCACCTCCGGCTCGGTACCGAGCGCCGTGTACGTCGCCATGGCGGCCACGGATTGCCCCGCAGGGGATGCCAGAGCGACGTCGGCTTGCTCGTCGTCCCAGCCTTGCCCGCGCCCGAGCAGGAACTTGACGCGCTGCCGCTGCACGCGCCGGAGCTGGTCCTCCGCCTCGTCCATCGAATCGGCGGCGAGCACGTTCACGCCCGCGATCACGTAAGGGCTCGCGAGCTGCGCGGAGGGCCGAAACCTTTCTCGGTATTGCTCCACGGCCTCTTCGAGGGCCGCGGGGGCGAAATGCGACGCGAACGCGTACGGCAAGCCGAGCTCCGCCGCGAGCCGCGCGCCGAACAAGGACGAGCCGAGGATGTACAGCGGCACGCGCGTGCCCTTGCCCGGCGTCGCCTCCACGGTCGCCGCAGCGTCGCTCAGGTAGCGCTGGAGCTCGAGCACGTCGCTCGGGAAGTTCTCCGCGCGGCCCGGCTGGTATCTGAGCGCCCGCGACGTGACCGGATCGGTACCCGGCGCCCGCCCGAGGCCAAGATCGATGCGCCCCGGGTGCAAGCTCTCGAGCGTGCCGAACTGTTCGGCGACCATCAGCGGCGCGTGGTTCGGCAGCATGATCCCGCCCGAGCCCAGCCGGATCGAGCGCGTGTGCGCCGCGACGTGCGCGATCAGCACGCTGGTCGCAGACGAGGCGATCGCGGCCATATTGTGGTGCTCGGCGTACCAGACCCGGAGGTAGCCGAGCGCTTCGGCGCGGCGAGCCAGGGTCAGGCTGGCAGCCAGCGCTTCACGTGGGGTTTGACCCTCGCCCACGAAGGCAAGGTCGAGCACGGACGAGGGAATCGACATTTACGAACGCTGAATCTGGGTTCGAAACGGCGAGCGGCAAGCCCTCGTCTCGACAGTCTCGACAACGGCGCCCAAACGCTCTAGTTCCTGCGAACCCACGATGCATCCCCGCCGCTGCTTCATTTCCCTCGCCGCCTCCTGTTGCGTTGCTCTCCTCGGTTGTCGGGCGCCCACTCCGGAACCGGTTTCACCCGCAGCTGCCGGCCCTTCCGGCACGACAGCAGCGGGCGTTGCGCCGATCGACAAGAACCTGCCGCGGCCCGACGTGATCGCGACCTCGGCGCCGCTGCCCGGGTTCATGCGTGGTCTGAACCTCGGCAACGGGCTCGACGCTCCGAGCGAAGGCGAGTGGGGCCGGCGCCTCACGGAAAAAGACTTTCAGATGGTCGCGGCCGCAGGTTTCGATCACGTGCGCTTGCCGGTCCGCTTCACGACGCTCGAGCGCTCCGACGCGAAAGCGCCGTACACGATCAAGCCCGAGTTCTTCGCGCGCGTGGATTGGGCGCTCGATCAGGCCCAGCAAAACCGGCTGTCGATCATCCTCGACCTCCACCATTTCGAAGAGATCCACAAGGATCCGCGCGCGAACCAGGAGCGGCTCTACGCGCTCTGGCGTCAGATCGCCCCGCGCTACGCCAATCGCCCGCCGGAGGTGGCGTTCGAAATCCTGAACGAGCCGAACGGCAAGCTCGAACCCGCGATCTTGAACGAGATGACCCGCGACGTGCTCAAGATCATTCGCGAGACCAACCCGACGCGGCTGGTGTTCGCCAACTCTTACTTCTGGGCCAACGCCGAGCGCCTCGACGAGCTCGAGCTCCCCGCCGACGACGCCAACGTCGTGGCCGAGTTCCACATGTATCAACCGATCCTGTTCACGCACCAGGGAGCGCCCTGGATGGAGCCGTGGTACCAGACGACCGGGATCGTGTTCCCTGGACCGCCCTCGAAGCCCCTCAAACCCGTGCCCGCCGCCAGCCAAGAAGCGTGGGTCAAAGCCTGGTTCGACGGCTACAACTACGCGCCGGCCGCGACCAACCCGGGCGGCCCGGGCACCGTGTTCGAACACTTCGATCACGCCGCACGCTACGTGAAGAAGACGGGCAAGCGGGTGTACCTGGGCGAGTTCGGCGCCATCGACAACGGCGATGCGCAGTCGCGCGAGAACTACACCTGGCTCGTGCGCACCGAGGCCGAGCGGCGCGGTATCGGTTGGGCGTATTGGGACGACGGCGGCAAGTTCAAAGCCATGGACGCCCCGAACGGCAAGTGGAACGCGGGGCTGTTGCGCGCGCTCGTCGACCGCTGAAAAAGCCGAAAAAAGCCGCCACGCTGGCCGCAACTTTCCAGCTCGAGCGCCCGCGGCGAGCTCTGAAAACCGCGCTAGGCTCTGGCTCTCCGTGGTTCGAGAGCTCGAAGCTGACCGATGGCTCCGCGCCGTCCGCGCGCTCGCCGCGCTGAGCTGCGTCGTCGCGTGCTCCGGCGAGTCGCAGACTCCGGCACCCAGCCACCTCGCGCCGACCAGCGGAGCCGGCGGCCTGTCGACGACGGGTGGCGCGCCGGCCACCGGTGACGTCTCGACCGCCGGCGGTGCAGAGGCGGCCAGGGGTGGCTCGCCGCAATCCGCCGGCTCGGGAGGCTCTGCGGCGGGCGGCGCGCGGAGCAGCAACTGGCTCGTGCCCGCGCGGATCCGCCGGCTCGCGAACGCCGAGTACGACGGCTCGGTACAGGCCCTGCTCTCGACCGAACGGGCCCCGGCAACGGGACCCGACTTTCCTCCGGACTTGCGTCAGGACGGCTTCACGGTGAGCGACACCCAGCGCGTCGACGCCGTGCTCGTGGAGCGCCTCGACGAGGCCGCGCTCGCGCTGGTCACGGAGGCGCGTGAAAACGGCGTATTGGCGCGGCTTTCGCCGTGCTCGCCCGACGACGATCCGCGGACCTGCGCGCGCGCGTTCGTTACCTCCTTCGGTGGTCGCGTCTATCGCCGCCCGCTCTCGGACGAAGAGGTGAAGGCGCTGCTCGAGCTCTACGAAATCGGCGCCGAGGGCGCGAGCTACGAAGACGGCGTGGCTCACGTCACGCGCGGCTTGCTGCAATCGGCGGGCTTCCTCTACCTGACAGAGCTCGGGGACGGCGGCCCCGCGCAAAACCAGATCGTCGAGCTCACGCCGCACGAGATCGCGGCTCAGCTTTCGTACTACTTCACCTCGGCTCCCCCGGACGACGAGCTCGCGCAGAAAGCCGCCGCCGGGGCGCTCACGGATCCCGAAGAGCGGGCCGCACAGGTGCGCCGTCTGTTCGAGACCGATCCCCGGGCGCGCGACACCGCCGTCCGCCTGGTGCGCGAATGGCTCGGCATCGATCGCATCGACGACAGCGCCAAGGACTCGCTCGTGTACCCCGAGTTCAAGAGCGAAAAACCCAAGATCGTCGCCGAGAGCCGTGACTTCGTCCGCAGCGTGGCTTTCGAATCGACCGGTAACGTCTCCGAGCTGTTCGACGCTGATTGGACCGTCGATTCGGGACCGCTGTCGCTCTACCAGGTAGCAGGTGCCGGTCCGATCGCGGGGTCGTCGCGCCTCCGCGATCGCATCGGCATCCTGAACCAGGCCGCCTTCCTCGCCACCTACGCCAATGCGCACGAGAGCCATCCCGTGTTCCGCGGCGTCGCGATCGCACAGCGCGTGACCTGCCTGAACCTCGACTCACCGGCGTCCTTCAACATCCAGGTCGTTCCCCCGCTCCCCGACCCGACCAAGACCACGCGGGAGCTGTTCTCGGCTCACCCCGCCGACGAGATCTGCGCGGGCTGCCACGACATCATCGACCCGTTCGGCTTCTCGTTCGAGCATTTCGACGGCATGGGCGCGTACCGGGAGCTCGACAACGGAAAGCCGGTGGACAGCCGCGTCACGGTCGCGGTCGAACAGGACTACGACGGGGTTTTCGCAGACAGCAACGAGTTTGCGCTGGCCCTCGCCCAGAGCGAGCGCGTCCGCGAGTGCTTCACGCGCTTCATGTTTCGCGCGGCCAAGGCCACGGGCGACAACGCCGCGACGCCCGGCGAGACGGAGTTCATGGAGTTCTGGAGTCAGCAGCAGGAGGCGAGCCTCGGCGACATGCTGGAGACCTGGGTGGTGATCGCGAAGAGCCCGACCTTCACGCTGCGGGAGGAGCCATGAAGAGCCGCAGTCGCCGTGTGTTCCTGCGAGCGGTCGGCACCGGCTTCGCCGCGCTGCCGTTCGTACGGCTCGCCGAGAACTCCTTCGCGCAATCGATGGGCGAGGAGCTGCCGCAGCGGTTCATCGGCCTCTACCACCCGCACGGGGTCGCCGCCGAGCTGTTCGCGATGCGCGACGGAGACACCGAGACCAGCTTCGACCTCGGCTACGAAGACTGCCCGCTCCAGCCGTTCGACGACGCCGAAAGCTACGGCCAAAGCTTCAAGGACAAGATCCTCGTGATCGAGGGCATCGACGTGCTCTCGGACACGAACGCACACAACTCGGCGGGTACGATCCTCACCGGCAGCCGCATCGTCGGCGGCAACGGCGGGCTGCCGACCAACAGCTCGCTCGACCAGTTCCTCGCGGTCGAATACGGCCTCGGCAACACGACGCTCGTGCCGAGCGTCGCGCTCGGCGTGGGGAACAAGACCCTGACGGCGCGGGAGACGCTGTCGTTCGGCGTCGGCGGGGTGCCGATCACCAAGATCATCGATCCGGTGCTGGCGTTCGACTACTTGTTCAAGCACGCCGTCGTCGGCACGGAGCCGGCCGCCCAGGCCGAGGCAGAGCGCCAGCAGAGGCTCGGCAAGAGCCTGATCGACTTCGTGAATGGCGACGTGAAGCGCCTGCGCGCGCGCGTCAGCGACTGGGACGTGCACAAGCTCGATCAGCACCTCGATTCCTTGCGTGCGCTCGAGAAGAAGTTCGAAAGCGTCGCTCTTTCGAGCGGCTGTTCGCTGCCGGCGCGTCCGAGCGCGTTCCCGGCGCTCGAACGCTACAACGGCGGCGAGCCTTATTTCGAAGCGATCACGGATTTACAGATCGACCTGCTCGCGCTGGCGATGGGCTGCGACATCACGCGCTTCGCCACGCTGTGCTTGAACGACCTGTCGTACGCCGACAACCCGCTCGGCCTACCCGAAGACAACCACGGCGGGATGGCCCACACCTACGCGGCGGGTCCCGTCGGTGGCAACGGCAGCGTGATCGGCAACGGCAACCCCGACAGCTGGAAGCGGCTCGCCCGCTTCAATCGCTACTGCTACGGCAAGGTCGCGCGCCTGATGCAACGGCTCGCAGAATCCGAGATCCTCGACGGGACTCTGATTTACGCCTCGAGCGAGATGGGCAACCCGGCCGCGCACAGCACGCGCAACGTGCCCACGCTGCTCGCCGGCGGGCTGAACGGCAAGATCCGCATGGGTCGTCGCCTCAAGTTCCGGATGGACTGCCCGGCGGGCGCGTCCTGCGACCCGAAGCTCGCCGACTACGAGACGATGCCGAACAACCGTCTGTTGGTCTCGATCGCGCAGAAGTTCGGCGTCGAGCTGATCGACTACGGCAACCAGCCGGAGGCCGAGCTCGCAGCCGGGACGGTGCCGGGCGTCTGAAATGAAGAACGCGGCGCGCTACTCCCCAAGAGGGCGGAGTAGAGCGCCGCGCCGCCGCCCGCTACCGGGCTGCAGATGCCGAGAGGCCCCTCAGGCGAAGGGGTCCCAGGCCAGGTTGCCGCTGAGCATCGGGATGTCCCAATCGATCCACTGCGCCTGATCGAACTTGCCGAGCTTGGTGGTGGTGCTGCGCGTGTTGAGCTCGTCGACGCCGCTCGTGTCCGCCATGCCGTCCTTGAGGAAGCGCGTCACGAAGTTGTCGAGGTACTTCTGCTGGCTCGACGGGAACTGGCAATGGCCGTGGTCCTTCGGGACCGTGACGCCGCAGCGATCCTTGATGCCGAGGGCTTCGAACACCGCGCGACCGGCGATGCCGCCGCCGTAGCACGCCACGGGACCCAACCAGTCGATGTCGTTCTCGAGCAGGAGCACGGCTCGCGGCGCGCACAGCGCCACCGCGAAATGCTGATCCGCCGGGAGCTTCGCGTTCTGGCCGTTGGCGTACTGCCTGAAGTCCGCGCCCTGCCAGTTTGCCTCGCCGACGATCTCGGCGGACTCCTGGATGTTCTGGCCGGCCTTCTTCTCGGCCTCGGAAATACGCCAGGCCGCGCAGCCGCCGGAACCGCCCTCTTGCATGAGGGTGAGCGCCACGCGCTCGTCGAATGCGCCCATCGCGAGCGCGCCCTTACCGTTGCGCGAGCAACCCGTGACCGCGATGCGCTTCCAGTTGATACCGGCTTGCGGCACCTGCTCGAGCGCGTCGATGATCCGGCTGAGGCCCCAGGCCCAACCGATCAGCGAGCCGCTCTTCTTCGCGGCGTCGCCGTACAGCGTGTGGACGAGGCCACCCGAGCCGACCGTCTTCGACTCCTGCGCGATCATGTTGTTCGGCATGTCGATGCGCGCCACACCGTTCAGCGCGCTGAGCGACGAGCCGCCGCAGGTGATGAGACACGGCACCGGCGACGCTTCCGTCCCGCCGCCGCTGATGCGCACCGAGAACGAACCCGAGTTGCTGCCGACCTTCATGTTGATGGTCAGCTGGCCGCCGCTGAACGTGGCTTCCAGGCTGTCCGGCGGCGGCATCTTGGGGCCGTAGATCGAGGCCTGGAGCGCTGCGCTGAGGTCGGCGCGCAAGCACGCCCAATCTTCCTTCTTGGTGATGCGCTGGCCGTTCAGGAACTTGAACGGATCGGGCAACTTCGGGTTGGACACGGCGTTGGCGAAAGCGGGCACCATGCCGATGCTGCAGCCCTTGCCGTTGTCCTCTTTCCAGCCGCCGGTGGACGGCGTGCTCGGGCCGCCACCGCCGCCACCGTTCGGCGTACCGCCACTGACGACCGGACCGCCGCCGGAGCCGCCCCCGCCATTTCCCGGTGCAGTGCCGCCGGTCGTGCCACCGCTGCCCGCGGGAGCCGTGCCGCCCGTGGTACCACCGCTGCCCGCGGGAGCCGTGCCGCCCGTGGTACCGCCGCTGCCGGCGGGAGCGGTGCCGCCCGTCGTGCCACCGCTGGAGGTGACTGAAGCACCGCCGGTGGATTTGCCGCCGCCGGTCGGTGCGCCGCCGGAGCCGCCCGTCGTACCCGGAGTGGCCGGCGGGTTGTTGGCGTCTTCGGCGCTGCACGCTGCGAGAAGACCGGTAGCCGCCCCAGCCGCACCCAACGCCAGGAGCTTCCGGCGAGTGTCCGAGCCGAGAGACTGGTCTTGCGGTGTTTTCGTGGATTCGTTGTCTGAACGGTTACTCATTGGGCCTCTCGCTGCGGTTCGGCTGAGCGGGTAAACTCAGGCGCACACAAACTCCCGAAAGCGCCCCGATTGATCATGGAACGCGCGATTTCTGGCGGCGAATCCCGAGATTTCCTGAACCCCCGCTAGAGATTTCCGCTGCGCTCGTCACCCAGACACTTCGGACGCAAGATTCCAACCCAAGCGCCGCGATCGAGAGGTAACGAGTATCGGGCCTGCGCTGCGAACGTGCAGAGCAAGAGCGAGAGAATCTCTCATTTCTCTCGCTTCAGCCCGATGAAGGACGACGCTTCAGCAGCGCGTCGCCGCCCACGAGAAGGTGCCGCGCGGGCTGCTGACGCTCCCGCGCAAGCGCTTTCCCTCCAGCGCGCCGCTGAAGCGCGCTTCACCGCGCGAGCCGCTGACCGCGAAGCGCACGCGCTTGCCATTCACGGCGGTCTTGCGTAGCGGCGTCTGCTTTCCGTCGCGGCTGATGCTGCCGGAGAGCGCAGTGTCGTTCAGCGCGAGCTTCAGGCGGGCGCGGATCGTCGGCACCAGGATCGGCGTGTCGATGGCCACGTTCCAGCAACCCTGAAGGGCGGGTTCCGGAGGGTCCGCCGCGGCCGGACCGGCCACGCACAGTGTGAGCAGGCAGAGCAGCGAGCTGAGTTTGTAAGTCATGTGGGTGAAAGGCTAAGTAGTGGATTTCGCGGGAGGGTTACCGGCACGTGTCCGAAAGTGCAAGCACCCGTTGCCATTGGACGATCAGGCGCGCGTGTCCATGCAAACGGTCGAAAGATCTCCGGCTTTAACGGAGAGAGCGCGCGTCCATCACGGCGGTAACGGCGCTGGCTCGACCGACTCCGGCTCGCCCCTGGAAGCGCGCCGCCCCGTGACGATCACCTCTTCGGTTCCGTCGGCGTTCACTTGCCGGACGAGGCGATACGTCGTGTTCCCGCCGTTGCGCGCGACCTCCGGTGCGGCGATCAACAGCTGGAGCTCGAGCTGCTTGCAGAGGTCGAACAACACTCCCAGGTTGTCTTGCGACAGGCGGTTCGCCTCGTCGAGGAACAGGAAGCGCAGCGTCCCGCTCGTGCGGCGATTGCGGAACAGGCTCGCGTCCCTCTCCCACTCCGTGAGCACGACCATCATCAGCGCGGCGCCCACGCCAATCGCCTCGCCCGTGGACAGCCGAGTCGGGCTCACGCGCTCGAACCCGGACTTGGCGCGGCGCTCCACCTCGACCTCGAGCTCCAGGTACTCGCGGTAGTCGAGCAGGCGCTGCCCGCCGCTCTTGCCGCCGCCGTAACGGCGGAAGATCTCGTCCAGGGCTTCTTCGACGGGTAGCGCGGCCTGAAACAACAGCTCCTGCGCGGCCCCTTCGCGGATCGCCTTCAGGATCTGATCCATGCGCTCGATGCGCCGGAGCTGCACGCGGATCGCTGCCACGCTGCCGAACGAGATGCCCTCGAGGTGTTGGTTGAGTCGCCGCACCTGGGCCGCGGCCCGGCGCAGCTTGACCTCGATGCCGCGCGCCACGTCTTCCGAGGCTCCGCGGAGATCGAGCTCCTGGCGTAGCAAGCGCTCGTCGAGCAGCGCCAGGTGATCGCGCAGGCGCTCGAGAGCCTCGAGGGGATCGGGCACCTCGGCGATCTGCGACGGCAAGCGCCGCGCCAGCCACTCGCGCACGTCCTTCCAGGCCGCGACCTGTATCGGCGCCAGATCGCCCGCGGCGGAGAAGCGCTGATTGAGCTCGTTGCCGAGCGATTGACCGCCGCGCGCGCGCAGTAGACGGTCGCAAAGCACCTCGCCGCGGCTCCTGGCCTCCGAGCGAAGCTCGCGTCCGCTCGGCTCGCCGCGGCGGATCAAGAAGCTCGGGTCGAGGTTTCGGAGCAAGCCCGTGCCCTCGACTTCGGAAAGCAGCTGCCGGCGCCGTCGCTCGAGCGGCTCGATCGCGGCCTCTTCGGCCTCGCGAGCGCGGGTGCGCTCCGCCAACGCCGATTCGGCCTGACGCTTGCGCTCACGCAGCGAGCCGAGCTCTTCGGCGATACGGCTCGCATCCGCCTCGCTGCTCTCGGCGCGCTCTGCCTCGCGTTCGACGTCGACGGCGGCCGCCGCCAGCGCCTCGGGACTGAACTCGGGCGCCAGGCGCGCGAGCTCCGCCTGAGCGAGCTCGGCGTGCGCGGCGATCGCACCGCGACGCGCGTCCAGCTCCTGAAATCGGCTGGCCCGTGCCTGCCACGTCGCTTCGGCGAGCACGAGCTCGGCGTCCGCGCTCGCGACCTGCGCAGTCAGTGATTCGAGCTCGGATTCGAGCGCCGGCACGAGCCGCGTCCCCTCGTCCAGCGCGGCCTCGGCTTCCGTGTATTGCCGCGCAGCGCGGGTTTCGATGGCCGCTTCCAGCGCCTCGATCCCGCGGAAACGACGATCGCGCTCGGCGTCGAGCTCCGCGCGCTCCCGGGCGAAGCGCTCGAGCTCGTCCGGCGGCGGCGGGGGCACGCGCAGGGCCTCCGCCCACTCGCCGAGCGTCTTCTGCGCGGATTTGGTGCGCGCGAGCTCGGCCTCTGCAGCGCGCGCCTCGGCGACTTCGCGCTCGAGCTCGGCCGCGCTCGGGCCATCGACGGCGCTCAGGTGGTGTAGCTCGGCGAGCAAGGGCCGCAGCGCTTCGAGCTGCTTCCTGAGCTCGCCGGCCTGCGACAACTGAGCGAGGCTGTCACTGCTATGGGTGGAGGCCAGGCTCTGCGCGCTCAGGATCCGCGCTTCGAGCTCGTCGGCCGCGCCTCGCGGGTCGGGGCCGAATACGAGCTCGGAGTCACGCAGCAGCTCTTCGACCGAAGCGAGCTGCGCGTCCATTCGCCGCAGCTCGGAGCTGGTGCGCTCGAGCTCGAGCTCGACGTGCTCCGCCTCGGCGAGCAACGCGCGCCGCCGCGCCTCCCGCGCCGTGCGGCCGAGATTCGGGCGCTCCGGGATCCGACTCACCCGCACCCCCACCTCCGTGGAGACCGTCAGCAAGCGCTCACCGACGAGCTGGCCTTCGCCAGCCGGAATTTCGTGCCCCGCACGCACCAGCAGCAGCTCGTCGAGGCGCGCGTCGGAGTCTTGCAACTTGGCGAGCGCATCCGTCAGATCTTCGACCACGATCGCCTGTGCGAGCGGGCCGAGCTCCGCCTGCAGGCGCGCAGCTCGGTCGGCCTCGACGTCCTCGTAGCGGGTCGCGAACAGCTCCCCTCCGAGCTCTTCACACAGCTCGAGCAGCCGCGGATCGAAGGTCCCGCCCTCGCGCTCGAAGCGCGTGGCTTCGGCGAGCAGGGCCTCGCGCCGAGAGCGCTCCGAGAAGGCGCGCGAGCGCAGTATCTCGCGCTCCGCGAGCAGCCGATCTTTGGCGGCGCGAAGCTCGTCCTCGGTCGCGGGGATGCCGCCGAGCAGCGCGGCCAGGCGCTCCGCGGAGGTCTTGCCGCGTTGAAAGCGTTGAGACTTGGCCCGCGCTTCCGCCAGGCGCTCGCCGAGCCGCATCGTCTGCTCCTCGAGCGCTCGGCGGGACGCGGCGAGATCGCGCGCCTGTTCCTCGGCCCGATAGAGCTGCTCGGTGAGCCGAGCCACCGTGCGCTCGACCTCTCGCGCGAGCTCGGGGTGTGCCGGATCGATGCCCGCCGCCTCGATCCGCGCGCGGACTTCGAGCGCGCGCTCCGTGTCGCGCTCGACGCGGGCGAGCTCCGAGGCGAGCGCTCGAAGCTGCCGGGCGCGCGGGCGGAGCTCCGAGAGACGGCCGAGCTCGCGGCGAGCCAGCGTGTATCGATCGTCGTCCGGCGCGAGCACCACGATCGCAGCGAGCGCCGCCTCTGCCCGCGCGTAGTCGTCGCGCCGCTGCTTTTCGGAGGTGAGCTCGCGCTCTCTCCGGGCGCGCTCGGCGTCGAGCCGTGCGAGCTCCTCGCGCACTCGTCCGAGCGTCGGCTCGAGGCCTTCCTCGGCGAGCTCCGGGAGCGAGAGCAAGCCGCGCGCCTCGGCGAGCGCCGCGTGCCCGCGCCGGAACGCGTGGGCGCGGCGGTGCAGCTCTTCGAGCCCGCTCTGCAGGTTCGCCAGGCCCCGCGCGGCCTTGTCGTAGGTTTCACGCGCGCGGCCGAGCTCGCGCTTCGCGTTCTCTCGCGCCTCTTCCGCGCGCTCGAGCTCGAGCCTGGCAGCGGCGGCGTCGGCCTGCGCCGGGTAAAGCTCGGCGGCCAGCACCTCGCAGCGCCGCGAGAGCTCCGCGGCGCGCTCGAGCGTCTCGCGGCGGGCCTTCTCGGCGTCGAGCCGGGCGCGCGTCTCGGCCACGCGGGCACGCGCCGCGGCCTCGCGCGTGGCGCCGTCGGCGAGGGCGGCTTCTGCCTCGGCGAGCGCGAAGCGAGCGCCGTTCTCCTGCGAGCGCGCGGCTTCGGTGCTGCGCGCTGCTTCGTCGACCTCGGCCTGAAGCGCGGCGAGGGCTGCGCCGAACATGCTCGCGCCTGCCTCGTACACGCCGCTGATCTCGCGCTCCAGCGCGCGCGCCTCCTGCACCTCCGTGCGCGTGCGCCGGCAGGCGTCGAGGTTGGCACGCATCCTGGACAGC
Organism: Polyangiaceae bacterium; assembly: GCA_025937835.1. Taxonomy (GTDB): domain Bacteria; phylum Myxococcota_A; class Polyangia; order Polyangiales; family Polyangiaceae; genus PMG-095. The sequence continues at coordinate 42,678 of JAICQO010000025.1, forward strand.
GTGTCCGACAGCCCGCTCTCTTCCCGCAACAGAAAGGTCCGGAGCTCGCTGGTCAGCGCGCGCGAGATGCCGCCCGTCATGCTGGTGCGCAGCATCTCGTTGAACTTCGCGCGCTCGTCCTCGTTGGCAAGGCGCAGCGGCACGATCCCGCGCTCGAACAGGGCCGTGAAGTAGTCGCGCACGCTCTCGAAGGCTTCGATGCGCGCGCCGAGCTCGACCGCGCGCGCCTTGAGCTCGGAGAGCTCCGGCACGCGCTGCTTCTCGCCGTCCGGCACCAGGAGCAACGCCGACAGGCCGTGCACGGGGGAGAGGCCGTGCACCATCAGCGCGCTGAGCTGAACGCTCGGCTCGGCCTTGCGCTCGAGCTGAACGCACAGAACCACGCGCTCCCCTTCGAGCTCGAGCTCGAGCGCCGCGTAGGAAGGGCCGCCCTCGGCGCCGAGACGGCCGTAAATGCCGCGGTCGCCGCCGGTTGCCGCGGTCTCTCCCAGGTTGGTGAAGCGCAGCCGCGCGAGATCGGGCAGCAGCACCAGATACGCGGCGATCATCACCGTGGTCTTGCCGGCGCCGTTCGCCCCCTCGAGCGCCGTCACCTGCTGATCCAGCAGGTAGCGTTCGAAGAACACTCCCTTCCAGTTCACGAGGGCGAGCGTCGTCGCCCGCGCTCGGCTCATTCAGGCTGCTCCACCGGCTTCGACACGTCCTCGAAGCCGAAGTCCTCGAGCAGCTCGGGATCGAGCTCGGGCTCGGTTCCGGGATCGCCCTCGGGGTCCAGGGCGGAATCCTCGTCGAGCTCGGGCGCGCTCTCGTCTTCTTCGCTGGCTTCGGGGACGGAGTCGAGCGGGGTGAGCGACAGCTCGCCGCTCGCGACCAGCCGCTCCAGCGCCTCCGTCGAATCTGCCGACGAACGCACCGGCTCCGCGAAGCGCAGCAGCGCCGGCCGGAGCTTGAGCTCTTCGGCGCCGATCGCGTCGACGAAGCCCAGCGCCGCGAGCCGTCGCAAGGCGTCCGCCACGCGCGAGCGCACGGTTTCCTGAGCCACGCGTTCGTCGTAGCGGCGGCGCTTGGGGTTCAGCGCGCGCACCAGCGCGTCCGTCCCCATCACCGTGGCGAGGTGGCCGAGCACCTGCTCGCGCGTGACCCGCCCGCCCTGCTCCAGCGTCGCAGGATCGAGGTACAAGAGCGTCAGCGCCTGCCCGACCAGCATCTCCGCGATCCCGAGCTGCCGCTTGGCGAGCCGGTCGCCGGTCGGGAGCAAGTAGTAAAAACCGTCGCTCCGGTAGACGAGGTCCGCGCCGAAACGCTTGTAAAACGGCTCGAGGACGTCGGCCGCGTCCGACAAGAACCCGAACCACGCGACGTCGTCCCGGTCGATGTGCCGGCCTCGCCGCAAGGCCAGATCCACGTCCGGGAAATGCTCGTCCTGCACCGCGTCCCCGAGCGTCACGAACTTCGTCGCCGTCATGATCCGCTCGCGCTCCGCTCCACCGACCACTCTTCGATCCAGATCCCTTCGTCGGCCGGCGCCCAGTCACGCTCGCGCGCGCTTCGGGCGCGAGCGACCTTGGTCACCACCTCCGCCACGCGCCCGGCAGCCACGTAGCGCTCCTCGAGCGGCAGCTGTTCGACCACGGCTCGCGTGACCGCGGACAGCGACCGCGCGCCGCCGTCGACCGCGGCCTCTACCTGTCCCGTGAGCTCGCGATCGCGATCTCCGGTGACGGCGTCATCGAGCGGTTTTTCTCGCTCTTTCTTGGGCTTTTCGAGCGGCGGACGCTGGTTTGGCACCACCACCTCGCGCGGCACGGCGAGCGGCGGCTGCCAGGCGACCACCAGCGAGAACGACCGCCCCGAGCGCCCGCTGAGCTGCGCGCGCAGCCGCTCCGTCAGCGCGCGCGTCGGGTCGAGCCGCACCACGTCCCGCAGGTAGCGATGAACGTACTGGTAGTACTCGGACCAGGCGCGCTGCCGCGCCGCTCCCCAGGCCGCGCTGCGGTCGAGCTGCTCCGAGAGCCGGTGGCAGGCTTCGTCTACGTCCGCGGCTCCGCGGACCTCGGCGAGATCCCGGATGTCCTCGAGCAGCGCCGTGAGACCGTGAGTGTCGCGCAGCAGCACCTCGTTCAGCTCGCGCAGCGTGCGCGTGGTGGTCTCGAGCAGGTCCTGGCAGCGCGCGAGCGCGTCGAACCAGTCGCTGGCAAGCAGGCCCCCGATTTCCTGTTGGAGCCGCTCTTGTTGTAGATCCAGGCCGCGCTGCCGCCGCTCGATGCCGTCCACCAGATCGCGGATCGTGACCCTCAGCGGGCCCGCCACGCGTGCGGAGACCTCCTCGGCCGTCACCGCGCCGCGCGCCTGGTCACGAAGCTCGGAGAGCCCGGTGTGCAGCGTGCGCAGGAGCAGCGTCAGGCTGTCGCCGGTGAGCGCCTCCTCCTCGAGGTAGAAGTCGACGATGCCGGTCGCGAGCCGCGTCAGCGCGTAGGAGCCGCTGCGCACCACGCCCACGCCGTCGACGCGCGAGAGCAAGCGCTGATCTCGCAGGCGCTGGATCGCGGCCGTCGCGCGCCGGGCGATCCCCGCCGCGTCGGGTCGAACCAGCGCGCACACGTCACGAAACACCTCACCGAGCTCGGCCTCCGAGAACGACACCAGCCCACCGGCCCGTGATCGCAGCCGCAACGCTGCCACGAAGCACAGATCGATCGGCGAGAGCTCGAGCGATGCCTTGCGAGCCGCGAGGTTCTCGATCAGGCGCTTCGGCTCTTCTTCGGCAGCAACGGTCACGGCGGCCGGCTCCTATATCGCGAGCCGCCCGCCGGGTCACGCAGCGGCCCGAAGCCCGGAATTTTGGAGAATTTCCTCGATCCAACCCCCGAGCTGCCGCCTCCCGCGACGCTCGACCTGGCCGAGGTCTAGCGGGTTCGCGGTGCCCGGCTCGCCAGGCACTGCAACACCGCGCGCGTTCGGGCCTCGGGGCTGCCCTCGACGACCAACGGCTCGAGGCCGAGCTCGTGCGGGTCTTCGAGCAGCAGCTCCTCGAGCTCTGCGTGGACGAGGGCCCGCGATTCGTCCTCGTCGTCCGCTCTCGAAAAGCGGATCCGATCGCGGCCCTCGATCGGGACGAACACCACGAGGTCGAGCCGTTGCAGGGCCTCGCGCAGAGCGGGCAGAAAGTCCTCGAGCTCGAACGCATCCGCTTGCTCGTGGCACGCGAGGTAAGCGAGAAAGTCCACGGGGCAGCGCTCGAAGAGCACGTCCTCGCCTGCCTCGTTCAGGTCCGAGATCGAGCGCTCGAGCTGGGCGACGAAGTCCTCGACGGTCGGCGGGTGCGAGAACTCGTGGCCCTCCTCCTCCAGCGACGAGTAGGGCTCGTCCACGACCTCGTAGCCCGGCAGCCGCTCGGAGAGTGCCTCGAGCAGCGTGGATTTGCCGGTTCGGTGGCTGCCTGAAATCGCAATCCGCATGGCTTCGGCGAGCTCGCTGCGCACGATTCTCGCTCGCTCGGCAGCCCCGCGGGTGGAAAAAGTTCAGCCGGCAGCGCGTCTGGAAGGCGGCGGTCCGACCGACGCCAGGACGTCGTCGAGGGACTTGGGCTTGCTCAGGAAATACCCCTGCACCCTATCGACCCCGATCGCGCGAAGCGTGGCGAGCTCGGCGGCGGTCTCGACGCCTTCCGCGGTGATGGTGCCCTGGATCTCGCGCGCGAACGCGATCAGCCCCTTCGCCAGAGCGCGGCGGCTGGGATCGGTGTCGATGTTGCGGGTCAGGCTCATGTCGAGCTTGATGATGTCCGCCTTGAGGTCGAGGATGTGGCGCATGCTGGCGTAACCCGCGCCCGCATCGTCGATGGCCAGGCGAGCTCCACGCGAGCGAAACGGCACGAGCGAAGCGAGCACCGTCTCGTACTCGGAGACGGTCGCATGCTCGGTGATTTCGAGGATGATCCGCGACAGATCCTGCGAGCCGAGCACGGATTCGAGCCGGCCCGACATGATCAGCTCGGGCGAGCAATTGACGTTGAGCGAGAGCTCGGGCGGCAAGCGCTCGAGGGCGCCGAGCGCGTTCTCGATGGCCCGCAGCTCGAGCTCGAGCCCGAGACCCACGTGATGCGCGGCCGTGAACCACAGGTCCGGTGTTCGGAAGGGCTCGACGTCGAAGCGCGACAGCGCCTCGACCCCGGCGACGGTGTCGGTCGCGAGCGAGTAGATCGGCTGATAGACCATGCGCGGCGCACCCGACGCGAGGACCTGCCGGATCTCGTCCGCTGCCCGCTGGCGGGCACGCGCGGCCACCACGTGCTCCTCGATCCTTGACGCGAGCACCTCACCGAGCGCCCGCATCAAGCGCAGGTCGCGTTCGCCGAGGGTCAGATTGGGCGCGCGGCTGAAGCAGCACAGGGTGCCGTAGATCTCGCCGTTCGAGAGCTCGATCGGCACACCGAGGTGGGAGCCGATCGGGATCGCGCGGGTCTCCGGCAACGCCATCGCAGCCGGCACGAGCGACGTGTCGGGCATGAACTCCGGCAGCTCACCACGCACCACCTTCAGGCAGAAGCCGCTCTCCAGAGGAATCACCTGCCCCTCGAAGATCGGCGCCGAGCCGTCCGAGTCCACGTGCTCGAGGACGCGGTCTTTCTCTCGGAAGTGAGCGATGAAAGCCACGTCCATCCCGAGGTGCTTGCGCACGGTGCGCAACACCTGCGCCACCCCGCTATGACCCACTCCGTGGGCCAGGAGACTTGCGATGGGACCAGAATTCACGTCGACACCTGGGACTCCTGTTCTCTGGGAACGGCCGCAGCGGACGCGTCTTAAGCCTCCCCGAGGCGCCGCCCGGGTGGGCCATGACCCCCGGCCTCCCCCGGTCTAGGCGACGTGCTCGGCCAGGACCCGGTCCAGAGCCCGGCGATCGATGGGCTTCGATACCACGCGGGTCGGGTGACTCTCGATGAACTTGCGGCAACCGTCGGTGACACCGCCACCGCTGATGAACACGAAGCGCCGAGCCAGCGTGGGCCGGGAGCGCTCGATGGTCTCGAACAGATCCATCCCGGTCATGTCCGGCATCATCAGATCGCAGAACACGAGATCGAAGCGGCTGCTCGCGTCGAGCAAGCGGCTCAGTGCCTCGCGCCCGCTGGTGGCGACCTCCACGCGGTGCCCGCTCAACAGCCGCACGATGCTGCGAGCCACGAGCACGTCGTCGTCGACCACCAGAAGCCGCCGTTCGCGCGCCGAGGCCGGGGGCCGAGAGGAGGCGCGTTTGGATTGCGCGTCGCTCGGCGCAGGCGGCAGCAGAATGCGGACCGTGGTGCCTTCTCCCAGCCGGCTGTCGATGTCGATGTTTCCGCCGAAGCTCCTGATGATGCCGAGCGAGACGAACAGCCCGAGCCCGGTGCCCTGATCCTGCCGCTTGGTGGTGAAGAACGGCTCGAAGAGGCGCCGCTGGTCGCTCTCGGAAATGCCGCTGCCAGGGTCCACGACCTCGATCGCGACCAGGCCATCCGAGGTGCAGCGCGAACGCACGGTGATCACCGAGCTGCCGGCGCTCTGGGTCTCCGGGATCGACTGGGCTGCGTTCAAGAGCACGTTGACGAACACCTGGGTGAGCTGGGTCGGGTCCGCGAGCACCGGAGGCACGGCCTCCAGCACACGGGAAAGCCGCGCGCGACAGCGCAGCTCGTTTCCGGCGAGCTTCAGCGCGCTCTCCAGTGAGTCGCACGGGTTCGTGAGCTCTCTCTGGGGCGCGGGCGTCCCGCGGCCGAACACCCGGAGCTCGCGCACGATGCGGCCGATGCGCGCCGCCCCGCCGCGCGCGTCGTTCAGCGCGTCGAGCACCTGCCCCGGCACCCGCTCGGGGTCGAGCATCGAGACCGCGTACTCGAGGTTGCCGACGACGTATGACAGCGGGTTGTTGATCTCGTGACCGACGCTGGCGCTCAGCCTGCCGAGCGCGGTCAGCCGCTCGGCGCGCACCAGCGACTCGCGGGCCTCGATCACCTCGCGCGTGCGTGCGTCGACCTGGCGCGACAACGTGGCCGACAGCGTGAGCAGGCGATTCGCGTCGCTCGCGACCCGACTCGCCATCTCGGACAGCACGCTGAGCACCGCCACCAGAAAGCCCAGATCTGCGAGGTAGATGCTCTCGAGCTCGCCGAGCGTCACCAGGCTCTCGTTCACGGCCAGCAGGAAGAACACGCAGAAAGCCAGGAAGTGCGCGCGTGCGCCCGGCGCGTGTTTGCGGGCCTTCTGGTAGTAACGAGCCAGCGGCCCGAGCAGCACCAGGGGCGGGGTGCTCATCAGGATCGAGCCAGCGCTCGTGGGCAATGGCGTGCGGTACGTCACGCCAGCCCAGCCCACGTGGTAGGCCTCGATCTGGTCCGTCGTCAGAACCCCGGGCAGGAGCCCCGACAGGCCGGCGGCGACCAGCGCGGCGATCGCAACGCGCTCTCGCGCCCGCAAGGTGTCGCCGTATTGCACTCGCGAGTAGACGAGCCACGCCGCGCAGTGAATGCAGGCCGCGAGGTAGTTGAAGCGCAGCGCCCAGAGCACGCTCTGATCGGAGACACCGCTGATCGTGAAGAAGACGTTGTTCGCGCTGTACGCGGCGGCCGATAGAGCCACCACGGCGAACACCCGCAGCTGGCCCCAGCCGGGCGCCTTGGAGAAGACGACGGCGAGCAGCGCCATCACGCCTTCCACGGCGGCGGCGACCAGCGACAAGCTCGTTGCCGAGTTCATGGCGACTGCTCACATACGGCTGGCACGCGGACCGAATTGAGGGGGATCCGCCCAGACCCGCCGCGCAATTTCGCTTTTTCTGGGCCACGAACCGGAAACATTCTGCCTCGGGGGTGATTCTCGTTCTTCCTCTGGGGTGATTGCAGTGCTGCGGAGAAAATCGTCACGCGGACCTGAAGCTCCGATGAAGGCGTCCGTATGGACAGTCACGCCAGGTCCCCACAATGACGCACAAACTTTCTTCCATTCGCGCCGGCCACACGGAGCGCATCGCCACCATGCAAGCCACGGCAGCGTTGCTGCGCTCCCGAGGCTTGATCCACCAGACCGCCCAGGATGAAAGCTTCGACGGGCGGACGCTCCGGCTCGACGGCGAGTCCGTCCTGAACTTCGCGAGCTGCTCCTATCTCGGCCTCGAGACCGACGAGCGGCTCAAGCGCGGCGCCTGCGAGGCCGTCGAGCGCTACGGGGTGCACTTCTATTCCTCGCGGGCCTACGTTTCGGCGCCGCTCTACGCCGAATACGAAGAGCTTCTGTCACGAATGGCCGGCGGCGCGCCCGTGGTCGTCACCCAGACGACTTCGCTCGGCCACCTCGCGGCCTTGCCCGTGTTGGTCGGGGAACGCGACGCCGTGCTGTTCGATCTGCAGGTGCACAACAGCGTTCAGGCGGTGATCCCCACGCTGCGCACCATCGGCGCGACCTGCGAGGTCGTGCCGCACGGACGGCTTCCGCGCGCCGCGCAGCGCGCGCGCGAGCTCGCGAAGACGCACGAGCGCGTGTTCTACCTCTGCGACGGCGTCTACAGCATGCACGGTGACGTGATCGATTCCGCCGAGCTCTACTCGATGCTCGACGACAACCCGCGGCTCGTCGCCTACGTGGACGACTCGCACGGCGTCGGCTGGACCGGTCGTCACGGCACGGGGGCCGTGATCGGCGCGCGCCCGATCCACCCGCGGATGATCGCGGCGCTCGGGCTCGCCAAGGGCTTCGCCGGCGCCGGCGCGGCCTTCGTCTTCCCCGATCGCGAGCTCGCCGACCGCGTATTCACCTGCGGCAGCACGCTGATATTCTCGGGCCCGTTGCAGCCAGCGTTGCTCGGCGCCGGCATCGCCGCGGCCAAGATCTGCCTCTCGCCGGAGCTCGAGCAGCGACAAGCGCACCTGCTCGCCCTGATCGAGCTGTTCGACGAGCTCTCGCGCGAGCAGGCGCTGGTCCCTGCCGTGCTCGAGCCGTCGCCGATCCGTTTCATCGAGATCGGCGACGAAGCCGAGGCGATGCAGCTCGGAGCCGCGCTCAAGGCCGTCGGTTTCTTCGTCAATGTCGCGGTATTCCCGGCCGTTCCGCGGCGCCGCGCCGGGCTCAGGATCCTGCTCAACGGGCACCAGACGGCCGACGACGTGCACGCGCTCGTGACGGAAATCGCGCGCATCGCTCCGAGAGGCGTGCTGCGGCGCGACTCGATGCGCGTCCCGAAGCACGTGACCGCAGCGGCCGCCATCGCTGGCGCGAAGTGAGGGTTCACTGCGGAGGCCAGAGACGCCTCAGCTGCCCGGCTCGCCGGGCATCGGAATTCGAAACACGAGCCCTGCGCGAAACACGATTTCATTCGGCAAGTCCGTCTGGCCGCCCGCGATCGTGTCCCCTTCGGGGTTCTTGAATTCGGAGCGACGAAACAAGGTGCGTCCGAGGAACGTCGTCGCCCAGACCGTGGACACGATGCGAACTCGCGCCACGCCGCCCGCCGTGATCGACGAGTACGCGAGGTGGTCCGAGCAGTTCTCCGAGTCCTTCCGGGTCTCGTCAGCGGGAGTCGCCGGATCGTCGTTGTCGCTCGCAGCACACGGGTACGTGTCGCGAATTTCGCTGTCCTGGATCGCGTACTCGTTGCCGCTGACGTCGCCGAGGGCACCGACCTCGAAGCGATCTCCGATCCGGAAGATCGCGCTCGCGAAGAACGGTAAGCTGGCCTCGGCTCGAAACCAGCGCTCCGGCTTCCAATCGACGTAAACGACCGGAAGCGGCAACAGCTCGCCGAAGGAGTAGCTCGAGAGCGCGCCGCCGCCGAGCGTCAGCGTTTCGCTCGGGGTCCAGCTGCCCATCGCGAGCGCGCCGATCCGCAGCATCGCGCCGTCGAACCCCTGAAAGTCTCCGGCGATGCCCGGCCAGATCCGAAACGCGAGCGCCCACGTGTCCGACAGCTGGTGCGCGAGCAGCACCGGCACGTCGATGCTGTGCAACGCACGCAGGGGTTTGAAACCCTCGGGCGTCTCGGAAAAGCTCACGCTCTCCGCATGGTACTGCGCTCCCGGGATCAGAAAGGTGCTCTTGCCGAGCGTCAGCGGCACGTTGAAGGCCGCGTCGTAGCTCGAAACCTGGGCGTGCAACCCGCCGGCCCCCGGAACCTCGGACTCCGGTACGTATTGCGCCGAGACCTCCACCAGCGGCGGCATTTGCGCGGCGCTCTCGCGCGCCCACGCACAGAATGCAATCAGCGCAAAACTCGCAACTCGCGAAGCGGAAGCCATGCGAGGTTATGTCCAAGCAACGCTCGTGCCGCCATCAACGCCGTCGAAAATCGGGCTAAAATAGCGCGGCACGGACAGCTGTCCGGACAATCGTCACTCGCAAGCGTTGTCCGGCTCGACCCCGTCGCCGCATTCGTCGTCGCACTCGGGCTCGACGGGCCTCGACACGCCGAAGGTCCTACAGCTGATCACCCACTCGTGATCGTCGCCTTCGCAGGATTTCTTTCGGACCTCTTCGCCCGCGAGTAGCGCCAAAAAGTCCTTGGCGGTGATGTGCACGAAGTGGGTGTGGCCCTCGGCCGTGCTCGAAAGCACGGTGATGTCGGCTGCGGCGAAGAACTCCTGGGCCGTGATCAAGATGCTGTGTTGGTGCTCGCCGGAGCTTGCAACGATCACGTTTCCGCACGCGTATCCGCCGGTGCCGCCGGTGCCGCCCGTGCCGCCCGTGCCGCCCGTGCCGCCCGTGCTGCCAGTGCTCCCCGTGCTGCCGCTCGAGCCGGTGCCGCCGAAGCTTCCAGTGCCACCCGTGCTGCCGAAGCTTCCAGTGCCACCCGTGCTGCCGAAACTTCCCGTGGCGCCCGTGCCGCCGGAACTTGCGGTAGCGCCGGTGCCGCCGAAGCCGCCGGTATCCCCGGTGCCGCCGGTATCCCCGGTGCCGCCGGTATCCCCGGTGCCGCCGGTAGGCCCGTCCCAAGCACCCGTGGGCCCGCCGCTGCCGGTGTCGCCGGGCGGCCACGCGGCGCCGCTCCCCCCGGTGGGTGATCCCCCGGTGGAGCGTCCACCGGTCGGGCTTCCGCCGGTCGGGCTTCCGCCGGTCGCGTGCGTGCCGTCCGAACCCGCCTCGCCGCCGCTCCCCGCTTCCCCTGCGTCGCCCTCCGCGGCACGAGGCTTCGATTCGTCGCTGCTGCCACCGCAGGCCACGAACCAGGCACTCCCGCTCAGCGCGGCCGCGAGCAAATATCTCCGATTACACCCAAAAGCCATCATGCCCTCCGAACTTCGCTTCTATCCCATTCAAGGCGCACACGCGGTCTCGACGATCGGCGCCCGTGTTCCCTCGCCCGAAGTCAGGAACCCGAAACCGCCTGCGAGGTAGTCGATACCCTCGCTCTGCGGCTCGTCCGCGAGCTCGATCGCCGAGGGTTCGACTTCGAACGACGCCTCGAACGGCATCCCACTCGGCGTGACGAACTCGTATGCCTGGTCGTACGTCCGCAACAAGAACCCGAGCCCGCAGGGATGCGCCGCGGCGGCAGAAGCGGCAGCTTCTCCGGATTTGGGAACCGGCAGAGTCGCGACCTTGGTGGCGACGGCCACGGAAGCGCTGCTGATCGAAGCCGCCAGGCGGTAGACGCTGCTCGGCCCGGTCGCCACCACGCTGCCGCCCGAGCCGGGCGCGAGCTTGGTCACGACGTAGATCGTGCCGTCGGGCGCCACCATCAACCCCTCGGCGTTGTGACTCCCATCTTCGTACGTGAACCGGAGTCGGTCGTACGTCGCAGTCATGGGGTTGGAACCAGGAGCCGCCGGCACGGTCGGGGCGACGAACCGCAAAATCGCGTATTCGCCGCGGGTAGCGCCGTTGTCTCCGACGTCCGCGAGATAGATGCAGTCCTCTGCACCGCACGGACCGACGGCGATGTCCTCGATATCGGTCGCTGGGGCGTCGGTCAACACAATCTGGGCATGTTCGCGCCCTTCGAGATCGATCGCATAAACGACAGGACGGTCGTGATCATTGTGAGCGAACACGATCTCGGGCTGTTTCCGGCTGACCGCGACTCCCGAGAGGGCATTGAGCGCGCTCGACTGGACGTTGCCAGTCTCGGTCGCCGTTCCGTATTCCGAGCAACGCCCGCACTCCGTGTCCGGGGGATCGGCGCTGCCGGCGCCGGGCGCTCCGGCGTCTGCTCGACCAGCCTGGGCCGCCGTCCCACCGCTGTTCGCCCGACCCCCGCTGGCGACTCCGCCGGTCGAGCCACCGCCCGCGACGCGAGTGCCGCCGGTCGGAGCGTTGGCGGTTCCGCCCGTGGTGGCTGGGCTGCCACCGCTGCCGGTGGTTCCGCCGTTCCCGCCGAGCCCACTGGTTGCGCCGCCCGTCGCGACCGCACCGCCGCTCGACGCCCCCGCGGTCGGTGCCCCCTCGGGCGAGGCGCCCCCGCTCGGCGGCGTGGCGCCCTCCGTCGACTCGCCGTTGCAGCCTCCGAACAGAGCGAGACACGGCGCTGCGAACCAGACGAGGCAACGGCTTGGGCGTGGCACGCCGGGAATTGTGCCTCAACTCGGCGCTCGCGGCGCTGCTTTCGCCGCCGCGGGCATTCCCCGTATAGAAGGCCTACGGCACGAGCAGGCGCGGCGTACCGTCCGCGGAAACTTGCAGCGCGACCGGCTGCTCGTTGCGGTACACGAGGAGCGCGGCAGCGTCCGTGAACAGCGGAGTGACTTCGCCCGCGGTCGGGCCGCCGAAGTCCGGGGAGTCGAATAGCAGCGTGTCTTTGGCGTTCGGCAGGTCTGCGATCGCGGCCACGCGCAGGTGCGTCTCACCGAGCGGTCCGCGCCACGAAAGGAGCACCTTGTCGCCGAGGGGACCGGCCGCCCACCACCAATTGCTCTGCACGCCCGCCAGCTGGATTTCGCTCGCCTTGCAGCCCGCCGCATCGCAATCGACGCGTCCCACCTGCGCACCGCCCGGCGCGGACTGCACCCAGACCACGCTCGCGCCTTGCTTGGTGCAGATCAGATCCGAGTCGTAGGCGCGCTCGAACGGCAGCGTCGCTTCGACCGGCTTCGACCAGGAGCCCCCACTGAAGACGGAGAGCGTGAGTTGGGTCTTGCCGGCACCGCCCGTGGCGGCGGCCTTTTGCTGACCGGCGCGAGGACCGTACGCCGCGACCACGAGTTGCTCGCCGTTGCGACAGGCGTGCAGCGAGCCCGAGAAAGACCCCTTCAGCGTGCCCGTCGATTTCAAGCGACCGCGCGACACCGACTGCGCCAAAAGCTCCGCCCCCTTCTCCGTCGGAGCGAGATAGACGACCTGATTGCCGACGGCGATTGGATCACCGAGGCTGGCCTTGATCGGGAGCTTGACCTCTTTGGAAGCCTTGCCGTCGACGACCTCGACGGCGACGAAGCCTTCTTCCGCGACGTTGCGCTTGACCGTCTTGCCCTTGGGGCCCGGCGGAGGTGGGAGGCTGCCCGGCGGAAGCAGCGCTTCCTGCGCGCCTTTTTCGACGGCGACACCGCTGCGCGTCAGGCGCCTTCCGGAGCCGCGTACGTCCGAGGTCGCACCGCTCTCGAGGTCGTAGGCGACTAGCCCTTGTTCCGTCAGTGCCGACGCAAACAACCCCTTGGGGTCGCTGACGAGCTCGACGGTCTGTCCAGGCAGCTCGGGAACCTTGGCGTTAGCCTCGATGCAGCGCAGCTTGCCGAAGCCTTCGCTGAACTCGCAGCCCTTGGGGCGCGAGCGCCCTTCACGCCCCTTCGAGATCAGGACTGCGCGGCCATCGTCGGTGAGAGCGGGGCCGGAGATTGCGATGGCCTTGTCGCTGAAGCTCTTCCAACTCTGCGAGTCGAACATTGGCGGCGGCGCTGCGGCCGGCACGGGGACGCCGCTCGCTGGCTCTGCCTTGAGCCCTGCATTTTCTGCCCAGCTCCAGAGCTCGGTGGCAAGGGTTCCGAGCGAACCGTCCGCGGGCAGCGTGCACGTCGACTTGCCCTCGGCGCAGCCGAGCTTCTGTTGCATCTGGCGGCGCATCACCTCTGCCGAGCTCGGCAGCGCTGCGTAGAGCTCGTTCGCATACCGCTCGCAGCGGGCCGGCCAGGCATCCTTGTTACTGCCCGGAGCGCTCGGATTCGCGAGCTGGATCGAGCGCAGCTCTTTGAAGCGCTCCGCGAGCGGCTTTTGCGCCGCCTTGCCGGCCAAACAGGTGGAAAGAGCGCTCCACGCTTTGGGGGATTCGTCCGAGGAGCAACCACCGGCAACGGCCGCGAGCGTCGCAGCGCCACTCATGAGCCCGCACCAAACACGCCCGCTCGAACCGCCGTCCCTCTTCATGCGGCGACCTTAGGGCATCTCACCCGGCCGCGTAACACAAACCGTGCGCAGGCGCGCCGCGTGGGCAGAATCGCGCCTTTGCCGGCGTATCCAGGGGCGCTATGTGACGGTGACAGGAGAAACTCATGCCGTACATCGAAGGGTTCGTAGCTGCTGTTCCGAAGGCCAACAAGGACGTCTACATCAAGCACGCGCGTGAAGCCGTCGCGCTCTTCAAGAAGCTCGGCGCAACGCGGGTCGTGGAGTGTTGGGGCGACGACGTGCCGAAAGGCGCGCTCACCGACTTCTACAAGGCGACGCAAGCCAAGGACGACGAGATCCCGATCTTCAGCTGGATCGAGTACCCCGATCGGGCCACACGCGACGCGGCGAACAAGAAGATGTACGAAGACGAGCAGATGAAGAATGCGGAGATGCCGTTCGACGGTAAGCGCATGTTCTGGGGTGGGTTCGAGCAGATCCTGAACGAGTGACGCCGAGCGCACGAAAGGGCACGCGCAGCGGACCCCTTGCTCGCCGATCGACGCTCCGAGTACCGTGTCGCACCCGTCGCAAGAGCGCGGCGGGCGAAAGGCATTCATGGCGTCGATGCTCCGCGCTTCGTTGGTTCGCTTGACTCTGTCGGCCCTGCCCCTCGTGCTTCCGTTCACGTTCGGCTGCGAGGACGAAAAGGAGGCGGCTACTGCCGAGAAGGCGGCCGCCTCTGCAGCTCCCATTGCGACCCCGGCGCCGACGCCGACACCGACGCCGACCGAGCCGCCCAAGCCGAGCCCCGACTGTCCCGAAGGGTCCACCGGTGTCGGAAACTTCGAAGCGCCGTGCAAAGGCAGCGGCGCCCAGCGCATGATGGAGGTGAAGTACACGGGGAAGATCGAAGACAAGGGGCCGAAGTTCCAGGTCATCAACAAGACCAAGTCATCGATTCTGTACGGCTCAGTCGCGGTCTATTTCTACGACAAGAAGGGCAAGCAGCTCGAGGTGACCGCCGGCGGCAAGCCGAGGCCGATGCAGCTTTGCTCGGGGAACATCTTCGCGGGCGCCGTCAAGCCGGACGAAAAGATCTTCGTGTTCTTTTCGTGCGTGAAGAAGGACCACGTCCCCGAGGGCACGGCAGCCATCGAAGCCGAAATCAAGATGGTCGGCTTCACCGATGACGACGGGAAGAAGAGCAACCTCTACTGGTCCAACCTGGACCTCGTCCCCGACGAGCGCCCCAAGGGCGGAACGAAGGCGAAGAAGAAGTAGGCGGCGCGAGCAATCAGCGCCAGTCGATCGCAACCTCGGTCGTCTGCAACGGGCGCGTCCACGACACCCGGCTCTGTTCGGGTGTCGTGTTCACGCCGAACCGCACGCGCAGCGATTGGCCCGTCGCGTCCGTCTCGACGCCCTGATCGATGAGCCAGGACGCGAGCGCCGTCGCGAGCTCGTCGATCGAGGCGTAACGGCGATCTCGATCCTTTTCGAGACCGCGATCGACGAGCGCAGAGAGCCAGGAGTCGCCGCCACCGTGCTCGAAAAGGGGTTTTGGCGCGTCGCCGACGACCTGCGCCAGGACCACCTCACACGTTTCACCGTCGAACGGCGGCCGTCCTGCGATCACCTCATACAGCGTGGCGCAGGCGCTCCAGATGTCCGCGCGGTGATCGATGTCCTCACGCCCGCTCGCTTGCTCGGGCGACATGTAATAGGGCGTCCCCGAAATCAGCCCGGCCCGAAGCCAGCTGGCCCGCCGGTGGCGCTCGCGAGCGATGCCGAAGTCGAGCACCTTGGGCTGCAACCGCTGCTGCTCGTCCCTCGCCAGGAACAGGTTCTCGGGCTTCACGTCCTGATGAACGATGCCGTGGGCGTGCGCCATGGACAGCGCCTCGAGCACCGGCAACAGCAATTGCACCGCTTCGGTTGCCGGGAGCTTGCCCTCGCGCGCCAAGGTGCTCGCCAGCGTCTCACCTTCGAGCCACTCGGTGACGACGCACGGGTCGCCCTCCGCGGTCAGCCCGAAGTCGAGCACGCGACACACCGCAGGGTGTAACAGGTGCGCCGCCATGCGTGCTTCGCTGAAGGCGCGCAGCTGACTGCCGGCTCCGCTGTCGGCGCTGCTCGGCAGCTTGACGGCGACGTCGATATCGAGCGTGCTGTGGCGAGCCAGCCAGACCACACCCATCGTCCCCTCTGCCACCGGCTCCACCAGCTCGTATTTGTCGAGAACGAAGCGCCCCGGTCGATACGCTGAAACGTCAGATCGAGACATGCGAGTGATCTTCTCAGCTGAGCAAATTTCGAGCCTGCCGTCCACGCTCCCCTGCGCCAGCGTAGATCTCGGGAAATCCCGAAAAAGCTCCCGTGGCGATCCAGCGCATGCGGGGCATTCCGCAGCGTGGGGGCGCTGCGCGGGCAGTGCAAAATCGCGCCCTCAGGGGATTCGAGCGGGCATTTTCCGGCATTTGGTGTGTCACGGCCGGTCGTCCAGTGGTAATTTGCGTTTTCACCCGAGCCCCCGGAGGGAAGCGTGACGGCCGCCTACGCTGACGACGATCTCTTTCACGTGTTGGTTTCCGACGACGACATGAAGCGCATGAGCGTCGATCAGCTGGCCGACGCGTTCCGCCTCAGCGTGATCGACGCGTCGACTCTGGTCTGGCAAACCGGGATGAACGGCTGGCGGCGTTTGGGTTCTATCGCCGACGTCGAGCCCGAAGCGGAAGAAGAGCTCGAGACTGCGGTGCTGTGGGCGGCCCCGCCCCCGCCGCCGCCCATCGCCGCGCCGCGCAAGCGCACGACCGCGTCCTTTCAAACGACGGCACCGTACCGAGCGCCCACCTATCAGGCTCCGGTCCACGCGGAGCCCGCCTACTACCAAGCGCCGCAGCACTCGCCGGCTTCGTACTTCGAACAGCCCGCGTACCGAGCCGCCCCGTCGTATCCGGCCGCCCCCGCGTATCCGGCCGCGCCGGCGTACCCGGCCGCCCCCGCGTACCCCGAGCCGGACTCGTACTATGCGCCGGCATCGCACCAGGTGGCAGCCGACGCCTTCGCGCAGCCCGAGCTGATGGCGCCGGTGTACTCGCCCGCGCTGCCCGAGCCCGATCCGTACGTCCTGCCGAAGCGACGCGTAGACCTCCCGGAGACGATCGATTTTCGCCGCGCGCCCGGCTCGATCCGCTGGGGCCGTTGGTTCGTCGCGCTGCTCGTGATGACGGGCGGCGTGGTCGGAGCCTACCGCCAGAACCTCTTGCGCGACGGCGCGCGCCAGCTCGGGATCGAGAGCACCTATCTCGCGGCCGAGCACAGCACGACGGCCTTCGTCAGCGCCAAATCGTCGCCAGGCGTGCGGCGCGTGCTCGAGCGTCTCGCGCTTCTGCCCGGGCCGAATGCGAATGCGCTGTCCGGCGCGGCGCCCGAGCCGACACCGCCGTCGTCCAAGCCTGCCGCCGCGCCGATCTCGCTGGGTGCTGCGCCGGTGGTGGCGGCCCCGCCGTGCGTCGCACAGCCGGCGGAGCCAGCGATGGCATCCGAAGCCAAGCCCGCTTCGGAGCCGGCCGTTAAGACCGTGTCCTTGAACGCGCTGCCCTTGCTCGGCAGGGCCTCGAGCGCGAAGCCCACCGAGCGCACCGAACGCACGGAGCCCGCAGAGTCCGCGCCGACACGTTCACGGAAAGCCGCTGCGGCAAAGGCAGACACCGACCACGAGGCCGAGGCAGCGCCCGTTCGACGCAAGAAAAAGGCGCGTGCCGAGCGCGTCGAACGCGAAGAGTCCGAGGAGCCCGCAGAAAAACCGGTCGCCAAAGCCAAGAAAGAGAAGAAGGCAAAGGCTTCGGCTCTTCCGCCGCCGCCGACCGACGGCAACCCCTTGAAAGCGGCGATGTGGAGCACGGTCGCGTCCGACACGAAGAAGCTCGCCGCTCGCAAACCGCGCGACTAGGGCGACAAACGCGGCCCGCGCGTGCAGCGCGTGCCGCCTCTGTGACTACTGTCTGCGCGCTGCCAGCTGGCCGCAGGCGGCAGCCACGTCCGAGCCGCCGCTGTAGCGCTTGTGCGTGAACGTCCCCGCGGCGTGCATGACGCGGCGGAAGCGTTCCTCCGCCTCGTCGCTGCTTCGGCGAAAGGGATCCCCCTCGTCGTCGGCGATGCGGTTGTAGGGAATGACGCTGATGCGCGGGTGGCGGCCCGTGTCGTCACGAAAACGCTGCGCGAGAACCGCGAGCGCACGGGCGTCGGCTTCCCCGTCATTGACCCCGGCGAGCAAGGTGACCGCCCAGAGCGGCTGAAGCCCGGTGATCCGGGCGTGCTCGACGCCCGCTCGGTACACGTCTTCCATCGGGTGTGCGCCGTCGATCGGCATCAGGCTGCGGCGAGCGCCCGGTACTGCCGTCCCGATCGACCACCCGAGCCGCACCTTCGGCAACTCCGCCGCGAGCCGACGGATGCCGTCGGGTAGGCCGGAGGTGCAAATCGTGACGTTTCGCGCGTCGATCGCGCCAGCGCTGGGATCGGTCAACACGCGCACGGCGTTGAACACCCGGTCGGCGTTGGAGAGCGGCTCCCCCATCCCCTGAAAGACGATCCCGTGGATGCGCTGCCCCGCGGCCCGGTCGAGCGAGCGGCGCACGACCTGCACCTGCTCGACGATCTCCCAGGTCTCGAGGTTGCGACCGAGCCCGAGGCGCCCGGTCGCGCAAAACGCGCAAGCCAGCGCGCACCCGACCTGCGAGCTCACGCAAACCGTGAAACGCCCGGCCTTCTCGAGCGGGATCCGCACGGTCTCGATCCGTCGCTCGTCCGGCGTCTCCAGCACGAACTTCACGAACGGATCGATCGCGCTCCGCAGGGTGTCGACCAGCGTCAGCGCCGGTACGTGCCCTGCCTCCACCACTGCCACCCGCTGGGCGCGTCGCAGGCCCGAGCTCGGCGCCGACACGTCTTCACCGCGGTGCACCAGAGACACCACGCGCCGGGCCTCGCCCGCCTCGAGCCCGGGGAAGACGCGCATCAGCTCACCGGGCGTTACGCCCTGGAGCGCGATGCGGGATCCGGCCGGCAGACTCACGGCGCGCCGTTTAGCACCGCTTCTACCGGCGAGCGAAGCTCAAGTGCCGGTCCAGGGGCTCGGTCGCGGCGGCGTCAGACCGCGCTGGGTTCCCCAGGCAACCATGCGGTTCCACGCGCCGTACCAGCCGGAACCGGGATCCTCTTCGGCTTCCAGGAGCTCGAGGATCCGAGCAAACTCGTCGCGATCGAGCCGGCCGCTGTCGGCCATCGCCTTCCAACGCCGGAGGATGGCAAGCCCGCGCACGAACTCGTCGTCCGGCTCCTTACCTTGCGCGAAGTGCTCGAAGTACTCGAGCCAGACGTGGAGGTCGGCTTCAGGCGCTTCGGGCGTGGTCACCATCGCACACCAGTCTACAACGACGACTGCGCGCCCGGGACCGCTCGCCGACGCGCGTGATCCTCGAGAAGTCCGGCTGGATCCGGCCCGCCTTGCTCGAAACGAGACGGGGGGCTAAGCTGACCGTCTTCGCTAACCGTCTGTCTGCTCCTCGCCCACGAAGCGATCGCGGAAGGTCGTTTTTCGGGGCAGCGGCTGTGCAGTGCAGACGTTGGGTTCCATCGTCCCGGGTCGCGGCACACGGGTTCCGAGAAAAAAATCAGCGCTCGACAGCGAGCGCGTGTCGCGTGGAAAGAACGACGAGAATGAGCAATCGACTTTACGTAGGAAATCTGGCCTTCCACACCACCGAAGGCACGTTGCAGCAGACCTTCTCGAGCTTCGGCACCGTCATGGAAGCCAAGCTCGTGATCGATCGCGAGAGCGGCCGCTCGCGCGGCTTCGGCTTCGTGTCGATGTCGACCAGCGACGAGGCCAACGCGGCGATCCAGGAGCTCAACGGGGCCGACCTCGACGGTCGCGCCTTGAAGGTGAACATCGCCGAGGATCGCCGCCCGTCGGGTGGCGGTGGTCCCCGCGGCGGTGGCGGTGGTGATCGCGGCCGCAGCCGCGGTGGTGATCGCTGGTAGTCAACCCGACTGCACGGGCTTCGGTTCCGAGCTCTCGGAGCCGAAGCCCGCAGTCTCCGCGACTGTGTCGCGAGAAAGGGCATACATGGCAGGACACCCCAGTGTGAAGAAACGACAGAAAGAGATGCTCCGCAAGGAGCGTCAAGCCGAGAAGCTCGTGAAGCGCGACGAGCGCCGGCTCCGGCGCAACGACCCGTCGCAGCCGCTCGAAGCCGGCGGCACGGACGCTTGGCCTTTCGACGCTTCCGGAGCGCCGATCGATCCCGAGGCGCCTCGCGAAGCTCGCGAAGCTCGCGAAGCTCCGCCGCTGCTCGCCGGCAGCATCAAGCGGCTGACCGACAAGGGATTCGGTTTCATCGAGACCGACTCGGGCAACGACTTGTTCTTCCATTCGAGCGTGGTTCAGGGAGCGGTCTTCGAACAGCTCCAGGTCGGGCAGCGCGTCGAGTTCGCCGAAGGACAGGGCCCGAAGGGACCGCGTGCGGAGGCCGTTCGGCCCGTCGTGATGGAGAACACACCATGAGCCGAAAGCCGATCGAGACCGACGCGCTCAAGATCGCGAACCAGTACCGGCGTCGCCCCCACGGCATGGTCTGCGAGCTCCGCAGCGGCGGCGAGAAGCTCGCCGTGCACGTCTTTCAACCGGACGCTTCGGCGTCACCCGACTGGTTCGTCGAGGCGCACTGCGGCTCGGGAGCGGACGAAGTGGTCGTGGGCAAGGCCGCCGCGAGCCGAGCAGAGGCGCTGCGCGACGTGGGCGCGACGTGGATCGCGGAGCACCGCCGCCCGAGCTTCGATTGGGAAGCCGTCGGCCAGTTGCTGACGTCCGTACGCATCGTCTGAAGCGGCCGCGCTGATCGCAGCACGACACTGTCGGATCACGAGCTTACCGTGAGCCGACGTGTCGCGCACAGCACACCGTCGCAGTTTGAAATCGAGGCCTCGCGACGGTAGCCCCAAGGACGGTGACGTCCGGTGCTGCTCAGCGATAGCGTTTCGATCCGAGTGGGGCTTCGGCGGGTGAAGCTCGTACGCCATGGCCTCGGGCGGCGCATGAGCTCCGAGCAGGAGCGAGCGAACCTCGAGGTAGCGTTCGAGCTCGCGGGCTCGTGGGACTGGTTCGACGCGCGAGACGGCGCCGACCTGATCGCGCTGCTCGGCAGCGCTGCCAGCGAGGAGAGCGCGATCGCGCCGTCCGGGCGCTCGCAACGCCTGCTCGTCGAGCGCCTGCGAGACGAGCTCGAGCGAGCCCTGCGGCGCGGCGACGTGCTCGCGGAAGAGCCGCCGCGCCCACCCCCGCCGACCGCACACGAGGAGCCCCCGCCCGAGCTGCCGCCGCCGCCGCCACCGCGAGCGCGCCCAGCGCCGGAGCCGGTCGCGCCGGAGCCCGCTCTGCCGCCGGAGCCGGTCGATCAGGACTCACAGGCCGAGACGCTGAAGGCAGCTGCCGAACAGGGCGCTCCGTTTTGTGAAGAGTGCGCCAAGGCAAAGCGCGGCGAGGACCTGCCGGGCCCGCGGACGCATCCGAAGCCGGAGCAACCGGCGGACGTCTTCCCATGAGTGGCTTTTCGACGACGCGCCTCGAAGAGCAGCTCTTCTATCCGTACGAGCCGTCGGGGACGTCGCTGTTCGCGGTGCTCGACGGCGCGCGCGATCGCGCCATCGGTCGGGCTCTCTCCGCACACACGGTCGAGTACGAGTCGCTCTTCTCCGGGCCAATCAGCTGGAGCTTGCGGGCGGCCTCTCCGCTGATCGCCAGGCTGATCCCGGGTGAGGACTTCACGCGACAGCTGATCGCCGAAGGCTGGGGACGCGCCTGGGGGATCTACCTCGCAAGCCCCGGCACGCTGCTCGGGGTGCGCAGACATCTCAGGACCCTGCTGCGTGTTCGCATGGACAACGGGCAGAAGTGCTACTTCCGCTACTACGATCCGCGCGTCCTGCGCGCGTTCCTGCCGACCTGCACGCCGGAGCAGCTGCGCCAGATCTTCGGCCCCATCACGCGTTTCGACCTCGAGGACAGCGATCGTTCGGCGCTGCTCCGCTTCCGGCTCGGCCCGGCCCCGTCGAGCGGCCTGCGCGTTTTTCGACACGAGCTCAGCGAAACGGCCGCGCCCGTCGCGCGCGACGTCTGGACGTCCACGTGAGGCCCCGATGATGCTCCGGATCAGCACCGCGCAGTTCGAGCAGCTCTGGTTTTCGCAATTCACCGACAAGGTCTCCGAGCATCTGCGGCGCTACTTCGAGCTGCCGTGCCGGATCGCGGGGGATGCCTGCGTGCGCGAGACGATCCGGCTCGGTTTGACGCGGGCGCGGCGCTGGGGGCTCACGCGCGAGGCCTCGGCGCAATCGTACATCGATCACATGCTGATGCTCGGCAGCGACTTCGACTCCGATCCGCAGCTGCCGTGGGCACGCGAGATCCTCGAGCGCAAACAGCCGGAGCTCGCGCGGCTGGACTCGCTGCACGCCCATGCCCGAGATTTCATGGAACGCACGGCGGGCGCCGGCTCGAAGAACCTGTTCTTTGCGGCAGCGCGGGCGCGGGCGCACGGCCTGTGCCCCGAGCTCTCCGTGCCGCCTTCCCAGGCGCTCGAGCGGGTCGCGGCCTTTCTCGACTGGATGTACCCGCAGAAGTACCGCCTGGTCGCGCACCGGCTGCCCGAGCTCGTCGCGCGCGCAGAGGCCACGGCGTTCACGCACGGCTTCGATAGTCCGCGCGCGCTCGGGCGCATTTTGGGTATGACGTTCCTGCTGGGCGGCGGGGTGACCTTCGACCCGATGACTCCCTGGGTGGGGGCGATCGTGCGGGACACCACACACACTGCGGACGAGCGCGAAGCGAAGCTCTGGAGCGCGCTCACTGCGTACGCGGGGCGCTGGCTCGAAGAGGCGCGAAAACAGGGGGTTCTCGAGCGAAGAGCGCCGGAACCAGGAATAGACGGCGATGTGCAGTAGCCCCGACAACGCGAGCACCGAGGCCGCCAAAAACCCAGCGCCGCTCGCCCCCGAGCCGGCTCCCTGTCCACACCCCGACGGCCAGGTGCTCGAGCTCGAGCGCAAGTATCACGACCTCGAGCCCGTCCAGGGAGCGCCCTTCCGCGTTCAGCTTTGGGACGGCAGCCTGGTCACGGGCACGCTGGACGCACAGGGCAAGGCGACGGTGCCCGTGTCTGCCGCGCCGGTGCGCGTTCAGTACGGCCCCGACGCGCGGGAGTACGCCTGGTACGAGCCGGACAACCCCGACTACAAGCCCGACCTGTCGAAGGCGGAGCTCGAGGCGTTCGTCAGTGAGCGGATGAAGACCTCATGAGCACGACCGAAGAGATCGAGGCCATCGTCGTCGAGGTGGGCGATTGGTTGTGGGGCACCGTCCAGGGCGGCTTCAACGAGAAGCAGTCGATCAGCCAGATCATCGTCGACGCCGTGATCGGCATGATCCCGATCGTGGGCGACGTGACCGCGGCGCGCGATCTGGTCGCGGTGATCCTGCGGATGATCGAGGAGCCGGAGAAGCGTGAGGACAAGCTCGAGTGGATCACGCTGGTCCTGCTCCTGTTCGCGCTGATCCCGGTCGCGGGCGGCGCGATCAAGGGCGTCGGCAAGCTGGTGCTCAAAGCCGCCGAAAACGGCTCGGACGTCGCCAAGGTCGTGGTCGAGGTGGTGAAGGTGCTGAACTTCGCCGGCCACTACGGCGACGCCGTCGCGTTCTTCAAGGCACTGAACTTCGAGGCCCACACCGCCGAGATCCTCGGCCAGTGGCGCAAGCTCACGCAGCGCCTGGACGACGTCTCGGACGTGATCCTGAAAAAATGGAGCGCGGTGATCCCGGGCGGCATGCTCACGCGCATCGAGCAGCTCCAGACGGGCGTGCGCAAGCTGAAGGAGACCGGGGAGCGCATGATCCCCGAAGCGCTCAAGGAGTTGAACGCCAAGCTCAAGGCCGTCCAGGCGCACCTCTATCAAGGGGAATGGCACGAGCTCGGCGGAGCGATGAAGAGCGCCACGCGCGAAGCGGAGGCTCGGCTCGTCACCAAGAGCGTCAGCGGCAAGCCGACCCAGGTCTGGGAGCTCAAGGATCCGCCGTTCCCGCCCAGCAAGCTCGCGCAGTTCAGGCCCGAAAAGGGCTGGCCCGATCTCTCCAAGCCGCCCTGGAACGACCCGAAGAAGGGCGGCGATTGGGCGATCAAATCGTTCAGCGGCGAAATCAAGGCGGTCAAGCTGCCGCCGGGCACGAAGCTCCGCCGCGTCGTGACCAGCACGTCGGCCACCGACGGCCTGTTCTGGAGTTACACGTTGCCGAGGGACGGCCACGCCTGGCGCACCGAGTGCGCCGTGCTGGAGAGCTGGAGCGGCAACGGCTTCTTCGTCGAGCTCGAGGTGCCACAGTCGGGTCTCTGGGTCTGGGAGGGCAAGATCGCATCGCAGATCGAGGGCGACACGGCGAAAGCCACCGCCGGGCAGTTCTTGCCGGGCGGCGATACGCAGCTGCTCATCGACTTCAAGATGCCCGCGCACGCCGAGGCGCAGAAGATTGCTGCCGCTCTACCTCGTCAACCCACGAACTGGGTCGGCCACATGGGCGTCAACGTGCCTTCGTCCACGGTGACGGTGCAAAAGCTGGGCGAGTATGAAATAACGCCGAAGCGGACCGGCACCGCGGCCGCGACCGGCGCTCGCGGGGCCCAGGCAGCGAACAACGAAAGCAGTCCATAGATGAGTGGATTCACCGCAACGCAGCTGCAAGGGCACGAGCTCGCGATCTCGCTCGACGACCGCCGGCGAGCGTTCTTTCTGCATCAGAAGTACACGTCGCGCACCTACCTGCGGCACATGGCGGCGCTGTTCGCGAACTTCGTCGCGGGCTACGAGGACTTCGTCAAGCTCGACCCCGCTGCGGATTACAGAGAGAATCTGCGCGAGTTCCTCAAGTACAGGGCGCACCTGGAGAGCGGGCTGCGCTCGATCGAGGCGGGTCGGAAGAGCGGCTACGAGGACCTCTTCGTCGGCTGCTTCTTCTTCGAGTACCTGTCGGGGCGGCGCTTCGAGTTCGGCTTCGAGAACCAGATCATCGGCTGGCGCTCCGACGAGAACCACATCGGGCTGTACGCCTGGGCCGACGTCGCGGTGCGCATGGCCTGGCGCATCAAGTGGGCCCTCTCTGCGCAATGGGCGTTCCCCGCCGTGCTCACCGAGAACGGCGTCGGCCTGCCCCCGGCAGAGCAGCTTCCGGCGATCCACGTCCCCTACGGGGCGATCGTCCCGACCGGCACGGAGATCCCGGTCAGCGGCATTTGGGAGCCGATTTCGACTGCTGGCGGCTGCCCTTCGTACCTCGGCGCCGGGTGGCCTGCCCCCGAGGGTCGAAGGGCCATCACGAGAAACGACCGCGTCGAGCTCAACGACGACGGCAGCCAGTCCCAAGTCACGCTCTATGAATACGCGACCGAACCGACCCAGTGGCAGCTGCTCTGGGAGGACCACCGCTACGAAGGCGAACAGGATCCGGACGAGAGCCTATATCTCGACCCGAGCACGACTCCCCCACCCTGGCCGCCCACGTACGTCGCTCCGAACAATTAGCGATGAGGTCGTTCTACGGACCGAGTCAATCGCACTTCAACGTCTTCAGGCCCTTGCCTGCGCCGACCACGGCTCGGAGCCCGGCCTGGACGCACGCTACCGGATCGGCGCTGAAGCTGTAGCCGAGCGCCACCGGGAAGGCCTTCGTGGTCTTCCAGTCCGTGGCGTTCACGGTGCCGTCGTCGCCGTCGCTCCACGTGATGCCGAGCGGGTTATTGGCGGCGACGTCGCTCGCCGTGGCAAGGTTGTTATCTCGTAGGTCCCAGAAGCCGATCTCGTCGCTGTCGCGAGACGTGACCGGATTCTTCACCTTTTCGAAGTAATTGGCCTCGACCAGCGCGTGACCCCCCATCCGCACGTTGATGCCGGACACGGAGACGTCCAGATACTGGTTGTTGACGAGGTGGGAATAGCCGCCGCGCTGGAGCGGGACGCGGGAGCCGACCTTCTCGAACAGGTTGTGATGGAAGGTGATGTGCCGCACGTCCGTGTCGCTGTCGCTCGAGCCGTTGAGGCTGACCTTGTGGTGATCGTGCAGGTAGTTGTAGGAGATCGTGACGTTGTCGGCGCCCTTCTTGAGGTCGATCATGCCGTCGAACTCCGTGTCGCCCGCGCCGTCGCACTCGACCATCGAGGTAAAGAACTCGTTGTGGTCGATCCAGATCTTGCTCGGGGCGCCGTCGCTCATGCCCTCGATCGAAATGATGTCGGAGGCGTCGGCGCCTGCGGTGAGGCCGATCGTCATGTTGCGGACGATGATGTTGCTCGCGGTCGACGCGATGTGGATGCCGAAGTTGGCGCTCGAGCCGTCGGCGCCGAGCAGCGTGATGTCACCCTTGCGTTTGATTTGAACCGTCTGAGCGTCGCGCTCGTGCTGCGTGCAGGGGTCGGAGATGCTCGAAAAATCGAACTTTCCCGTGTATTCGATGACGAGGCCGCCGCTGCCGGAGTAATCGTCGATCAACGCTTGAACTTCCGCGAACGACGAGGCCTTCTGGCTGGGCTTGCTGCCGCCGCCCGTGGTGCCCTGAGCGTAGCCCCGTGGCGCGGTTTCGGGTGGTCCCGACCCGGCCTTGCCAGTAGCGGGGGCGCCTCCGGTGGCAGCTGCACCGCCGGTGCTCGAGGAGCCGCCCGTGCTCGAAGAGCCACCATTCGCAGCGGCGCCGCCGGTGTTCGACAAGCCGCCAGTGCCCGGTGTGCCGCCCGTGCTCGACGCGCCGCCGGTGCTGCGCGCTCCGCCGGTCGCTGTTCCGCCACCCGAGACAGAGCCGCCCGATGCTCCCCCGGCGCTGGATAAGCCGCCCGTCGTCGCGCCGCCCGTTTCGACCCCGCCATTCGCGGCGCGCGTGCCACCCGTAGAGGTGCCGCCCGAGCCGACTGAGCCCGATGCGCCGCCGCTCACGCCGCCCGAGCCATCCGCACCCGTCGCATCGCTGCCACTGCAGCCGAAAACTTGAGTTAAGGCTCCTACCATCAACCAGCGCGCAAGCTGCATGCCCCACTAATGCGCGGGGGCGGCGCGTTGATCTCGGATTTCGACGACCCTCAGAACAAGCGGTTGAGCCCGTTCAGCGCGGCCACTCGATAAGCTTCGGCCATCGTGGGGTAGTTGAATGTCGTGTTGGCGAAGTAGGCGACGCTGTTGTTGCCGCTCTGCATGACGGCCTGGCCGATGTGGATGATCTCGGACGCCTGATCGCCGAAGCAGTGGATGCCGAGGAGCTCGAGCGTCTCGCGGTGGAACAGCAGCTTGAGCATGCCCACGGTCTGTCCGGTGATCTGCGCGCGGGCGAGGCTCCGGAACTGCGCGTGCCCGACCTCGTAGGGGATCTTCGCAGCCGTGAGCTCCGCCTCGGTGCGGCCGATGCTGCTGATTTCGGGGCTCGTGTAGATGCCGGCGGGGACGGACTGAGCCGAGCGCGGCGGGCAGTTCCCGGTGACGACGTGCATCGCTGCGGCGCGGCCCTGGTCGTACGAGGCGCTGGCGAGAGCGGGGGGGCCGATCAGATCGCCCGCCGCGTAGATGTGCGAGACCGCCGTCTGGTAGCAATCGTTCACGAGCAGGTAGCCGCGGTGATCGATGGCGATGCCGAGCGCTTCGAGCCCCATCTCTTGCGAGTTGCCGGTGCGTCCGTTGGCCCAGAGCAGGATGTCGCTCTTCAGCTTCTTGCCGGACTTGAGGTGCAGCACGACGCCGTCGGCCGCTTGCTCGACGCGCTCGTACTCTTCGTTGTGCCGGATCACGATCCCCTGATCGCGCAAGAAGAACGCCAGCGCGTCGATGATCTCGTCGTCGAGGAACGAGAGTAACTTGTCGCGCGAGTTGACCAGGTTGACCTTGATCCCGAAGTTTCGAAAGATGCTCGCGTACTCGCAGCCGATCACGCCTGCGCCGTAAATGGTGATCGAGCGCGGGTCCCGGTCGAGGCCGAGGATCGTGTCGCTGTCGAAGACCCGCGACTTCGAAAAGTCGATCTCCGGAGGGCGATAGGGCCGGGAGCCCGTTGCGATCAAGAACGCCTCGGCGCGCAGCGCCTCGGTGACGCCGCCGGGAGCGGCCACGGCGATCTCGTTCGGCCCGGTGAAGCGCGCGACTCCATGAAACAATCGAACCTGGTTTCGATCGTAGAAGCCCTGCCGCAGCCCGACCTGCTTTCTGACGACATCCTCTGCGCTGCGCAGCAGCGCCGGAAACGGCACGCTGGTTCGCTCGACGGAGAGCAACGGGTGCCGCTTGATTTCGACGAGCACCTGCGTCGCGTGCCGCAGCGCCTTGCTCGGTATCGTCCCCCAGTGCGTACAGCCCCCGCCGACGCGATGATGGCGTTCGATCAGCGCGACGCGCTTTTTGGCCTTCGCCGCCTGCATTGCGGCCCCTTCCCCGGCCGGGCCGCTACCGATCACGATCAAGTCGTAAGAGCTCATGTTCCGCCGACTTTACCGCGACCGGCCCGCCGTGCCCCCTTCTTCGTCGGATAAACTATCGGCGATGACCCTGTCCGACCACCCTGCCGTCATCTACCGCTTGATCGCGCGCGAGGCCTGGCTCGAGGCGGAGCGCGGCGGAACCTTCCACGGTTCGGCTCACGACCTCCGGGACGGCTTCATTCATTTCTCCAGCGCCGCACAGGTCCCTGAAACTGCCGCGAAGCACTACGCGGGTCAGGCCAACCTGTTGCTACTCCACGTCTCCGTTACGGCGCTCGCGGCGCCGCTCCGCTGGGAGATCTCTCGCAACGGTGAGCTGTTCCCGCACCTCTACGGAACACTACCGGTGAGCGCCGTCCATCGCGTCGAAGCCGTGCCGCTCTCGAACGACGGCATGCACCGATTCGATGCCACGAGTCTGTGTCGATCGCGATAACGCAAGATCGCTCTACCGAGTGAGCTTGCATTACGAAAAGTACGCTCGATATTTTCGTTTATGCGCTATGGTGCGCGCCCAATTTTGGGGAGCAAAGACGAACGGAGCAGATTCGAATGAGATCTATGAAGAGTGCGCTGTGGCTTTTGTGCGGGTTGGTGTCGGCCGCGGGCTGCAGCAGCGCAGGAATCGACGAGAGCCGCGAGTCGGCGGGGACGCAGGGCGACGGAATCATCCGGGCCACGTCCAACGGCGGGCGCGACCAGGTCGTGATGCTCTACGGCGTCACGGGCGACGGCGGGCGGACGTATTGCACGGGCTCCTACTACGCCCCGCGCGTGGTGGTGACAGCGGCTCACTGCTTGCAGAACCTGTATCAGCTGTTCGTCTACTACGGGGACGACCTCGAGCAGGACCTGTCGCAGCTGACCTCGGACGGGTTCATCGGGCTCGTCCCGCCTCCGCTCAACTCCCCGACCTCCAAGTGGGCCCAGGCGGATTCGTGGCAATCGCACCCGGCCTACGATCCGGTCGCGAACGCGGCGGACCTTGGCGCGGTGTTCCTCGATCGCAAGCCGCCGTTCGATCCGCTCCCGCTTTATCGCAGCCGCGTGAGCTCGGGGCTGAACGTGACCATCACCGGCTGGGGTTCGAACTCCACCCCCACCCCGACCACCGGCGAGGGCTACGGCGTGCAGCGCAGCGGCTCGACGCTCACCATGGGTAACCCCACGGCTGCCGATTACCACTCGGACGATCCGAACCCCGGCATGCTCGACCCGGCGGTGCGCCAGACGGTGCTGAAGACCAACGGCGCCTCGCCGCGCGCGAACGGTTGCTTCGGTGACTCGGGCGGCCCGATCCTCCTCAACCAGTACGGTCAGACGTACATCGCGGGAGTCGGCTATTGGACCGGCCTTTCTTGCGAAGATTACAACCTCTGGATGCGCATCGACGCGTTCCTGCCGTTCCTGGATCTGTCGTACAAGCGCGGCGGTCAGGACGTGCTGAAGCCGACGCTCGCTTGTGTCAGGCCGAACCCCCAGGGGTCGCTGACGGCGATTTTCGGCTACCAGAACGACAACGGCGTCGCGATCTCCGTGCCGTACGGCCCCAAGAACGCTTCGGCGCGCGACACGTCGGGGCTGCGCCCGACGCGCTTCGAGCCGGGCCTGCACCCCTTCGCGTTCGGCGTCGATTTCACACCGGGTCAGACCGCGAGCTGGACGTTCGCTCCCGACAACAACCCGTCCCTGACGGTGAACGCGACCGCGTCGTCGCCGACCTGCACGGCCGCCCAGTCAGTAGACAGCGGCTGCGTGCTGCAGTGCCGCGCGCAGCTGCGCTCCGGCTGCGCTCGCGCTGAAGAGTCCGATCAGTGCGTCGAGTTCTGTGCCGAAATCGGCCACGTCATCGAAGACTTCGTGCCCGAGTGCAACGATGAGCGGGTCACCTGGCAGAGCTGCGTCAACGCCGTTGCGCCCGGCTCCTCGAACTGGGACTGCAACTTCGAGGACTTCATCGGTATCTACGGCGAGGGCCCCCAGCCGCCCGCCTGCCAGGCGAAACAGGACGCCTACACGAACTGCCTCCTCGGAGGCTGAGCGGCGGAAGTAGCGCGCTCGGTCGTTTCGCACGCCGCTTCCGGACTGGGGGCGGCGTGCGCGGCAGCCCAGGATTTTGAAGGACGGAGCAGCTCGCGGCCGAGCCGCGTATGCTGGAAGGATGCGCGTCGGACACCTACATCGCGAGATCCCAGTAGAGCTTCCCGAGGAGCTGTTCACGACACTCGCGGGGAGCTCGTCCGTGCGTATCGAACGCATCGTTTCACGAGGGCATCGCTCACCCGAAGACTTCTGGTACGACCAAAAGGAGACGGAGTTCGTGCTGGTGGTGTCTGGCAGCGCCGAGCTCCAATTCGAGGGTGGCGCGACGCGCTCCCTCACAGCGGGTGACTGGCTCGAAATCCCGCCGCACACGAGGCATCGCGTGTCGTCGACGGATGCGGATCGCGACACCGTCTGGCTGGCGGTGTTCTACGGGGAGTGATCGCGAACGGCGGCGCCGCGCCGGACTCGGTCCTTTCGAGTCCTCGGCCTTGGACTCGAGCGTTGACCGAGGCACCTGGCCCCGGTGGGTCACGGGTGACCGCGTTTTTCGTCACCCGTTTGTTCATTTTTCCGCGGTTACCGCGTAAGCGTCCGGCGGCACGGAGCGTGCACTATATCTCTCCGATGTCCGACGCTTTGAGCGTGCTGGTCGTGGAGGACGACGCGGACGCTCGTGAAATGCTGAAGCACGCGATCGAGTCCTGGGGACATGTGTGCAGAACTGCGCGCGATGGAGCCGAGGCGCTCGAAATGCACGAGCGAGAGCGCGCGGACGTGATCATCAGCGACTGGCAGATGCCGCGGATGGACGGCCTCGAGCTCTGCAAGCGGACCCGCGTTTCGGAGGACGACCACTACACGTACTTCATCTTCATGACCGGCCTCAGCGAAAAGAAGCACCTGGTGCTCGGGATGGAGGCCGGTGCAGACGACTACCAGACCAAGCCGATCCATCTCGAAGAGCTCAGGGCCCGGCTCGTGTCCGCGAGGCGCGTGGTTTCGGTGTACCGCAAGCTCGCCGAGAAAAATGCCGCTCTGCGACACGACAGCCACGTCGCGTTTCGGCTGGCGCGCCGCGACGCCGTCACCACCATCGGCAATCGCCTGAGCCTGGACGAGAACTTGAAGTCGATCTGGGCCAATGCGGTGCGCTACCGCCGCCGCTACAGCATCATCCTGTGCGACATCGATTGGTTCAAGACCTACAACGATCGGCTCGGCCACGTCGCGGGAGACCGCGCGCTCCGCACCGTGGCCGAGACGCTGCGCGACCAGCTGCGCCTCGGCGACGGCATTTACCGCTACGGCGGCGAGGAGTTCCTGGTCGTGCTTCCCGAGCAAGGCGTGACGGAAGCCCTGGCCGTCGCGGAACGCCTGCGCGCAGCCGTGGAGCGCCGCGCGATCCAAACCCCGGCCGGAAGCGGCGTCGTCACCATCAGCGCCGGCGTGGCGGAGCTCGACATGGAACGCGACAAGACACCGGCGACCTGGCTCGAGCGCGCCGACCGCGCGCTCTATCGAGCCAAGGCAAACGGGCGCAACCGCAGCGAAGCCGCCATCGAGGCGGCGCTCCGCGGCGTGTCGTAAGACGTCCTCGATGCGGCGGCTGCTCCCGGTAGTTCCTGCGGCCTCCGCACCGAGCGCACTTCGAGGCGCCGAACACCTTCATTTTGCCTGCAACGGCTGCGGCGAGTGTTGCCGGCGCCTGCGCGTCGCTCTGACGCACCGAGCGCTCGAGCGACTGACCCGCTCGCTGCGAGTCTCCCCGGCTGCTCTGGTCGCCTGGCTTTCACCGGAGGACGTGGACCCGAGCGAGGAGCGCGCGAGCTTTGCGCTCTTGCCCGGAGGTCCGCGGCTGATGGTGCTCGCGCAGGAGTCCGGCGCTTGCCGCTTGCTCGGCGAAGACGCGCGCTGCCAGGCCTACGAGGCGCGCCCCCTCGACTGCCGTCTTTATCCGTTCGTGATCGAACGCGACGAGGATCAACGCGCGACCGGAGTCAC
Source organism: Polyangiaceae bacterium (assembly GCA_025937835.1). Lineage (GTDB taxonomy): Bacteria > Myxococcota_A > Polyangia > Polyangiales > Polyangiaceae > PMG-095. The sequence goes on from JAICQO010000025.1 coordinate 74,567, forward strand.
GGCGTTCGACCCCGCGGGCTGCGGCGAGCGCCGCGAAGCGGCCGAGAGCTTCGCGGAGCTCGACCGGGCGGACGCGGCGCGCTGGTCGGAGCTCGAGGACTATCAGCGCCTCGTCGCCCGCTGGAACCGCTTCGCTCGCCACCGGGAGCGCCTCGGGCACCGCAGGCGCGACGAAATCGAGTTCTTCGAATTCCTGGGCGTCCCTACGTAGGCCGGCCGAAGCGCCACCCTGACCAGAACTTTTCCACGACACCGTATCTGCGGGTTTTCGGGGCCCGAGCTTTCTCCCTCACGTTGCATTTTTCCGGACTGAATGCGGCTCGACCCGCGACTGATTAGGAGCCGTGATTCGACTCGTTCGCGTCACGGCTTCCAGATTTCGTGAGGGAGTATTCGTGCGCTCGATCTCGCGGCTGACTTGTGTCCTGGGCGGTCTGCTCTTTCTCCGTTGTTCCGCCAACGACAGTGCCTCCGGCCCCGATTCGGGCGGGGTCGAGCCTCGCGCTGGCTCGAGTGGCGCTCCTTCTGCTGGCTCGGCTGGCAGTGGCGGCCTGCGCGCGGGTGTTGGCGGCACCACCACGGGGCTGAGCGGTGGCCAGCTCGGCGCAGGCGGCAGTGTCAGTCCGACTGGCGGTACGGTGGGCACGGGAGGCAGCACCTCGCCGAGCGGAGGCAGCATGTCCGCCGGCGGAGTCATGACCACGACCGGAGGCAGCGCGCAGCCAGTCAGCGGCGGCGCAGCACCCGGCGGCAGAGCTTCCGGCGGCAGAGCTTCCGGCGGCGGGTTCCCTCCGATTGCGGGTGGAGCGGGCGGCTCCGCGAACGGTGGTTCGGCGAGCGGCGGGCTAGCAGGCGGCGGCAAGAGCGGCGGAGCGGCAGGCGCGCCGAGCACCCCCGCTCTCGATTGCTCCGCGATCCCTGCGATTCCGACTGACGGTACCGATCATTGCGGAAGCAACACCCAGGGCAAGGCGGGTGGGCAGGCCTGGTCGCTCTGGTCCAACAGCGTGAGCAGCAGCGCCTGCATCAGGACCTTCGACGCGCCCGCGTTCACGGCGCGGTGGAGCAACAACAACGACTTCTTGGCGCGCGTGGGCCTCGAGTTCGGGAACAACGGCAAGCCCTACGAAGAATACGGAACCCTGAAGGCGGACTTCGCGTTCACGAAGATGGGCAGCGCGGGTGACTACTCGTACATCGGCATCTACGGCTGGACGACGGACCCCTGTGTGGAGTGGTACATCGTCGATGACCGGTACGGCAGCTTTCCCTTCAACGCCTACATGGCGACCGAGAAGGGAACGACTTCTGCCATCGACGGCGAAGTTTACAAATTGTTCCAGAACCGAACCAACGGGAGCGGCGGCTCACGCTGCGACGGCGTGAGTCAGTGGGACCAGTATTGGAGCATCCGGCAGAAGGCGCGCCAGTGCGGCACCATCACCATCTCCGAGCACTTCAAGGCCTGGGAAGCGGCTGGCCTACCGATGGGCGGCCTGCTGGAAGCGAAGATCCTCGTCGAATCGGGCGGTGGCACCGGCCAGATCGATTTCCCGTACGCCAAGGTCACGGCGCAATAGCGGGCTCGCAGTCGCGACGACGACAGCGCTCGAAGTGGCTCCGCTCGGGCACGGGTGATAGCTTCTCCGCACCTTGAGTCGAAGTAAGCAGCTGCGGAAGGCCGTGCA
>JAICQO010000226.1 GCA_025937835.1 Polyangiaceae bacterium
GATCACCGGTTTTGAAAACCGGCGTAGTCGAAAGGCTACCGTGGGTTCGAATCCCTCCTCCTCCGCTGATATCATTAGAGACTCGATATCGCGCGGCTCTATGACCGCCGCGCGCGACCAAATTCGTGACAAAACAGTCGACGATGGGTGTGTGTGCTGCGCCGTCATTCACGCGCGGAACCGGTGGCGCGCACTGCCGCGGTTCATTCGGACCAGTAGGCAGCGGAGGTGGCCGCAGGCAAATACGAGCGATATTGGCGTTCGCGCAGGTGGGTCACGATGCGGGCGCTTCCGGATCAGCGGTCGTGGAGTCGAAGAGGCGCAGGTACGGTTCGTAGGCGAACTTGCGATTGCGCCGAAATCCAGTCGACTCTTCGAGAATTTGGAGCTCTTGGAGGCGCGACAGCAACCCGTTCGCCGTCGGATAGCTGACGTCGAGCTTGTCAGCGAGGCCGGCCGCCGTCTGGATCGGCTGCTCGAAGAGCAGGTCCAGCGCGCGCAGCAGATTGGCGGAGCTCTTCTTCTCGAGGTGGAGTTTCTGCTGGTGCTGCTGCCGCAGCGCGAGGATCCGCTTGGCTGTCTCGTGTGCCGTTTCCGCGACGTCCAGCACGCCTCTCAGGAAGAACAGGATCCAACCTTCCCAGTCACCGTCGATGCGCACCGCCTGAAGGCGGTCGTAGTACTGAGCGCGGTGCTTCTTCAGATAGACGCTGAGGTAGAGGAGTGGCTTCGAGAGCACCTTGCGCTCGCAGAGTAGGAACGTGATCAGCAGCCGGCCGACGCGGCCGTTGCCATCGAGGAAGGGGTGAATCGTTTCGAACTGCGCATGCGCGAGTCCCGCATGAATCAGCGGTGGCAACGCCTTGTCATGCAGGAACGACTCGAGCTGGCCGAGTACATCGAGCAACTGGTCTGGCGGCGGCGGGACGAAGGAAGCGTCCTTGAGTTGGCAGCCGCCGGGACCAACCCAGTTTTGCGTACGACGGAATTCGCCCGGCTCGAGGTGCTGACCCCGAACGCCCGCCATGAGCTTCTCGTGGATCTCACGGATGAGTCGCAGCGAGAGCGGTAGCTCGGGCAGGCGGGCGAGCCCGTGGTTCATGGCGTGGACGTAGTTCACGACCTCCTCCACGTCTTTGACACGAGGTGGATCGTCATGGTCCGCCTCGAACTGTAGAACGTCGGCGAGCGAAGCTTGCGTGCCTTCGATCTGCGAGCTGAGCACCGCCTCCTGGCGGACGTACATCGCGACGAAGAGATCAGGATTGGGCAGGATGCCGAGGATGCCGTCGAGGCGACCCAGCGCTACGCTGGCGTCGGCTAGGAGCACAGCCAGGGCGCCTTGCAGTTCGAGGGGCGGCTCGGGAGGCAACGGCGCCGGAGCGAAGGCGTCGTACCCGGTCGGCTGCCGGACGAACCGCCCGGCGCGTGTGCTCTTTGCCGTTAACATGGCGGCAAGATCCTGCCCTTATTAAAGAAAAAGTCCAGATTCCTTTAATAAGGAGGGAGGGGCCTACCTATGGGAAGCCGCGCTTTCACAAGAGCCGGCCCCCAAGGGACGCCCGCGTAAATCTCCCGGCGGGTTCCAGATCCCGGCTCGGCGACGCTCGTCGAACGCACGGCGCATTCGCGTCGATCAAGCTTACAGGGGCGTCGCGTTCTCGTCGATGTCGGCCGAAGGCCATCTTCCCACTCCAAGCGCCGGCTCGTCTCCCGTGACCGGGTGGTTCTGCGTGTACTCACGTGAGCTCGAGTTCCGC
>JAICQO010000121.1 GCA_025937835.1 Polyangiaceae bacterium
CAACGACGGCAGCCCTGGTTCCTGCGAGGTCGACTGCAGCGGCTGGGTCCCGCTCCCGAACTGCGGCGACGGCCAGCTCAACGCCGGCGAGCAGTGCGACGAGGGCAACAAGAACGGCACCGCCAACTCCAGCTGCGACGCGCGCTGCCGCAACCGCTGCGGCAACGGCGTGGTCGACTCCGGCGAGGAGTGCGACGACGGCGTCAACGACGGCAGCTTCGGCACCTGCAACTCCGACTGCACGCTTGCCGGCTACTGCGGCGACGGCAACCGCGACGCCCCTTTCGAGCAGTGCGACAACGGCGAAGACAACGAAGACGATGCGTACGGCCGCGGCCTGTGCACCACCTCGTGCGCCTTCGCTCCCTTCTGCGGAGACGGCCGCATCCAGTCCGATTACGGAGAAAAGTGCGACGGCAGTCCGGGCTGCGATCGCACGCGCTGCACGCTCATCATTCCGGAATAGTTCCCGTTCGCGGCCCGCGTGACGGTGCTAAAAGCCCGTCATGCGGGAAGTGATCGCCTACACGGACGGCGGGTGCCGCGGCAACCCGGGCATCGGCGCATGGGCGTTTCTGCTGGTCGATCGTAAGACGCGCACGGCGCTCGAACGCGCCGGTGGCGAACGCGAGACCACCAACAATCGCATGGAAATGATGGCCGCGATCGAGGCCCTGGGGGCCATCCGCGAACCGGGCACGAAGATCCTGCTGCTCAGCGACAGCAAGTACCTGATCGAGTGCTGCACCAAGTGGATCCCCGGCTGGAAGAAGAACGGCTGGAAGCGCAAGGGCGGCGAGCTCAAGAACGTGGACCTCTTGAAACGGCTCGACGAGCTGCTCGCGGGTCGCCCGGTCACCTTCCGCTGGGTCGCGGGTCACTCCGGCCACCCCGGTAACGATCACGTGGACCTGCTCGGCAACCTCGCGATGGATCGGATCCAAATCGGCAAAGATCCAGCGCACGAGCGCCGCTTCGAGTGGTCCGCGAAGCTAGACTGAGGGCTCGCGCGAAGCGCGCCACACCGCGTCCACATCCAGCACGCAGTTCAGCGCCGGAATCGCAGCCGCCACGCTGGGGCCGGCTTCGGTTCGCAGCCACTCGGCAGCTCCAGGGGCGCGCGACCAGACCTCGATGCGCGGCTCGCGGTGCGAGACCACCACGACGGCTTCGAGCGTCGGTATCTGCTGATAGTGTTCGAGCTTCTGGTTACGGTCGTAATGCTCCGTCCCATCGCTGGTGACCTCGACCAGCACCCGCGGGTTCACCACGTTCGTCTTCTTCTCCGGATCGCGCTCGGTGGGCCCGCAGATCACCGACGCATCCGGGTACGTGGCTAGCCCCGTCGCCATCACGCGGATGCCGAGATCGGACGTGAAGACGCGGCGCTGCCCCGTCCGAAGCTGGTCCCGCAGCTGCCCGATCAGCTCTGCGGCCATCGCGGCATGCTCCGGCGTCCCGCCTGCCATGGCCACGATTTCCCCATCGAGAAACTCGTGACGCATCGAGCTCTGCTCTTCGAGCCACACGTACTCCTGATACGTGTACCGGTGCAGCGGGAACACGGACGTCACGAGCGGAAGCCTATCCCAGAATCAGCTCGTTGCACGCCCAGCTCAGTCGAGCGTCCACTCTCACGGCTAACGGCCCTGAGCACTTTTGTCGCCAAGGCGCCAGGCAGACCGCCAAGAGGCGCCAAGTTTTTTTGGGGGTCGCACTGCACGGCTCATTGCGGCTGAGAAACGGCGCTTTGCAGGCTCTTGCGGGTACGGGGCGCGCCGCGATACAGGTATTGAGTGTTGGGTTGGAGGAACAGGGGCTGGCTCGTAGCGCTACTTGCTGTCATCGCTTGTGGCGAACGGCCGGAACCGTCCGTGGAGGCGCCGTCCTGCGTTCAGCGCGACGGTGCCAACGAGCAGTGCGTTAGCTGTGGTGCGGATCAAGCGTGCTTCACGCAGTTGCTGTGTGGTCCGAATCCGGATGGAAGCTTCGGCTGCTCGCGCCGAGAAACATCGCTGCCGGAGCCGGAAGACGGTCGCTGTCATCGCGTCTGTGCGACCTCCGCCGACTGCGACCACGGGCAAACCTGCGTGGCCACACGTTTCTTTGGATGCACCGATTTCAACGGCGGTCCTCAGGGGCGCAAAATCTGTTGCTCGAGCGCAGACTGCCAAGATGGGTAGATGCTCAGCGCACTGAGCCGCACTTTGCGATCCCCCAAAAAACCTGGCGACTCTTGGCGCTCCCTGGCGCCTTGGCGACAAAAGCTTACAAGTGCCCTAGCCGCGCCGCGCGTTGTACACGAGGCGGCCGCTCTCCGAGAAGGCGCGCACCACGTCGATGGCGCGGTCGAGCGCGACGGCGTCTTTGACTTCGATGCCGCGAGCGCGGAGGGCGCCTTGCCAGTCGTCGATCATCGCGCCTTCGTCGAAGCCCGTCAGGCGTTCGAGCTCGGGGCCGCTGCCGGCCGTGACCAGCGTGCGGATGCCGGACCAGATCAGGGCGCCGAAGCACATCACGCACGGCCGCCAGCTGACGACGAGCGCGTGCTCGGGAAAGCCCTTTCCCCCGAGATCGAAGCTGCCGAGCGCTTGCTGCGCGAGCGACAGCGCCGTCACCTCGGCATGCGCGGACGAGCAGCTCTCGGGGACGGCGCGGTTCACGCCGACGGACACGAGGCGGCCGCTGGCTTTTTCGAGCACCACGGCGGCGAACGGCCCGCCCGTGTCCTGTTCGAAGTTTTGCCGTGCGAGCTCGAGCGTCAGGTCCACCGCCTGCGCTTCCGTGAGCGCGTCCGGCAAGCTCGAAAGTCGCTCCGTCAGCCACTCGGGGAGAGCGACCGAAACCCGCTCGGGAAGCCGCGCCACTAGCGGCTCCCGGTGATCAGCGAGGCCCAGGGTCTGGCTTCCGTGAAGATGCGCACGAGCTCCCCGTCGAGGTGTCCGTCTTTGACTTCGAATCCCAAGATATCCAGCGCTTTCTCGACCGGCATCGCGCGCTTGTAGGGCCGATCGGAGGCCGTCAGCGCGTCGAAGATATCGCTCACGCTCATCATCTTCGATTGCAGCGGTATTTCCTCTGCTCGCAGGCGGTTCGGGTAGCCGGTGCCATTCAGGCGCTCGTGATGGGCGCCGGCGATCTGCGCCACGCGCGAGAAGGTGTTGCCCCACGGGATCTTCGACAGGAAGCGGAAGGTGTGGACGACGTGGCTGCGGATTTCGTCGTACTCTTCGGCGCGCAGCGAGCCGCGGTTCACGCTCAGCGAACGCACCTCTTCGGAAGAGAGCAGCGGCATCTCGCAGCCGTCGAGCCGGCAGTAGGTCTCGCGCCCGAGCTCTTCGATGCGCTTGAAATTGCCGGCGGCGAGCACGGTCGGCTCGTTCGCCTCTTCCACCACGCCGAGCGAGGCCTGCAGTACGGCGCGCCGCTCGGCGAGCTCGGCGTCGAGCGCCACGAGCTCGGCGGAGCTCGCCCCGCGCTCGAGCGCGCGCAGCTTCTTCGCGAGCAGCTCGGCCTCGGTCGTGCGCATCACGAACTCGAAGCGCTGTCGGATCAGCTCGAGCTCGTGCGGATACAGCTTCTTGGCCTTGACGAGCACCGCCTCGCGCACGCCAATTTTGCCGAAGTCGTGGAGCAGCGAGGCGTACTCGATCTCGCGCAGATCTTCGCGCTTCCAGCGCACTCCGGCGAAGGCGCCCGTGCTCGAGCGCTCGACGGCCTGGGCGAGCCCGACGGTGAGCTCCGCGACGCGGTGCGAGTGCCCGCTGGTGGTCGGGTCGCGCGCGTCGATGGCGTCCACCGAGGCGCGCACGAAGCCGTCGAAAATGGTGCGGATCTCTTCGTAGAGCACCGCGTTCTCGAGGGCGATGCCGGCCTGCGCGGCCAGGGTCGAGACGAGCTCGCGGCTCCGCTCGTCGAACGCGAGCACGTGGGACTCGGCGTCGGACAGCCCGAGCAGCTTGAGCTGCGGCTCGCGCTTTCGGTTGATCAGCTGCAGCACGCCGATCACCTCGCCCTTGCTGGAGGTGAGCGGCGTGACCAACATGCTCTTGGTGCGGTACCCGACCTTGTCGTCGAACGAGCGATCGAAGCCGAACGGCGAGCTCGACGGCATCTCGTACACGTCGTCGATGTTCAGGGTTTGGTTGTGGAGCGCGACATAGCCGGCCATGCTGCGCGGGCTCACCGGCACCGTGAACTCGCGCGAGTCGAACGACACCGAGTCGTTCTGGCTCAGCTTGAAGTGCAGGAAGCGCCGCAGCGGATCGGCGTCGTCCCCCTCGACCGTGTAAATGCTGCCCGCGTCGGCCCCGGTGATGAAGCGCGCCTTCTCCAGGATCAGGCCGAGCAGCTTGTCGATCTCCCGCTCGGTGGTGAGCGCCCGGGCGATCTCGATCAGCTCCCCGAGCTCGTAGCGGTAGCGGTTCAGCCACTTTCCGCGGCTCTCGCTGCGGGCGCGGAGCTCGAGCGCTTCCATCGCCTGAAACAGCGCGACCTCGAGCTCCTGTGGCGAAGGCTCCTCGGAGAGGACCGCCGAGAGGCCGAAATTCAAGGCGCGCTGGAGGTCTGGCTCACGGGGGCGGCCGAGCAGCACGAGCTTCGAATCCGAGGTCACGCCGCCACCGAGCAGCGGCGTGAGCACGCCTTCGTTGGCGTTCCACAGCTGCGCGGGCGCGATCACGACGCGCATCCCGCCGCGGTGCACCATCACCACCAGCGGGTGCGGCCGCGTCACGGTTCCGCCGCCGCGGGGCGGAGTTTGCTCGAGCCTTCGAGCGAGAGCCGACAGCCGGTCTATCCAGGGAGCCGCGCGCGCGGACAAGGGGGAAAGGTCGTCCAGCGGCTCGGCCGAGGTCACGGCGCTTCCCCGCGACGCCCCCGACCGTTCCGCGCCTCTTCGGGAGCAAGCGCTGCTTCGGCGGCGCGCTCCGCGTCGCGCTTCTCGTAGGCGACGATCACCTTTTGCACCAGGGGGTGCCGGACCACGTCTGCGTCCGAGAACGTGCAGAAGGCGATGCCGGGGATGCCTTGCAAAATATCCCGCGCCTCGCGCAGGCCGCTGCGGGCGCCGCTCGGCAAATCGGTCTGCGTGATGTCGCCCGTGACCGCGACCTTCGAGCCGTAGCCGAAGCGGGTCAGGAACATACGCATTTGCTCGGGCGTGGCGTTCTGTGCCTCGTCCAGGATCACGAACGCGTCGTTGAGCGTGCGGCCGCGCATGAACGCCAGCGGTGCCACCTCGATCTGGCCGCGCTCTTTGAGCTGCTGTGCGCGCTCGTACTCGAGCATGTCGTAGAGCGCGTCGTACAACGGTCTGAGATACGGGTTGACCTTCTCGGCCAGATCACCGGGCAAGAAGCCGAGCTTCTCGCCGGCTTCCACGGCCGGGCGCACCAGCACGATGCGCTTCACGCGCTTCTGCGTCAGCAGCGAGGCCGCCATCGCCATCGCCAGGTAAGTCTTGCCCGTTCCGGCGGGGCCGATGCCGAAGGTCAGATCGTGGTTGCGGATGGCTTCGACGTAGCGGCGCTGCCCGTCCGATTTCGGCAACACCGGCTTCTTGCGCGCGGTGATCAGAATAGTCTCGTCGAGCAACTCCGTGAGGCTGCGGTTCGGATCGTCGCGCAGCCCGCGCAGCGAGCCGGCGACGTCGTTCGGCGCGACGCCGAAGCCGCGCCCCACGAGCTCGACCGCGTCGGTCAAGAAGCGAAACGCCAGCCGCACGTCCGCCTCTTCACCCGCGAGGTAGATCGTGTTGCCGCGCAAGCTGATCTCGGCGCCGCTCTCTTTCGCAACCTCGGACAACAACGCCGACTGGGGGCCTGCCAACGCCATCAAGACCTGTGTGCTGTCCACCTCCAGATTGGCGGAATAGGATGTGTTACCCATTTATTCGGTCGAGCTCGCCTGAACGACCGAGCATAGAACGAACCGGCCAAGCGGTCACGGACCCCCGCTCGTCGCCGCGATCTGCCGCGGCTTTTTTCCACAGAGCGACCCTCTGCCGCCGCCGTCGGGTCGTGCTCTAATCGTCTCTCCGCGCCGTCGCGCTCCACGGGCGCGCTCTACGGGCGCGCTCCACGGGCGCCATGGCCGAGGGTTACGAGGGTCAGAGATGAAACGAAACCGGAAGGAAGCGGGCCTGGCTCCGAATCCTGAGTGGTACAAAGACGCGATCCTGTACGAGATCTCGATCCGCGGCTACGCGGATTCCAACGCCGACGGGATAGGTGACATCCCCGGGTTGATCTCGAAGCTCGACTACGTGCAGGACCTCGGGGTCGACGCGATCTGGATCTTGCCGTTTTACCCGTCGCCGATGCGTGACGGCGGCTACGACATCTCGGACTACACGAGCGTCGATCCGCGCTACGGCACGCTCGCGGATTTCAAGCGCTTGATGAAGGAGGCCCACGCGCGCGGCATCCGCATCATCACCGAGCTCGTGATCAACCACACCTCGCGCGCGCACGAGTGGTTCGAGCGCGCGCGCAACAGCCCCAAGGGCAGCAAGTACCGCGACTTCTACGTCTGGACCGACGACCCGAAGAAGTTCCCGGACGTGCGGATCATCTTCAAGGACACCGAGACCTCGAACTGGACGTTCGATCCGGTAGCCGGCGCCTACTACTGGCACCGCTTTTACTCGCACCAGCCCGACCTGAACTTCGACAACCCCGCCGTGTGCGAGGCCGTCTTCAAGATCCTCGACTTCTGGCTGGAGATGGGCGTCGACGGCCTGCGGCTCGACGCGGTGCCGTACCTGTTCGAGCGCGACGACACCATCTGCGAAAATCTGCCGGAGACGCACGATTTCCTGCGCAGGCTGCGCGCGCGCGTCGACCAGAAGTTCCAGGATCGGATGCTGCTCGCCGAGGCCAATCAGTGGCCCGAGGACGCGGCCGCTTACTTCGGGGCCGGCGACGAGTGCCACATGAACTTCCATTTCCCGCTGATGCCGCGGATGTTCATGTCCCTCGAGCTGGAAGATCGCTTTCCGATCGTCGACATTTTGCGGCAGACGCCGCCCATTCCCAAGAACTGCCAGTGGGCGACGTTCCTCCGGAACCACGACGAGCTCACGCTCGAAATGGTGACGGACGAGGACCGCGACACGATGTACCGCGCCTACGCGCAAGAAGCGGTGGCGCGCCTGAACCTCGGCATCCGGAGGAGGCTCGCGCCGCTGCTCAAGACGCGGGACAAGATCGAGCTCTTGAACGGCCTCTTGTTCTCGCTGCCCGGTACGCCCGTCCTCTACTACGGCGACGAGATCGGCATGGGCGACAACATCTACCTCGGCGACCGCGACGGCGTGCGCACGCCCATGCAATGGTCGTCGGATCGGAACGCCGGCTTCTCGGACGCCAACCCGCAGCAGCTGTACCTGCCGGTGATCACCGATCCCGAGTATCGGTTCGAGGCCGTCAACGTCGAGGCGCAACAAGCCAACCCGACCTCGCTCCTGTGGTGGATGAAGCGCCTGATCGCGCTCCGGAAGCAATCGCGAGCGCTGCGTCAGGGCGAGCTCGAGGTGCTGAGCCCGAGCAACTCGAAGGTGTTCGCATTTCTCCGCCGCTTCGAGGACGAAACCGTGCTCGTGGTCGCGAACCTGTCGCGCTTCCACCAGTGGTTCGAGCTCGATTTGACCGGCTTCGAGGGCATGACACCGGTCGAGATGGCCGGGCTCAGCCGCTTTCCGATCGTGACCACGACGCCGTACCGCCTCTCGCTCGCCCCCCACGGCTTCATCTGGTTCCGCCTGGAGCCGGGCGTCACCAACCCGATTTCGAGCGAGGAAGCAGCCCGTCTCACCATCGAGGGTGAGTGGCTGGACCTGTTCCGTCCGGAGCCCACTGCCGAGCTCGGCCGCGCGCTCCTCCGCTACGTCAAGAACCGGCGCTGGTTCCGCAGCAAGAGCCGCGCGGCCAAGCTCGGTCAGGTGAGCGAGGTGATCGAGTTCCCGGGCTCCCCCGCTCACGCGCTCGTGTTCTACACGATCGAGTTCGTCGACGGCGAAGCCGAGACCTACATCATGCCGCTGGTGCTCGTGCCGGAGGCGGAAGTGGCCGAGCTCCGCGCCAGGTCGCCGCACGGCCTGGTGCTGCACCTCTCGGGCTCGTTCACCGGAGCGGTCTTCGACGGGATGGCCACGGGGCTCAGCCTCGGGCTGTTGGTGGACGCGATGCGGGAAAAGGTCTCGGGCCAGAGCGAGAGCGGACAGTTCGCCGGCGCAGCCAACCCGCTCTTGAAAGAGGCCGTGGAGCGTGGGCATATCGTGCCGAAGAACCGCGACGTGGAGCAGACCAACTCGGTCGTGAACCTCGGTGACACGATCTTGTTCAAGCTGTTCCGCCGGCTGGAAGAGGGCGTGAACTCCGAGCTCGAGATCGGAACCTTCTTCAGCGAACGGGAGAGCAAGGTCTCGGTTCCCAAAACGCTCGGCTCGCTCGGCTTCCGCAAGAACGGCGGCGGGTACGCGGTGCTCGCGCTGGCGCAGGAGTTCGTCCCGAGCGAAGGCACGGCCTGGGATCTCACGCTGCAGCGTCTGGAGCGCTACTGCGACGCGATCCTCTCGCGCCCGTCGAGCATACCGCCGTCGGTCACGGCGCGGCGCCACATCGAGCTCGCGCAGCTCCCCACGCCGGAGGCGGTGCAGGATCTGGCCGGAGGCTACCTCGCCGAGGCGCGCCAGCTCGGTAAGCGCACGGCCGAGCTGCACCTCGTGCTCGCCAGCGATGCGAGTAATCCCGCGTTTGCGCCCGAGCCGTTCTCGGCGATGCACGCGCAGTCGATCTATCAGTGGTCGCACGCGCTGCTCGCGCGCACCGTCGAGCTTCTGAAGCGCACGCTGCCGGACTTGCCGGACGGCACACGCGAACACGCGCGCCAGGTGATCGAGGCGGAGCGCGCCGTAGACGAGCTACTTCGCCGCGTGACGCGCCAGCGCTTCAACGTCACGCGCCTTCGCTGCCACGGTGATCTGCACCTCGGGCAGGTGCTGCACACGGGGAACGACTTCGTGTTCATCGACTGGGAGGGCGAGCCTGGGCGGACCCTCGGCCAGCGGCGCTACAAGCGGAGCCCGCTGCGCGACGTGATGGGCATGATTCGCTCGTTCAGCTACGCGATCGAGACCACGCTGCGTTCAGGCAAGCTGCGGGAGGCCGACGTCGAGAAGCTCGGGCCGTGGGTCGAGCTGTTCCGCGAGTCCGTCGCGTCGGCGTACCTGTCGTCCTACCTCGCGACCGCCGAAAATAGCTCGTTCATCCCCAAATCGGAGGCCGATACGGAGCTCTTGCTCGGCTTCTACGAGCTCGAGAAGGTCATCTACGAGATCAACTACGAGCTCAACAACCGGCCGGAGTGGCTGGACATTCCGCTCACGGGTCTCCTGCGCGTGCTATCCCGCGAGCACTAAGCTCGTGCAGGCGCAGGGAAATTCCGAACCCAACGAACGCTCCTCGTCCAAGTTGGTCCTGCTCGCGTATGCAGCGCTCGCCGTCGCGGTCGTGTTTGGCGTGGTGCGAGCGCGAGCGCACCGAGAGCCACCGAAACCGGATCCGAAGTTTCATGGCTACGATCCGATGTCGGCCGCGCCGGCCCAGCCGGATCCGCTGACGCCGTCTCCGTACGCGCCGACGAGCGTGCGCTGGTGTGCAGCCGCGCGTGTGATCCACGACAAATGCGCGCGCTGTCACGGCGCGCCGCCGCGGCTGTTCGGCGCGCCATTTCCGCTGCTCGTCTACGCCGACACGCAGCACGAGTACCCGCCGGGCTCGGGCCAGCTCGTGTACCAACGGATGCACGGCATGATCGCCTATGGCCGCATGCCGCCCCTCGGGCAGCCGATGGATCCGCCGGTCGAACCGCTGACCGACGCCGAGAAAGACACGCTGCTGGTCTGGCTCCGCGAGGGCGCGCTGCCTTACGGCGGCGAAGACTGCGGTTCCGCGCTGCGCTGATACACGTCGAAGAAATCGACGCGGGTCACGAGCTCGTACTCCGCCTGCACCAGCGCGTAGAGCTCGGGGAAGGACGGCAGCTCGTCGCGCGAGTCCGTGCTCGTCCCGGTCACGGACGGGAACACGTCGCGCGCCTGCACCACGATCACCTTCGGCGGCCGCTTCCACAGTTCCGTCATCAACCCGCGCCGCGCGTGCTCGCTCTCCCAGCTCGAGCGCTGCGCGACGTTGTAGATGTAGCGGCTCGCCGGGCGCCGCTCAGAGAGCCAGTAGATCGCGGGCTCGAAGCCCCAGACGTAGACGGTGTCGTTCGAGCCCGTGCGCTGGGCCACCGCGCGCGCCACGCGCCGATCGGAGGCGAGGTTGTAGTCGGCCACGTAGGACAGCTCCTGATCCATCGCCTCGCGGCTGTCGTACGGCGGAGCCTGCAACAGGAACTGGAAGCGGATCGCGCAGCGTTCCCAGAAAAACTGCGGCAGATCCCGGACCGCGTAGCGCATCGGCACCGCCACCACGACGAACGAGAAGAACGCGACGACGCCGCCGGCCCCGCCCTGCAAGCAGCGCAGCCACAGCTTGTACAGGCCGAGGCCCGCGATCGCCGCGATCAAGGACAGCGTCGCTGCGTAGTGATAGGCGAAGAATTTGCCTTGCATCGCGATGCCCGCGAGCTGGATCGCGATCACCCCAAGCAAGACGAACAAGAGCTCGCGCTCCCGCGTGAACAGCGGCCGCATCGCCACGGCCGCGACCACGCCGGCCGCCGACAACGCCGAGAACTTGAAGAACGCTTCCTCGATCGCGTGGTAGAGCATGTCCGCCGCGCGCCGCCCTTCCCACGACAACGCCGTGTAGCCGGGGGTGAACTCGCCGAGCGTCCAGTACATCTCCCCGAAGGCGCCGCGCGCCCAGAACCAGAGCACGCTCAACAGTGTCGGCAACGCCGCGCCCACGGCGACCAACCCCGCCAGCAGCAGAGCCCGCTTCATGCCGCCCTCTCTCGAGCGCGCGCGCTGCGCGAGGTAGGCCGCCGCCACGATCGCGCCACCTCCGAGCGGCGGCTTCATCAACGCGGCCGCGCCGAACGCGAGACCCACACCGAGCGCGACCCAGGGCATGCGCTTGCCGGGCTCCCGCAGCGTCAGCCACAGCGCGAGCCAGGTGAACGCCACACCGAACGTCTCCGGCTGGCCGCTGTGCCAGAAGTCCATCTGCGCGTGAATCAGCGCCCCGACCGCGCCGCCTACCATCCCGACCGTGCGGTTTTCGAAGAACTGCTGCGAGATGGCGCGCAGGCACATCACCCCGCCGAGCAGCGCGGCCACCTCGAGTAGCCGCACCGAGAACATGTGCTTGCCGAACAGCGCCTGAGCCAGGGCGTGGACGAAGAAGATCCCGGGCGGTTTGAAGTCCCAGAGATCCCGGTACGGCATGCGTCCGTTCAGGATCCCGTCGCCGACGACCGCGTAGATGCTCTGGTCGCGCCCGAACGAGAAGGTCGAAATCTGCAGCGCGCACAGCACGATCACGAGCCAGCAGATGGCCTCGAGCCAATAGTTCGGATCCCGCGCGCGAAACCCGGTGAGAACCGTAGCTTCGGGAGGCCGGACCGACGAACCTGTCATGCGCGCGGCCGACGCTACTGAGAGGAGTGGGCTGGTTGCAACCCGCAGCCCGATCCTGCGGTAGATCGCCGTGCGGCGGCATTCCCTTGACAGATCGGCGGCTTCACGGAAGATCCCGTTCCGTTCGCGCCCCTAGCTCAGCTGGATAGAGCATCGGACTTCGAATCCGAGGGTCGTAGGTTCGAATCCTACGGGGCGCGCTACAGGAATCTCGCTCGATTCCTCGCCGCTGGCGTCCGGCCCGAACCCGATCCCTAGCCCCAGCGCCGTCGGTGCTCCGAGGGCTCTGCTCACTTGGTGGTGGGTACGCGTGAAAAGTTGTTCAGGCAGCACGTCCGGCGCGAGGTGCGCATAGATTGTATCCGCTTCACGGGCCCGTGTAGCGAGCGGGCGCTCGGCAACGCACGCTGCTTCGCATGTCGAATCGAGCGGAATGGGCGAAACGAGTAGCGGCGTGGGAAGCGAGCGGGAGGGACGCTGCTGCGTTCTGTGAGGGACGGGACTACAGCGCCAAGAATCTGAAGTGGTGGGCCTGGAGGCTGCGGCGAAGCGCCGCAAAGCCGGCGCCTCGGGCCGGAAAGGTGCGCTTTGCGCGGGTGACGGCGAAGCGCGAGACGAAGGCTAGCTCTGTGATCGGGATCACGGTGGGCGGCGCTCGCGTCGAGGTCGGAGCGGTCGCGGATCCGAATACGCTGATGGTCGTGTTGGAGGCACTGCTCGCATCTTCCGGAGGTCGGAAGTGATCCCCAGCGGCGTCGAAGTTTTCGTGGCCCTAGCGCCGATCGATCTGCGCTGGGGATTCGATCGGCTCGCCGGCGTCGTGCAGGACGAGATCGGCCGTAGCGCCCGCAGCGGCGGCTTGTTCGTGTTCTTGCTCTTCAGTGACGAGCAGAAGCTCGCCGAGTCGAAGCACGACGTTGAGCACGACGGGGCCGAGCGCGTCGAGGTCGGCTGCTGGTACCATGCGCGCCGTCGGTTCTGGGAGGGCGCCGTCACCAAGAACACGGTGGCCCGCGAAGGGCTCGCGCGCATCGGCCGCATCTTCGAGCTCGACGCTTCGTGGCAGAAGAAACAGCCGAGAGAGATCAAACAGCTGCGCGAGATGCACCTTCGGGCCCACGTGAGCGCGTTCTTCGCTTGGGTCGATCAAGAACAGGCCGACCTTCAAAGAGCAACGCGGGCTGGTGCGCACTGCTCTCGAGTACGCGCACAACCATCGGGACGCCTTGCAGCGCTTCTTCGACGATGGCCGGCTGGTGCTCAGCAACAACTGGGCCGAGCGGGCGATCAAGCCCGTCGCGACCGGCAGAAGGCGTGGTTGTTCTGCGGCAGCGACGACCACGCCAAGAGCACCGCATCCTGGTTCTCCCTGGTCGGCTCGGCACGCCTGCACGGCCTCGACCCCGAGGAGTACCTGCGCTGCCTCATCCGGCTCGTGCCGCTCTGGCCCGAGCACCGCATGCTCGAGCTCACCCCGCTCTTCTGGGCCGGCACTCGCGACCGGCTCGATCCCAGCGCTCTCGCCGCCGAACTCGGCCCGATCTCGATCCCGGACGAGCCTCTCGACACGGGCTGATCGACCCAGAAGAAATCCGCGACTCTTGCGCGATGGCTCCGTCACGCCGCTGAGCTTGTGCGCCTCAGCTCGCCCCCGCTACACGGGGTCCGTGAAGCGGATACCCTTCGTGTCCGAGGACATGGCTGACATCTACCACGACCTTTTTGGACGCGAACGCATGTGTCCCCGATGCGGCTGCCAGCTGACACTGCCAGCTGACCTAAGGCCGGCGAATCCGCCATCGATTTGTACACGCCTTGGCGAGCTCTTTTTGTGCCCGTTTTCTCGCGCTCGCCCCACCACCGGACCAGACCAGATTCGCATGCCCTCGATAAGGAACGTCCCCAACGTCGGCGATCTCGAAGCCCACGGCCCGCGCCTCGGCGGCAGTGAACTCCACTAGCCAGAACGCCTCCATGCCTCGCATCATCTCGTCTGGCGTCCCAGCAATGTCCGCGACGCAGATTGACGTCTTTCCGTCTTCCGAATGGGGAGCGAACGCTGCAGAGGATGGTCGGGCCCCGTTGTCCACAACCTGATCGAGCGACACTCGACGCCAGAGCTTGGCTTCGTCGGGAACCGATGGTCCGTCCGCGGCCTCCGTCACCTGCGAGGACCGATAGTAGCGAGCCGCAGCAGCGCGCCTTCAATCGGCACCAGATCAGTCGGCGCAAGCTCACGTTCCCAGCTTTCTCCTCGATCGCGGTCGTCAAAAATCGCCAGCATCGTTCCGCCTGGCGCGAGTTCGAGCTCCAGCTCAACGCCTTCGACGTTCCACTCGAACTGCACCCCACCCGCAGCGGTTGGAACAAGTCGCGGTGCAGGCAAGCCTAGGTCGCACAGTCGTGCCAGGAGCTGAAGCGCCTGGCGTGCTGTCGCAGGCAACAGGGCTCGTCCCCCGTATGAGTCCCAGTTCTCTTCCAACGCCATCAACGTCAGGAGCTTGGGCGCCGCCGTATCGAGCCAGCCAGGACGCTGCGAAACAAGGAGCTCGTCTCCTCGTGCCTGCGCGCTCCGAACCTCGGCTTGCAGCGAGCGGCCGGAAATCGTGTCGCGCATCTCGTCGATAGTCGCACCGCTAGCCGCCATTTTTTCGCCTCCATTTGCCATGCATCGTCGGCGTAGTCATTGATGCAAATCCCTTCACGATGTGCCTGCGTCCCAAGTCGAGAAAAAGAAGCACACCGTCGAGCCCGTTACCGAGCGGGAGGCCTCGCGCTGTGAGTGTCAGGCGCGTCAACGTTTCGCCGGACACTTGATCCCGAGCCGGCATCGCAGCGACGTGCAGGCGCCCGACGTTCTTCTTGCTGGTGTCCTCGAGAATGAAATGTGTGGCGATCTCGATCGACTCGGGGCGTCCTAGAAAGCCATCAGAAAAATTCCCGCTCCAAGGGGAAAGTAGGTGGGCCAGATCCTGCGCACCAAATTCGCCCGCGGCCTGGACGTGGTTCACGTAAGTGATCTCGCACTGGTTCGGCAGGAAGGCGCCGAGGTTCTGTTCGTTCACGAACTCCACGAATCCTTGCAGGTCTTCGCGGAAACGCGTGCGCAACCCCTTCGTAGGCACCCCGCCCGTCTCGTGGTCGTCGTACCGAGGGTACGGGTCACCAGTCTTTTTCCAGTTCCTGGCGAAGCGATCCGCCTGCACTTGGCGAAGCTCGCGGCGATCCTCGCTGAAGAACAGCGCTCGCCTCATAGGTGGCAAAGCCCCCAAGTCGAACCGAAAGTTCAACGATGGCTGCCCAGGCACCCCAAACCACTCGGTCACCGGCTGGAGCGGAGCTTGCTCCTCCCATACCGGAGACTCCTCGCGCCATCGTTCCCATAGAAGCGCAAGGTGCCTCGAGCCAAAGGCTGGCAGCGGCTCAAATTGTACGCCGAGCGCGACCTCGACGACGGGCGGATGCTCGAACTCGGGTAGGTCAGGCGCTCGCGTCACGTGGCTCTAGCATAGTGGATGGAGGCAGTTTTCAAGGCTTTTTCTTGTCGAGACGTTCCTCTGCAAGGAATGGACCATGAGCGATCCCCCGCCCCATATAGGTCAACGATTGGGATGCGCCTTCATTCCCGGGTCAGAGGCCAACCGGACCGAAGCGGCTGCAGGAGATGTCCGGACATCGTCGCCCGCCTCTTACCGGCCACCAGCGGCGCCGCCACCGGCGCGCGCCGGGTAGCTTGGCGCGCGAGCCCCGGTAGGCTTCGGTCAGTCGGGGGCCCATCGGGCTTCCTCCGTTGCTCGAATCCACCGCGGTTACGGCGGCGCAAGCGGTTGAGCGCCGGCCAGCGAAGCTGGCTTGCGGGCCCTACTTCGAGAGCGATCAGTGGCGGGGCTTTGGGGCGGGTGATCGTTGAGTGCGGCCCGAACCGAGCGTCTGTGCGAACAGCAACGCGCGGCGCACGGCGTCTTCGCCGAGGCCTGAACGGGTCGCGATTTCGTCGACGCGCGGGGTGCGGCCGAGCTCGGTTCGCACCCCGCGCGCCGCTGTCAGGACCTGGGGCAGCGCGGACGAGGCGAGGCCCACGCTCGGATCGCCGACGGTCACGCCCTG
>JAICQO010000198.1 GCA_025937835.1 Polyangiaceae bacterium
ATCACGAACGGCGACACCCAGTAGCCGATGCGGCCGATCAGGTTGTTCGACCAGGCGAACGCCGCGGCGCGCTGCTCGGTCGGGAACAGCTCCGTCGTGAAGGTGTTCAGCACGGTCAGCATGGTGTTGATGCCGATCATGCCGATACACAGCGCGATCTTGAGCGACAGCGGGTCTTCGGCCGTGTAGGCCGCGAATACGCCGAGCGCCATGCAACCGATCAGGATGCTGCCGCCGAGCTTGCGCCCCACCGCGTCGAGGAAGCGCCCGGCGCCGAACGCCACCGCCATGCCGATCAGCGCCGCTTGCACGATCGCGCCGCTCGCCGCCTCTTCGCTCAGGCCGCGCTCGTTCAGCGCGAAGTCCTTCCAGAAGGTGACCGCGTTCTGCGCGCAGATGTAACACAGGAACCAGATCGAGCCCATCTGCAGGACCCGCGTCTTGTGCGGCGTCTTCCAGATCGCGAGCAGGCTCGTGCGCTGTGCGCCGCGCTCCTCGAAGCGCCGCGTTTCGCGCAGCGAACGGCGCGACCAGGCGATCAAGAGCAGCGGGATCACGCCCGCGAAGTACACGCTGCGCCAGCCGAACGGCGTCTTCAACAGCAGCGGCACCACTCCCGCGCACACGATGGACCCGAACCCCGCAGCCGCGGAAATGATTCCGATCACCGTACCGCGACGCTCCGCCGGGAACTCCTCGGCGGCGATCACCATGCTGGTCGCCCACTCACCGATCAAGAAGACTCGGGCCACTACCTGGCAAATCGTGAACGTGACCGGGCCGAGCGCGAGCCCCGACAGCAGCGTGAACAGCGTGTAGCCGATGATCGTGATCGTGAGCACGCGCTTTCGCCCCCAGTGATCGGCGCGGTCCACGATCAGATACGCGAGCACCGTCCCGGCGTTGATCACGCCATTCATCACCGCTCCCTGGGCGGGCGAGAGCTCGAACTCCTGGCGGAGCCGCGGCAAGAGCTGGCTCAGCGCAAAGAAGTCGTAGCCTTCGAAGAAGGTCGCGACCGACAGAAAGAGCAGCAACCGTCGCTGGTACGGCTCCCATCGGCTCATGAGCGCGTCACTCGATCAGCCCGGACTCGGGGCTCGAAGCGTTGGCGTAGGCGCGCTTCGGCATGCGTCCGGCGCGGAACGCGAGCCGCCCCGCCTCGACCGCGTAGCGCATCGCGACCGCCATCTTCAGCGGATCCTTGGCCTGGGCGATCGCGGTGTTGAGCAGCACGCCGTCGCAGCCGAGCTCCAGCGCGATCGCAGCATCGCTCGCCGTACCCACGCCAGCGTCGACGATCACGGGCACCTTGGCCTGGTCCAGGATGATCCGCAGGTTGTGCGGGTTGCGGATGCCGAGCCCCGAGCCGATCGGCGCGGCGAGCGGCATCACCGCCGCGCAGCCCACGTCCTGGAGCTTCCGGCAGATGATCGGATCGTCGATGCAGTACGGCAGCACCGTGAAGCCCTCTTTGACGAGCAGCCGCGCGGCCTCCAGCGTCTGCTCGTTGTCCGGGTACAGCGTCTTTTCGTCCCCGATCACCTCGAGCTTCACGAGCTCGGCGATCCCGAGCTCCCGCGCCAGCCGCAGCGTGCGCACCGCCTCTTCGGCCGTGTAGCAGCCGGCCGTGTTCGGCAGCACCGTGTAGCGGCCGCTGGTCAAGAGCGACATCAGCGAGCCCGAGCCGCGATCGTTCAGATCGACCCGGCGCAGGGCCACGGTCACGATCTCGGCGCCCGACGCCTCGAGCGCATCGCGCGTTTCGGCCACGTCCCGGTACTTGCCGGTGCCGACGATCAGGCGCGAGTTGAAGGTCTGGGCACCCAGAATCAGCGGGTCGTCTTCCATGGGGGTCCCGCGCTCAGACGAAGCCGGCTTTTCGACCGGAGTTCGGCGGCTGCTCCACGGAGCCCGCGAAGATGTCCTCGAGCGCCAGCACGAAGATCTCGCCGCGCGAGGTGCGCGCGTGGATCAGGTGCCTGTCGGGCTTCACCGCCTCGATCTTCGACACCGTCAAGCTCGCCCCGGAGGAGGCCACGTGCAGGCTGATGTAGCGCCCATCCGCTGCCTTCAAAAACCCCTTGTCGTCCTTCTTGGCTTCGGCCGTCGTCAAGAGCGCCGTCAGGTGATCCTCGGTCATGGCCCGGAGCATGCGGGGTCCCTAAGCGGTGTCAAGGCCCCGGGCCGGGCCCTTGCCGACCCGCAGCAGAAACAGCCGCTGCCGCGCTGAAAACGACCTAGTATCCACCAAAACCGCGTGCCCTCGGTTCCCCCCGCTCCCAGCCGCGAGCCTCCGCCCGCCTCGGATCACCTCGTGATCGATCGCGTCGAGCGTCGCTTCGGCGATCGCGTGGCGCTCAGCAACGTCACGATGAGCTGCCAGCCGGGTGAGGTCGCCGTCGTGATCGGCGGCTCGGGCGCTGGAAAAACCACGCTGCTCAAGATCCTGATCGGCCTCGATCGCCCGACGAGCGGCTCGGTGATCCTCGACGGCGTGGACCTCGCGAAGCTCGGCGAGCGCGAGCTCAACAAGGTGCGGCGCAAGCTCGGCATGGTCTTCCAGTACTCCGCGCTCCTCGACTCGATGAACGTGCTCGAGAACGTCGCCTTCCCGCTGCGCGAGCACACCAAGCTCAAGGATCGAGAGATCCGCGCCAAGGTCGCCGAGAAGCTGCGCGCCCTGGGCCTGCCGGACGTCGAACAGCGCTTCCCGAGCGAGCTCTCGGGTGGCATGAAGAAGCGCGTGGGCCTCGCCCGCGCCCTGATGCTCGAGCCGCGCGTGCTGCTCTACGACGAACCAACGAGCGGCCTCGACCCGATCACCAGTCGCCGCGTGGACGACATGATCCTCGAGACGCGCGACAAGTTCGGCGTCACCAGCGTCGTGATCTCGCACGACATGACCAGCGCCCTCAAAATCGCCGATCGCATCCACCTGCTCGCCCAAGGGAAAATCGTCACGTCCGGAACGCCCCAGGAGCTCGCTCACTCGCACCACGACCTCGTCAACAGCTTCATCGAGTCGAGCGGCATAGCCACCGAGCGACTGCTCGAAGCCCGAAAGTCGAACTGAACCCGACATGACCTCACGACGCATCTTGGTGACGGGCGGAGCCGGCTTCATCGGCAGCCACACCGCGGACGCGCTGCTCGCACGCGGCGATCACGTGACGCTCCTCGACAATTTCAACGACTATTACGACCCGAGCCGCAAGCGGAAGAACGTCGAGGAGGTGCGGGGCAAGAAGCCCGCCCACGCCGAGCTCGAGGTCGTCGAAGGTGATCTTCGCGATCGAGAGCTGGTGAGCCGCGTCGTCGGCGCGGGCTTCGACGCGATCGTTCACCTGGCGGCGATGGCGGGCGTGCGGGCCTCCGTCGAAAACCCGTGGCTCTACTACGACGTCAACCTGACCGGCACCTTGAACCTGCTGGAAGCCGCGCGCGTCAGCGGCAAGCCGAACTTCGTGTTCGCCGGCACCTCGTCGGCTTACGGGGCCACC
>JAICQO010000137.1 GCA_025937835.1 Polyangiaceae bacterium
CGGCAAGTTTGCGGTTTTGGCGAGGCTTTCGCGAGCACCGGAGCGGAGCGTAGGTGGCTACGTGAGCACCGGAGCGCAGCGAAAACGAAGCCAAAACCCAAAATCGCCGGGCGTGGTGGAAGCTAAAGATACCGGGGATGAGCCGCCCCGTGTTCGCCCACGTCGGTGCCCGTGATCACCAGCAGCACCACGCCCGGCCCCACGCGCCGCAACCGAAGCGTCGAATCCGCCGACTCCCAGGTGATCTCCGTGATGCGCTGCGAGCTCGCCATGCCCGACTCTCTCACGGGTGGCCGACCGGTCCGGGTGGCTTCTTGCCCCGCCACGAGCCTCCATCGCGAACCGGCTACCCCTGAGCCCCGAGGTCTGCTACTGAGGGCCGCGAAGCTCAACTTCACCAAGCCGAAGTGGCGGAACCGGCAGACGCGGCGGACTCAAAATCCGTTTCCTTCACGGGAGTGTGGGTTCGACTCCCACCTTCGGCACCGCGTTGAGCGTCTAGCGGTGACCAGGCCGCGCTCGAGCGAGCGGCGCGTCGAGCTCGCGCTGCAGGCGCTGCTCGTAGAAGCGGCCGAGCCCGCGACCGAGCAGGAGCACGGCGCCCGCAGAGGCGAGCGTGAGCGTGATCACGGTCCCGTTGGTTTGCCCCCGCAAGCCGTAGACGACGGCCGCGAGCACCATCCACGGGCGGATCAGGGTGAACGGGCCGAGGATGGAGACGGTCGAGAGCACGCGCAGATCGGCGCCGCCTAGCAGGTAGCCGAGGAGCGCGAGCGCGACGCAGACGGCGTAGACGGAAAACACGCTGAGCATGCGCCCGCCCACTGCGACGAGCGTTGCGTAGTCCGCAGCCGGCGTCGGAGAGGCAGCGAGAAGGATGGCGGTCAGGGCCGCGAGCACGAGGCACAGAGCGAACGCCGCGAGCGCGCCGAAGGAGAGGGCGCGCGCATAGTACCTGCGCTTTCGGATGCGGGCGTTGCACGGCGCTGCCCCGCGGAAGCCCGCGAAGGCGCCGTCCAGCACGGCGAAAAGCACCATCCACGCGGCGATCATGCAGTGCCACCACGCCAGGTGATGCGCGAGCCGAGACCCGCGAGGGCCCGTTCGAACCCCGCGCGGAGCGAGTGCTCGACACCGATCAGCGTCTGCATCACGCGCAGCACGGGCACGCTGCTCCGGGCCCCGTCGAGCATGCCGATGGACCAATCCGGGCACGCGGCGGACGCGGTGCGGCTCAGGATCTCGGCTTCGTGCGCCCGCAGCGCGGAGAGAATGCCGTCGTGGCGAGCCAGCGGTTCGCGCATGCGCGCCTGGTGAAAGAGCCAGGCGCCGAGCGGCGCGAGATAACTGGGCTTGATGTCGCTATGGAGGAATGCCCGTGCTGGCACGCGGCGCTGCGCCTCGATGAAGCCGTGGAGCTCGGGACCGCGGAAGTGGTGGATCACACCGGTCGAGACGAACACGGTGGCGGGCTCGGCGAGCGCGAAGGCGTTGGCGACTTCGAAGCGACAGCGGAGGCCCTCGGCTTCGGCGAGGGCGCGCGCGCGCCGGACCAGGGTCGCGTTGTAGTCGCAGCCGAGGAGCTCGACGTCGGGACCGAGCCCGCCGTGCGCTGCGAGCCAGCGCACCACGTATCCGAGCCCGGAACCCACGTCGACGACCCGGTAAGGCGGCGCCACCCCGGCGGCCCGGAGCACGGCCAGGAGCGGCGAGAGCAGCCGCTGAGTGCGCTCGCCCTGACGGAACTCCTCCGAGAGCCGCTGCAGCTGGTGGTGCGCCCGGAGCAACACGCCGTCCACGAACTCGTCGATCAGGCGCCCGTCGCGCACCGGCCATCGCGCGACGATCCGCGCCGCGCGGCCCTGACCCTGCGCCCGTAGCCGGGCCACCACTTGCTCGCGTAGCACCGGTTGCCGAGCGAGCGTGACGGGATCGTAAGCGACCACCAGGTCGGAGATCTCACGCCAGCTCTCCTGCATCTCTCGAGTCGTAGTTGTAGTACGCCCGTTGACCCGCGCGGGGTCGAGCTGTACGAGACGCCATGGCTTCCGGTTCGGACGTGGTAGTACTGGTCGCGACGCGCAAGGGCGCGTGGCTCTATCGGAGCGACTCGACGCGGCGCGGGTTCCGCGTGGATGGGCCGCATTTCTTGGGGCACATCGTGAGTCACGTGGTGCTCGATCCGCGTGATCGCCGCACGCTGCTCGCCGCTGCGAAGACGGGACACCTCGGCCCGACCATTTTTCGCTCGACCGATCTCGGGAAGACCTGGGCGGAGGCCAAGCGGCCGCCAGCCTTCACGAAGGCGCCGGAAGGCGTGAAGGGGCGCGCCGTCGATCACACGTTCTGGCTCACACCCTGCGGCCCCTCGGAGCCGAACGCCTGGTACGCCGGGACCTCGCCGCAGGGCCTGTTCCGCTCGGACGACGGCGGAGAGACCTGGGAGCCGCTGAACGGGTTCAACGACGATCCGCAATATCGGCTCTGGATGGGCGGCGAACAGGACGGCACACCGGACGGGCCGAAGCTGCACTCGATCCTGGTGGATCCGCGCGACGGCCAGCACCTTTATCTCGGGATGTCGAGCGGCGGCGTGCACGAGTCCCTCGACGGCGGAAAGAGCTGGGCTCCGCTGATCGACGGGCTCGAGGTGGTCGAGGGTCTCGACGCCACGGACGCGACGTTCCACGATCCCCACTGTGTGCGGCTGTGTCCGAGCGATCCGGATCGGCTCTACCAGCAGAACCACTGCGGCATCTACCGGCTCGACCGGCCGGGGCGGACCTGGCAGCGCGTCGGCAAGGCGATGCCGGGCGACGTGGGCGACGTGGGGTTTCCGCTGGTCGTGCACCCGCGCGACCGCGACACGGTCTGGGTGTTTCCGATGAACGGTGAGACGGTCTGGCCGCGCACGAGCCCGGGCGGCCGCCCCGCGGCTTACGTCACGCGCGACGGCGGACGAAGCTGGCAGCGGCAAGACGCCGGGTTACCGCCGGAGCAAGCCTGGTGGACCGTGAAACGACAGGCGATGTGCTCGGACCAGGGCACGCCGCTCGGCCTGTACCTCGGAACCACCAGCGGCGAGCTCTGGCAAAGCCGGAACGAGGGTGAAGACTGGCAGCTCGTGGCGCGTCACCTGCCCGAGATTTACGCGGTCGAGGCGCTGGGGCTCTCCGCATGAAGGTCTCGATCCCGAGCCCTCTGCTCTCCTACACGAGGCGCTCCGAGGTCGATGCCGAAGGCACGACGCTGGCGGAGCTGATGGCCGACCTCGACCGCCAGTTCCCCGGCTTGCGCTTCCGCGTGATCGACGAGCAAGACCGCTTGCGACCACACGTGCGCTTCTTCGTCAACGGCGAGCAGATCTTGGATCTGTCGCGCAAGCTGGAAGCGACGGATTCGGTGCAGATCGTGCAAGCGTTGAGCGGCGGCTGAGGCTTCCGTTAGACTGCGGAGATGGCCAAGCGGCGCGACGACCAGCGGCAAGCGCCGGCTTCACTCGGGGAGGTGCTGGCCGACAGCCGCAAGTACGCGCTCGAGCGCTCACGCGCGCCGATGGATCGCTACAGCTATCGCCTCGCGGTCGGGCGGCGGATCGCCGAACGCACCGAGCTCGGTTCGTTGAAACGCGGGGAGCTCACGGTCTACGTCGCCTCTCCGGCCTGGGCGCAGGAGCTCAGCTTGCTGGCCCCCGAAATGCTCTCCCGTCTAAAGGAGCGCGGGCTCGCCGTGGAGCGGCTCAGGTTTCGACTGAGCACCAAGCAGCAGCAGACGCGCGCCGAACCCGTAGCCAAGAAGCCGCCGTTGCCGCGCGCGCTCCCGCCCGAACTCGACGCGCGCCTGGCGAAGCTCACGGACGACGAGCTCCGGAGCGCGATCGCCGAGGCGGCGGGGCTGGCATTCGGACGGGCCCTCGAGCGTGAGCGGCGCGCGGCCGCTACTTCGAAGCCGCCAGCCGCTCGAGGCCCTCGAGCCGCTGCAACACGAAGCGCTCCGCCGGACCGAAGCTCTGGCCCATCTCCCGTAGCGTCCCGAGATACTCGCGCAAAGCGCCGAGGTTGATGCTCGATGCCTTGCGCAAGATGACGTACAGCTGATCGACGACGGTGGCGGGCATCGGGCGCCGCGCCACGGCGTAGAGCTCAATCACGTAGTCCACCCAGCGACCCTTGGCGGTCGCGTCGGCGAGCTTGACCGCGTAGCGGCCGGCCTTGTCGATGATGTCGGAGCCGCTCTGCGCGCGGCGGCCCGCCTTGAGCTCTCCCAACAGGCTGACGAGCGGCGCCGACAGGATCCGCTCCGCCTCTTCGCCGCGACCGAGCGCCAAGATCTTTTCCGCGACGCCGCCGAGCAGGTCCAGCGTGTCGCCGCTGAAGGTGGCCTCGTTCTCGCTCACCATCTGCGGGAGGGCGCGCGAGTCGTCGATGCGCGTCACGGCGAGGCTGCGATCGCGCACGCGCTTTCGTTCCCGCTCGCGTTCGGGCGCATCGCTCACCAGCACGCTGCGGAGCACGAAGTCCTGCCGACCGATCTGGACGTGGTCCCCGTCCTTGATCCGCAGCTGGCCGGCGATGCGGCGCGCGTTGACGTAAACGCCGTTGACGCTGCCGCAGTCCTCGACGTTGACTCCCTCGTTCTGGACCTCGAGCTTGGCGTGGCGGCGCGAAGCGAGGCCGTCGTCCACCACGATGTGACAGCTCGAGCTGCGACCCATGAACAGCACGCCCGTGCCAAGCTCGATTTCCCGGCCTTCGTGCTCGAACCAGAAGCGGCGAACGCGTTCGCGCGCCGACACCGGACCCGCGCGTGGTGTCTCGGGGTTCGTCTGCTTGTTCTGGCGTTCCCGATCCAACCTCAGAAAGCTAGCCCGGCAGTTTCGGCTCGTCGAGCATCCGGGTCCGACTGCCGAAGTGTGCGTCGCGAAGCACGAAAGCGCGTGTTACGGTCGGCGACATCGTGTGCAAACGCGCAAGTGACTCTCCACGTGTATGCGTATCGAGGCCGATGTCGCGCTATTCCCCACGTGCGCAAGCCCTGCGCAACGCCTGCGCCGCTTGGGCTTCTGTCGTTTTGCTAGCGGGAATGACCTGGGACCGCACTGCACGAGCCGACGTACCGGGGTCCGCGCCGAGCGCCGTTACCACTGCCGGTGCAGCGTCGCGTGCGGTCGAACCAGGGACGACGGCGCGTGTCGCGATCCGCGCGGACTACGAGGGAGCCGTGCTCGAGCTGCGTCGCTTTGGCGGCTTCGACGCCTGGCACGCCACCTGTGCCGCCCCTTGCGCTCGGCAGCTCGTGGTAGCGGGGATGGAAGCGCGCGTGGTAGCGCCCGGCATGACGCCGTCGAAGCCATTCCGCGTCGAGCCTGGGAGCGGCGCCGCACTGTTGACGGTCAACGGCGGCTCGGCCAGCCGCGCCAGCGCCGGCAGGCTGTCTCTGTATGTCGGTGTCCCGCTCGGCTTCGCGGGGATGGGCGCGTTTGCTTACGGCAAGTACGATGATCGAACACCGCTGGTCGTGGGCGGTGGCATCGCACTCGGGCTCGGCGCAGCCCTGGTGTTGGTGGCGCTGCCGCTCATCGTCAGCGGCAGCACCGAGGTCACCAACAGCGAGGGTCAGTGGATCGCGGACACGACGCCCGCGATCCGCTTCTGACCCCGTCTCTCTAGCGCTTGAAACCCTTCATGAGCTCGGCAAGCGCCTTGCACCACTCGAGGCTCACGGCGTTGTAGATCGAGGCGCGCATGCCGCCCACGGAGCGGTGGCCCTTGAGGCCAATCATGTTGCGCTTCTTGGCCTCTTCCAGGAACTCGGCCTCGAGCTCGGGAGTCTTGAGCGTCCACACCACGTTCATGGTGGAACGCGCGGACTTCTCGACCGGTGACGAGTAGAGGTCGCTGCGCTCGTCGATCGCGTCGTAGATGAGCTTGGCCTTCTCGCGGTTGGTCTTCTCGACTGCCGAAAGGCCGCCGGCCTTCTTCAGCTCCTCGAGCACGTTGCGCAGCACGTACACCGAGAACGTGGGCGGCGTGTTGTAGAGCGAGTTGTTGTCGGCGTGGGTCCGGTACTGGAAAATCGCCGGAATGTCCGAGCGACCCGCGGCCACGAGCTCCTTCTTGACGATCACGACCACGAGCCCGCTCGGGCCCAGGTTCTTCTGAGCGCCGGCGTAGATCAGGCCGAACTTGGAGACGTCGATCGGGCGCCAGGCGATGTCGCTCGACATGTCCGCGACCAGCGGCACGCTGCCCGTGTCCGGGAACTCGGCCCACTGCGTCCCGAAGATGGTGTTGTTGCTGGTGATGTGCACATACGCGGCGTTCGGGTCGAGCTCGAGCTCCTTCTGGCTCGGGATGCGGCCGAACTTCTTGTCCTTTTCGGTGGTGGCCGCGACGCGCACCGTGCCGACGCTCTTGGCCTCTTTGTAGGCCTTCTGCGACCAGGCACCGGTCAGGACGTAGTCCGCGCTCTTGCCTGCGGGCAGCAGGTTCATCGGCACGACCGCGAACTGCTGGCTGGCACCACCCTGGAGCAGCAGCACGTCGTAGCTGTCGGGCACGCCCATCAGCTCGCGCACGAGCGAGATCGCCTCGTTGTGCACCGCCTCGTAGGCCTTGCCGCGATGGCTGTGCTCCATGACGCTCATGCCCGTACCGGCGAGGTCGAGGAGCTCCTTCTGCGCGCGTTCGAGAGCGGCGGCGGGAAGGGCGGCGGGTCCTGCGTTGAAGTTGATTGCTCGAGCCATGGTCCTCCGAATTTACGAAAATGCAGGCGAGGGCTAGCGTCAGCGCTGCGTCGCGTCAAGTCACGCCGGGGTAACTCCGCTGAAGCGAGGCCACGGCCTCGGGTCAGGGCGCTTTGCCGAGCACGCGCGCCGCGATATCGCGACGAAATTGCATGCCGCGAAAGCTCAGGCGAGAGACCGCGGCGTACGCCCGCTCGTGCGCGAGCGACAGAGTATCCGCCGACGCCGTGACCGCGAGCACGCGCCCGCCGGCGGTCACGACGCGCTCGCCGTCGAGCCGCGTACCGGCGTGATAGACGGACACGCCCTCGAGCGACTCGGCCGCTTCGAGGCCGTCGATCACGTCGCCCGTGGTGGGCGCGGCGGGGTAGCCCTCGCTCGCGAGCACGACGCAGATTGCGCTGCGACTCGAGGCGCGGAGCGCGTCCGGAGCGAGCCTTCCGGAGGCGGCCGCATCGAGCGCGGCGGCGAGGTCTCCGTCCGTCGTGCCCATCAACACCTCGGTCTCGGGATCACCGAAACGCACGTTGAACTCGAGCAGCACGGGCTCCCCCGCAGGGCTGATCATGATGCCCGCGAACAGCGCGCCCTTGAAGGGCGTGCCCTCGGCATGCATGCCGCGGAGAGCCGGAGCGAGGATGGTCTGCTCGATGCGTTCCCGGAGCTCGGCGGTGACGATCGGCGTCGGCGCGTACGTCCCCATCCCGCCCGTGTTCGGTCCGCGATCACCGTCGCCGATGCGCTTGTGATCCTGCGCGGCGGGCAGCACGCACCAGCGCTCGCCGTCGCAGACCGCGTGGATGCTTGCCTCGACGCCGAGCACGCGCTCCTCGAGCACCACGGTTTGGCCGGCGCGACCGAAGCGCTCGCCGCTCAGCATCGCCAGCGCCTCGCGCTTGGCTTCGGCGTGATCTTCCGCAACGACCACCCCCTTGCCCGCGCACAGGCCGTCGGCCTTGACGACCGGCGCCGACGAGAAGCTGCTCAGCGCCTCGTCCAGGTCCGCGGGCCGGCGCACCACCACGGCCCGAGCGGTGGGGATGCCGTGGCGCCCGGCGAACTCTTTCATGAACGCCTTGGACGCCTCGAGCCGCGCCGCGGCTCCGCTGGGACCGAAAACCCGGAGGCCCGTGCGCACGACCTCGTCGGCGAGGCCGTCGCAGAGCGGGGCTTCAGGCCCGATCACGACCAGGTCGGGACGCTCCTGGGCCGCGACCGCGAGCGGGGCGCCAGCAGCATTGCGCAGGATTTTCCCCGACATGGCGCGCGGAGCGCGGGCCGTGCCGGCGTTGCCGGGGGTGACCACGACCTCGCGAATGCCCTCCGAGGCGAGCAGCCGGAGCGCCAGCGCGTGCTCGCGAGCACCTGAACCGACAACGAGGACTTTTCCGAGCGATCCGGACACGGTCGCGCATCTCTCACCAACCGTCGTTGGGCGTCAACCTCCTCCGGCCAGACGGCAAGCCAAACCGGGGTTCTCGAGCTACAATTGAAGGCCCCGGCATGAAGAACCCGGTCGTCCTTCACGTCGTCCGCCCCTACCCCGACGAGCAGGCATACCTCGCGGCAGAGGCCTGGACGATCGACGAACGGGGCATGTTCCTGATCGACGACCGCGTGCTCGAGCCCGAGACGGCCGTCGTGTTCGACGTGGCCCTGCAAAACGGCGCCAAGCTGATCCGTGCCGAAGGGCGGGTGGAGCATCACGTTGCGGCCGAAGGCGGGCACCCCGCCGGCCTGCGCGTGCGGTTTCGCCGTTTCGGCGCGCAGACCAAGAGCTTCATCGATCGCGCCGTCGGCCACGCTGAACGGCGTGTCGCGGCGCCTGCGACGCAGCGCTCGCCCGCGGCGCCGACGAGCACGCGACCACTGGGGCGTTCGGCCACGCCGCCGCCGGTTCCGGTGCGCGCGTCACGGCCGGCCGGGCCACCGTCGTCGCAGCGTGCGCCGGGCCGACCCGGCTACGCGCCGTCGCGGCCGCCTCCGCTGCCGCCGCGCCGGAACGTGACGCCGCCGGCCGGTACGCTGCTCTTCGATCCGCGCTCGATGATCTCGGATTCGCCCGCGATGGGCGACCGACCGTCGGATCCGCCGCCGCTGCGCGCGGAAGCGGAGCCAATCTTGCCGCGCAGCGTGCGGCCTCCGCCGAGCCGGAAGACCTCGCCGGGCATGGCCATCGACCCGATGGACTTCGAGTCGATGCCGCCGACCCGCGCTCTCGAAGCGAGCGAGCTTTCCGAGGAGCACCGCGGTCCTCCGACTCCCCCGGCCGGATCGATCGAGCAACCTCCGCCGCCGTCGCGCCCTCCCGACTCGGAGCCGAGCGGTGTGCACGCGCTCGAGGCCGCCGCGCTCGCGCGCCCGAAGAACCGCGACCAGCTCCTCGAGCGTCTGCGCGAACGCGCGAGGCCGCCCGAATCCGGTCAGGTAAAGCGCGGCTAGGCCCTAGACTAGGGCATGGCGCGCACGAGCGGCGTTTGTCGTCGAGGGCGAGCCAGCGCGCGGCGCACGAGCGCGCTGCACAACGCTTCGAACTCGATGCCCGAAGCTTTGGCGGCTTCGGGGAACAGGCTGGTCGCGGTCATTCCCGGCAGCGTGTTGACCTCGAGCACGACGAAGGCGCCGTCGGACGGCAACAGAAAATCCACGCGCGAAAGATCGCGGCAACCGAGCGCTGTGTGCGCGCGGACGGCGGCCTCGGCGATGCGGCGCGCGACGTCGGCGGAGAGCGGAGCCGGGCACAGGTGTTCGCTCTCGCCGGGCCGGTACTTGGACGTGAAATCGTAGAAATCCGCCTTGGGTCGGATCAGCGTGACCGGCAAGGCGCGCGCACCGCGCTCGTCCTCTTCGAGTACGCCGCAAGTGAGCTCCTCGCCGTGGACCGTGGTCTCGACCAGGGCCTCCGGATCGTCTTTCCAGACGCGCTCGACGGCGGCGACGAGCGCCGAATCGGGATCGGCTGCGGCCACGCGCACGACGCCGATGGCGGAGCCGCCCGACGCGGGTTTGACGACGAGCTCCCGCCCGACCGACGCGCGAACGGCGGCGGCTCGGCCTTCGACGGGCTCACCGCGCACGAAGGTGGCCTCCCGAGCGAGCGGCAGGCCGGCCGCGCGCAAGGCGAGCTTCGCTTGCGGTTTGTTCATGGCCAGCGCGCTCGCGAGCACGCCGGAGCCGACGTACGGCACGTCGAGCACCTCCAACAAGCCCTGCAGGCAGCCGTCTTCGCCGACCGCGCCGTGAACGACCGGGAACACGGCGTCGACGCGGCCTTCCAACAGCGCCGCGGGCAGCCGCGCGTCGAGCTCGAGCTCGAGCACCTGAAAGCCGGTGTTGCGCAGCGCACGCGCGACCGCGGGGGCGCCGCTGCGGCTCACCTCGGCTTCCGGGCTCGGACCGCCGCTGACGACGGCGACGCAGGTCATGCGGGCACCTCGCCGATTTGCAGATGCTCGAGCTCGATCCCGAGCTTCTCGCTGAACTCGTAGATGCGATGGTCGCGATAGAACTCGCCGAACGCGATGCGTCGCAGCCCGGCGTTGGCGATCAGCTTGAAGCAGCCGAAGCACGGAGAGGCGGTGATGTAGATGTCTCCGCCCTCGAGCCGCATCCCGTTGCGCGCGGCCTGCACGATCGCGTTGGCTTCGGCGTGGACGGTGCGCACGCAATGCCCGTCCTCCATCAGGTGCCCCTCGTCGTCGCAGTGGGCAAGCCCGCGGATCGAGCCGTTGTAACCGGTCGCGAGGATCATCCGATCGCGCACGATCACGGCGCCGACGTGTTTTCGATCGCAGGTCGAACGCGTCGCGACCTCGCGCGCGATGGCCATGAAGTACTCGTCCCAACTGGCTCGCTTCGGCAGGGTCATGAGATCTCCCGGGCTCGCGTATAGCGCGGCTTCGGTACGGGCACGAGAGGCTTGACCTCGGAGCTTGACCTCACGGAAACCGCGTGGCTTCTTGTGCTCGTGATACCGAGAACCGCTGCCTTTCTGGCGCTCGTCGCCTGGGTCGGCCCCGCCGGGCTCGCGCGCGCCGAGACCGCGGTGGACCACCGCGCCGCCGCCGAGGCCGAGCTCGCCAAGCTCGAAGCTTCCCCCGAGCCGCGCGCCCTCGCCAAAGACTCGATCCGGCGCAGCCGTCACGCGCTCGACCGCGCCAAGCGCGCACGGAGCGCGGGCGATCACCGGCATGCGGCCGAGCTCGAAGCGCTCGCCGACGAGCTGGCGCAGACCGGTAAGGACCTGGTCATCACCGCCAAGGCCGAGCAAGCCCTGGCCGAGCTCGAGACGCGCCAGCGCGACCTCGAGGCGCGCACGGTGCGGGCGCGTGCCCTCGTCGAACAGACGGTCGCGCGCCGCGGCCGCGCCGCCGAACAGCTCGCGCGGATCCAGGCCGAGCGCAGCGGGCCCGCGGCGGCGTCCCCCCCGGCCACGGCCAAGCCCGCCCCCGCGGCACCCCCGAAAGCCGCCCCCGCGGCGCCCGCGAAGCCTGCACCCGCGAAGCCTGCACCCGCGAAGCCTGCACCCGCGCCGTCCGCCGCTCCGGGAGCGAAGCCGTGACGCGGCTGTTGGTGCTCTCGGCGTTGGTGGCGCTCGGCTGCGCCGCGGCGCGCCCACTGCCGCCCGCGCTGGCAGACGCGCAACACGCCGGTGACAGCCCGGCGGTGCGGGAGGCGTCGCAGCGCGCGCCCCAGGCGCACGCCCGCGCAAAAGCCTTGCTCGGGCGCGCCGAGGCCGCGAACCAGCAGCGCGACAGCGCCAGCGCGCAGATCCTCGCGGAGCACGCGATCGCCGCGTTCGAGCACGCGGTCGTGTTGTCGCGGCGCGCGCGCGCCGAGGCCAGTCGAGGCGACGCCGAAGCACGGCTCGCCGCGGCCGAGCGCGAGCTGTTCGAGCTCGATCAGCAGCAGCGCCGGGAGCTCGCTGAGGTCGAGGCGCTCGAGCTCCGTGCGCGCGTGTTGCGCGACACCGCGCCCCTGCCCAGCAACGCCCCTTCGACGCCCGCGCGCGAACGTGCGCGGCTCGACGCGGCCAAGGCCCTGTCGCTGCAAGCGCGCTTGCTCTGCCAGTCGGCGCGGCTGCTCGACGCTGCGCGCCCGGCGCTCGCGCCGCTGGTGCTCGAGCTCGACACGCTGGACGCGAAGCTCTCCAAGAAC
>JAICQO010000127.1 GCA_025937835.1 Polyangiaceae bacterium
CTTTGCTCGGACGCCGGGTCCGGCGCTCAAGACCGGTGGTACCTGGGAGACCTCTCAGCCCGAGCTGCCGGCCGCCTCCGACGTGAAGAAGAAGCGCGGCGGCGCCGGCGCGGTGATCGGCGTCGTGCTCGGGCTCGGAGTTCTCGGAGGTGCCGTGTTCGGCGCCTACGCGCTGCTCGGCGATCGTGACGGGAGCGTGGCGACGGCCGCGCAACCCGCATCGTCGCCGCCTCCGGCAGAGCCAGCTCCGCCGCCCCCAGCGCCGCCCGAGAAGGCTCCCGAGGTGACACCCGAGGTGACACCGGAGCCCGTCGCCCCCGCTCCGCCCGAGCCCACGCCTGCGCCTGCCGAAAGCGCCGCGCCGACGGCGGTGCGTCCCGCGCGCCCCGCCGCGCAGCACCGCCCCGCACCGAGGGTCGCGCCGCCGAAGGCTCCCGCCCCCAAGACTCAGAAGAAGCCGGGTCAGACACCCGACTTCGGCTACTGATCACTCGCGCGCGCAGAGCGCCTCGAGGCGCGCCGCTGCAAGTGACCGGAACTGCTGACGCCGACGCCGCGTTGTGCGCGGTTGCGAGAAAGTCCTCGATTGGTCAAACCGGCGCTCGCGCGCGCGCAGCGCACGAGTAGGCCGCGTACCTACAACGCGAAGCGGCTGGAATAGTTCGATGTGCTGCGCTGTCTTCGCCGCACTTCGGCGTCGTCGTCGCGACCGGCAATCAGCACCAAAAAGTTGCAGCCGTGCGCGGCTCGACAAACACCGCGTCCACCCCCGACGCGCGCCACCAAAACTTCACGTGGAGAAGTATTGACGCAAGCTCGGATCTGAAACCAAATTGACCGATACTAACGAAGGGCGTCCCGCGACGGCGGGCGGCTCTTCGAGGGGACCTTGCTTCGACTTCATGGATTCCGAGGCGGTCGACTGAACTGACGAGGCAAGCCGATGACCGAGCAAAACGAAGCGCTGAGTTCCATCATGGTGCTCGAAGCCGGAGCCGTGTGGCCGCCTGCGATCCTCGAGTATCAACAACGCGCACCGAACGCGATCGTCGTCGCCCACGCCGCGGGCGAGTCGATGGACGGCCTGTCGATGCGCGTGCTGCGTCGGTTGAACGGCTCTTCGTTGCGCCTCACCGTCGGGCTCGTCGCCTGCGCCCCGAGTCTCGACCCGGCGCACCTCCGCGCGCGCGAACGGATTTGCAAGAGCTTGCTCTCGGCCCTGCGCGCCGAGGAGCGCGGCGAGCTCGTGCTGTGCGCCGTGGACGATGGGCGAGAGGACACGAAGCACGCCGTCTTCGAGCTGGCCGGCTCCCTGTGCGAGGGGCTGGGTGAAGGCGCGCCCTCGGTGCGCGTGCGCTTCGTCAGCGGCCGTCACCACAGCGGGATCGTGATGCGGCCCGACGCCGAGCAGCTGGCTCGGGCGGCCCGCGGCGAGCTCTGAACCGCCACGGGCGGCGGTCCTAGCCCCGCGGCCGGCTTCGCGAAAACTGCGCAGTCCCTGGCGCCTGGGATTACTCTTTCGCGGATGAAGCTCCGTCTCGAGGGATCCCGTCATGGGCAGAGATGAACGCCGGGTGGCGATCGTCGCCGGGCTGCGCACACCGTTCACCAAGCAGGGCAGCGACTTCAAGAACCTGACCGCGCTCGACCTCGGGCGCGCCGTGGTGGCCGAGCTGCTCGAGCGCGTCGGTGTCAAGCCAGAGGACATCGAACAGGTCGTCTACGGCCAGGTGATCCCGTCGCTCGCGGCGCCGAACATCGCGCGCGAGGTGGTGTTGGGCGTCGGGCTGCCGCGCACGGTCGACGCCTTCAGCGTGTCGCGCGCGTGCGCGACGAGCTACCAGTCCACCGTCAACGTCGCGCAGTCGATCCTCGACGGCAGCATCCAGATGGGGATCGCGGGCGGCGCGGACAGCGCCAGCGACATCCCGATGGTCGTGAGCAAGAAGCTCTCGGCGTCGCTCGCTCGGGCCAGCCGCGCGCGTTCGCTCGGCGAGCGCTTGTCTGCGTTCGGCGGCGTCTCACTCGCCGATTTGATGCCGATCCCGCCCGCGCTGAAGGAGCCCTCGACCGGCCTCACGATGGGCGAGGGCGCCGAGAAAATGGCCAAGGACAACGGCATCGCCCGCGACAAACAGGACGAGTTCGCGCATCGCAGCCACGTGCGCGCCGCGGCGGCCTGGGCCGAAGGCAAGTTCGCCGAAGAGGTGATGACGTACTACGTGCCGCCCAAGTTCACGGCCACCATCGAGGACAACCTGGTGCGCAAGGACTCGTCGCTCGAGGCTTACGCCAAGCTCAAGCCGGTCTTCGACAGGCGTCACGGCAGCGTCACGGCTGGTAACAGCTCGCCGCTCACCGACGGCGCAAGCGCGCTTTTGCTCGCGAGTGAAGAGAAGCAGAAGGCGCTCGGCTTGCCCGCGCTCGGCTACTTGAAGAGCTACGCCTTCTGCGCCGTAGACCCCGCCGACCAGCTGCTGATCGGCCCCGCGTACGCCACGCCGATGGCGCTCGACCGGGCCGGCCTGAAGCTCAAGGACATGGACCTGATCGACATGCACGAGGCGTTCGCCGCGCAGGTGCTGAGCAACACCCAGGCGCTCGAGAGCGACAAGTTCGCCCGCGACAAGCTCGGACGAGACAAGCGGGTCGGCCTCATCGACTGGGACAGGTTCAACGTCAACGGCGGCTCGATCTCGATCGGTCACCCGTTCGCTGCTACCGGGGCCCGTCAGATCACGCAGACCCTGCGCGAGCTCAAGCGCCGGGGCGGCCAGTTCGCGCTGTGCACGGCTTGCGCGGCCGGCGGGCTCGGCGCCGCGATCATTCTGGAGGCAGCATGAACGACGCGCTTCGGCCTGGTTTGCGGCTCGAACGCCGGGTGGACGGCTGCGCGCTGTTGGTCATCGATGTGCCCGGGGAGCCCGTCAACACGCTGAGCGCGAGCTTCGCGGACGAGATGAGCCACAAGCTCGACGAGATCGAGCGCGACGAGTCGATCGCGGCCGTCGTGCTCGTGTCCGGAAAGCCCGAGGGCTTCGTGGCCGGCGCCGATTTGAAGCTGCTCTCGACGCTCACTACGGCGAACGCCGCGCGTGAGCTGTCGCGCTCGGGGCAAGCCGCCCTCGACCGGATCGCCAAATCGCGGAAGCCGTTCGTGGCCGCGATCCACGGCGCGTGCCTCGGCGGCGGGCTCGAGCTCGCGCTCGCCTGTCAGGGCCGCGTCGTCACCAGCGACGAGCGCACCAAGCTCGGCTTGCCCGAGGTGCAGCTCGGCCTGCTCCCGGGGCTCGGCGGAACGCAGCGTTTGCCGCGCTTGGTCGGGCTTCAGACGGCGCTCGATCTGATGCTCACCGGTCGACAGCTCGACGCACGGCGAGCGCTGCGGAGCGGATTGGTCGACGAAATAGTGGCGCGTCCAGTGCTCGAGACCGCGGCGGTGGAGCACGCGCTCCGGCTCAAAAATGGCGCGGTGCCCGAGCGCGCGCCCGCGTTCTCCAAGGCCGCGCTGCTCGAGCTCGCGCTCGCCAGGAACCCGCTCGGCCGCAAGCTGGTCTTCGATCGCGCGCGCAAGGAGACGCTCGCCAAGACCCGCGGCAACTACCCCGCGCCGATCCGCATCCTCGAGGTGGTCGAAGCGGGGCTCGCCAAGGGCCTGGAGCGCGGGCTCGAGCTCGAGTCGCAGGCGTTCGGCGAGCTGGTCGCGACCCCCGAGTCGCGCGAGCTGATCGGGATTTTCTTCGCGACCAACGAGCTCAAGAAGGACACCGGCGCCGACGATCCGAGCGTGCGACCCGTGCCGGTGCACAAGCTCGGCGTGCTGGGCGCCGGCCTGATGGGTGCCGGCATCGCCTACGTGTCGACTGCGTTTGCGAAGCTGCCCGTGCGCCTGAAAGATCGCGACGAAGCGTCCCTGGGCAAGGGTCTCGCCTACACCCGGCAGATCCTCGACGGCCGCGTGCGGAGCCGGCGCATGTCCCCGGCCGAGCGCGACCGGCTGATGAGCGAGATCACGGCGACCAAGGACTACTCCGGCTTTCAGGACATCGAGCTCGTGATCGAGGCCGTGTTCGAGGACCTGACGCTGAAGCAGCGCGTGCTCGCCGAGGTCGAGAGCGCAGCGCCGTCGGCGATCTTCGCCTCGAACACCTCGTCTTTGCCGCTTTCACGGATCGCCGAGCAGGCGGCGCATCCCGAGCGCGTCGTGGGCATGCATTATTTCTCGCCCGTAGAAAAGATGCCGCTGCTCGAGATCGTCGTGACCGAGCGCACGGCGCCCTGGGTGACGGCCACGGCCGTGGCGGTCGGCAAGCGCCAGGGCAAGACCGTGATCGTGGTCCACGACGGCCCCGGCTTTTACACCTCGCGGATCTTGGGTCCGTACCTGAACGAGGCCGCGCAGCTCGTCGCCGAGGGGGTGCCGATCGAGCTCGTCGACCGAGCGCTCGTGGACTTCGGCTTCCCGGTCGGGCCGCTGACCTTGATCGACGAGGTCGGCATCGACGTCGCTTCGAAGGTCGGCAAGATCCTGCACTACGCGTTCGGCGCGCGCATGCAGCCGCCGCCCGCCGTAGAAAAGCTGCTCGCGGACGAGCGCAAGGGCCGCAAAAATCAGCGCGGCTTCTACGTGTACGGCGACGACAAGAAGAAGAAGGGGAAGAAGGAGGTCGACGCCTCCGTATATCCGCTGCTTGGCGTCAGACCCGATCAGGAGCCGAGCTCGGTCGAGGTCGCCGAGCGATGCGCGTTGATGTTCGTGAACGAAGCGGTGCGGTGTTTCGAGGAAGGCATCCTCCGGAGCGCCCGCGACGGGGACATCGGTGCGGTGATGGGCCTCGGCTTCCCGCCATTTCGCGGGGGCCCGTTCCGGTACATCGACGCCGTCGGTGTGGCGAGCTTGACGGCGAAGCTCGAGGCGTTTGCGCGAAAATGCGGCGAGCGCTTCGAGCCTTCCCCGCTGCTGGTGCGCATGGCCTCGGAAGGAAAGACGTTCCACGGACCCGAGCGCGCGACCCCCGGAGAAGCCAGGCGCAACTCCATGTAGGCAAAGGTGTGACGAATGCTTTGCAGCGTTGAATCACGCGGCAGACAGCGCGCGTCTGACCGCGCGCGAGCCGAACCCGGTGCGCGCCGGGAATGCTACTGATCGCCGCAGGAGGAGAATTGGACATGATGCGTAAGGCTGCTTCCTTTCTGGTTTCGGGCGCGTTCGCGCTCGCCATTCCGTTCTTGCCCGCGACCGCTCGTGCGGATCTGTCGGCGTGCGGGGACATCCACGTCGAAGCGAAAGCCGACTGCAAGGCCATCGTGGAGGATGGCTGCGATGTCGAGTGCGAGAACCTGAGCTTCGAGGCCGCGTGCAAGGCCGAGGGCTACGCGAGCTGTAAGGGTGACTGCAGCGGCGGCGTCGAGGCCTCGTGCACCGGCAGCTGCGACATCGAAGGCTGCAAAGCCTCCTGCGACGTGAACCCCGGCGAGTTCGATTGCCAGGCCAACTGTTCGCTCGACTGCAACGCCGACTGTACGGGTGAGTGCAACGCCAAGTGCGACAACGACGAGTGCCGCGCTCAGTGCAAGGGCTCTTGCGAGGCCACTTGCGAAGGCGAGTGCAAGGGCTCGTGCACGGGCACCCCGCCGAGCGCGACCTGCGAGGCCAAGTGCCAGGCCAGCTGCCAGGGCTCGTGCAAGGCGAAGTCGAACCTCGAATGCCAGGTCGAGTGCCAGAGCGATCTACAAGCTTCGTGCGAAGCCAAGCTGAAGGGCGGCTGTTCGGCGAAGTGCAAGTCGCCGAGCGGCGTCGTGAAGTGCGACAACCAGTTCGTCGATCAAGACGGCAACGCCCAGGCTTGCCTCGCCGCAATCGAGGACTGGGCCGCCAAGCTCGACGCCAGCGCCAGCGGCAGCGCGAGCTGCAGCGGCAACAGCTGCAAGGCCGAGGGCGAGGCTTCCGCGAGCTGTGCGCTCGGCCGCAGCGGTTCGAGCTCGATGATGGGGCTGGTGGCCGCGCTGGGCCTGGCCGGTGTGGTGCGCCGGCGCTTCAAGCGCGCGGGCTGAGCCCTGCGCGTCCGTCCGACCGTCACGCGACGGTCAGGCAGACCTTGCCGACGTGCTGGCCCGAGATGAGGTGTTGAAGCGCATCTCGGGCCTCGCGGAGCGGGAACACTCGATCGATAGCGGGGCTCAGCGGGTGTTCCTCGAGGTGCGCGGCGAGCTCGTGAAACGCGCGCTGGTGGCCGACGAACACGCCCTGGATTCGGATGTTGCGCATGATCACCGGAGTCAGGCTCGGCGCCAGCGCCTCGCCCGCGGCCAGCACACCGACCAGGCTGACCGTCCCGCCCGGGCGCACGGCTTGAAGAGACTCGCCCAGGGTGCCGGCACCGCCGACCTCCATCACGTGATCCACGCCCTCCCCACCGACGTGAGCGCGCACCTTGCGCCCCCAGCCGGGGCCGTCGATCGTGACGACCTCGGCGCCCAGCGCCTCCAGGCGCGCGGCCTTCTCCGGTTTCGTGGTGGTCGCGATCACCCGCGCGCCGAGCTGTTTTCCGAGCTGGATCGCGAAGGCCGAGACCCCGCCGCTGCCCAGGCTGAGCAAGCTCTCGCCGGCCGCGAGGCGCGACCACACAGCGAGCGCGCTGTACGCCGTCACGGCCGCGCACGGCAAACACGCCGCCTCGACGTCACTGAGGGAGCTCGGGATCGGCACCAGCGCGTCCACCCGCGATAGCGCGTATTCGGCGAACACTCCCGGCAGCGGTCCGCCCAGGGTATGGCGAACCGTGTCGCGCAGCGGCGGCCCGTCGCGCCAACCTTGCGCGAGCGCGGGAGAGACGCGATCGCCCACGCGGAAGCTGCCGGGATCGGTGCCCGGACCGAAGCTCTCGATCACACAAGCCGCGTCCGAGCCGAGCGTCAGCGGCAGCGGGTACTGCCGGTTGTAGTCGCCGCGAGCCACCAGCACGTCGCGGAAGTTGAGCGAGGCGGCGCGCACGCGGAGCAGCACCTGCCCCTCCGCGGGCACGGGCGCGTCGACTTCGGCGAGCGCGATCCGATCCAGACCGAAGCCGTCGATGCGGAGCGCCAACATCCGCGCAGCGTA
This sequence comes from Polyangiaceae bacterium, assembly GCA_025937835.1. GTDB lineage: Bacteria > Myxococcota_A > Polyangia > Polyangiales > Polyangiaceae > PMG-095. Next base: position 7,103 of record JAICQO010000127.1, read on the forward strand.
TCGCTAGTTCAGGCTTTCCTGAACGTCCCAGGTCGAAAAATCGGTCAGAAAATCGCCGAGGAACGTCTCGAGCCCGGCGTGCGCGCCCTCGAGCGGCGGACGAACCCCGGGCACGTAGCCGCGTGCTTCGAACGGCTTCAAGAGCTCCTTGTCGCGGCTGAGGACGTGGACGGGTACCCCCCACGAGTCGCTGTTGCCCGCCACGTCGGACACCGGCTGGTGGTCACCGAGCAAGATCACCAGCGAGTCGTCCTTGATCCAGCGCGTGATGTACTGCCGCAGGACCTCGAAGTCGTAGATGATCGATTGGATGTACGCGTCCTGAGCGTTCTCGAAGTGGGGCCACTGGATCGGGAAATGACGGTTGTTCGCGCGCTTGTAAATCGCTCCGTTGGTGATCGCGTCCCAGTTGTCGATCACGGGCGGCAGGTCGCTCCACGGGGCGTGGCTCGAGACCAACACGTACTGGATGAATAGCGGGCGGGTCTGCGAGACGGGCTCGCGCCTGCGGATGAAATCGAGCACGTACTGGTCGGGCATCGTCGCCCAAGCGTAGGAGGGCCCCGCGTAGTCGAAGTTCCACAGGTAGTACTTCTTCTCGAAGTCGTAGAGCTCGCCCTTGGGCCAGGCGCGGGTGGTGCCCGGCTGAACCAGCACGGTCTGGTAGCCGGCGTCGCGGAAAAAGCGCGCCAGCACCTTGGGCCGGCGTGAGCAGACGAGCTCGTACTCGAGCTGGTTCGTGATGCGGATGCCCGTCGCCAGCGTCGAGTGGGCGAGCCAGGAACGGCCGCCGTAGGTCGGCGAATCGAGCGTCCCCGACACGATCGAGAAGCCAGCCCGCTCGACGTCGGCCTGGAAGCGATCGAACACCGGCTTGCTCGGCTGCGACAGCTTGTCCCACGAGAACACCGAGGTCCCGTACGACTCGACGAGGATCAGGTAGACGTTCTTCTTGCCGAGCTTGATCAGGTTCGTCGGCAGCTGGCGCAGGCGGCGCTCGGCCTGAGCCATGACCTTCGAGTGCTCGCCCTTCTCGCTGTAGATGTTGTAGAGAAACTTTGCCTCGTGCTCGAGCCTCGGCACGACGCTCGCGGCCAGCGCGCCATCGAAATACTCGTCGTAGAGGTGATCGTGGCCGGTCGAGGCCGAGACCACGTACAGCGCGGCGAGCGAGCCCGTGGCGATGTACACCTGGCGGCGTTTGCGAAGGTAGCGCTCGAGGTGAAGCAAGCCGTAGTAACTGCCCAAGCTCACGCCGGCGAGCGCCAGCGCTGCTCCCAACATCGCCAGCACGAACAACCCGAACGGCAGCGCCGAGTGGACGAAGCGGAACAGCTCCGGCACCAGGGCCAGATCCGAGTACAGGTTGAACTGCTCGGAAAAATAGTGCTCCTGAACGCCGTCGGCGAGGCGCAGCAGCCGCACGAATACGAGCGCCGCGGCCAAGGCGACCCGCACGGCGACAGGCACTTTCCAGCGCAAGTAGCCCGCGATCGCGAGCGCTGCCAAGAGCACGATCACGTCGAGCGACGGGACGAAGAACCACAGCGGCGCTTCGTCGCTCGGGTAGCGCACGTTGAGCAGGGCATCGAGGCCGAGCAGCGTGACGATGAAGAACGGCGTCGGGTAGTCCCTGGCCCAACGCGAGATGGCGCGCTGGATCCGGCGCGCTCGCTTCTTCACGCGCGTGAAGGCGGTGGGCGCGCTGCGCGCCGGGGGCCGCCGGGCGCTTTCCGCCGGGGACTCCTCGCTGATTTCCTGGGAGCTCTCCTCGGTGCCGCTGGGTTCCTGAGTCGTCATTGCAGTGGGGCCGCGTCGAGTCGGCGCTCGAGTCGGCGCACCCTAGCACCGCACCCCGCCGTCGCGACGGAAGACGAGCATCAGGTAGCGAAGCCATCCGCGCTTCAACGCGTGCTGGAGCGCGTGACCGCCGTACAGCATTCGGTAGTAGGTGCTTCGCGCGGGTAGGCGCCCCAGCAGGCCAACCAGCGCCGCGATGGCGCGATCGCGTGGTCGCCCGAGCGCGAGGTCGCTAGAAAAATCCAGCGTCTCGACGTGGGAAAGGCCCGCGTGCCGCGCCAGCTTTACGGCTTCGGGCTCGCTCAACAGCGTGTTCACGTGCCACCCGAACCGAAAGCGCTCGAGCCAATCCGCGTCGGGAAGCCGGGCTCGACTCGCCGCGTCGGCGAGGAAGTCGTCGCACACGAACAACGCCCCGCCCGGCTCGAGCACCCTCGCCGACTCCGCGAAGAAGCGCTCCGGAGTCGAGCCGTGCACGAACGATTCGATGGCGTAGGCCGCGTCCGCGACGAGCCCGTCGGGCAAGCGATTGTAGTCCCCCACGACGCACGTCAGGCGCTCGCCGAGGCCCTGCGCTCGGATGCGAGCCTCGCCCAGTGCCGCCTGAACCGGGCTCAGCGTGACGCCGGTGCCGCGGATTTCCCGGCGTGAAGCCAGGTAACACAGGCTCGCGCCCACGCCGCAGCCGAGATCCACGAGGCGAGGTGCAGCACCGTCCCCGCTCGGGAGGCGTGTCGCGATCTGATCTTCGACGTAATGCAGCGCCTCGGCATCGTTCGATACTCCGGGTCCAAAGACCGCGCGATGGATGGCGCCTTGGGAGCGCCCCTGGCCGAAGCGCACCAGCGCTCGCGTGTTCTCGTCGTAGTAACGCCGAACGTCGAACGGCTGCCGGGCATCCCCGAGATCTCGAGCTTCCACCGCGCCCGGCGATTTTGGGTTTTGGCTTCGTTTTCGCTGCGCGCCGGTGCTCACGTAGCCACCTACGCTCCGCTCCGGTGCTCGCGAAAGCCTCGCCAAAACCGCAAACTTGCCGGGCGGGCGTTCCTTGAGATTTCGGGCATGGGCTGCGGGGTCATCGAGTGTGCTGCCGATTCACGGGTGTAGTCCGAGGTTCCGGGGGCGAGTAGACGTACCCGGGATCTCGCGAGAAATCCCCGCTCTTTTTGCGACACCGCGCCTGGCACGCCGGCTGCTCCAACCCGAGGCATGTGCTGGTGGCAGTGGTTGGTGGTGAGCCTGGCTCTGACGAGCACGGGATGTGTCCCGTTTCTCGTGCCCCCGGCGCGCGTCGAGACCGGGATCGGGACGCGCGTCCGCCCGCCGAAGACGCGCGACGGCGTGGAGGGGAGCCGCGCGACCGGCATGATGCGCGCCGGACTCCACCCGCTGCAGCTCATCGGGCCCGAAGCGCCGGCCTGGGCAGATTTCGCCTTCGGCTACCGCTCCGAGTGGGTGCTCGACGACTCGGAACGGCCGCTGCACGGTCCGTATGCCGAGCTCGGCTTGTATCCCGTGAGACCGCGGCTGTCGCGCTCCACGCGCCTCCGGTTCGGCGGTTACACCAGCGCTGACGCGATCCTCACCTCGGCGCGTGAGCCCGGCCTCGGCGCGACGCTCGGTACCCTGGTCGAGCTCACGGGCTTCAGCAGCGGAGCGTTCGGGCACGCCGACGACGAGGACCTGGTCGGCGGGGTGACCCATGGTCAGTGGGCCGTTGGTCTGTTCGCCAGCAGCTCGTTCCGGAATGCCGACGATCGCTTCTCGCAGACCATCAGCACCGGTCTGAGCTTTCGAATGCCGTTCGTGGTCGGGATCGCTTGTTGTGCCTGGCCGGGGAACTGGTCTTCTTCGACGAGCGAGGAAGACAGCTCCGAGCCGCGCCCCGCGTCGAAGAGCTGGCACCCCAAGCGCTCGCAGCCGGAGAAGCGCCGCGACTACGAGCCGGCTCGCCCGCGCAAGAAGCAGAAGGACTAGCCGCCGAAGCTGTGATCCCGCTCGAGACGGCGCAGCCAGGCGTAGGCGTCGCGCCAGGCGTCGGTGCGAAGCGAGGCCCAGCGAGCGAGAGCTCTTCGCGTGAGCCCGAGCAGCTCTGGTTGGCCTTCTAGCGACGCGGCTCGTTCGCGAAGCTCCGCGAGCACGCGTGGCACGAGCGGGCTCGGCACGGCCTCCAGCAACGGGGCGAGAACGGCCGGGCGCGGGCCGCCCGCTCGCGCGAGCTCGGCCTCGAGCGCGGCCTCCGCGGCTTCCGGAAGGCGAGCCCAGAGCACGGCCAGCTTGGAACCGAGCTTGGCGCGCGCCGCGTCCGAGCTCGCCAGCACGTTCCACAGCTCTTCGGGCAGGGTCTGTAGGGAGCTCACGCGCCCGAGCAGCTCGCTGTTCTCCGCGGCCGCGCGCAGCACTTCGAGTGGGACCAGCGCCAGCGGAAGGGGATGGTCCGGAGGAGAAGCGAGGACGCGCTCGAGGTCTTTCGTCGAGACGTGACGGAAGGACAGCTCGGCCCAGCCCGTCCCCGTTGCAAACCAGGCGGGGGCACGCGGCTGACCCGCGTCATTCCAGGCCGACCACAGCGCGGCGGCGATGCGCGCCTCGCTCGCGCCGCGCGCTCGAGCCAGCGCCAGGACCGCGTCGAGCTCCGGCGTGAGCCGTTCGAGCGTCGTGAACGTCAGCACTCCGTGCTCGACCTCGTCCAGGAACTCGATCGGGCGCTCCAGAGCGTGCGGATCGTCGGCCCCGCGCACGTTGCCGAGCGCTGCCCGCAAGCGCTCCACGAGGCGTAGCGCCGCAGCAAACCAGGGCGGCCGCGCGCGGAGCGAGCCTTCGATTTCCGTGTAGACGGCCTCCAGCGCGGCCGGCGGACGGCTCGCGTTCCAGGGAGCGAGCGCGGCCAGAGCGCTGCCCGCTGGCACGGTCAGCGCTTCCGAGATCGACAGACAGGACAGGTAGAGCGCACCGCGCTCCAAGACTTGGGCGCCGAGCCCGCTCGTCGCTGCGCCGGCGGGGAGCTCGAGGCTCGGGAGCGGCGGCTCTCCTTCGAAGCGCAAGAACAGCGAGCGCGCCTCGGCCCACAGCCCGTCGAGCGCCTCCTGGCTGACATCCGCCCCTGTGAGCCGAGCGAGCCCGGCGATGCGCAGCGCGGCGTCGAGCGTCGCCGCATACTCGGGCTCGTCGCTCGGCGTCAGGTCGAGCACGGGCTCGAGCACCGCCGCCGGAGCGCTCACTGCGCGATCGAAGAGCAGCTCGCACAACTTGGGCGCAGCGTGCGGCCGGATCAGCGCCTCACCCCATTCGACCGGAGAGCGGGCGGCGAGCGTCGTGAACGCGCGGCGCTCGAGCCACTCCGCGAGCCAGCTCGGTCCGAGCACGAGTCGTGAGTCCGGAAGCCGGCGCAGCAAACCGACTTGCTCGAGCGCCGTCACGAAGCGGTACGCGCCCGGGGGCAGGCGGCGGGCGGCGCGCTCGAGCTCGGAGGGGCGAACGCCGGAATCCACGCCGCGTAGCGACAGGCGGACCCAGTCGACGTCCACGGCGCGCTCGGCTTCGTGGGGAACGAGCGCGAGCCAGTCGTCCTGGCTGCGCTTGGCGGTGAGGGCTCGGTCGGAGTCCACATAGACGCGCTCGACGAGCCCGACGAGCGCGTCGAACGCGTGTTGTCGCAGCCAGCTCGTGTTCGCCTGCGCCGGATCGAGCGAGCGAGCAAAGCGATCTTCGACGTAGCGCCGTGCGATGCGCTCGAGCGCGCGGCTCTCCAGCGCCGCCGCGCCGAGCTCGTCGAACATGCCGATCCAGCCGAGCAGCGCGCCGAAGCTCGCGATCTCGCCCTGGGCTATTCGCTGCAGCAGCCAGGGACGCGCGCGTGCAGCTTCCAGGCGCGTGTCCGGCGGCAAACGCTCGAGCGCCCACTCCAGCAGCGGCCCGACCACGTCGCGCAAGGACGGCGTCGGAACGAGCTCGAAGCCAGCCGGCGGCCCGAACGGTGCGGCCACCAACAGCCCGGGGCGCGGCGCAGGAGCGGCGCTCGGATCGGACCCGTCCAGCTCGACGAACCAGCTTCCGTCCAGAACACCCGCGGTCGCATCGAGCGCGGCGAGAACACGGGCGCGGCCGCGAGCTTCGAGCCACGCACCCGCGAGGCTGCGGCCGGCGCCGCTGGGCGCGACCCACCACCGAGCCGGGCTTTGCGGGCCGAGCTCGAGCTCCGGCAATCCGGGAGGCAGCCGTTCTGCCCACAGATCGAAGGGGCGGGCGGCTGGCAGGTCCCGCAAACGCAGCAGCCGAGCCTCACCCGGCGCCGGCTGGTGGCTGGCGAGGCCCCGGGCCACGGCCTCGACGCTCACGCCGAGCGACCGGGCAAGGGCGATCTGGACCGGCACCCGCGCGCTCAACCAGCGGAGCTCCTGGCCGCGATCGATCTTGCCGAGCAAGGCCGCCAGTGAGCGAGGTTGGATCTTCACCTCCGCTGGCCACTCGGCCTGAGCGAGCGCCGTCCGGGCGAGCCAGCCAAGGCTGTCACCCTGAGACTGGCCAGCCTGGATCAGGTCGCGAAGCCAACCCACGCCGGCAGGGTACATGGCGCTGCATCATGCATCAATCATTGATCGTGATGCAGCCTGCGGCCCCGCGCGATCGACGGTTTGGGCCGGGGCTTCTGGAGCGGGGCCGGGTGACCGAGTCCAACCGCTGGGCGGCCCGCAGGCTCGACGGAGGTGCTGACTGAACGAGCTCGGTCCGCAACCCGAATGCCCTTCGACGAATACCACGCCGCTACTTGCTTCGTCGAGCCCGCGAATCGTGCGATGCGGGGGGATTCAATCGGCCGTCTTCGGTGCTAACTCCAAGCCGCCGAAGCCTCCGAGCGAGCCGAAGACCCCGATGCAAACCGTTGCCGAGTTCCTGGTCTGGTACCTGGTCTTCGTTTTCAGCACGACCTGTCACGAGGCGGCCCACGCCTGGGTGGCACGTCGCGGCGGCGACGATACGGCCTACGCTCTCGGGCACGTCACCCTCGATCCGTTCCCGCACATCCGTCGCGAGCCGCTCGGCATGGTGATCGTCCCGGTGCTGACCTTCCTCCAGTTCGGATGGATGATGGGCTGGGCCTCGGTGCCCTACGATCCGCACTGGGGCGCGCGGCATCCCAAGCGACACGCGGTGATGTCTCTCGCGGGGCCAGGCGCGAACTTCCTGCTCGCTGGTCTGGCGCTGCTCGCCATCCGCGGCCTCGCGAGCGCCGGCGTGTTTCAACTGGGCGGCGCCGGGACGGACGTCGGTCTCGTGACGCTCCCCGAGGGCTACGAGTTCAACTCGGCGCTCGGCGCGGTGGCGCTCGCGCTCAGCGCGATGCTGCGTTTGAACGTGATCCTCGGCCTCTACAACTTGATACCGCTGCCGCCGCTGGACGGTGCCGCGGTCGTCGAGGGCCTCGGCCCCTCTGCGATCCGGCGCTTCTACGACGTGATGCGCAGCAACCCGCTGTATCAGCTGCTCGGCCTGATCATCAGCTGGCGGATCTTCCCGTACATCGCC
>JAICQO010000090.1 GCA_025937835.1 Polyangiaceae bacterium
CGAAGGGGCCGCTGGTCGGGACATTGCGGTCCTTGAACAGACAACTCGAGTCGCAGCTCGTCGGGGGCTCGCAGCCGTCGAGCTTCCAGGCGGTCCAGCTGATGTTGGTTTGGTCGAGCCAGTCGTGCCAGGCGCGCGCCTCGCTCTCGCAGACCTCGCCGTCGGTGCCGCCGTCGGCGTCCGTCGCGCCCCACTCGCTCACGAACAACGGCAGGCCCAGGCTGCGCGCGAGCCGGGCGCGCTCTCGGTACTCGGCGCCGTGCGTGCAGGCGTAGAAGTGGAGCGTGTAGAGCAGGTTCTCGCCGGCGATCGGGCTCGTGGCAGCGACGTCGACGTCCTGGTCCCAGTTCGGCGTGCCGAGCAAAATCAGATTGTCCGGATCCACCTCGCGGATCGCCTCCACGAGCGAGCGGTGATACGGCGCAAGCTCTCGGTTCCAGTCGACGGCGAGCGGCTCGTTGAACACCTCGTAGAGCACGTTCGGCGAGTCGCCCCAGGTCTCGGCCATCTCGCGGAAAAAGGCGGTGGCTTCGGCCTGGTGCGCGATTGCGTCGTGGTCGTGCCAATCGATGATCACGTACAGGCCGAGCTCGACGGCGTTTTCGACGATGCGGTTGACCGTGTCTTTGGCGGTGGCGGGGTCTTCGAGGTAGCCGCCTTCGGCGTCGACGCCCATCGCGATCCGGAAGATCTCGAGGTTCCAGTGGTCGCGCATCCACGCCAGGCCGGCCTTGTCCTGTGCGTAGCCGCTCGCGTCCCAGTTGAGCCACATGCTGCTCACACCCTCGAGCTTCACGCGCTCCCCCTGCTCGTCCACGAGCTCGGTGCCGGCGACCGAGAGCGCGCCATGCAGGCTCACGGGCGTCGGGCCCGAAGGGGGCGCGCCACCTTCGCCCATGGGCTTGCGTCCTCCGCTGCCGGCGTTCGGCGCGCCGCCCGCCTCTTCGCCGCCGTTCGTCGCTGGGCTGCCCGCTGCGCCGCCGGCCGGGTCGAAGCCCGGCGTGCCGCCGCGGTTTCCGCGATCACCCGGATCGATACACAGCTCGGACAGGCACTCGAGCCCGTCATCGCAGGTGTCGTTTCGATAGCAAGCGCAGGTCTCGGAGCCGATCGGGCACTCCGGCTCGTCCTCTTCCGGCTTGTCGCCGCACGCGCCGACACCCGCCAAGACCACACCCACCGCACACCACAGACCCAACGAAACGACTCTCATGACTTCCTCGGGCGGGCAGGAGTGCAGACCTCGTGCCGCCCCCTGCGGCCGACCGAGCTCGCTCAAATCCCGTAAAATCGGCAGATTTTTGGCCGGGCGCACGCCGGCCGCGAGCGTCCGCGGCGGTGGAGGACGTCCGCGTGGACGTCCAGGGCGCTCGCAAGAGCTCGGCTCGGCGAGTACCTTAGCGGGCGGTGATGGCTCCTCGGACGAGAGCGCGAGGTTCGACGACCGCGCCTTCCGGCGGCAGCACGCTCGGCGAGGCAGGGGAAGGTGAGCTCACGCTCGCGTTCTCGTTTCCGAGGACCGATGGCCCGGCCATCTCGTTCGCCGAAATCGGAGCAGGCGAGGCGCTGCTCGGGCGTGACGACGACTGCACCGTGCCGCTGCCGGGCGCCGACGTATCGCGCCGCCACGCGGCGATCCAGAAGCAAGGCCGAGTGGTTCTGCTCCGGGACCTGGAGAGCCGCAACGGGAGCTTCGTCAACGGACGCCGCGTCACCGCCGTCGTCCTCGAAGAGGGCGACGTGGTGCGCGTCGGCGGCTGGGTCGGCGTGGTCACGCGGCAGCCTGGCGCGCTGGGAATGCTCGCCCCGGGACTCTACGCCGGGCCGCGCTTGCGACACACGTTGTCGGAGGCCGAACGCGCCGCTGTCAGCGATCTTCCGATCTTGATCGAGGGCGAGACGGGCACCGGCAAGGAGGCCGCCGCGCGCGCGATCCATGGCTGGAGCCGGCGGCGCGGGCCGTTCGTGGCCGTCAATTGCGCGGCCTTTCCCGAGTCGCTCGCGGAGGCCGAGCTGTTCGGCTACCGGCGCGGCGCGTTCACCGGCGCCGAGCGCCCGAGCCTCGGGCACTTTCGCGCGGCGCAGCACGGCACGCTGCTGCTCGACGAGATCGGCGATCTGCCGCTGTCGCTGCAGGCCAAGTTGCTGCGGGTGATCGAGCAGCGCGAGGTGCTGCCGCTCGGTGAATCGTCGCCTGTTGCGCTCGACGTGCGCTTGCTCGCAGCAGCGCAAGAACCGCTCTCGCGCGCGGTGTCGGAAGGCCGTTTCCGCGCCGATCTGTTCGCGCGCCTCGATGGGCTCACCGTGCGCTTGCCGTCGCTGCGCGAGCGACCCGCGGAGATCCCGTATTTGTTCGCGCAGCTCTTGCTCGACCACTCTGGCTCGCGGCCGCCCGAGGTCGATGCGCGCCTGGTGGAGCGGCTCTGCCTCTACGATTGGCCGTTCAACGTGCGAGAGCTGGTCTTGCTCGTGAAGCGGCTCTTGGTCTTGCACGGCGGCGAGCCAGCGTTGAAGGTCGGCCATTTGCCGGAACGGATGCGCGAGAGCGGTTCGAAGGAAAGCTCGGAGCCCGCGCTCCAGGCCGTTCAGGAGCCGCCGGAGCTCTCGGAGCTCGCGGCGGCACTGCGTGCCTCCGGCGGTAACGTCGCCCAGGCCGCAGCCGCGCTCGGGATCTCGCGGCAGCGCGCGTACCGCATGATGCAGGGGCGGAGCGAGATCGACCTCGAATCGCTGCGTGAGCCGGAGCAGCCGGAGCAGCCGGAGTGACTCCGTCGCAGACCGCGGACGACGTCGCGCCGGAGCGGCTCGGTGAAGTGCTCGCCGGCAAATACCGGCTCGTGCGCCTGCTCGGCGAAGGCGGCATGGGGCGCGTGTACGAGGCCGAGCACACGACCGTGGGTCGCCGCTTCGCTGTCAAGCTGCTGCGGCCTCACCTCGCGGCGAGCGAGCAAGCGCTGGCGCGGTTCCGACGTGAGGCGCGCGCAGCGGGAGCGCTCGAGAACGAGCACCTCGCGGCGGTGCTGGACTTCGACACCGCGCCCGACGGCACGCCGTTTCTGGTGATGGAGTACCTGGAGGGGCGGAGCCTCGGCCAGCTCCTCGCCGAGGAAGGGCCGTTGCCGGTTTCGCGCGCCGCGAACGCGCTGCTTCAGGTGTGCCGCGGCCTCGATGCGGCCCACGCAGCGGGGATTTTGCATCGCGATCTGAAGCCCGACAACCTGTTCGTCACGCGCCGCGCCGACGGCTCGGAGCTACTCAAGATCTTGGACTTCGGCATCGCCAAGCTGCTCCATGAGGGCGGCCGCGACGCACCGATCCAGACGGGTGCCGCGATTGGCACGCCGTACTACATGGCTCCCGAGCAGGTGCGCGGCGACGTGCCGCTCGACGAGCGCGTCGATCTCTACGCGCTCGGCGTGATCTTCTACGAGCTGCTCTCCGGACAGAAGCCGCACCCTGGAGATTCCGGGAACACGGTGCTCGCGCACGTGCTCACCCAGAGCCCCGTCCGGCTCGAGAAGCTGCGTCCGGGCCTGCCCCCCGGAGTGGCGGAGCTCGTGCACCGCGCGCTCGCGTTCGACCCGCGCGACCGGCCTCCGAGCGCCCGCGCGCTCGCTCGCGAGCTCGAAAGCTTGCTTCCGCCCGAAGTCCAGCGCGAGCGCGGACGGCTGGAGCTGCGAGCCGCGCCGGCTCGGAGCTCAGCAGCGACGCACTCGGAGGTCCGCGCGACGGCTCCCACGCTGCCGACTCCGGATTCGAGCGCCGTGTCATCGGGCACGGAGGTCCCGCGTGCTCACGGGCCCGGGCGGGCAGGGCTCGGGCTCGCGGCGGCGCTGCTCGCGCTGCTCGGGGGCGCGCTGGCCGTTCGCGCGATGTCCGGGACGGACGCGCCGACGACGCCGCTGCCCGCGGCGGCCAGCGTGCCGAGTCCGACATTGGCCTTGCCCGAGCCGAGCGCGCCTGCCGCCTCCAGCGTTTCCAGCGCAACTCCCGCTGCGCCTCCGTCGCCGAGTGCGCCTGGACGTCCGCGCGGACGTCCAGTCCGAGCCCCGGCGAAACTCTCGAGCGCTTCGGCTGACGCCTCGGAAGACGCTTCTGCCGGCGTTTCTGGACCTGCGGGCAGCGCCGCCAGTATTCGCTTCGACGCCCGGAACCCTTACGAATGACGGCACGGATCCTGCTGTTTCAACGAACGATGCCGTTCGTGGCCCTTCTCTTGTTCGCCGCGCTCTCGCGCCCAGCACACGCGGCGGACGACGCTCGCAGCGTGGCCCGCGAGTCGTATGCGCGCGGCGTCGAGCTCGCGAACGCGGGCGACTACCAGCGAGCGCTCGCCGAGTTCCAGCGCGCGTACGAGCTCTCGCCGCATTACGCGGTGCTCTACAACATCGCTCAGGCCGAGCGCGCGCTCGGACATTCGAAGCAGGCGCTCGATGCGTTCGAGACCTACCTGCGGCTCGGTGGCGAGCAAATCCCGGCCGAGCGCCGGCTCGAAGTCGAGGCCGCGATCGAAGCGCTGAAGGAGGAGCCGGCGAGCGCGAAAGCTCCCGAAGCGCCGCCGGCCGCTCCCGCTCCCGCTCCCGCTCCCGCTCCCGCTCCCGCTCCCGCTCCGGCCGTGGTCGCTCCGAAGCCCCCGCCGCGCCAATCCAGCGCTCCGGCGAGCGTGCCATCCGCTCCCGTCGCCGAACCCTCGGACGGCGCACAGCGCACTCTCGGCTACGCCCTCGGCATCCTCGGTTTGGGTCTCGGCGGTGCGGCGATCGCCCACTGGCGTTGGAACGACGGCCGCTACGACGACTGGAAAGCCTCGTACGACGCGTACCAGGAACAGCCGGAGCCCGGCGCGATCGACGCGCTCAATGAACGCGCGCAGTCGATCGAACGCGCGAGCCGTGTCAGCGTGGGCCTCGGCATCGGCGCGGCGGTGTCGTTGGGTGCGGGGGCGGTGCTGTTGCTCACGAGCGGCGGCAGCTCGCGCTCGACGACGACAGGGATGCGGCCCTGTGCCGTCGGCGGTCTCGGCTTGTGTTCGCGGTGGTGAGCGATGAGGATCTCGTCTCGTAGCGTGTGGCTCTGGACGCTCGTCGGCGCGGCAAACTTCGCGGCTTGCTACGAAACCAAGCTGATCGAGTCGCCACCGGGGGCCTCGGATGCAGGCGGCGCGGGCGGTGAACCGTCATTGCCGAGCTCCGGTGGGGCAGCAGGTGAGCCCTCGTCGGAGGCGAGCGGTGCGGACTCTGGGGGCAGCGGAGGCGAAGCGGGCCAAACCGCAACCGGCGGAGCGGCCACGGGTGGAGCCGCCACCGGCGGAACCACCGGCGGGAGTGACACTGGCGGGAGTGACACGGGCGGCACGGCGAACGGAGGCACTGCTACCGGCGGCACGGCAACTGGTGGGACGACGACCGGCGGCGCAGCGCCGCTCCCGGGCGTCACCTGGCTCGCTCTCGACGGCGAGCTCGCCCCCGCGTCCCTCGAACCCAACGCCGAGCTCGCGATCGACGGCCGCCTCTACGCCTACGCGGACGATTGCGCGACCCTCGATTGGGACCCCGAAACGCGCTGCGCGACGGGCACGCTGTGCATCGCCGGCCCCAACTTCCAGAACTGGGGCGTCGCCGTCGGCTTCTACTTCAAAGCCACTGGCCCTGACGGCACGCCGCCCGACACCAAGTACACCTGGAACCCGACCACGGCCGAAGTTCGAGGCGTCGCCTGGCGCATCAGCGGCACTGCCCCCGCGCTCGCCCTCTGGGTCCTCAACATGGATCCCGCGTACCAGGGCGAATGCGCCGAAGAAACCTGCGAAATCGTCGGCCCTCCCGACGGCACCTCCACGCCCAAGCTCGAAGGCACCTTGTCGTTCAGCAGCCTGCACAAGGACGACTGGAACGGCAGCGGCATCGTCTACGAGTTCGATCCCGCCGCCGTCCACGCGCTTCAGTTCAAGCTGCCGGCGATCGTCGCGGGCGAGGCAGATTTTTCGTTCTGCATCGACGAGCTGGGGCTCGTGCGCTGAGCGGCTACCACTTTCGCTTGGGCGCTCTGCCGCCCGTGCGCGTCGTGAAGTGCCCCGTCACCCCGCCGACCTTGACGTGCGTCTTCCGCACCGAATTCTGCGGTCGATTGGACACATGGCGCACCTGGAGCGTCTGACCCGGCTCGAGCGTACCCTTCGCGCGGGTCCATGCGCCACCCTCGATGCGGTACTCGACGTGAGGGCCGGCAACGATTTTCGTCGGTAGATTGAAGCCGGTCAGAACGATAGGGTCCGATTCAATCAGCGTGTTGCCATTGACGCAGGTCTTGGTTCCGAAATCGAAGGCTTCAGGAACGGTGTCCGGCTCGGAGGTCACGCTGTAGAAGACCGCCTCGGTGCGGCCCTGGCCACTCGACAGTGCAACGGCCACCACCGTTTCGGTGACCTCTCCGATACTCGGTGAGCTCACGTGGCGCACGCGCAGCGAATCCCCTGCGAAAACCTCGAGCGAGCTCGACGTCCAGTCGCCGCCGTTGACCTGAACCTCGGCCGAGCTCGGGCCGCTGAGTGTGAGCACCAGCGGGCCGTCGAATCCCTCCAACGTGACCTCCTCGGAGGTGACGGTGACGGCCGGAGCGACATCGAGGCGCTCGACGAAGCTGAACGGGGCAGCCTTCTGGAGCTTCCGATACTGCGGAGGGACCGTCATCTCGTAAATCACGCCGGAGCTCGCAGTTCCCGTGGGTCCGCTCGGTCCGCGCTGACTCGAAAAGTAGAGGCGCGAGCCGTCGGGCGTGAAGGCGGGGCCACAGATTTCCGAGTTCCCGGCCGTGATCTGCATCAGCAACTTGGCGGGCAGGCCGTTGAGCAGGATCGCGAGGCGCATCGCGGTCCCGTCTTCTGCGACGAGCACGTCTCCGCCCGGGCTCACGACGACGTTGTCTACTTGGTTGAAGTTTCCGGGAGCCCCATTCACGTTGCGGAGGTTCCGGAAGGCCTGGTCGTTGTGCGTATCGTAGAGGAGCTCGATCAGGTCGTTCTCTACGTCGATCGCCCACAGGCGGTTGTCGCCCTTGGTGGCGAAGAAGATCACGCCGCGCGTGGGGACCGTGCCCGCAGTCGGGATCGTGCGCAAACCCTCGGGGATTTCGTAATACCAGATCCCTTCGCCGCCGTTGAAGTTGGTGCCGTTCGTACCGGTGTCGGATACCCACCCGATCGGCCGCGCCTGCCGGAGGCGAGCGCTTCCCGCCGCGTCGTTGGGGACGACCGTGTTGTCGTAGCCGGGAAGCTCGGCGAACGGCGGAATGTACAGGCGCTGCGTCGTGCCGAGCTCGAGGCGCATGCGGGTGAACCCGTCGGGCCGCACCTCGAGATCCTCGGCGCTCGAGACGAAACGCACGAATTTGCCAGCTGAGGTGTCGAGCGTCTGGTAGCAGACGTGGTGAATGGGATCGATCGCGACGGCCTCTCGCCCGTTGCGCGCGCCCAGCGCGTCGAGCCGGCGTTGCGTCGCGGGGCTTCCGAGCGGATCGCACTCGTAGGCATACCCGCCCGTTACCTCTTCGCAGGTGATCCAGGTACCCCACGGCGTCTTTCCGCCGGCGCAGTTGTTTCGTGTGCCGCTGCAGATCCGGTAGTAGTCGATGACGTTACCCTGAGCGTCGAAGCGGAGCGCTCCGACGCCGCCAGGGGTCGTCTCGCTGTTGGAGACGTACACCCAACCCCCGTCCTCCGTCGTGTAGACGGCTCCGCCGTCGGGATTGACGTGACCGAGCGTCCCGGCCGCCGCCTTCGTTACCGGATTCACTCCGGCCCGCATCACTACCCGGACGTCGAAGCCCGCCGGTGCGAACAGCTGATGGTTGACGGAACCGAGGTCGTCGGCGACCACCTGCTGCACGAGCTCCCCGAAATCCTGCGCGCCGAGCGGGCCAAAGGGGATGTCGAGCTCGGCGCCCCCTGCTTGCTCGGCTCGCGCGGCGCGCACCACCCAGGTCGGGATGCTGGCGGCGCCGAGGCCGAGAAAAAGGCTGCGAAGCAGGCTGCGGCGGCTGAAGTCCGCCTGGTCGAGCCTCTTTTGGCAAACTAACGGGGCGCTGTTGGCCGTAGTTCGATGCATGGTCTCCTCCGTGTTGCTGTGAGCCGGCACGGTAGAGACGACCGGTGACGTTGCTGAGACGCTCCGGTGAAAAGGAGACAAGCAGCGGGATCAGCGTGCCACGGCCCATGATCGCCTTTCCCAAGCGATCGCCGCCCGCGACCTTCTGACCGCGCCTCATCAGGTGCTTCAGCACCTTGGTTGCGGCGAGCGAGCGGCGGCTCTCCCTCCGCTGCACGAGCAGCGCGAGCAGGGATCACGGACGGGGCGGGCGGACGCACGGCCTACTCGGGCTCGATGGGCGGTTCTGGATCGTGGCCAGCCCACGACTCGTGCGGGCTCGAGTCACGAGCGCGTTCGACGAAGGGTTTTCCGAAATCCTCCTCCGTGAGCTCCGCCCGCTCCGCGGGCTCTATCCAGTCGCGGGGGCGCTCGCCGGGTTGGAGCTCGCGGACGGAGTTCAAGGAGCTCATGAACCGGTCCCAGGTCGGCGCGTGCGGCGCGGGCTGCGAGGGCGCAGGACCGAGTGGCTCGATGCGAGGCGGCACCTGGGGCAGGGGGTCGAGCTGCCGGACGAGGCGCGCGAGCTCCTTCTTCGGCCGCTACGGCCAGGACGTGCTGGTGATCTGGGACGCCGAGAATCCCGCCGCCGACCCGTTCCTTCAGGGCGCCCTGATGGTTGCGCTAGCGTGCGCCCGCTTTCATTGGCATGACTCCGAGCCGCCCTCAGCCCGGGCGGCGTGCGCCGAGCCGAGCCGAGCCGTGCCGAGCGAGCGTCAGTGCGTCGTGCCGTCCCAGATGTTGCCGGCGCACGCACGCAGGAACGCGGATTCCATGGCGGTGCCTTTCATCGGGGCGCGGATGGTGCCGCCGTGATTGCCCTTGCCCCAGCCAGTCGCTGCTTCTTCGTAGGCCAGGTAGTTGCGGAGCCGGGCATTTCCGAGACCGACCTCATCCGCAAACAGGTCCCAATACGCCTTGGTCCAATCGTATTCGTTGCCGACGTTGCCGAAGATGGAGCGCGTCCATTCGTAACAGTTGCCGCCGCCAGTGGCTCCCGTCTTCAGGTAGAGGCCCACGGCGTCGCAGTTCCAGAGCCGCTCGGCCGCGCCCAGGGCCCAGCCCGGGAAGACGCAGTTGGCGCCGCCGTTCGGTGCCTCTTCGGTCGTGTTGTTGAAGGCGAGCACGCGGAAGAAATCGGCGATGCCCTCGAGGTGGGCAACGCTGTCCCACTCGATCATCTCCTGTCCGTGGCTGCCGCCCGGCGTGCGCAAACAGCCGTCGGCCGGAGGAACGGTGCACGTCGGGCTGCCACCGGGCGTGCAATAGGTGTCATTCCTCCCGGTCGAGGTCGTCGTCATCCACCCGCGATGGATCCAGTGACCCACTTCGTGAGAAACCGGGCCGCGGTTTTTGGCGGCGTTGCGGTTGATCAGCACCGTGCGCGTGGAGTGGATGTATTCGTTGGACCCGGTGGTGAACTTCAGTGTGAGGGTGCTGTTCGGCTTGAGCACCGTTCCGAGGCTCATCGCGCGACGGATCGTGTGCTGGGTCATCGCGAACATGTGCTGGAGAGTCGTGTCGTCGCCGGCCGCCATCGTGATCAGCTGGCCGCCGAGGGCGGTCGTGCTCGAGGTGACGGTGAAGGGCCCGAGTTGCTTGGTCGGGATCGAGCCGGCATCGTTCCGAGCGACGATGCGAAATTCGCTCACGTTGGTCGGAAAGTTCTTGCTGTCGAGGCCTACCGTGAACGTCCAGCTCCCAGGCGTGCGCGGGAAGGTGGCGCAGCCCGCCGTTCCGTTCGAATAAACGGTCTGCGAGACTCCGTTGACGGTGCCGCGAACGGCAATGCCGTAGGCCGGGAGGATATAGCTCCCCGACGAGCGGAAATAGTCGATGTTCCGCGGCTCGGTGTCGGCGAACGCGATCACGTGGCGGAAGCAGATCGAGAACGTCTCGCCCGCTTTGACGGTGTCGTATACAGGCGGCGTGTTCGCGAACGCGCCATCCCCCTTGCCGCTGGAGATGACCTCGCGTGGAGCGATCACCTTGCCGTGCTCCGCGAAAAGGGACACCTGATCGCCACCGCGGCGTCCGTCGTCGAGCTCGTACTCGAAGTTCACGCGCGCGTCGGTCCACGGCTGCGCGCGCACGTCGAGCCCGGCCACGTCGGCACGGGGCAATCGAAAGCGCGGGCTCTCCCCTGCCTCGAAGCGGCCGAGCTCGCGGCTCTCCGTGGCCAGGAGCCCGTCCGGGCCTTCCACGAGCGCGCTGGCGCGCAGCGTCCCCGCCGAATCCGTGAGGTTCCGGTAGTCGAGGATCAGATCTTCGCCTTCGAGCCCGAGCCTGGCCGAGCCCAGTGTCGGAGGTCCGGGGTTATGTGCGCCTGCGGCGTCCGTAGTGGACAGGGAAGGAGGCGGCGCGCTCTCGACGGGGATCTCGGCGCCCTCTTCTGTGGATGTCAGCGGATCGCTGCTGCACGCAAAGGCCAGGCACGAGGCAGAAAACAGGCTCACTCGGTTGAAACGCATCAAGATGTGGCTCCGATCCAGGTACCCCCTGCATCCGCCCCCTGCATCCGATACCGTAGACGCTGCCGCCTCTCTCGGCGCACGCGATGGCTGATCGGCCAGCGACGAGAGCTCGCTTATTTTCGAAGCACGGTCACGGGCAACCCACGCACGCTCTCGAAATGGCGATCGAAGGTGATGAGCTCTGCGCCAGTCTCGAAGGCGTGGGCGGCGATCCAGACGTCATTGGTCGGGATCGGCGTGCCCGCCTTCCGCAGCGCAGCAGCCACTCGCCCGAAGCGATCGGCGGTGACGCGGGTAACCGGCTGCAGCTCCACCCAGGGTTGGCTGAGGAAGTCGTCCAATACGGCCAAATTCTTGTCGTAGCGCGTCCCGTTGCGAAATCCGAACAAGAGCTCCCCCACCACCACTGTCGAAAACACGAGCTGCTCCGCCTCGCGCACCATGGTCGCTACCGTCGGGGCGCCCTTCAGTAGCTCCACGTAGGCGTTGGTGTCGAGCAGCCGCTTCACTTCCAGAGCTCGTCGTCGACGTGTTCCAGCGCGGACAGCGAACGCGTGAGCCTTCTGGATTCGGCCGCCGAGAGGCTGCCGATGAATCGATCGACGGCCGCACCGATCCGTCGCGTGGGCCTCGCATCGTCCAGGCCGGCGCTTGCTTTCAACAGCTTGGCGGCTGCCTTATTGAGCGACAGCCCCTCGCTGCGGGCCACCCGCTGGATCTCGGCCAAAACTCGCGGGTCGAGATCGCGGACGGTCAATTGATTCGTGCGCCTCGCCATGTGCCTCAGAATACCTCACTTGGTGAGGCACTCAAGCCGCTGAGCGCGCCACGCCCGATGCCTCGACTCCCAACGCTCGCGGCGGCGTGGACGACCCCTACGGCAGGCGAGCTCAGCTCACTTTTCGAGCTGAGCCAGCACCGCGTCCGTCATCGCCTGCGTGGACAGCGGGTTCGCGCCGCCGAGATCTTTCGTGCGGGCGCCGGCTGCGAGGGCGCGCTCGACGGCGAGCTCGATGCTCTTGGCTTCGGCTTCGAGCCCGAGGCTGTGGCGGAGCAGCATGGCGCCGCTCAGGATGGTGCCGATCGGGTTGCAGATACCCTTACCGGCGATGTCGGGGGCGGAGCCGTGGATCGGCTCGTAGAGGCCGAGCTTGCCCTCGCCGAGGCTGGCGCTCGGGAGCATACCGAGGGAGCCAGTGAGCACGGCGGCTTCGTCGGAGAGGATGTCGCCGAACATGTTCTCGGTGACGAGGACGTCGAAGCTACCCGGCGCCGTGACGAGGCGCATCGCGCAAGAATCGACGAGCTGGTGCTCGATCGCGACGTCGTTGAAGTCTTTGGAGACCTCGGTGGCGATCTGGCGCCAGAGGCGCGAGGACTCGAGGACGTTGGCCTTGTCTACGGAGGTGACCTTCTTCTTGCGGGCGCGCGCGAGCGAGCAGGCGAGGCGCACGACGCGGCGGATTTCGAAGTCCACGTACTCGAGCGTGTCCACGGCTTTCACGCCGCGCTCGGTCTGCTCGCGGAACTGCTTGCCGAAGTACAGGCCGCCGGTGAGCTCGCGCAGCACCAGCAGGTCGACGCCCTCGATGCGCTCGGGCTTGAGCGGCGACGACGCGACGAGCTCCTTGAAGCTGCGCACGGGGCGCAGGTTCGCGTACAGGCCGAGGCCCTGGCGGATCGCGAGCAGGCCCTTCTCCGGACGGGTCTTGGCGTTCGGGTCGTCCCACTTGGGGCCGCCGACGGCGCCCAGCAGGATCGCGTCGGCCTTCTTCGCGGCGTCGAGCGTCGAATCGGGCAGGGGGTTGCCGGTCTCGTCGATGGCGATGCCGCCGATCGGGTGCGACGAGTACGCGAGCTCGTGACCGTGGCGCTTGGCCACCGCATCCAGAACCTGACGGGTCGACGAGACGACTTCGGGACCGACGCCGTCGCCGGGGAGAAGAACGATGTTGGCTTTCATGAGCGGGGGAACACTGCCGCGGGAGCGACCTTGAGGGAAGGGGGAGGATCGCTGTTTCGCGCGAGCGCCCGGGCCTCGCCGGAGAGCGGCTCGGTCGGAGGGCTGGCTCCCTGGCGGAGCAGGCCGTACTCGATGGAATCGATCAGGGCCTCGAGCGAAGCCTCGATGATGTTGCTGGAGGCGCCGACGGTGCTCCAGGCGCCCTCGTCGCTCTGGCTGTCGAGCAGCACGCGGGTGATGGCTCCGGTGCCGGACGCGCTATCCAGGATCCTCACCTTGTAATCGGCGAGGTGGATGCGGTTGACCATCGGGTAGACGGGCAAGAGCGCCTTGCGCAGCGCCGCGTCGAGCGCGCCGACCGGGCCATTGCCGGAGGCGGCCGTGTGCAAGAGCTCGTCCCCGACGCGGATCTTCACGACGGCCTCGGCGAAGGTGTCGCTCGCGCCGCGCTTGCCGACCTGGATCTGGTAGTCGAGGATCTCGAACAGCGGCGTGTAGTCGGCCTTCTTACGCTGGAGCAGGAGCGCGACCGACGCCTCGGCGCTCTCGAACGACAGGCCGCGGGCTTCGGCCGCCTTGATGTCTTGCAGAGCCTCGGCCTCGGTGCCCGCGTCGACCGTCATGCCGAGCTCTTCGGCCTTCGACAGCACGTTGGCGCGGCCCGACAGCTCGCTCACGAGCACGCGCATGGCGTTGCCCACGAGCTCCGGCGCGACGTGCTGGTAGCTGCTCTCGTTCCGGCGCATGGCCGCGACGTGGACGCCGCCCTTGTGCGCGAAGGCGCTCTTGCCGATGTAGGCCGTCTGCGGATCGAGGTGCTGGTTTGCGATGTCGGCGACGAACCGCGACAATTCGCTGATTTCCCGTAGTTTTCCGGGCTCCAGGCAGCGGTAGCCGAGCTTGAGCTCCAGGTTCGGGATGATCACGCTGAGGTTCGCGTTGCCGCAGCGCTCGCCGTAGCCGTTGATGGTTCCCTGAACGTGGCGTCCACCGGCCTGGATCACGGCGAGGGTGTTGGCCACGCCGCAGCCCGTGTCGTCGTGGACGTGCGCACCGATGCGCACGCCAGGGACGGCCTCGATGGCACGCCGGGCTGCGGGCTCGATCGTCCACGGCAAGCCACCGCCGTTGGTGTCGCAGAGCGCGATCACTTCGGCCCCGCCGCGCGCGGCAGCCGCGAGCGTGGCGAGCGCATACTCGGAGTCCGCCTTGAAGCCGTCGAAGAAGTGCTCGGCGTCGTAGATCACGCGCTTGCCGGCGGCGCGGAGGAACGCGACGCTCTCTTCGATCATCTTCAGGTTCTGCTCGAGCGTGGTGCGCAGCACCTCGGTCACGTGCAGGTTCCAGGTCTTGCCGAAGATGGTGCACACCGGCGTGCCCGCGGCGACCAGCGCTTGCAGGTTCGGGTCGTCTTCGGGGGCGAGCCCGGCCCGCCGCGTCGAGCCGAACGCGGCGAGCTGGGTGGTGCCGAGGTCGATGTCCCGAGCGCGTCCGAAGAATTCGGCGTCTTTCGGGTTCGAGCCCGGCCAGCCGCCTTCGATGTACGTGACGCCGAAGGCGGCGAGGTGCTTCAAGATCCGGAGCTTGTCGTCAATCGTGTAAGAAATGCCCTCGCCCTGAGAGCCGTCGCGGAGTGTAGTGTCGTAGGTTTCGACGAAGGGGCGCTCGTTGTGCGAAGTCATGTTTCTTACGGGGGAAGAGCCGGGATCGGAGAAGCCGCGCTTTACTCGGCCGCGCCCGAGGTCTCGTGGCTCGGCGTCTGCTCCGACGTGCGCGGGTGCGTCCCGAGCGCGGCGAGCAAGCGGTTCAGCGCGTTGAGGTAAGCCTTGGTGCTGGCGACGACGACGTCGGTCTCGGCGGAGTGGCCGTTGAAGATCGCCGAGCCGCCCGCTCCGTGCTGCGCGTTGACGCGCGGATCACCCTGCGCGGCGCGGACGCGGACGCTGGCGTGTCCGAGCGCGTCGATGCCCTCGGTCACGTTGTTGATGGAGTACTCGAGCAGCTCGCTCGGAGCCGCGACGATCTCGTCGATCGCGCGGAACACGGCGTGGACGGGACCCGTGCCGACTGCGGCGTGCGTGATGAGCTGTTTGTCCGGCCCGACGAGCCGCACCGTGGCGGTGGGCATGCCGTTCGTACCGCAGGTGACCTGGACGGCGTCGAGCGTGAAGAACTCGTGGCCGCGCGCGGTCTCGGACGACGCCAGCGCGTCCAGATCCGCGTCGGTGATGCGCTTCTTCTTGTCGGCCAGCACCTTGAAGCGCTTGAACGCGTGGTCCAGCGCCTCGCCTTCCAGAGCATGGCCGAGCTCGCGCAGGCGCGCGGCGAAGCCGTGACGACCCGAGTGCTTGCCGAGGACCAAGAGCGTGTTGCTCGCGCCGACCGCCTCGGGGCGCATGATCTCGTAGGTCTCCTGGTTCTTCAGCATGCCGTCCTGGTGGATGCCGGACTCGTGGGCGAAGGCGTTGGCGCCGACGATCGCCTTGTTCGGCTGCACCACCATGCCGGTGCGCTGGCTCACCAGCTTGCTCGTGCGCACGAGCTGCGTGGTGTCGATGCCCGTCTTGAGCTTGAACAGCGGCCGGCGCGTCTCGAGCGCCATCACCACCTCTTCGAGCGAGGTGTTGCCCGCGCGCTCGCCGATGCCGTTGATCGTGACCTCCGCCTGGCGCGCGCCGGCGCGGATGCCGGCCAGGGCGTTGGCCGTGGCCATGCCCAGATCGTTGTGACAGTGGACCGAGATCGTCACGTTCTCGATGCCGCGCACGTTCGAGACGATGCCGGCGATCAGCGCCCCGAACTCTTCCGGGATCGTGTAGCCGACCGTGTCCGGGATGTTCAGGGTGCGGGCGCCGGCCGCGATGGCCGTCTCGAGCACCTGATAGAGGAAGTCGGGCTCGGTGCGTCCCGCATCTTCCGGGCTGAACTCGATGTCGTCGCACAGGCTGCGCGCGAAGCTCACCATCTTCTGTGCGCGCGCCACGACCTCTTCCTTGGTCATGCGCAGCTTGTGCTCGCGGTGGATCGGGCTCGTGGCGAGGAAGGTGTGGATGCGCGGGTGCTTCGCGCCCTTGACCGCGTCGTAAGCGGTCTGGATGTCCTTCTCGGTGCAGCGCGCCAGGCCGCAGATGATCGGCGGCTCCTGACTCGGGCGCCCCGGCGTTTCGTCACGGCCCACGCTCTCGGCGATGGCCTTGACCGCCTCGAAATCGTCCGGGGACGCACACGGAAAGCCCGCCTCGATCACGTCGACGCCGAGGCGCGCAAGCGCTCGGGCCACTTCGAGCTTTTCCTCGGAGGTGAGGGCCGCCCCGGGCGACTGCTCGCCGTCGCGCAGGGTGGTGTCGAAGATTCGGACGTAATCGGGGTTCGGACGTTCCAACATGGGTTTCTTCTCCGGTCAGGCGGCGGTGACGCCGCGTAAAATTGGCGGTTGATGCACGCTCTTGGCGGCCTCGCCCTCGGGACCTCGGGTCATGGCGAGGGCGCCGGTCTGGACCATCTCTGCGACGCCGAACGGCTGCAGGATGTTGACCAGGCCGTCGATCTTGTCCTGGGTGCCGGTGATCTCGACGATCAGCGTGTCGGGGCCGACGTCGACCGCGCGGGCGCGGAACACCTCGCACAGCTGCAGCACCTCGGCGCGCTTCTGCGGGCCGACGGCGACCTTGATCAGCGCGAGGTCGCGCGAGACGCTGGGCTTGTCGGTGATGTCCTCCACGCTCAGCACGTTCACCAGCTTGTACAGGTTGGCTTCGATGCGGCGGGCCGAGTCCTCGTTGGCCTCGACGCGGAAGGTCATGCGCGACACGCCGACCTCGTGCGTGCGGCCGACGTTCAGCGACACGATGTTGTAGTTACGGCGCCGGAACAGCGACGAGATGCGGTTGAGGACGCCGGGGCGGTCCTCCACGTAAGCCACGAAGGTGCGCAAGGTCTGGGTCGCCATCAGTCTTCTCCAGTCTCGAAAATCGGGTTGTGGCCCTGGCCCTCGGGGATCGGGCGGCGGATCATGTTGTGCAGATCGGCGCCGGCCGGGACCATCGGGTACACGCTGTCTTCCTGCTCGACGCGGAAGTCCACGATCGTGGTCTCCGCGTTCTGGTTGGCCTGGGCGACGGCGTCGCGCACCTCGCTGCGCTTGGTGACGCGGATGCCCTTCAGGCCGTGGGCCTCGGCGAGCTTCACGAAATCGGGGCTCTTGATCGGCGTCGCCACGTAGCGGCCGCCGTAGAAGAACTGCTGCCACTGCCGGACCATGCCCAGGTAGCCGTTGTTGATGATCGCGATGTTGACCTTGATGTTCTCCTGCGCGCAGGTCGCGAGCTCGCAGGCGGTCATCTGGAAGCCGCCGTCGCCGGCCACCACCCAGACCTCGTCGCCCGGGCAGGCGAAGCGGGCGCCCATCGCCGCCGGCAGCGCGAAGCCCATCGTGCCGAGGCCGCCGGAGGTGATGAGCTTCCGCGGGTGATCGTGCTTGTAGTACTGGGCTTCCCACATCTGGTGCTGGCCCACGTCGGTCACGACCAGCGCCTTGCCCTGGGTCTGGCGCCACAGATCGTGGATCACGTGCGCTGCGAACAAGCGGCCGTCGTCCGGTAGCTCCTGGATGTCGCGGACGGCGCTGTCACCCTTCAGGGTTTCGATGTGCGCGATCCACTCGTCGATGTTCAGGCGTTCGACGTGCGGCATCAGCGTGCGCAAGATCTCGCGCACGTCGCCGAGCAGCGGCGCGTCGACCTTCACGTTCTTGTTGACCTCGGCAGGGTCGAGCTCGACGTGGATCTTCTTGGCGTTCGGCGCGTAGGTCTTCAGGTTGCCGGTCACGCGATCGTCGAAGCGCATGCCGAGCGCGATGATCAGATCGGCCTCCTGGATCGCCGTGTTGACCCAGGCCTCGCCGTGCATGCCCATCATGCCCAGGCTGCGCTCGTGCGTCGCCGGGAAGCCGCCCAGGCCGAGCAGCGTCAGCGCCACCGGGATGTTCGTCTTGTGCACGAACTCCAGCAGCAGCGACATGGCGTTGGCCTTGATCACGCCGTGGCCGCAGAAGATGACCGGGCGCTTGGCCTTGCGGATCAGCTCGAGCGCCTGCTCGAACTCTTCCGGCACCGGGTAGCGATCGGGGCGGTAACCCGACAGGCGCACCGGCGTCGAGTCGAAGGCGTAGTCGCAGCTGGCGTTCTGCGCGTCTTTCGTGATGTCGACCAGCACCGGGCCCGGGCGACCCGAGCTCGCGATGTAGAACGCCTGGCGCAGCGTCGGCATGATGTCTTCCGTGCGCGACACCAGGAAGTTGTGCTTGGTGATCGGCAGCGTGATGCCGGTGATGTCGGTCTCTTGAAAGGCGTCGCTGCCGATCAAGGTCGAGGCGACCTGACCGGTGATGCAGACGATCGGGATCGAATCCATCTGCGCGTTGGCGATGCCGGTCACCAGGTTCGTGGCGCCGGGGCCCGAGGTCGCGACACAGACACCGACCGAGCCCGAGGCGCGCGCGAAGCCGTCGGCCATGTGCGCCGCGCCCTGCTCGTGGCGCACCAGGATGTGGCGCAGGCCGGGGTACTGCGGCAGCGCGTCGTAGGCCGGCATGATGGCGCCGCCCGGGTATCCGAACACGACCTCTACGCCCTGGTTGACGAGCGTGTCCCAGATGATCTGGGAGCCGGTCAATCGGCGGGTTTCGGGTCGGGTCTCGTTCGGAGAGAGGTTCGTCACGGAAGCAGCCACGGTGTGATCTCCTGTAGGGAGTAACGGAAGCGGGCGGAAATTTCGAAGGGCCTGAAAGCGAAAAGGCCCCCGGACCTCTGAGGGTGCGGGGGCCATCGTTTTGGGGAGGTTGAACTCAGACGGCCGCCGCACCCGGGCTAATAACGACAAGCCCGAGAAGGACGACCCCAAGGATGCCGCCAACGACGCGCGCCGTGCCAATTTCGGCAGAAACAAAGCTGGCTGCGCGTTGCGGGGCGGTCATGACCGGGAGGGTGTAGCTTTCTCTCCAGACATCCTTGCGTCAAGCCCTTGTTTGAGGGGTCCGAAGGATCCGTCGATAAACCCCGGAATTGACTAATTTTCTCCGAGGACTTCCAGCAGCCCCGCCGCCTCGCGCTGGCGATAACTGCCGGATGCTCCCCGCGCGAACGGCTCGAGTGCCCGGCGCGCCTCTTCCGTGCGGCCCAGGCGGACCAGGCAAAGCGCTCGATTATAGCGCGCCTCGACCGCGAGCCCCCCGCGAGGGGCGGCGCGCAGGTAGGCGTCCCAGCCCCTGAGAGCGCGCGCGCAGTCGTGAGCCACGAAATGGGCCTCGTGCGCAGCCCGGTAGAGCTCGTGGGCAGGGTCCGGGGGGGCAGGCTTCGCGTGCTTCTTCGGTGCGACCGTCAGGATCCGCGCGGGAGCGGGGCGCACGCTGGGCTCGGGGGCGAGCTCTTCGACGGGCGGAGACGGCGGCGAGGGGATCGCGTTTTCGAGCGGCGTCGGCGCTTCTGGCGCGCGCTCCGGCGCGGGCTTGCGCGGGGCGGGCTTGGCCTTGGGCGGCGGAGCCGGCTCGGCCGGCGGAGTGATGCCGAGCGCGCGCGTGATGCTGTTGCGAATGTCGGGGACGACACCTGCCGCCATGCCCCAGGCAGCCGTGGCCGCCAGGCATGCCGCGAACGGCAGGAGCAAGACCGTCTGCGTGCGGCGCTTCACCTGCGTCTCGCGCAGGCTCGCCATCACGCGTAGTCGAGTGAAGCGCGCGGCCGAGCTCGGGCCTTCCGTCTCCTCTTGGAGCGAGCGCGCGGCGCGACGCAACACGTCGTCGTGATCGTCGCTCATTGGAAGCCCTCCTTCGCCAGCCGTTCGCGGAGCTTGCGCTTGGCGTGGAACAGGCGCGTGCGCAGCGTGCCCTCCGGAACGCCCACGATTTCCGCGGCATCCGGCGACGAGCGCTCTTCGACTTCACACAGCACGAACGCGACGCGCTGCTCGAGCGGCAAGGTGTCGAGCGCGCGCGTGAGCGCTTGCGAGAGCTCACGGCGGCGCGCGGCCGCTTCTGGATCGAGCACGCTGCCTTGCGGCTCGCGTTCGAGTCGCGCCATGGCGGCGCGGCGGCGGGTCGCCGAGCGCACGTGGTGCTTGGCGTGCTGCACCGCGATGCCGATCAGGAACGTGCGCAGCGACGACTGACCGCGGAACCGCTGCACGGCGGACGGCAGGGCCACGAACACCTCGTGCACCAGATCCTCGGCCGAGCTCGCGTCACCGAGCAGGCGCTTGGCGAAGGCACGTACCGCGGCGTGGTGCTGGTCGTAGGCTTCGGCGACCGCCTGGGTGTGCCTGTCCGCGAGCCGAGCGATCAGCTCTCCGTCATCCAAGGACGCTTCTTGCTCCAACGCCGGTGCCGATCCGAACACGAGCTCGGTCGCGGTCATAGCGCGCCGTAGCGGGGTAAGACGGGCACGACGGGATGGAGCGGGAAGGCGAACACGGCCTTTCGTTTCGTGCCCGGATCGGCGCGCGCCGTTCAATCGCTGGCGTCGATTTGGGTTAAGTGCGCGAAACTACCGAGGTCTTGCCCGCTGTAACTCGAGCGGGTCCGGCATCATAGTGAAGGGCGTGATGGCATCGACTCCTCGGTCTCGGTGGACCTGGCTCTTCGGCCTGGTGCTGGCGCTGCTCGCGGCCTGCTCGCGGTTCTCGTCGCCCGAGCCCGAGCCGCGCGCGGCGCAGGCTCCCGTGGGCTCGGTGAACCCGCAGCAGCCCGGCGAGCGCCTCGAGACCGCGATCCTCGCGGGCGGCTGCTTCTGGGGGATGGAGGAGATCCTGCGCGCCGTGCCCGGCGTCGTCGCGACCGACGTCGGCTACGCCGGCGGCAAGCAGGGCGTGACCTACGAGGACATGCACCACGACATGTCCGGCAACGCGGAAGCCGTGCGCGTCGTCTTCGACCCCAAGAAGCTCAGCTACGAGGAGCTGCTCGAAAAGTGGTTCTTCCGCATGCACGATCCGACGACGCCGAACCGCCAGGGCAACGACGTCGGCGCGCAGTACCGCTCGGTGTTGTTCGTGAGCTCACCGGCTCAGCGCGCGACGGCCGAAGCCGTGAAGCAACGCATCGACCAAAGCGGCATCTGGAAGCGCCCAATCGTGACCGAGATCACCGATCAAACCACGTTCACGCGCGCCGAGGAGTATCACCAGAAGTATCTGGTGAAGAACCCGGGCGGGTACACGTGTCACTATTTGCGGGACTTCGAAGGCGAGGCTTATTAGCGGGCAGCGGCTTTCGCGCTCGGGCGCTCAGAACACGGCGACGCCGGCGAGCACTTCGGGGTCGATCTCGGCCTGCGTGGGGCCCCAGGCGCCGTGGCGCACGCCGCCGCCCGCGAACAGCTCGAAGTGGTCGAGGAAGCGCCAGCCGACGCGCGCTCGATAGTGCAGGTATTCGAGGGGCTGGCCCGTGCCGAGCGATTCGCCGTCCTTTTTCACGGTCGAGTGCAGGACACCGGGCTCGATGCTGAGCGGGCCGATGCCGAAGTGGGCGCCGAGACCGAACTCGAGGGCGTAGGTGTCGTCGCTCGGGTCGTAGGCGGCGCCGATCTCGGAGTAGCCGTAGCCGACGCGGAACTTGACGGCGGCGTGCAGCGGGAGGTGATTGCTGGTGTACGCCGTGGCCTGGACCTCGCCGTTCTTGGCGATGCTGACCACGCCGAGCGCCGCGCCGTCCACCTCTTCGGCGACGTTGACGACGCCGAGCTGAAGCCCGCGTACTTTTCGCGCGACGTTGACGACGCCGATCTGAGCGCCGTTCACGTCGCCGCCGATGTTGGCGCCGGCCGCCAGCGCGGCGCCGTCGAGCTTGCCGGAGAAATTGAAGATGCCCGCTGCGACGAGCCCTTTCACATCGTGCACGACGTTGCCTCCGGCAGCGAACGAAGCGCCCTCGACGCGGTTGGCCACGTTGGCGCCAGCGGCCGCGAGCACACCCTGCGTGGAGCGCGCAACGTTGGCACCGACGGCGAACTGACCGCCCCGGACGTCCGCCGCGAGCGTCGCGCCGGCGGAGCCGAGCACGCCGTCGACGTTTTTTGCGCCCGCGAACGCGGTCGCGATTTCGGCTCCGATCACGTTGCCCGTTCGGTAGCTGACGAACGAGAGATCGACGCCCGTGAGGTCGCCGCCGCCGGTGTAAAAGACACTCGAGGTGAAGCCGCGCGTCGGCCCCCGGCCGTCGATGACGGGCGCGAAGGCGAAGCCCTCGAGCGGGCCGAGCACCGTGAGCACACCGAGCTCGACGCCGAAGCCGCGCAGGGCGCCGAGCCGGCCGTAAGCGAGACCGAGCTCGAAGGCGAAGCGGCGGCGATCGCTGTCGGGGTACAGCGCGAGCGGGTGGAACAACGACAGATTCACCGGCGACAGCGGCAGCTCGGTCTGCTTCGCCGGCGCGGGTTCCGTCTTCGGCTTCGGCGGGGCCGCTGCGGGTTCCGGCTTCGAACCTGCGGCGGCGCGCGCGGCTTTGGCGGCGGCTTCTGCGCGCTCGGCCTGCTCGCGAGCGGCCTTGGCGGCGGCTTCGGCTTGTTCGGCTTCAGCCCGGGCTGCACGTTCGCGGTACTGGGTGATCAGCGCCGCGGCCTCGTTGCGCGCGAGGTTTCCGGTCAGCCAGGTGATGACCTCGACGGCGCGTGCGCCATCCGCAGGAAGCTCGACGGTGCGCTCGATCGACTCTGAGCCGGAGCTGGACGTGAGCACGCCGACGCGCGCCGAGCCCGCCTGGTCTACGGTCACGCGCAGCGGCGCCTTCGCGGAGCCGTTGAGCGCGACGCCCACGCCGAGCTCGCGCTCGATCGAGGCTCGCACGCCTTCGCAGCTGACGTCTGCGCGGCCGGTGACGGAGCACGACAGCTCGAGCGTGTGCGATTGAGCGCGCACGGGTGACGCAAACAACAGCGGTAACAGCGCGAGCGGGGCGATGGCCCGAATCATGGTTCGACCTTGAAGTGGCAGGTGTAGCGGACCTGGGTCGCGACGGCGCGCCCGTTCGAATCGCGCGGCGGCGACCAGCGGCTGCCGGCCACGGTGCGGCGGCAGGCTTCGCCGAAGCCGCCGAACGTCTCGCTCTCGACGGTGACGGAGCGCGCCACGCCGTCGGCCTCGATCCGGGCCCGCACTTTGGCGCTGCCGCCGATGGCGCGCCGGCGCGCGTCGGCGGGATAGTTCCGGGCCAGCGCCCCTTCGAGCGAGGGCGGCGACGGGCGCGACCCGAGCGATTCGAAGGCGACGAGCGCCGGCGCGGGCGGCGGAGCAGGTGGAGGCGCGACCGTGGGCGGGGGAGAGAGCACCGGTGCACGGCTGGTGCCGATCGGCCGATCGAGCGCGAGCCCGTTGCCGGTCGGCATCGCGAAGCCGCCGCTGTCGTTGGTCAGGGTCACACCGCGCAGATCGAGCGGTTGTGCGACTGGCTCGGGCGGCGGAGCTTCGCGCGGCGCGGGCGCGCTCTTCTGAATCGCGGCGCGGGGTTCGGGGGCCGGCGGCGGCGGCTCGGGGGGCGGGGCCTGTCGCGGGGGCTCGGGCGGAAGCGGAGTCGTCACGAAGTCGACCTCGCTCGGCGGCCGGCGTTCGTCGCGGAACAGGCCGGCCTTGCCGAGCGAAGCGAACGCCGCGCCGTGGAGCAGCGTGCTCACGACGAAGGTTCCGGCGAGCCATTTCAAACGAGGGATGCCCAACACTTCAGCCTCAACGTTTCGGGAGCTCATCCGGGCTCACGTTCAGCGCGAAGCGGTACACGCCTTCTTTGCGCAGCGTATCGACGATCGAGACCACGTTCTGGTGGCGCGCAGCGCCGTCGGCGGCGATCACGGCGCGGAGCTCCGGATCGCGGGCGCGCGCCGCGTGCGTCTTCTGCTGCAGCTCGGCGAGCGTGAGCTGCTTGCCGTCTAGGAACAGCTTGCCGTCCTTGTCCAGGCTGATCGCGAGCGGCGCCGCCGTCACTTCACCCGTCGAGGCCCGCGGCAGGTCGACCGACAGGCTCTGTGCGGCGAGCGAGGTGGCAGCGACCATCAACACGATCAGCAGCACCAGCACCACGTCGACCAGAGGCGTGACGTTGATCGCGACGATCGGCTCGTCGTTGGCCGTGGCACCGTTCGCCATCTCATTCTCCCGGGGTGACGAGGGTCGCCGAGGGCGACTTGTAAAAGGCGAGGATCTCGCGGATCAGCGCCTCGGCGCGGCTGATCCGGGCTCGGATCAGCCGCTGGAACAGGTTGAAAAACGCGACAGCGGGCAGCGCGATCAGCAGGCCCACGGCGGTCGCGACGAGCGCCTCGCCGACCTCGGTCATCAGCGCCGCGGAGACCCGGCCCTGGGAGTGCTCGAGCTCGCGGAACGCGCGCACGATGCCGATCACCGTGCCGAGCAGGCCCACGAACGGCGCGTTGTTGCCGAGCGTGCCGAGGAAGGACAGGTTCTGCTCCATACGCAGCCGGACGATCTCGCCCTCGGCGCGCATCCGCTCTTCGGCGCTGGCGCTGGCCTCGACGTCGAGCCCCACGCTGGCGATCCGCGCCTCGTAGCTCGGCGAGCGCTCGAGCATCTTCTGCGCCGCTTCGGTCTGGCCACGCGACAGGAGCTGGCGCAGCTCGCGGCGGAGCTTGGCGATGTCGTCGCGCGAGCTCCAGAACAAGACCGCGCGCTCGAGCACGATCGCGATCGCGGTCACCGACAGCGCGATCAGCAGCCACAAGACCCAGGTCGTGCCGTGGTGAGCCAGGGTCGTGATTTTTTGAGACAGATCCATGGTTTTTGTTTCTCTTGTTTTGGGTTCCTTAGGGGACGACGCAGACCGCGCGCTCGACGAAGTCCGAGCGGTTTTTGTTTTTCTTGAAGTTTCGGTTCCCGAATCGCCTCGCCCCTGGTGCAGACCGAAAACAGGCCGCGCCCGGTCGGTCGGGTTCTTCCAGGTGTGGCTGCTCCGGGCGATCGTGATCTGCTGGTGCCAAGACTGAGGGGTGGTGGGGGGGGTCTGATCCAACGGCTCCTAGGGGACGACGCAGACCGCGCGCTCGACGAAGTCCGAGCCGCCGCGCAGGTCGCGAACGACGAACCAGAAGCGGACCAAGACTCCCGAAGCGCCATTGCTGTCGGGCGCAGTCCACTCTACTTCGGCCGAAATTTCGGGGCGGTCGTAGGGGATCGGCGAGAAGGCGCGCGCGAGCTCGCCGCCGGACGAGAAGTGCGAGACGAGCAGGCTCTCGCGATCCGGATCGTAGTCGTTGGCTTGGGGCACCGGATCGCGCGCCGAGTCGGGGAATTCGAAGCGGATCTGGTGTTTCGATGTTCCGGATACCTCGAGCAGGCCGCTGCCGGCGCCGTCACCCGAGAGCTCGGCCTCCGGCAGGCTCTCTCCGTCGAAGCTGAGAGTGGCCGCCGCGAAGCTCGGGTTCAGGTTGGCGTCGCCGTCGCTCGCGAGCTC
>JAICQO010000155.1 GCA_025937835.1 Polyangiaceae bacterium
CTCGCCTCGCTGGCGGCGCGGCTCAAGAACCGCGAGCTCGGTTTGGAGCTCACCGACGCGGCCAAGGACTTCATCGCCGAGGTCGGCTGGGATCCTCAGTTCGGCGCGCGCCCGCTGAAGCGCGCGATCCAGAAGCATCTGGAAGACGTGCTCGCGCGTCGCGTGCTCGCCGGCGAGTTCACCCCCGGCGAGACGATCCTCATCGATCGCAAGGACCACGAGCTCACCTTCGAGCACCAGCGCGCGGCGACCACGGCGGCGCCGGGCCGGGCGGCAGCCGAGTAGCTCAGAACATCACGGCGAGCCCGAGCTCGACGAGGTGCTGGTCGAAATTGCGGTCGTCGTAGTCGAAGGCGTGCTCGGGATCTGCCGCGTCGAAGGCGATGTTCGAGTGGTTGGTGGTGAAGGCGTAGTCGGCGCTGATGCGGAAGGAGCCATCCTCGTCGAGCTCGAGCTCGGCGCCCGCGCGCAGTCGCAGTCGGGCATCTCGGCGAAGACGCTCCGTCTCGGAAAAGCCTTCAATTCCGGCAGGTTCCAGGTAGCGGCGGAGCTCGCCGCGGGCTCCGGCGCTGAGCCTCACGCCCTCGACGGGCTCGACGCCTGCCTCGAGCCCCAGGCTCGGAGCGAGGTAAGAGCCGGGGATCTCGTACTCGGTGCAATCCGGCTCGCAGACCGCGACGGCGCCGGGATCGAGCGCGAGGTGCTGGGTCCCCGCGCGGAGATACCGCAAGCGCGCATCGGCCGTGACATCGAAGCGCTCGGTCCTGTAGCGCTCGGAGGTGATCGCGTCGTAGCGACCTCCGTCGAGCGCGTCGTTGCCCGAGAGGCCGAAGGTGGGGCGCGCCCAGAGGTCGAAGCGCGTGCGAAAGCGCTCTCCGTGGCGAAGCTCGAGCCGCGCGCCGAGCGCGAGCTCCCAGGCGAAGGGCTCGATCGCGTCGAGTCCCGAGAGCAGGTAAGAGCCGGCGGCGGTGACGCGGACGGCGCTGCTCGTGGTCGGCGCGTACGTGCCGCGCACGCCGAGCTCGTGACCCTGGAGGCTGAGCTCGCGCACCGAGCTCTCGGTCAAGCCCAGGAAATCCCCAGAATAGTAGGGCGTGAGCGCAGTCTGGCGTCCGAAGCGCCAGGTGTGAGAGAGCTCACCGAGGAAGGCCACGAAGGCACTGCCGGTCTGTGGCGCGAGCGGGCTCTCATCGGAGGCGCTGGCCTTGCCGGACTGCAGCGCGTTGTCGTCGTAACCGCCGCTCAGTGAAGCATACACGGCCAGGCCCTTGGCCGGGAGCGGATAGCGCGGAGGAGGCGGAGCTTTCGGCTTCGCTGCGCTGGCGAGTTCACGCTGCGCGCGCGTGATCGCGAGCTCGAGCTCGGCGCGCCGCTTGGAGAGCGCGGCGGTGCGCGGAACAGCGTCGAGGTGTGCTCGTGCGGCGTCGGGGCGCCCGGCGTACAGCGCCGCGAAACCGGCGTTCAACCTCGCGAGCGGCGTGCCGCCGGGGCGCGCGGCAACCGCAAGAAAGCGCCGCTCGGCGTCGTCGAAGCGACCGAGCGCGAAGGCGCAAGCCGCCGCGTTGAAGGCGACGGACACGGCGTCGTCGCCCTCGTTCGAGGCCGCGAGCGCCTGGTCGAAGGCCTCGAGAGCGGCTGCGTAGCGCTCCGCGCGAAAATGTTCGAGGCCGTGATCCGCGAGCTCGTAGAACTCCGCCTTGGAGCTCGGCTGGGCTCGAGCCGATGCCGGTTGGACGAAGGCGAGAGCTGCGCCCAGGGCGGCGATCACGCCGAGCGCGCGCACGGCTCAGTCGCCCGCGTCCGCGGCGTGCGGCATCGAGGTGTGTTGAGCGGACCACGCCTGCGAAGCGGCAGCCGCCGCAGCGAGCGCCGCCCCCAGCAACAGCGCCGCACGCACGTAGGGCCGTCTTCGGGTTTGCGGAGGCCGAGCTTGCGGTAGGCGAGAAGCGCGCAGCTCTTCTGCAGCCAGACCGAGCGACACGCTGAGGCGCTGCTCGAAAGAGAGGTTGGGAGGTTGCGTGCTCAGGCGGCGCAGGCGGTCGCTGATCTCTCGATCGTTCCAGTTCGACTTCATCGCAGGCTCCCGGGGGGAGAAGATTCGTGGTTGCGGAACTCGCGCGGCAGCATCGACGGGTGCTCGCGAACCAGCACTTTTCGCAGCCGTCCTCGGGCGCGGCTCAAGCGCGAGCGCACGGTGCCCACGGGAACACCGAGGATGTCGGCCGTCTCGGCGTAAGAGAGCCCCTCGACGTCGCACAGCACGAGCGTGGTGCGAAATTCCGGCTCGAGTGACTGGACCGATTGCCAGAGCTCGCGCGAACGCTCGAGCTCGACGAGCGTCTCTTCTTGCTGGAGCGCGTCTGCTGGAAGGGACTCGCGCAGCTGCTGCGTGTCTCGGCGCTGCCGTGACGCTCGGCTGCGATACCAATCGCGGCACACGCTGCGGCCGACCGCGTAAATCCAGGTGGCGAGCGGCGAGCGCTCACTGAACGAGTCCAGGCTGCGAAACGCCTTCACCAACGTCTCTTGTGCGAGGTCGTCCGCCTCGTCCCAGTTTCCAGTGAAGGCGAAGGCGAGCCGGCGCAGAGACGGAATGACCGGCCCTAGTAGGGCCTGAAACGCCGCGGCGTCACCCTCACGGGCGCGGTTCAGGAGCGCGGCTTCGTCTGATTGCGACACGGCTCAGATAGGAACGGCGCTCGGGCGCGCTTCTTGAAGAGGGGGGTGTCGGATACTTTCACGCACACCGGTGCGGCACCCCGAATCGCCTCTCCGATGACCGGCGGGAACTTTGTGGTGCGCAACCCCGTCTCGATTGGTGAGAGCCGCAAAGCTCACCACTTCCAACCCTGAAGGACTCACGCTCCCATGATCCCGCGCCGTACCCTCGCCGTCTTCACTTTCGCCTTTGCCATCGTTCTGCCTGGCGCTTCGTTTGCCGATGAAGGGAGCGAGCCGGCCGAGGCTCCCGCGGCAGAAGAGCCCGCAGTCGAGGCTCCCGTGGCGGAAGAGCCTGCGGTCGAGGCGCCGACGGTAGAAGCGCCCAAGGTGGAGCGCCGCGTGAAGCTCGTCGAGTTGCCCGTGCACGCGGCGGATCGCGCCCGTGAGCGCGTCGCGTTCGCCCACGACCGCCGCGATCTGCACAAGGCCGAGCAGGCCGCGAAGCGGGCCGCCGAAAAGGGCGAGCGCGCGGAAAAGGGCGAGCGACCCGAGAAGAGCGAGAAGCACCACGCCGTGACGGCTGATCGCCGCGCCGCCGCCGCCGCGCTGCGCGAGACAGCATCGGAGCGCCGCGGCCAAGCCAAGGAGCGCCGCGAGACCGCGAAGGAGAAGCGCGCTCAGGCCGCCGATCACGTCGCGCAGATCGAGGAGCGGAAGGCAGCTGCCGCTGAAAAACGCGCCGCTGCCGAAGAAAACAAGGCCAAGGGCGAAGAGAAGCGCGGCAAGCACAAGAAGTAATCCGAACCCCACGAGAACCCCCGAGTCGCCTCATCGCCTTGAAACCAGCGGTGAGGCGATTCCCTTTTTTGTGCTCTTGCGCCCGCAGCGCTTCTGGGCGAAGGAATCGTCCTCTTACCGCCGGTGGGCGGTTTCTAGGAGGACCGGATGAAGCTGGATCGAACGCGTGCGTTGGTGCTGGTGGGTCTGTTGGCGTCGAGTTGTGTGATCACGACCGAAGACGACGACGATCCGAACAACTCCGGAGAGGCGGGCGCGCCGGGTGAAGGCGGCTCGACCACGACCGGCGGACGGAGCTCGACCGGTGGCGATTCGGCCGCGGGCGAGTCATCCGACGGCGGCGTGGCCGGCGCCGGCGACAGCACGTCCGAGGGCGGCGCGGCTGGCGCAACCGAGCCTCCGGAAGAGGGCGGCAGCGGCGGTGAGCCTGCGTCGACGTCCGGTGGAACCACGAGCGGTGGCAGCGCGGGTGCCGGGGGCGGCACGACGGGCGGCTCCAATGCGACGGGCGGCGCGCCGACCGACGAGGGCATCGGTGGCGAAGGCGGAGCCGGAGAAGAGCCGGTGTGCAGCGACGCCGAAGGTGATTATCCCGGCTGTGAGGGGATTACCGTCGACCCAAGCTGCGAAGGCCTGGACACGTTCCAAATCGGAAAGTGCGAGCGCGCGACGACCTATTTCAAGCCGCGGATCGCTGAGATGATTCAATACTGCGTCGTGGATCAGACGCCGCTCGAGCGCTGCGAAACGGAGCTGACGTACGCGTGTATCGACCTAGCGATCCAGGATTCGTGTCCGGACGATGACGAAGCACTCGAAGCGTGCGCGACGATCCTCAGCTCTTGCGGTGAAGTCGAGGCTGACACCTGTCTGACTTACCTGAGCGCCATGACCCCTGCGGGCAAGGACGAGACGGTGGCGTGCATGGTGCAAGGCATGTACTGCGATCTTTACTCGTGCGCTGAGGGTCTCTGAGTTTTAGAGCGTCGCCCGCGTGGGTGAAGGAGCTCGTGAACGTCGGGGTCACGGGCACCAACGGAAAAACGTCGACCAGCCACTTCCTGGCGAGCGCACTGGGAGCACTCGCCAGGCCGGTGGCCGCGCTCACGACGATTGGCATGTTCCTCGACGAAACGCGAGTCGAGGCGCCGCGCTCGTACGCCGGCATGCTCGACGTGCTGTCACGAGCCAGGGCCGCGGGCGGGCGCTTCGCGGCGCTCGAAGTGACGAGTGAAGTGCTGGCGCGCGGTTTCGCGCAGGCGTTTCCGTTCCGCGCCGCGGCGTTCACCAACCTGACGCGCGATCACTTCGACGCGCACGGGAGCGCCGAGCACTACTTCGCCAGCAAAGCGCAGCTGTTCAAGACGCTACCGCCGGGCGGCGTCGCCGTCGTGAACGGGGCGGACGACGTCGCGGATCTGTTACGCGAGGTCACGCCGGCACACGCGCGCTTCCTGAGCTACGGCGTGGCGTCGCGCGGCGAGCCGCAACTGCCGCTCACGGCCAGGGGCGAGGTCACGTCGGTCGATTTCGGAGGCACGGCGCTGAACGTCGGGCTCGCGGAGGATTTCGGTAGCGGAAGCATTACTTTGCGCACGCGCGCAATTGGTGAAGTTTTCGCGGAGAACGCGCTGTGCGCGTGGCTCACGGCGGTCGCGCTCGGGGTGCCGGCGGACAGCGCGCGCGACGCCCTCGCGGCCCGTGCTGCGCCGTCGGGACGCTTCGAGGTGGTGGCGACCGCGCCGTGGGTCGTCGTCGACTACGCGCACACGCCGGACGCGCTCGCTCGCACGCTCGCCACCGCGCGCCGTCTCTCGCGCGGCCGGGTCTGCGTGGTGTTCGGCGCCGGCGGCAACCGCGATCGAGGCAAGCGCCCGCAGCTCGGCGCTGCCGCCGCCGTTGCGGATCGCATCGTGCTCACCAACGACAACCCGCGCTCCGAAGATCCGCGCGCGATCGTCGACGCGATCCGCTCCGGCTTGCCCGCGACCGCGGACGTCGTGATCGAGCTCGACCGCGCGAAGGCCGTGGAGCTCGCCGTGCTCGGCGCCGCGGAAGACGACCTGATCGTGCTGGCCGGCAAGGGCCACGAACAGACGCAGACCGCGGGCGGCGAGAGCCGGGAACTGTCGGATCAAGCCCTCGGACGCGCCGCGCACGCGCGTCGATGAACGCGCACGCGCCCCGGCCACCCCACGAAGCCCTGCTCCGAGGAGACTTCACAGTAAGGATCGTGACTGTGATCTCGGTCCGGGAACCTCTGGGCCGTGCGAAACCCTGCTCTGAGGAGACTTCACAGTAAGGATCCTGACTGTGATCTCGGTTCCGAGAGCTAAGCTGCGCCGGCTTGGGCACCGTCACGAAGCTCGCGTTGTTGATGCTGGTCGGCCTCTTCGCCGTGAAGGCGCTGGCGCGCGGGCGCTGGCGGGGGCTCGCGCGGCGCTTCGATCGCGCCATCAACGTGGCCGCGCTGCTGCTGGTGGTGGTCTACGGCGCCTACGCGCTCTGGTTCCTGTTTCGCCGGTAAGTGAGCGTCAGCCGCCGTCGGGCGCAGGGTGCCCGTCTTGAACGACGCGTAGCCCGAGCGCGATCGCGGCGTAGGCGGCGCGGATCCGGATCTGTTCGCGCTCACCCGAGAACACGAAGTGCTTGTCGGTCGTGCCCGTAGAGGTAGCGACCGCGTAGTGGACCAAGCCGACGGGCTTGTCCGCCGTGCCACCGCTCGGTCCGGCAATGCCGGTGATCGCGAGCGCGACGTCCACGCCGAACCGCGCGAGCGCGCCCTCGGCCATGGCCCGCGCGACCGAGCGGCTGACGGCGCCGTCGCGCTCGATGAGCTCCGCCGGAACCCCGAGCTGCGCGATTTTTGCGGCATTTTCATAGACGATGGCCGCGCCCGCGAAGAAGGCGCTGGCTCCGCCGCGCTCGGTGAGGAGCTCGCTCAAGAGGCCCCCAGTGCAGGACTCGGCGCAGGCGAGACGCAGGTTGCGCTCGGTGAGTACCGCGCCGAACGCGCTCGCGAACAAAGCATCGCCCTCCCCGAACACGATCCGCGGACCGAGGCGTTCCTTCACCACCTCGGCAACCTGTCGCGCCAGGGCTTGTGCTGCCGGCTTGTCCGCGGCCGTTGCTTGCACTTTGACCTCGATCACCGGAAACGTGGCGCGGTAGCCGAGCACCACGCCGTACTCCGCCTCGATTCCGGCGAGGCGATCGTTGACCTGCGACTCGGGCAAGCCGTGCGTGCGGAGGATGATCTGGTGGCGGCCGCCGTCCACCAGCGGCAGTACAGCGGGCAGCACCGAGCTCTCGAACATGGCCGTCATCTCGCGCGGCACGCCGGGCAGGAACGAGGCGTGACTCTTCCCGAGCCGCACCGAAAAGCCGGGCGCGGTACCCTTCGGGTTCGGCAGAACCAGGGCCCCGCGCGGGAAATCCGCCTGCTTTTCGTTGCTCGGCGACATCGGCACGTTGAAGCGCTCGAAGCGCGCGCGGATCGCCGCAAGGGAGACGGCGTCGCGCTCGAGTGGAACCCCGAGCACGCGCGCCACGCACTCGGTCGTGATGTCGTCCGTGGTCGGTCCGAGGCCGCCGGTGCACGCGAGCACATCGCACTCGGCACCGAGGCGCGCGAGCGTTGCGTCGATCGACGGCGCGTCGTCGGGAACGCACGCGACTTCGTTCACCACGAAGCCCGCTCGCGTCAGCGCTTCGCAGAGCCAGGTTGCGTTCGTGTTCACGAGCTCGCCGCGCGTGAGCTCGGTGCCAATCGCCAGTACGGCAGCGGTCGCCATCGCTACACGATGTAGCGCTTCTTGATCCGGATGTCTTGCCCCGAGATCGGACTCTGGCCGAACGGAAACAGCTTCAGTGTCGGGCTGTTCCCTTCCGGGATCATCCGCCGCGACTCGCGGAAGTCTTGGTTTACGCGCGCGAGCTCTTCCAGCACTTGCTGGGTCGCGGTTTCGAGCGGTGCGTCGAGCGTTGCGCCCTGTTCGAGCTCGAACCACAGCTCGAGCCGCTTGTTGGCCTGCTCGTCTTCGTACGGATGAAGCGCGAAATTCGCCACCTTACCCGTCAAGAGCGCGCAGCGCACCACCACGTGTTGGATGTCCTCGGGCGTGATCTTGCAGCCGTAGAAGCCGACGGCGCTGTCTTGCCGGCCCCAGTGGAAGAGCAGCGGTAGCGCCAACACCGGACCGGCCACACCGAGCTCGACTCGGTGATCGGCCAGAACTCGCGAGACGCCGGTGAACGCCAACACCAAGCCGCGATCGTGCAGGTTGTAGCGGATGCGCGGCGACACGTTCTCGAGCCGGTTCAGCGTGAACAGCAGGTTGCGGTCCGCGTCGCTCTCGATGAACGTGTTGAGCGGATCGTACTGGAAGATCATGGGTAGACCTTCGCGGTCGCCGTACAGATCGCGGCCGAGCGCGGCGTTCTCGGCGATCGCCTGGCGCAGCGCGATCGTGAAGTCGGTCTCGACGGCGAGATTGATCTCGAGGTCGGACGCGCCGAAGCTCGAGATCGTCTTCCTGAAGCAGCGGTTCAAGCTCGCGCGCAGCGGCTCCGACATGCCCTCGCCGCCGACCACGGCGCAGATGTCGTATTGGCTGAAGTCGAGCTGTGCCGTGTCGACCAGGGCTTTCAGAAACGGCGGGTAGCCGGTCACGACGTAGCGGTATTTCGGGCCCAAAAGCTCGAGCGTTCCGAGCAACTTGGCCGCGTCGGGCCCGATCGACTTGAGCACGCAGCGGTCCACGAGCGACATCGAGACGTTCATGCCCGTCGCCCACGGGCCGAGCGCGAACGCGTTCAAGAGCACGAAGCTCTGATCGCCGAAGGTGGCGCGTGCCGAGTATTGAATCAAACGTCGTGTCGCCATTCGCTCGTCGGCTCCACGCACCCAGTTGCTGGCCTTGCCGCTCGAGCCGGAAGACTCGTCGATCACCGCGCCGCGCAACGGCAGCCGGCCGCCCTGGCACAGCGCCTCGAGCGGCCAGCGCTTGACGTAGCTCTCCTTGTCCATCGGCGGTACGTCTTCGAAGTGTCGCGGCCGCTCGGCGCCGTGCTCGCGCAGGAACTCGGCGTAGGCGGGCACCTTGCGC
>JAICQO010000219.1 GCA_025937835.1 Polyangiaceae bacterium
CGCGCCGACCAGCCGAGGGTCTTGGCCAGCATGGTCGTGCTCTTCTCGGGATCCTGGAGCGTCGCCGGATCCGGCTCGAAGCCGCGCTTCTTTTCCTTGAGGTAGAGGACGCCGAGCCGCGCGGTCACCGGGCCCAACGTAGAGAACAGCGCGCGGAGCTCGGGCTCCTCGTCGTCGTGGAACAGGGACGCTGCCCAGTCCGCGTCGAGGGCCACGCCGCGCACCTGGAGCAGCCCCTCGGGGCGGTGCTGGCTCGCGAGCAACGACTCGTTGATGTCCGCCTCGCCGAGAGACTCGAGCACCATGCAGGCATTCCAGGAGCCGTCGGCGTCGCCGAGCTTCTCGAACAATCCGTGCGCGCGCCGATAACCTGCGGGGTCGAGCGGCTCGGCCTGCACCGCGAGCCGGACTTGCTGCAGCGCGCGCGGCGCGTCACCGAGCGACGTGTAGAGCTCGGCGACGTGGTGGCGCAGCTTGGCATCGCCCGGCCGCGTCTCGAGCAAGCGCGTGAGCGCCGCGACCGCGACGCGCGGCTCGGAGTCGGGTTGCAACGCCAGCCGCTCGATGCGCTGCGCGATCGCCTCTGCCGTGCCGGGGTCGAGGATCTGGCTCATCGCGCGCTCGTAATACGAGAGCAGCTCGTGTGGGCGCCCCGCGCGGTCCAAGAGCGCGCCGGCGCGGTCGAGCAGCGCGAGGTCGCTCGGCGAGAGCTCGAGCCCCTCGAGCGTCAACCCGAGCGACAGCTCCGCATCGCCGAGCTCGTTCTCCGCGCGCTCGGACGACTGGAGGAAGGAGCGGGCGCGTTCGACGCCCGTCAAGGTCGAGCGCGCCAGCCGCCGCTCGGCGTCGATTGCGCGGCGCACGTCCCCGGTCGCGGCCGCGGCCTTGGCGAGGAGCTCGATGGCGCGCGGATTCTCCGGCGAACGGCCGAGCCAGCGTTCGGCCGACGCGAGCAGCGCTTCCATGTCGCCCGCGCGCTCGTCGAGCTCGGCGCGGGTCGACAACACCTCGGGGTGACGAGGCGCGATCGCCAGCGCTTCGGCGAAGCGCGCCTCGGCGTCTGCCGTGCGCCCCAGGCTCGCCTGAGCTCGAGCCAGCCGCGACAGCGCGAGCGCGCGCTCGTCGTCGTCGTCGACCAGCAGCACCAGCACCGCTTCGTACTCCTGGATCGCCGCCTCGAACTCGCCCTTTGCGAGCAGCTCGTCCGCGGCCAGCGTGGAGCCACCGAACGACGGCAGCGCGTCGGACGGCGGCGGAGCCTCGCCGAAGCGATCGCTCAGCGACGAGACCGCGACCGTCGGGCGAAACTCACCCTGGGGCCCGAGCGCAACCGGCAGATCCACCGGCAGCGGCGGCGGCTCGGCTTTCGTACCGTTACTGCGCGGCGGCGCAACCAGGTCTGCGACGCCTGCGACGTCCGCGAACAACAGGGCGGCGTCGACCGGTGCAGGCGCCGGCGCGGACGGTCTCGCAACCGCTGCCAGCGCGGGTCCCCCGAGCATTCCCGGAAGCGGAGGCGGCGGCGCAAGCCCCGGCTGCTTGATCGGCGGAGACGAGGGCAGCGGGAGCGGTCGCATCGAAACGCTTTGCACGGCCGCAGCGACGGGCGGGCTCTCGGCGCCGTCGGTGCTCTCACCGTCGGTGCTCTCACCGTCCGTGCTTTCGCTGTCGGAGGACACGGCGCCGTCGTTGTCGAAGTCGTCGGAGTCCTCGTCCGTGTCCCAGGGCTCCGGCACTCGCGGCGGCGCCTCCGCCGCTTCGGCTTCCGCCTGGGTATCGGCCTTCGGTGAGTCGTCGCTTGCCGGCGACGCTTCGGCTTTGGGCTCGGCCTCGAGCGGCGGTGCATCCGAGCTCTGCGGGTCGGGCTCTACGGAGACGGGTGGTTCATCCGTGGGCGCAGC
>JAICQO010000144.1 GCA_025937835.1 Polyangiaceae bacterium
CCGTTCAGGTACGTCTTGCTCTCGTAGCTCGCGGCGCCGCGCAGCACGGGGTCGCCGCCGTCGGCCGGCCGCGCGACACCCGGTAAAATCTCGACGGACTTGAGCACGTCGCCACGGGTGCCCGCGACGCGGCGGATCGTGGCTGCGTCGAGGTCGCGCCGCGTCGGTTCGGTCTGCGGTGCCTCCACGCTGGCGGTGGCCTCGAACTCGGGGATGTCTTCGGCGGATCCGGAGGGGATCTGGGTCGATTCGGATTGCGGCGCAGGCGTCGCTTCGCTCGCGGTCGGCGCGGGCGCCGGAACGGGCACGGACGTCGGCGGCGGTTCGGGCGGCGGTGCCTTCGCTTCGAACACGTAAGCGTAGCGAATGCTCACCGGGACCGGCACGCCGCCGCGCCGCGCGGGCTCGAAGCGGAACTTCTGCGCGGCTTCGACGGCGTGGCGATCGAGAGCGCCCGCGGACTCGACGACCTGCACGTCGCTGACGCGGCCCTCGACGTCGACCACGAACTCCAGCAGCACGCGCGTGGTGACCGTGGGTTGCTCGGCGTCGGTGAGCGTCGCGGGAACGAACTCAATCAGCTTCGGAGGCGCGAGCTCGTTTTCGGCCGTCGGGGAAGGAGCGGCGGGCGACTGCCCGCGCGCGGGGCTCGCAAGGCACACGAGGCTCGATAGAGCCCAGACGAAGGCAAATGAGGGTCGGCGCACGGATCCTCTGCGGCGTGTTCCACGGCTTTCCGCTGCGCAGCGAAATGGGCTGCGCGGGCGGCGACCGTGGGAGAAGTCAGCGCGCGCTCGCGCGGCATGCGGAGCGCGGATTCGAGTGTCCGTG
Organism: Polyangiaceae bacterium; assembly: GCA_025937835.1. Classification (GTDB taxonomy): domain Bacteria; phylum Myxococcota_A; class Polyangia; order Polyangiales; family Polyangiaceae; genus PMG-095. Next base: position 832 of record JAICQO010000144.1, read on the forward strand.
CCCGCATGCCGGGGATCCGTTCAATGGTTTTTGTTTTTTTTGGGGTTTCGGTTCCCCAGGCCCTTGCCGCTGGTGCTGTCCGAACGCAGGCCGCGCCCGGGCGGTCGGGTATTTTCAGGTGTCGCTGCTCGGGGCGATCGTGATCTGCTGCTGCCAAGACTGCGGGGTTGTTAACCCACTGGCCGGTGTCGCGAGGCCGACCCGAGCCCTCATTCTGGCGGCTTGAGCTTGCGGCAACCGGGGCAGCCGGGGCCGCCACCAGGTCCGTTGTCGCAGGCTTCCTCGCCTTCCATGATCCCGTTGCCGCAGAACGGCCCGAGCGTGCAATCCATGGCGCAGCCGTTGTAACCGCCGAGGTTCTTGTCGACGCCGTCGTCGCATTCCTCGCCGGCGGTGAGCACGCCGTCGCCGCACTCGGGCGTGCACTCACTCGGCGTGGCCTCGAAGCCGGACAGCGTCAGGCGGAACGAGGAGCCGTACATCTTTCGCTCGGCCTGGAAGACCACGATCTTGTAGACGTTGCCTTCTTCGAGCCCGAACCGGCCCGCGGACTGCGCGTTGATGGTGACCGTGCCGTCCATCGGCACGTGGATGCCGCCGAGGTCCACGGCGAGGCGGCCGTTGACGAACACCCACACGTCGTCGTCGCCCGTGAAGTCGAGCCGCGCGTTGGTGCCCGCCTCGTAGCGGAACCAGTACTGAACCTCGCTCGTGAAGTAGAAGTTGTGCTGGCGGGCGCCGGGGAAATACGTGCCCTCTTCGGGCCAACCCGTGTAGCCGTATTGCAGCGGCAGCCGGGCGTTGCCGGGATCGCGCGTCGGGCCCATCACCGAGTCGACCGGGAAGAACAGCGGCGTGCCGTCGAATTCTTCAATCAGCCCGCCGGTGCACCACTGATCGGCGTCGTAGCTGCACGGCTTGCAGTCCGCGACGCAGGCATCGACCTGCGTGTCGAAGCGGGTCGTGCAGTCGGTGTCGCAAGCGTCGGCTTCCGCGGTCAGCTCCGCGATCACCTCTTCTTGCGCGGCAACCGTGGCTTGGAGGTCGGCGACCTGCTCTTCGAGCATCGCGATTGCCGCCTCGTCCGGCGGGTCCTGCTCCAGTCGCATCTCGAGCTGGGCCTCTGCCTGCGCGAGCTGGTCTTGGCGCTGGCGGAGCGTATCGCCGGCCGAGCGGACCGCGTCGTGGTCCGGGCGGCAGACGTTGTCGCACTGCAAGCCGCTGCGAACCCGCTGGGCGCAGCCGGGCTCGCACGTAGCCTGGCTGGTGGCCATCGGCACTTGCTGCTCGGTGCCCATGCCCATCGGCGGCTTCACGGTCACCGTGAGCTTCTCGCCGTTCTCCCCGAAGCGGTTCACGTAGCCGCCGCTGCCGTTGTCGAACAGGAGCACGTCGCCGACGACCTTGACGGCGGAGCCGCCGTCGCGGAACCAGGTGGCAAAGCTCTGGGCCGACTGGATGCACGCCTCGGCCGGAGCCTTGCCGAGCACCGGGCGGCCATCCATGTCGAGCCGGTCCTGCGCGATTCCGGTTTGGATCGGCAGGCCCTCGGGGATGCCGCAGGTGCCGCCTTCGGGCCAGCCGAAGTCCGGGTCCTTGTCCGAGAAGTCGCGGAAGATGGCGGGCACGCGCAGCACGCACTCGCCGTTCAGCATCTCGCACGTGGGCACTTCTTCACACGTGAAGCCGCCCTCGGTCTCGCAGGTCGCGGAGCAGCCGTCGCCGTCCACGTTGTTGCCGTCGTCGCAGTCCTCGTTGATGAGCAGGCCATCGCCGCAGTCCGACGTGCACGACTCCCCCTCGCAATTCGGCTCGCGCAGGCACAGCGCGGAGCAACCGTCGAAGGGCGCGGTGTTGCCGTCGTCGCAGCTCTCGGCGCCCTCGCGGTCGCCGTTGCCGCACTCTGCGGCGCTACACACGCTCGGCGAGCTGTCGTCGCACTTCCAGCCGAGCTCGTAGCGGCAGCGCTGGTTGCAGCCGTCGCCGTCCGTCTGGTTGCCGTCGTCGCACTGCTCCGTGAAGGCGCGCACGCCGTCGCCGCAGCGCGCGATCTGCCGGCAGGGCTGGCCAGGCACACGGCAGATGAATCCCGGTTGGACCTCGGTGCAGGTCTCGTTGCAGCCGTCGCCGGGGTTCTTGTTGCCGTCGTCGCAAGCCTCGTCCGAGGTCAGCAGGCCGTTGCCGCAGTTCGGCGGCATGTTGAGGACGGGGCCAACGACGGGACCGCCGGTGCCTGGACCGTTCGTGGGAGCGCCGGGCGGTGGCTCCGAGACGGGCGGTGGCGGCGTCGTGCCGCCGCCGCCCGGATTGAGCACTCCGTTCTTACGGCCCGGCGTATCGCCGCCACCGCAGCCGACAACGGACGAGACGAGAAGCAGCCCCAAAAGCAAGTTGCGCATGGCAGTCACACAATTAGCTGAGGCTCGGTTACTGACACGGCGTCACTCCGGAATCCACAGCATTTGAGGATCGAGCGCGCCTCGGCGGCGCGCGATTCTCTCGGAATCTGCGCGAGGTGTCGCGATAGGTCCCGCTTTTCCGTCGACTCTCTATTCTTGCACTGCTGCGCGTGGTCGGACGCGCGCAGCCGAGCTTCGTAAATGTCCGAAACTAGGAGCCACCAGGGGCTTCTTCACTCGGTACGTCGAGCCGCCGCAGCTCGCTCCAGTCGAACTCGCTCGTGTACGGAGTCAGGATCGCGTTGCCGGGGCGGAGGCTGAACCACGGCGTGGCGCGCCCGGGCCGCAGCACGTGCAGACTTTGCGCGGGATTCAGCACCTGGCCGAGCAGGGCCACGCGTTCGCCGCCGGGTTTCTCGGCAACGTCGAGCACGATCGCGACGTGGCCCGGCGCGTGCGAGTGCAGGAAGAAGTCGCCGGGGACGAGCTCCTCCGGCTTGTCGAGCTTCCGCGAGCGCACGGAGAGGGAGGTGCTGTTGCCCCAGTTGAACACGGCGTCGAGGTAGCGGCGGAACTCCGCGTAGTCCAGCTCTTTGGGTTTGCCCTGAATCGCCCAGAACACGTCCGAGCCGTTGTTCGTCACCAGACGCTGGCCCTTCTCCCAGCGCGACAGCGGTAGCTCGAGCTTGGTCGAGGCCACGTAGGTGATCTTCGAGAGCTCGCCCCGTCCCCACAGCCACTCCGCGTGCAGGCGCACGATCACGTCCGAGCTTTGTTGCAGATCAGCGTTGCCGACATCGATCGCGACGACCGCCTCGACGTAGTCGTCGTCCGCCGCGCGAACGATCTCGCCGTCGTGAGCGACCACGGGCGTGCCCTTGGGCGCGAGCGGCAAGCCGCGCACGAAGGCGGAGAAGCTGCCGCTCTGGACCGGGATGCGCGCGTAGCCTGGCGGCGGCGTGATCCGCGCGGCGAGGGAGCCGTCCGCCTTCGGCGCATCGGGTGCGCCGAGCCACGGGTACGTCGCCGGCGTCGGCTCCTCGCTCGTTTCTTTTGTCGTCGCTTCGGATGGGGCTGCGGAAGCTGCCGCACTCGCGGACCCGCTGGCCGGATTCGGGGCCGTGGCCGAAGCGCTTGGCGCGGTGGACGCGCGGGCGGCTACCGGCGGGGTCTCGTCCTGGGGTGGCGTCTTGCGCTTGCACGCGAGCGGCAGGAGCGCGGCAAACAGCAGCGAGCCCGCGAAGAGCTTTTGTTTCAGCGTGTGAACGCGGAGGGGACGCCGGCGCACGTACAGCTCATTACACCAGTCGCCGCGCCCCGCAGCATTCTTTCTGAGCCAAAATAGGCCAACCGGCCAGCGGTCGATCGGCGGACGACGCGGCGCCACCGGCGAGGCGTTCACGGGGCCGCCCGAAGTGCAAGGTCTGGCGCAACGCGGCGGATACCAGTAAAGGAGGCGCTATGGGCCTAGCCGAGCGTGGTCAGGAGCTCGAGCGCGTTATCTCGAGCGCGACCGACAAGCCCCATCTGATCCTGCTCTGGGGTCACCCGGATCCGGATGCCATTGGCAGCGCCTTGGCGCACAAGCGGCTCTGCGAGCGGCTCGGCGCTTCCGCCACCATCGCGCACGTCCTGCCGGTTTCGCGAGCCGAGAACCGCGCGCTCGTGAAGCTCTTGAACGTGCCGATGTTGAAGCTGACCGAAGCGGCGGACCTCGAGAGCTTCGGTTACCTCGCGCTGGTCGACGCGAGCTCCAGCGAGAGCAGCATCCGCCTGCCCGAGTCGTTGCGGCTGCTCACGGTCGTGGATCACCACCGACCGCCCTCCGTGCCGAAGGCCGAGTTCGTCGACATTCGCCACGACGTCTGCTCGACCTGCACGATCTACGCGGACTACGCCGAGCGAGGCCTCGCGCCGTTCGGAGCGAGCGGCAACGACGATTCGCCCGTGGCCACCGCGATGTTCTTCGGCATCCAGACCGATACCGACGATTTCGCGATCGCTACCGCGGCTGACTTGCGCGCCGCCGCGTACCTGAAGCCGTTCTGCGACATCGAAACGCTGAGCCGCGTCGGTCGTCGCACGCTCACCGCCGAGTCGATGGACGCCGTCGGGCGCGCGCTGGCCGATCTGGAAGTGATCCGCGACTTCGCGATCGCGGGCGTCGGCAGGGTCTCCGGTAACAACCGCGACGCGATCCCGATGGCCGCCGATTTCATCCTGCGCCGCGAAGACATCGATACCGTGCTCGTCTACGGCATCGTCGAGGACCGCATCGACGGCTCGCTGCGCACGCGGCGGCCCAGCGTCGATCCGGCCGCGTTCATGCAGGCCGCGTTCGGAGAAGACAGCGAGGGTCGGCCGTACGGCGGCGGCCGCTCGGACATGGGCGGCTTCCGCGTGCCGCTCGGCATGTTGTCCGAGGTGGAGGACGATTCGCTGCTGTGGCGCCTCGTGCGCGAGACCGTCTACAAGCGGGTTGCCCGCTTGGTCCCCGAGCTCGAGAAGATGCTCGAGGACAAGGACGGGTAGTTCTTGGCGTGTCGGCGACCCGGCGCCTTCGGGCGGGACAAGACTCTGACGTTTGAGGTGGAGAGCGCAGCCCTCGCACCTCAGACGAGAAAAACAGCTCCACCTCGGTGGCGTTCCAAGAGGGAGTTGCGCGAACGCGGATCTCACGAAGACCTCGCAGGCCCCGTCCTTCATCGGTCGCCTTTTCGTGCTTCTCCATCAGCCGCCCGGTCAGCTTTTTGGCGAACGCCGTGAAGTCGTCGGGGAACGCGAAACGTACTCGCTTGCGGGCCAGGGCCTGCGCGAAGACGCGAGCATCGGCATCATTCTCGTAGCCGGGCGTGCGCGTCCACGAGGCCACGACAGCCTTCTCGATGGTCATCACCCGATCGAGATCGACCACCAGCCGCTTCTCTTCGAGGTTCGGCAGTGTAGCCAGCGATGGTCGCCGCCCCTTTTTCACAGTCTGATAATCGCTGTCGTGTACTTGCACAAGCGGCGATACCTCAACGAACGGCCTGTTCACGCAGCCGCGGACGATGTCGCAAGTCTGAGAGACCATGACGAGACCCTTCACCTCGGACGTGAACGCCTGAACTCCCTCGTCCGCGGCCTCTGGTGCAGCATCGGTGAGCGGTCGCGCGCTGTCACCCACGTGAACAAACCACGACTCGTCGAGCGCAAGATCGCCCTGCCGCCACTTCTGAAGCGCCGCGTCGATCTGCTTCGCCTCGTCGGAGTCAGGGGCGATCGCCGCCAACTACTTCCTCCGAGAGATCTTGATTGGTTTGGCGGAGAGGAGGCGCCCACTAGGAGGGTGAATTCGATTCTGAAGGGCTTCGACGAGCTGCTCCGGCGGTCGCGGCGCGCGCGCAGCCTGCACCTCAGCCGACAATCTCGACCGCGGCACAACCTTCCTGCCGCTGCCGGGGCCGAGCAGGGAGACGACGCGGTCGTAATCGCCCGCTGCTAGCAGATCAAACGGAAAGCTCCCATCGTCACGGACGCCGAGCAGCAGTGTGCGGTTTTCGCTCGCCGAGCCGCGGTCGATCTTCCGAACGACAGCGATCAGGCGTTGGAGATGCTCCTCGTTGCTCGGCGTCATCGCCTTGCCGCTCGCCCAGAAGTGGAGTGATCGCCGGTTCACGTTGAAGAGACGCGCGAGTTGCTCCCAAGTGAGGCCGCTGAGGCGACGCAGGTCCCCGATCGCCGCGCCAGCGGAGGCGGCCTCGACGGCCGGAGCGCCCGCCGTCGTCTGGACTACTGGACGGTGCCACTGCTGGATAAGCTCGGGGGACAAGGCCGGCGCGGTCGAAGTCCCGAGCCCGGCCAGCATGCAGCCGACGAGCACGGGCTCACGCACCTGGCGCAGCATCGCTCCCGCGGCGGACGTCGAGTCGATGAATTGTAGTTCGAGAGCGCTCACGGCTCGCCTCCGTAGCGCCGAAGGAACTCGTTTGTCACCGCCCAGCGGAAGATCGTGTAAATGCGCTCGGCGTAGCGCTTTGCCTCGGCGACCACGCGTTCAACGTCGAAGGGCACGGGCGCTCTGCTGAACATGTCGATGTCCAGCACCCAACTCTTCTCATTCGCGGGCTCGAGCGCCGCAGGGTCGACTGTACCTCCGGCAGGGAGCACGCCCCATCGTGCCAGCACACGGGCGTCGGGAAGCTCGAAGATCGACTCCGACAGGGCGTGAGCAGCGTGCGCCGAGGCGATCGTTCCCGTGATGCCCCGCACCTCGGGGATAACGAGCTTCGCGATGTGGTCGACCGCGTCGCCGGTGATGCGGTCGATGTACCGCACGCCGAGTCGATCGAGCTGGGCGGGCTCGAGGTGCTCGTCGAGCGCCTGCGCGAGCACCTTGAGGCGCCCGAAGAAGTCGTCGCGACTCACGTACTTCGTGGTCTCGAGGGCGAGGAAGTTTGGGGTGAGCGAGACGCGCCAGTGGCCCGTCGCGTCGCTGAACCGCCACGCGATCTGCGCCTTGGCGGACGCGCTGGCTCCGGGGCCGAGCAGGAAGCCCTGGGTCCGCTCCTGCCGGAGCACGGGGTAGGTGGACCGGATAGCCTCCTGAAACGGGGCGACGAAGTCGCGCTGCTCCACGGACAGGATCTCCGGGAAGCGGAGTTGTGTGATGACGCGAACCAGCGGAGCGTCCTTCAGGGGTACCTCGGGCGGCAGCGGAGCTACGAGCGGGTCGATGGTGTCGCTCATCCAGATGGTCTAGCTTCGAAAAGCCGAGTTGTGAAGTGGAGTGTGAAGCGACCAGAAAAACCTCCCGGATTGATCATCTATCGCGGGCCGGGCGTGAGGTCCGGCCTTTCCCGTAGTCCCGCTCGTCCTCTACCTCTTCCCCCTCAGTGTCGTAGACCCTGGACGGAGCGACCCGGTAGCGCCCGCGCTTGCGGCGCTTCGGCGGCGGGTCGATGCCTCGGACGCGCCGGGATGCGCGGCGTAGTCCGTCTTCCCCGGCGAGACCGACCTCGATGCAGCGACTGGCCGCCTTCTTGAGCGAGCCTCCGAAGAACAGCGCCAACAACGTGAGCAGCACGGGCAGCGCGACGCGGAACAAGCCGAACGTCGCGAGCCGAGCCACGAGCAGCGATAGCGTGACGATCACTACCAACAGCGGCCCGATCGGAGCTCCGGGGCTTGCCGGCGGCGGGGCCCAGGCGCGCTGCTCGGGCTCCGGCCGTGCGCGGGCTGGTTCCCGGTAGCGCGCGCTTCCGAACGCCTCCGTCAAGGCGCGATCGAGGTTCGAGGCGCGGCGGTCCGGATCCGGATCCAGCAGCCGCTCGAGCAAGCCGGTGAACGCCGGGTCGCGGTGCGAGCCGAGCGCCTTCTTCACGTCGATCGCGAGGCCCTTGTGCGGCAGGTTCTCCGGCTCTTCGCCGGTCAGGCAGGCGATCACGGTCGCGCCCACGCCGTAGACGTCGGACGCGGGCAGCGCGCGGCCCTGAAACTGCTCCGGCGCCATGTAGCCGAACGTGCCGACCACGGTGCTCCCGCCTTCCGAGCGCAGGCGATCGCGCACCGAGCCGAAGTCCACCAGCGCGAACGAGCCGTCTGGTCGCCGGATCACGTTGTGCGGCTTGATGTCGCGGTGGATCACCGCCGGCGCTCGGCCGTGCAGGTAGCCGAGGATCTCGGCGGCGTCGCTCAAGAAGCGATAGAGCTCGGGCGCGCCGAGCGAGCCCGCGCTGCGCTTGAGCTGGGCGAGCGTCTGACCCTCGACCTTCTCCATCACGAGGTAGAGCGCGCCGTCCTCTTCGAAGTGCTCGATGTACTTCGGCAGGTTGGGGTGTGAGAGCTCGGAGAGCACGCGCGCCTCGCGCTCGGCGAGCTCCACGTCTTTCCACGAGCGCGCGCCGCGCACCGAGAAGCGCTTGATCGCGACCGCGTGGTTCGTGCGCGTATCGACGGCGTCGTAGGTGTGAGCCTGCGCGCCCGAGCCGATCACGCCGAGCAGCCGGTAGCGGCCCTCGCGCAGCGTCTCCGGCAGCGGATCTCGGTCGGGTTGTGCGGGTTCTGCCACGCTCGGCGTCGGTCGCCGGGGGACTTCAGCCCGTGTTCCGCATACCCTGAGCGATTCCGTTCAGCGTCGTTCCGAGAGCGGCGTCGATCAGCTTCCGGTCCGGGTGGTCCTCTGGCAGACCAAGCTTGCGTTCGAGCAGGCTGACTTGCAAGAGCGACAGCGGATCCACGTAAGGGTTGCGGATCGCCAGCGACATCCTGAGAAAGCGGTGTCCGTAGATGAGCTCGCGGCCGCGGATGCTGAGCAAGCCTTTCAGCGTGCGCTCGAATTCCGCTATCAGCGCGGACATCACGCGGTCGTTGCCTTTCAGGCGCTTGACGTAGAGGCGCGCGACCTCCAGATCCGCCTTGGCCAGCACCATTTCGAGCTTGTCGAGCAGGTCGTCGAAGAACGGCCAGCGCTCGGCCATGCTCTTCAAGAGCTCGAGCCCGCCCGGGCGCTCGATGATGCGTTCGAGCGCCGAGCCGACGCCCACCCAGGCGGAAGCCATCAGCCGGATCTGCGTCCAGCCGAAATTCCAGGGGATGGCGCGGATGCCCTTGATCGTTCCCGCGCCGCGCTCGCGGTAGGCCGGGCGCGAACCGAAGTGGACCCGCCCGAGCTCCCGCACGGGAGTCGCCGTGAGGAACAGCTCGAACAGCGCCGGGTCGTCGTGGACCATCGCGCGGAACGTGCGCTGGGAGGTCTCGGCGAGCTCGTCCATCACCGCGCGAAAACTCGCAAGAGTTGCCGCGTCGAGCGTCGTCTGAAAATCCCCGGTGCGCGCCATCAGCGTCCCGGTCAGCATCACTTCCAGGCTGCGCTCGCCGAGCTGAGACAGGCCGAACTTCTGGGAGATGACCTCGCCTTGCTCGGTGATCTTGATCCGATCGCCGACCGTGCGCGGCGGGAGCGCCGTCAGACCGCGGAACACGGGTGAGCCGCCGCCGCGCCCGACGGTGCCGCCGCGGCCGTGAAAGAGCGACAGCTCGACGCCCGCCTCGTGCGAGAGCTCGGCGAGCCGCTCTTGAGCCACGTAAAGCTCCCAGGCCGCCGCCAGCACGCCGGCGTCCTTTGCGGAGTCGGAGTAGCCGAGCATCACCTCCTGGTGCATGCCGCGCGCGCGGAGGTAGCGCTGATAGACGCCGTTGTCGAAGAGGCTGCCCATGACC
>JAICQO010000168.1 GCA_025937835.1 Polyangiaceae bacterium
CCGGTCTCGGCCGCGGCCAGGTCGCACGTGGCGCCGTTGCCGAACAACGGACCGCCGCGATGCAGAATCCCGCCGAGACCCGGCGTCAGGTTCTTGCGGATGATGCGGCTCGCGCGCGGATCCGGCGACTCGAGCGCGACCTGCTCCAGGGAGAGCTCGTAGTTCTTGCGCGTCGGTGCCAGACCGAAATGGCCGCCCGAGCCCCCGCGCAGGCGGTAGTCGTGAAACATCGCCGCGGAGTGGCAGTTGAGCTGCATGCAGCCGCGCTTCACGAGCATCGGCTGCACGCGATCGGCGAAGAACTCGAAGCCCGGATCCGTCGGCACGCGCGACGGGCCGGCCTTGGCCCGAGCCCACTCCAGGATCTTCTGATACTGGATGTCCTCGATCGAATCGAAGATCGCGCCGCCCTCGTGGTAGGTCCCGCCCGAAGTGCCGGCCAGCACGCGCCGCAGGATCTCGCTCGCTTCCGGGTCGCTCGAGATGTAGTCGGCGGCCGCAAAGTAGTTCCAGCGGCTCTGCTCGTCGGAGGTGCCGCACGTGAGGTACAGCGCGTTGGCCTTCGCGCCGTGGCAATTGCCGGCCGCGCAGCTCTCGCCCAGGATCAGGTTCACGCCCGAGGTGAACACGGCGTAGTCCGCAGACGCGGGATTGCTGCCGGGATCGAAGGCGGGGTCCTTGCCCACGGCGGTCGGGCACGGCCCGTTCGCCCGCGCAGAGTGGTCGATGGTGGCGTTGTTTTCGGCAGCGCCGTTCCTGATCCAGCTGTCGATCGTGGTGAAGCCGGGGCTCGTGAAGTCGATGCCCTGGTCGCCGACGTGTGCGATGCGCGTCGTGATCGTCACCGGCTCGACCGACTTCCACGACGTGAGGCCGATCTTGAAGTCGGGCACGACCTTGAGCAGCAGCCCCGGCACGCCGTAGGGGCCGTAGGTCGTGAGCAAATCGCGCCGCAGCGCGAGGTCCTCGTAGGTGTCGACGCTCAGGTTGCCGAGGGCGTGGCGCTGATCCTCGGATTTCACGTGGCAACCCGAGCGCGTCGGGCTCGCCGCGCACGACTCGTGGAGGATCGGCTCGACGCGACGCGAGTAGAAGGTCGTCTCCGCCGGCTCGTCCTCACGCTCCGAGCAGCCCCCGAGCGCGACGAAGAAGGACGAACACAGCGCAACCCGGGCGAGCACGGCGCCGGTAACGCCGGTGAAATGCATGACGCGAGAGGCTATCACGAGGTTACGAAAAGACACGGGTCCGGCGCGCTCAGCACCCGTGTCACGTGTGAGAGCGCCGTCCCCGACTGGCGTCGATTAGAGCCGGAGCAGCGCGACCGCCGCCGCGCTCCGCACCGTTTCACTCGGGCTCTTGGCTTGCTCTTGCACCGTGGAACGGGCCTCGGGGTCGCCGATCTGGCCCAACGCCCAAATCGCCGCAGCGCGCACATCGTCCGACTCTTCGTCACTTCCTGCGAGCGCGATCAAGCCGACCACCGCGTCCCCGACGCGCATCGAGCCGAGCGTCTCGGCCGCGCGCTTGCGCACGTCCGGCGAGTCGTCTCCAAGCAGCGCCACGACCTTGTCGATGCTCGAGAACACGTTGACTCGACCGGCTGCGTGCAGCGCCGAGAGCTTGACCGCGACGTCGGTGTCTTCGAGCGCACGGCCGAGCTCGCCGTCGGGGCCTTCCTGATTCAGGCGCTCGAGCGCCTTGACCGCCGACATTCTCACTGCGGGCGAGGCGTCGCTCACGGCGGCGAGCGCCACGTGCTTCACGCCGGCGGGGTTCAAGAACTCGCCCACTGCGTCCGCGGCGTAGGCGCGCTCGTTATCGGTGCCGGTCTTGAGCTTGTCCACGACCTGCGAGTAGATCTGCCCCGGCCCGAATACGCCGAAGATCCGGCGCCGGAGCCACCACGCGCTGATCTCGCGGTTCTTGGCCTCCGAGCTGTAGAGCAGCTTGCTCACGTACGGGATGCAGGCCAGACACTCGACCTTCTCGCCGTGCTCGAGCACCTTCCAGATCTTCGAGGGCGAGATGTTCTTGGCCTTGAGCGACGCCAGCAGCGTGCGCCGTGGCGTCACGTCCTCGAGCGAGTTGGGCTTCAGGTTATCGTAGAACTTGGCGCGGCCTTGCAGCACGCGCTCGCTCTTCGGTTGCGCCTCCTGTGCGGAGACCGGCGAAGAGGCCAGGAGCCCGGCGCCGAGCGCCGTCACGAGCAGGGTACGACCGATGGTCATCATGGTGATCCGTTTCTTGTGTTGTGTTTCGGTTCCTGAACCGTCTCGCGTCTCTCTCTGCTGAAGCCAGCCGGCGCCGGCCTCGCCGGATTTCTCGTTGGGGTTGGGCCGCCCGCGCCGATCGTGATCTGGGCAAGACTCTTGGAGCTTCACGGCTTCAGTATTCTTTCCCGGCGACCGGGTCGTTCGTGAACGGTTGGAAGGCCGTGTTCTGGCGTGCGTAGAACTGGCCGCCCATGTCGATGGCGCGGATCAGCATCTTGAGCTCGTCGCGGGTGAGCCCTGACGCCGCTGCGTGATCGGTGCGCGAGCCGCCGGCGATGTTCGGATCCGAGAAAGCCTCGCCGAGCGGCCAGGCGTACTTGGTCGGCGTGAGCGAGGAGGTGACGTTCAGCTTCTCGATCAACGCGCTGTTGCGGGCGTCGCTCGGCAACGCCCACTTCGGCGGCAGCGTGCCGGTGATCTCGGCGTCTTCCATCTCCATTTCCATGGCCGCCGGGTAGAACAGCGAGACGTAGCTGGCCGGATAGGTGCGGGTCTCGCGGTCGTAGGTGACGGTGATTGGACGCGACGACAGATCGAGGCGCGGCAGCTGGTACTCGGTCTGCTCCATGGTCATCTCGTTCGTGAACGTGACCGTGTAGAACTCCTGGGGAGCGTTGCCGTTGGTGGTCTCGTTGTGGCAGCTCGAGCACTTGGCATCGAGCACCTTCTGGATCTCGTTCGGGTTCGCCGCGTCGTCGGCGTAGGCCCACGGATATTCGGTGCGCTGCACCACCGGCACGATGAACTTCTCGGCGCCGCGACCGGAGGCCGCCGTCAGGGCCTGAGCTGCACCGACGTTCTTGCCCGTGCGGTCCTCGTGGCAACCGCCGCAGACGCGGCCTTCGCCGGGCATGCCCTGGATCCAGGTGGTCTGGCTGCGGATCGACAGGTCGAACTCGTCGATCGGCTGCAGATGGACGGGCACGTAGGGCGGGATCTCCGCGAGCCAGGAGCCGTCGCTCTCCACCGTAGCCTCGCCGAGCAGCGCGGCGCCCTCGGCCATGGTCAGACCGAACATGGTCTGGTTCGCAGCTTCACTCGAGAAGCCCTCGATGATGCGCACCTTCTTGGCGTGACCGAGGGCCTCTTCGATCGGCGTGCTGTCGAACTGCGCGCCGCTCACGCGCTCCCCGTGTTTCGAGCCGAGCGAGGTCAGCGTCACGTCGATCGAGCCGAAGGTCGCGGGCAAGCTGGCATCCACTGCGTCCTGGCGAGGCTCGATCAGGTACGGCGCGGCGCGCTCGATCACCGGCTTGGCGTAGAGCTCCCAGCTCCCCTCGTAGTTCTGCACGAGCTGCGGCTTGCGGCTCTTCATGTCGAACACGAACACGCCGTAGTCGGGGGGGGTGCGGATCAGCTCGTTGATCTCGTTCACGGGCCCCTGCGCCCACGACACGAGCACGTTGCCGTCGGGGAGCGCGCTCGGAGAGCGGTAGCGTCCGATCAGATCCGCGGAAGGGGCGTCGTCGGTGGGCACGTCCGGCGTGAGGTTGGAGTAGGCGGCAGAGGCCTCTTTCTCCTCGTCGAAGACCAGCTCGTCGTGCGCCGAGCGGGCGTCGAGCTGCACCAGGGCACCGGCCTGAATCGTGTTCTCGCGCTCGGTGGCGATCGCATAGAACACGTTCGGCGTCTCGGACTCGGCCACCTGCACCAGCGAGTTGGCCGGCTTGCCGTGCTGCCCGCCCAGGGCGACCATCTGAGTGCAGTCGGGGTTCATCGTGAACAGCTTCACGTCGTTCACGTTCTCGAGGTGCTCCCAGCGCGAGAACCCGACGCGGCCGTCGTGGGTCGGGAACAGCGTCACCGTGTGCGAGAGGTTCTGCGAGCACAGCTTGCGGTCCGCGTCGCCGCCCTCGAGCGTGATCGTCGCGAGCTGCGTCACGACCCGGCCGTGGTTGTACTCGTCGGCGCGCGTGCCCATCTCGGTGTAGGGCTGGTTGGTGGTGAAGGCGATGCGGCCGCCGGCGAGGAAGATCGCGTTCTGATCGTCGTAGGGGCCGAACGTCAGCTGGGTGACGGCGAAGCGACCGGCGTCGGGCGTGAGCGGCGCCCAGTACACGTGGTAGTCGTCGTTCTCGCCGCGCTTCATCGTGAACACGACCTTGGTCGCGTCGTGGCTCACGTCGACGCTCGAGACGTCGGCCGTCGGATAGTCGGCGATGATGTTTTCGACCTTGCCCGTGGTGAGGTCGAACAGCTCGAGCCGGCCACCGGGGACGAAGCGCCCGTAGTCCATCACCTGACCCATGCCGCCGGCGACGTCGATCCGGATCTCGGCGCCGTCGAGCTCGGTGTGCTGCCTCACGGCGTAGACAACCCGGGTGACGCCCGAGGTGTCCGGCGACGAGTCGTCGGAGCAACCGGCGAGCCCGAGCGAAGCCAGGAGCACGAGGCCACTGACAGGGGTGAGAGAGAGCGAACGCTTCATTCGGAGCTCCTGGCGCGAACGCCGGTAGAAACCTGCGCAGAGGGAAAGCACGAAGCGAGCCATCGAATAATCACGTGATTACAATGGGTTACGAGCCAGCAACGAGGGGGCTTGCCCCCAGCTCGCGAGAAACGGGGGGTTCCGGACCCCCTTCGAGCGTGCTCCCGGACCTGCGCACGCGGTCGAGCGTACTAGGCTCCGGCCGCCGTGGAACTCACTTTCGACGCTACTTCCGGTCTGCTTCCTGCCATCGCTCAGGACCGTTTGACCGGACAGATCCGCATGGTTGCCTACATGAACCGCGAAGCGCTGGAGCGGACGCTCGCGACCGGCAACGCCACCTTCTGGAGCCGCAGCCGGAAGGCGCTGTGGACCAAGGGCGAAACCAGCGGGCACGTGCTGCGCGTGCATTCCGTGCTGTGCGACTGCGACGCCGACACCGTGCTCCTGCTGGTGGATCCCGACGGCCCGAGCTGTCACACCGGGCGGCCGAGCTGCTTCTTCCGTAAGTACGAGGACGGCGAGTGGCGGGAGCAGCCGGTCGACGCGCGACCGTTCCTGCACGAGCTCGAGGCCGTGATCGAAGCGCGCCAGCAGAGCACCGCCGAGAAGAGCTACACGCGCTCCCTGCTCGACGGAGGGCCGGCCAAGATTGGCTCCAAAATCCGCGAAGAAGCCGACGAGCTTTCGCGGGCCATCGCAGGCGAGAGCGACGAGCGGGTGCTCAGCGAGGCCGGGGATCTGCTGTTTCACGTCCTGGTCGGGCTAAGACAGCGCGGCCTCGACGTCCGCGGCGTGCTGGACGTGCTCGCGAAGCGCACCGGCACGAGCGGCCACGCCGAGAAGGCGAGCCGCAGCCCGAAGGCCTGAAACTCACAGACAAATCCGGAGTTTGACCGCTCCTCCGGCGCTCGTTATCGTGGGGCGGCTCATGTCGACGAAAGTCCTGGTGTTCGAGAACGATTCGGGATTCGCCGAAGAGCTGCGGAGTGGGCTCGGAAGGCTCGGGTGCGAGACCACGGTCGTGGACGACGCCAACGTGGGGTTGCAGACCGCGGCCCAACAGAAGCCCGATTTGATCCTGCTCGCGATCGAGCTTTCTCGGATGAACGGCTTCTCGGTCTGCAACAAGCTGAAGCGCGACCCCAGCTTGAAGAACGTCCCGCTCATCATCATGAGCACCGAGTCTACGGACGAGACGTTCGAGCAGCACAAGCGGCTGCGCACGCGCGCCGACGACTACGTGCACAAGCCGATCGGCTTCGGCACCCTGCTCGAACACATTCAGGCCTTCGTCAAGCTCGAGGGCTCGGCGGACGGTGGCGCGGAGCAGGAGTCGATGATCGAGACCGACGTCGGCCTCGGCGCCCCCAGCGTCGACCTGTCCGACGCCGACATCATGAGCGCGCCGATGCCGAGGGTGCGCAGCGTCGCGCCCCAGAAGCCGAACCACTCGTCGGCGGCTCCCGCTCCCGACCCGGCAGAGGTCGCGGTGTTGCAGAGCTTGCCTCCCGACGAGGACGCCATCGAAGTGGCCGACGCCGAGGTCGACCTGCCGCCCTCGGTCGCCCCGATCGGCGACAACCAGGGCGCGGAAGAAGAGACCGTGGCCCGCTTCTCCGTGTCGGCGGCGATGTTCCGCGAGCAGCCGGAGTCGATCGACACGCCGCAGAGCCCCGAGGCCCAGGGCCCCGAAGAAGACACGCGCCCCTACGCCAGCGCGCTCGGGCTGATCCCGGCGGACGTGCTGGCCGACTCCGTTCCCGCGCCGAACCTGCCGCGCGTGAGCGAACGCCCGCCGCGGCCGAGCTCGGTGTCTGCGGGCCCGCCGAGCCTGCGTGACGTCGACAACCCGCGGCTCCGCGCCGAGCTCGAGCGCCAGCGCGAGCGCATCAACGATCTCGAAGAGGAGGCGCGCGCGGCCGAGGCCCGCATCGCCGAGCTCGAAGAGGCGCAGCGCAAGGACGGCTCGCGCGACCAGCAAGTGCAGAAGCTCTTGCGCGAGCTCGACGAGGCGAAGGCCAAGCTCGCCACCGGCGCCAAGACCGGGGGCAGCGCGCGCGAGCTCCTGGATCTGCGGGAGCAGCTGAACCGCAAGGACAAGGAGATGCTGGACCTCAGGGACCAGCTCACCCACCGCGACAAGGATTTGCTGTCGCTGCGCGACGGCGCGCTCAACCTGGAGCGCGACAAGGCGGATCTCGCCGAGCGTCAGGTCGAGCTCGAGAAGCAGGTCTTCGAGCTCACGCGCACCAACGACGCGCTGAAGAACGACAAGGAAGCCGCCGGCAAGCGCGCGGACGACTTCAAGCGCAAGGCCGATCGGCTCAAGGCCGATCTCGACGCGCGCAACGCCGATCTGGTGGAGCTGAAGGCCACCGCCGAAGCCAAGATCCAGGAGGCGATCCAGATCACCGAGAACGCGGAGCGCGACCGCGCCGAGCAGGCCCTGGGCGCCCTGCGCGAGCAGCTCGGCGCCGAGCTCCGCAATGCGCTGTCCGAGGCCGAGCGTCAGGCCGCC
>JAICQO010000016.1 GCA_025937835.1 Polyangiaceae bacterium
CCCGCCAGCAGATAGCCGGAGAGGTGCGGGAGCCCGAGCGGTTCGACGAGCTCGCTCAAGAGCGTCCCGCCGAGCAGCAAGAAGCCGATCGCCGCCACGAGCTCGAGCCGTGACTCGGTCGAGGGCTGAAAGCGCGTCGCCCAATACAAGAGCCCGAAGACGACCACCAGCGCCAAGAGCTGCACGGCGCGCGTCACGCTGTTCTTGGGCGCGCCCCCACCGTGGCCGCTCATGGCATGCTCCTCCGGTTCGCATCGTCGAGGCTCGGCCTCACGGGCGGCGGGATCAGCGAATCTTCGTTGATTTCATGGGCACGCTCGAGAGCGCGGCGCAGCGACAAGGGCCCGACCAGCTCCCCCGCGAGCACGCCGGCGGCGGCGATCACCAGCGCGCTGGGGCCGAGGGTGTCGGGGAAGCGCGCGGCGATCGCGACCGCGCAGCCGACCGACAGCGGCCCGGTAGAGGCCATGCCGAGGCCGAGCACCACCCAGGAGCCGCGCGGCGCCTTGAGCACGAACGACAGCAACAGCCCGCGCAAGAGCTCGAGCGCCAGCCGCCCGAAGATGGCGACCGCCAGCACCCAGCGCATGAAGGTGGCCGGATCGACCTCCACGAAGGCGCCGGCCAGCACGGTCATCGGCAACATCACCGGCCGCTCCGTGGGCGCGATCATGGCCTTGAGCTCGGTGCGGTGTTGCGAGACGAGCGCGACCGTGAGGCCCATCATGAAGCTGGTCGCGACGGCGCTCAGGCCGAGCCGCTCCGAGACGCCCATGCCGAGCAGCGAGGTACCGAGCAGGATGCCCCAGCTCTCGTCACGCCGGAATTCCCGACCGAGCAACAGGGTCGCGACCAGGCCGAGCAAGCCGCCGATGCCGAGCGTGATCCCCACGCGCGCCCCGATGCTCACGCTCTCGAGCCCTGCCGCAGGCATGACCGCGAACAGCACCGAGAGTGCTGCGGGCGGCACCAGCGAGCTCGCCCGCGCGAGATCCGCGATCGCGTTCGAGAGCGGGCCGCTCGCTCCGTGACGCTCTACCACCCAGCGCAGGGCGTGGCGCGTCGATTCGCACGAGACCGCGCCGGCCGCGGCGGCGAACAGCCAACGCTCCAGCACCGCGAACTGGCCGAGCGCCGTGAGCACCAGGTACACGCCGCCCGCGACTCCAGCGCCTATCAACGCCGAGAGCACCACGCCGCCGAGCGCGCGCGGCAGACGCACCCGCCGCTCACCGACCCGCGGGAAACTGACGCCCGCCACCAGCGCGAGCCAGGCGGCGCCGACGATCAGGATCGGCTCGAAGCTGCCGACCAGGGAACGATTCATCAGCCCGAGCACGTGCGAGCCGAGCACGAACCCGAGCAGCAAATACTCGGCTCCCGACGGCAGCCCGAAGCCGCGGATCGTGCGATTTCCGGCCAGGATGCTGCCGACGTACGAGAGCAGCAGCAGGCCGAGCAGCAGCGACGTCGCGGTCACGGAGAACCCAGATGCGCGGAGCCGCGTCCGAGCGAGACGGCCGCCGCGGCGAGGGCCTCGAGCAGGGACTTGGCGAGCTCCGAACGCGCGTCGAGCGAGTCGCAGGTGGCTCCGACGCGGTAGCGAATACCGCTACCGTCCACTGTCGAGAGCTCGACCGAGACTTCGCGGCCCACGTTGGCGGCCGCCTCTTCGAGCAGCCGCACCACCGCCGTCGGGGAAGCGGTCGCGCTCACGATGAGGTCGACGAACAGCCGCGGGCGCAGCCCGAGCCGGGTCAAGGGCTCGCGCAAGAGCACCAGATGCGGCACGCGGATCTCGGTGCGATCCGGGGTCTCGAGGCGAAAGTCGAACAGGTCCAAGGCGGCGATGCGTCCGACGCGGGCGCCGAGCTGCACGTGCTCGCCGACGCGCAGCCGTCTGCCGAACACCATCACGGTGCCGACGATACCGGTCGCGAGCAACGGCGCAGACGAAAGGCCGATCGCCACCAGCGCAATCAGCCCCGCGCGCGCGAAGGCGCCGTCGGTGCCGCCGGTCACGATCGGCGCCGCGAAGACCAGCGCCGAAATCACGATCCCGACGCGGACCAGGACACTGACGGGGCCGGCCAGGTCCGCCGGCAACCAGCTCAGCGTCGCCTCGCCTCGCGCCACGCTGGCCAGAAACAGGCCGATGAAGCGCACCATCACGAACACTACCAGCGTGGTGGTGGCGCCGAACACGACCAGCGGCACGGCCGCGGCGACGCGCGAGACGAGCGCCGAGAACGGCTGGACCAAGAAGGCCGTGAGCTCGCTCGTGTAGTGCCGCGTCGACTCGAACTGCGACAGCACGAACACGAGCCACGCGAACAGGATCCCGAACTGACCGAGCAGCTTGGTCAGACCGAGCAAGATCAAGGTGGCGCTGCGCAGGGTCGCCGGGCGCACCAGCTCGATGCGCTGGACGCGGATCGCGAGCATCTGGTCGCCGTGGGTATCGAGCCATTCGCGCCCGCGATCCGCGAACTCTCCCAGCTTCTTGACCAGGAACAGCGCGATCAGCGCGAACAGCACGCCGACCGAGACGGCGAAGACCTTGTGCTCGATCCGGCTGCGCTCGCGCTCCGCTTCCAGCGCCTTGCGCACCTCCGCCGCCAGGGAGCCCGCGTAGACGTCGAGCGACATGTCACCCGCGAGCTCGGCGTCTTCCTTGACGAGCGTGATGATCGGCACGGGCCCGGCGTAAATCACGGCCGTATCCGCCTCGCGCACGACGCGCACGTCCTTGGAACGCTCGTCCTTGACGGCCGCGAGCAGCTTGCCCTCGGCGAAGCGCGCGCGGTCCGCGGCGGATTGGCTGCCGCGCGCGGCGCGCAGCGTGAACACCGTGGTTTCATCGATCCGCACCGCGCCCGATTTGTCGAGCTTGCCTGCCGATGCCGAAGGGGCGGGGACGGCGGCCGGCGGCGGCGCGGCCGAGACGGGAGGCAAGACGAGCGGCGAAGGAACGAGCAGCGGCGGGGTGACGACGATCGGCGGAGCGGCGACCGGCGTCGGGGCCACGCTCACGACCGGGGCCGGCTCGGATGGAGCGGGCGCAGCCGGTGGCGGAGGAGCCGGCGCTGCCGGCGGCGGGGGAGCGGGCGCTGCCGGCGGCTCGGGGACGGGCGCAGCCCGCGGCGGAGAAGCAGGCGCAGCCGTGACGGCCGGAGCGGCGCTGTCCGGCGCAGCGGGCGCGCTCGACGCGCTCGAAGGCGGGAGCGGCGGCCCCATCTCCTGCGAAAGCGGACGCGCCGGGAGCCCGGTCGCAGAGACAGAGCCCGGCGCAATGGGTGACTGCGCCCGGGCAACCGAGCCCCCGAGCAACAGCACCGCGCAAATCAGCGAAGCGCGCACGAGCCCGGAGCTTTTCTCACCTGCGCCGTTTCGGGCAAGAGAGATCCGAGGCCCGAGCGCCCTGGCCCGGGGTCCGACGCCAAATAGGTAGGCGCGGGTGTGCCCGCGGCTCAGAACCCGAGCTCGGTCGCGTCGAAGCCCATCAGGTAGAGCAGCGTGTCGAGCCGCTCGTGGTGGTTGAGGCTCATGTGCGCCACCTCTTGGAGCTTGGGCTTGGCGCGGAAGGCGATGCCGAGCCCGGCTGTCTGGAGCATGTGCATGTCGTTCGCACCGTCGCCGACGGCGACCGTCTGCTCGAGGCGACAGTTGTAGACCTGCGCCATGTCCTTCAGCACCTGAGCCTTGCGCTCGCCGTCGACCACCGTGCCCTGAACGCGGCCCGTCAACTTGCCGTCGCGGATCTCGAGCTCGTTCGCGAACGCGAAGTCGAGGCCGTAGCGCCGCTTCAGCTCGTCAACGAACACGGTGAAGCCGCCGCTCACGAGCCCGATCCGGAAGCCCAGACTGCGCAGGGCCTTCACGAAGCGATCGGCGCCGGGCGTGAGCTCGATCTTCTCGAGCAGCGTGAGCGCGTGGTCGAGCGGCAGGCCTTCGAGCAACTTCACGCGCTCGGCGAGCGCCTGCTTGAAATCGAGCTCGCCGCGCATGGCGCGCGCCGTGATCTCGGCGACCTGGGGCTTGACCCCGACCAGCTCCGCCAGCTCGTCGATGAATTCCCCACGAACGAAGGTGGAATCGACGTCCATGCAGACCAGGCGCTTGGTGCGCCGGAACAGGTCGTCTTTCTGCACGGCGAGGTCGACGCCGAGCTCCATGCCCATACGCAAGAAGGCACCGCGCAGGTCGAGCAGCTGCTTCGGCGCGAGCTCGGTGCCGGGCGGCATGTCGGCGATCAGCTCGAGCCCCGACAGCTCGGGCTCGCTGAGCGAGCGGATCTCGCGGATGTTCATGTGCTGGGTGGCCATGAAGCCCGTGATGCGCGAGGCAGCGCTGCCGTCGGCGAGCGGCCCGAGCACGGTCACGCACAAGGACGCGCCGCGCGGGTGACCGACTTCCGGACCCGGGGCTCGAAACGGCGTGACCTCGCAACGCACACCGAGCTCGTTGACTTCGAACAGCACGCGGCGGAGCGCGCGGGAGCTACTCGGAATATTCACGATCGCGGACAACGTGAGGTAGCCGTGCAGCTGGGACTGACCGATGTCCACGAGCTCCGCGTTCTCTTCCGCGATGATCTTCATGATCCGAGCGGTCACACCGGGGCGATCCATGCCGGCGACATGCAGAACGACGCGATCGGGATGTTCGATTGAGGTCATCGGGGCCGGAGCCTAGTCTCGGGAACGCCGGTCTGCGACCCGCCGGAGGAATCCGCAGAACCCTCGGGGTTTTGACAGTCGCCGGGTCCGGCCCCAGGCTTAGGCCGTGCGCCTGGCCCTTCTACCGACGCTGCTCTTGGCCCTCTCCTGTAGCTCGGAGTCGCTGACTCCCGAATCCGATGAGCTGGAGGGCGGCACGGGCGGCTCCCCGAGCGCTGGAGGCGGCCCTGGGGGCACCGCGGCCGGCGGCGGAGCGCCCAGCGCGTCCGAGGGAGGCGCCGCTTCGGAACAGGTGTTGGCGCGGGTCTTCGGTGAGGAGTCGGATGCTCCGCTCACGGTCACGACGCTGTTCCAGCCTGGGAGCAAGCTGAGCGCGACGGCTCTCGCCTTCGATCCCCTGCGGGAAGGCGAGCTGTGGGTCGTGCTGCGGCAGTTTCCGACCGACGCGCCCTGCACGGAGGACGTGAGCACCGGCTGCCGCGCGCTCCCCGGGCGCATCGCGCTGATCACGGGCGCCACGGGCGGCTCACCGACCACCGTCGTCAAGGACGACGGCAACGCTTGGCACTTCATGCGCCGTCCGACCGCGATCGCCTTCGGCGACAACGGCAACCTTTCGACCTGCAGCGAGTACCGCACCGGCAACTACGACGACGATCCCGTGGACTACATGGGCCCGACGCTCTGGTCGTCGGATCCCACGATTTTCGGGGTGGAACCGCAGCCGGACCAGAACGGCACGCACCTCGACATGCTGCACAACACGCCGTTCGGCATGGGCATCGCCCACGAGCGCGACAACGTTTATTGGCTGTTCAACGGGCAGCTCGGCTCGCTCGATCGCTACGACTTCCACGAGCCACACGTGATCGGCGGGGAAGATCACTCCGACGGCGAGATGGCGCGCTACGTCGAAGGGGAGCTGCTACGGGTCCCCGAGCTACCGAGCCATTTGGTCCTCGATAAGCAAAACCGGCGGCTCTACGCGGTGGATTCCGGGCACGAGCGCGTGGTGCGGCTCGACATCGACAGCGGCGTCGAGAATGGCGAGGTGCCGACCTACGATCCGATCGTCCGGCACGCGCGGATGGACGGCGCGACCCTCGAAGAGGTCGTTGCGCCGGGCACGCTGCAACGACCGAGCGGGATCGCGCTCGGCGGGGGCGTGGTGTTCGTGTCCGACAACGCCACGAACCGCATCTACGCCTTCGATACCTCGGGCAATTTGCTGCGCGCCGCCGAGGTCGATCTGCCGGAACAGAGCCTGGGGGGCATCACGCTCGGGCCCGATGGGCGCCTGTACCTGGCCGATCTGAAGAACGGCGCGAGCTACCGCTTGAACGGCGCGCAATAACCTTCAGCGCCAGCGCTTCGAGATCTGGGTGATGCGCTGGTGCAAGGTGCGCAGATCCCTGGCGCCGTTCAGCACCTCGGCGCTCGCCTGCTCGAGCTCTGCCGGAGAGAGCTTGCCCCCTGCGAGCGCGACCAGGAGGCGCGGCGCCATCAACCGGTGCAGGGCGTGCACGGGCGCGTTCCCGGGCTCGCGAGCCTGGCTCGGGTAAGCCTGATCGTACGGCGGGGTGAACGTCGGATGATCTTTGCGGGGTGACGACTCGCAGAGCACGCCTTCGAAGGTGGGGGCGTGCTGCACGCGCGCGCCCATGCACCAGCGCTCGCGAGGGATACCCTGCCACTCGAGCAGCGTGGCCAACACCGAAGTCGAGTCGTAAGCGACGCTCGTGGTCGAGCGGAACACGGTCTGCGGCTTGATCCAGGGCGAGACCAAGATCGCCGGAACGCGCGGCCCCATCAGGTCGTAGCGGAAGCCGTCGCGGACGTCGTTGGGCCAGGCCTTGGCCGCGTACGGCGGCGGAACATGGTCGAAAATGCCGCCTGGCTCGTCGAACGAGATCACGAGCAGTGTCTCGTCCCAGCCCTTGCCGCCGCGGAGCGCCTCGTAAATCCGGTTCAGCTGCCGCTCGCCGGGGATCAAGTCACCGCCCGGGTGGTACGAGCTCGTGCCGGTGAGCGAAATCCAGATCGGCTCGAGGAAGCTGAACGCGGGCAGCGTGCCGTTCCGGGCGTCGTCGAAGAAGCGATCGATGCCGGCGACGTGACTCGCCGGGTTCGCATCCACGCTCGGGATCTGACCGTCGAGGAACAGGTGGTAGGTGAACACGAACGTCATCCACTCGACGGCGTTGTAGATCTTCCAGTCGGTGACGCCGTTCGTCCACAGCGTCTTCCAGATCGAGGCCCGGTGCGGGCGCTCGGGCCAGTACTGGTACTCGGCGCCGTTCTGCCAGTTCTCGAGCATGTTGAGCGCCGAGCCCGTGAGGGCGAAGGCGCGATTCACGTCGGTGGCGCCGGGTGATGACGAGAACCACGCGTCCGAAATCGCGAACTGCCGCGCCAGGCCGTTCAGCACCGGGAGCTGCTCCGGCGTGTAGGTTTGCATCACGTCGGGCGTGCCGTTGTTCCAGACGAAGCCCCCCATGTTGGGGGTGCGCCGGCGCACGTAACCCTCGGGATCCTGAAAGAACAGGTGCCGCATCATGTCGGACACGTCGTGGTACGGGTCGTCCTCGAAGCCGTCGAGCGTGTAGTCCGTACCGAGCTTGCCCCCGTGCGCCTTCTTCAGGTGCACCTCCTTGCCGCCGGGCTCGTCGAGGTTGAAGTACTCCGTGCTCGCGCCGTCGTAGGGCCGCGAATCGCCGGGCGCTCGCAGGTAGTGGACGCCCTGATCGCCGTGCTCGTACAGCCAACCGCACACGTGATCGAAGGAGCGATTCTCGAGCATGTAGTAGACGACGTGCTTGATCTTCGAGCGCATGAAATCGAGCGTACCGGGCTCTGACGTCTGCTCGGCGCGGAGCGGCAGCCTGGTCTGAACCCCGACGAACCGCGTGCCTTCGTCGAAGCGCGCCGGATCTCCGGGCGGCGCGGCCGGCAACGTGCCCTCGCAGAGCGGACGTTCACCGAGCGGGTCGGGTGCGGTCGGGTCGAACTGCCAGACGCGGTAGGCGAGCGTCTTCGGCTCGAAATCGAGGATGTACTTCCCGACCACCACGAGCTCGTGGGTGGCATCGATGCGCTTCGAGGCCCAGTTGCCGCGCGTGAGCACCGGGCGGGACAGCGGCATCTTGTCCTGCGGATCGAAGCTCCACAGCGCGAAGTCGGAGCTTGCGACGTCTCGAGTCAGCACGTAGTCACCGAGCGCGAGCAACTCGGTACCGTGTTGGATCGTCTCGAAGGCGCCCATCGGTGAATACGCCACCGGCAACGGATCCGCGGTGCCGGGAGCGGTGGGCGCCGGATCGAAGTTCCACAGGTGAAACGTGCCGCGGCCCGCGGTCAGGATCAGGTGCAGCACGAAGCCGCCGAGCGGTAGGAGCTGTAGCTCGCGCTCCGTCGCATACTGGCGCTCGCGGCCCGCCGGGTTCCCGAAATCTGCGCGATAACCCCAGAACTTCTGCTTCGACCAGAGGCCCTTCTGGACGCTGCGCTCGGCGCTGAGCGGATCGGCGGCCGCGGGCTCGAACTCGAACAGACGATAAGGGAACGACGGCGCGTACTCTTCGAGCGTGAGCGGCCCCCACTCGAGCAGGTACGCGCCGGCCTGAGCCAGGTGATGGCGGCGGTCGAACTTGGTCTCGCGCTCGGGCTGGGTCCGAGTGAACACCTCGGGCGCGCGCGGATCGAAGCGCCACACCGCGTAGTAGTCGTTGCCCCTGTTACGGCTGATGAGAAAATCGTTCCCGGTCATCGTGCTTCGCCGGCTATCATGGCGGGCATTGACACCTCTCGAAAAGGAGAGAAAGCTCGCTGACCCCGGATGACCGACTTTGCTCCCTCGATGCCGCACGGCGAGCTCGACGAGGTGTTCCCCGACGTATTCCTGGTCACGGGCACGATGCGCGGCGAGTTTTTCGGCTCGGCCTGGCAATTCAGCCGCAACATGACGGTGGTCCGCGACGGCGACGCGCTCACGCTGATCAACGCCGTACGTCTGGACGAGGCAGGTCTCGCCCAGCTCGAGCGCCTCGGGACCGTCGCTCACCTGGTCCGTCTGGGCTCGATGCACGGCCACGACGACTCGTTTTACCTTCACCGCTACGCGCCGGAGTTCTGGGCGCTCGGCGGCATGCCGGAGCCGCCGGGGGTGCGGACCCGCCGCGAGCTCGGGGTCGGCGGCCCGATGCCGTTCTCGGACTGCAGCCTGTTTCAGTTCCAGACCACGCGCCTGCCCGAGGGCATCCTGCACCTCGACCGCGAGGGCGGGATCCTGATCGCCTGTGACTCGCTCCAAAACTGGGTCGCGCCGGACGAGTTCTTCGACCCTGCGACGGTCGAGACCATGACCAAGCTGGGCTTCTTCACGCCCGCGAACCTCGGTCCGGCCTGGGTCCAGCTGAACGAGCCCGGGGCCGGCGATTTCCGGCGGCTACGCGAGCTCTCGTTCCAGCACGTGCTGTGCGGTCACGGTCGGCCGTTGCGACACACCGCGATGCAGGACTACGCTGCGACTTTCGCGCGCCTGTTCGACGTCTAAAAGGCTCGCTCCCGCGGCCGCGCCGCGTACGACCCATGTCCCTCAGCATCCCCGGTTTCCGGATCGTGAAGCGCCTTCACGAGTCGGGGCCGCGGATCGTGGCGCTTGCGACCCGCGAGCGCGATGGCGAGTCGGTGGTGCTGAAGACGCTCGGCGGACAGTATCCGTCGAAGCGCGACGTCGCCGAGCTCCGCTGCGAATATCAGATCGCCAGAAGCTTGCGCGGGGTGAGCGGCGTGATCCACGTGCACTCGCTCGAGACCTACGGCAACGGCAGCCTGGCGATCGTGATGGAGCCCTTCGGCCTGTCCCTCGCGGATCTGCTGCGCGAGCGGGCGGGGCGTCCCCTGCCTCTCGTGCCGTTCCTCCGGCTCGCGCTGCGTCTGACCGAGATCCTCGGTGAGCTCCATCAACGCGAGGTCGTGCACAAGGACGTGGTCCCGAGAAACGTCCTCGTGCAGCCGCGGCGAGATCCCGAAGATTTCTCGGATCTGCGCCTGATCGATTTCGGCATCTCGTCCGAGCTCCGCCGCGAACGGCAGAGCACCACGCTGTCGAAGCGCCTGGAGGGCTCGCTGCCCTACATCTCCCCCGAGCAGACCGGACGCACCAACCGCGACCTCGACTACCGGTCCGATTACTACTCGCTGGGCGTCACCTTCTTCGAGCTCTCGACCGGGACGCTGCCGTTCGCGGCCGACAGCCCGCTCGAGTGGGTTCACCGTCACATCAGCATGCCGGCGCCGCCGGCTTCGAGCGTCAATCCGGAGGTACCAGCGGCGGTGTCGGCGATCCTGCTCAAGCTGATGTCGAAGAACGCCGAGGATCGCTACCAGAGCAGCTACGGGCTGAGCTCGGATTTGAGGCGCTGCCTCGACGCGCTCGTCGAACAGCAAAGGCTCGACGACTTCGAGCTCGGCCAGCACGACGTGTCGCGGAGCTTTCGCATTCCACAGCGGCTCTACGGACGGGACGCCGAGCTCTCACGGCTCGAGTCCTGTTTCCAGGACGCGGCCTCGGGCCTCACGGAAGTGTGCTTTTTGAGCGGGGCTTCCGGTATCGGCAAGTCGGCGCTGGCCGGCGAGCTCACGCGGTCGATCGCGGCTAGGGGCGGGTACCTGGTCGCCGGCAAGTTCGAACAATTCCAGCAGAGCGGCGCGTACTCGGCGCTCGCCCGCGCCTTCGACGGCCTGGTTCATCAGCTGCTGGGCGAGCGGCGCGAGCGCCTCGATGCGTTGCGCGGGGCGCTGAACGAAGCGCTCGGCCCCTCGCTCCGCCTGATCGTCGAGCTCGTGCCGGCGCTCGAGCTCGTGACCGGCCCCTGCCCCCCGCTCGCCAAGCTGCCGCCGACCGAAGCGCAACACCGCTTTCAGCTCGCGTTCGTGAGCTTCGTCAAGGTCTTGACCGCGGACCACCCGCTGGTGGTGCTGATGGACGACCTGCAATGGAGCGACGCGCCGACGCTGAGCCTGCTGCAGCGCCTGACCACGGCCCGCGAGATGCACCGCCTGCTGGTGATCGGCGCGTTCCGCAAGAACCTGGTCGACGCGGGCCACCCGCTGAGCCTGATGCTCGACCAGGTCCGGAAGACGCGAAACGTCACCGAGCTTTCCCTGCACGCTCTCGAGCTCCCCGCCGTCACACGAATGCTGGCGGACGCGCTGCACCGCGAGCCCGAAGGCGTCGCCGAGCTTTCGGAGGTGGTGTTCCAGAAGGCCCATGGCAACCCGTTCTTCGTGCGTGCGTTGCTGCAAGAGCTAGCCGACGAGGGCTCGATCCGCTTCGACGGCGCGGCCGGGCGCTGGAGCTTCGACCTCGACGCGGTTCGTCGCAAGGGCGTGAGCGAAAACGTGGTCGAGTTCGTCGCCGGGGGGTTGCGCCGGTTGCCGGAGGCCACGCAGCAGGTGCTGGAGCTCGCGGCCTGCATCGGCAGCTCCTTCGAGCTCCGCACGCTGGCCGTGATCGACGAGCGCTCACCGTCCGCCACGGCGGCGCGGCTCCAAGCCGCGGTCAAGCAAGGCGTGCTGGTGCCGACCAACGAGCAATACAAGCTGGTTGGCCTCGACGAGAGCGCTGCCCGCTCGGAGCGAAGTGGCGGGAACGCGGCCGCGGGTCTCGAACCCGACTTCAACCCGAGCTACCGCTTTCAGCACGATCGCGTGCAGCAAGCCGCGTATGCGCTGATCGACCGGGACCGCAAGCAGGCGGTTCACCTGTCGATCGGGCGGTCGATGCAGGGTCACGCGAGCGAGGCCGAGCTCGAGCAGCGCCTGCTCGAAATCGCCGGGCACCTGAACGCGGGGCGGCGGCTGCTCGAATCGCGCACCGAGCGCCTCGAGCTTGCGCGGTTGAACCTGCGCGCCGGACGCAAGGCCATGGCCTCCGCCGCGTACGATCCCGCGCTCGAGCTGTTCGGGAACGGGCAAGAGCTGCTGCCGGAGGACCGCTGGGAGTCGGAGTACGAGCTCAGCCTGGCGCTCGCGCGCGACTACCAGCAGTGCGCCTACCTGACCGGCGATCACCGAGAGGCCGAAGCCTGGGTCGAGCTCATGCTCGCCCGCGCGCGCACGAACCTCGACAAGGCCAAGGTCCTGTCCCAGCGCACGCGGCAGTACGCGACGACCGGGAAGATGCGCGAGTCGATCCAGGCCGCAATCGCCGGCCTTTCGTTGCTCGACATCGCCACCAGCGAAGATCCGAGCCAGGAGACGATCGAGCTCGAGCTCGAGCGCGTCAACGCGAACCTGGCCGGGCGCTCGATCCGAGAGCTGATCCACGCGCCGCGGCTGACCGACCCGCAAAAGCTCGTGGCGATCGAGCTGTTGATGGAGATATTCCCGGCCGCGTTCCTGTCGGCGAGCGGCAACCTGTTTCCATATCTGGTGTTGAAGGCCGTGAACCTCTCGCTCGAGCACGGCAACAGCCCCGAATCGGCATTCGCCTACGCCGCGCACGGCATGTTGCTGTGCGGTGCGCTCGACGATCCGGCGCAAGGCTACGAGTTCGGCAAGCTCGCCGTGTCGATGAACGAGCAGTTCGAGGACATCCGGCTCAAGTCTCGGGTGATCTACCTGTACGCGATGTTCATCCACCACTGGACGCACCACTGGACCAGCATGACGCCCTGGTTCCAGCGCGGGATCGAGGCGGGCTACCAGTCCGGCGATCTGCTGTACCTCGCCTACAGCGCTCAGGACTGCGTGATCTGGGATCCGAAGCTCGACCTCGAGACCGCGACCGCCGAGCAACGCAAGTACCTGACGATCGTGCGCGACTGCAAGTACCAGGACTCGTTCGACTCGGGCCGGCTGTTTTTGCAGATGCAGCTGAACTTCCAGGGGCTCACGCGCGATGCTTTCTCGCTGAGCGACGACGGCTTCGACGAGCTCGATTGCGTGGCCGGCATGCTGGAGCGGCGGTTCATCACCGGCATCGCGAACTTCCACATCTACAAGGCCGAGATTCATTTCTTGTACGGCGACTATCAGGGCGCGCTCGAGCACGTGATTTCTCACGAAGCCATCCTCGCCTCGTCGATGTCCCTGCCGCAGCTGGTGCGCGCCCGGCTGATCGCGTTCCTGACGCGCTCCGCGCTGCTCGTCGGCGCGGCGCCACGGGTCGCGGCGGACTTCGAGCAGAGGCTGCGCGAGATCTTGGCGCAGTTCACGCGCTGGGCGGCGCACTGCGCCGAAAATTTCGAGCACCTGCGGCTCTTGATGGAGGCAGAGCTCGCGGCGCGCTCCGGCGCGATGCAGCGCGCTCTCTCGCTGTACGACGCCTCGATCGAAGCGGCGCGCCAGAGCGGCTTCGTCCGCGACGAGGCCCTCGCCAACGAAGCGGCAGCGCGCTACCTCGGGTCGGCGGGCGTGCCGAAAGCGGGCGAAGCCTACCTCCGGGCCGCGCAGCACCTCTACTATCGGTGGGGAGCGAAGCGAAAGCTGCAGTACCTCCGCCTGCAGTTCCCGGAGCTCCCCGAGCTCGACGCCGCCTTCGCCGGCACGCACCGCGAAACCACCTCGTCGCGCCCCTCCGAGTCGCTCGACATGGCCTCGGTCATGAAGGCGTCCCAGGCGATCTCGGGCGAGGTGGTGCTCGAGCGGCTTTGGAAGGTCACCCTGCAGATCTTGCTGGAAAACGCCGGCGGTCAGCGCGGGTTCCTGATCGTGCGCAAGGGCTCCAGCCTGTTCGTCGAGGCGCGCGGCGAGGCCGGCGTCGACGCACCGGCGATGCTCGAGCCGGTCGAGGTTGGGCAGGACGGCTCGCCGGACCTCCCGCTGTCGGTGCTGAACAGCGTGTTCCGCTCTCGACAAGCCGTGGTGTTGAACGACGCCACGCAAGCCGGGCGCTTCGCGGCCGATCCGTACCTGGAGTCGCACCGCCCGCAGTCGCTGATTTGCGTGCCGGTGCGCCACGGGCAGTTCGACGCGGCGCTGTACCTCGAAAATACGCTGACGCGCGGCGCGCTGACCGAGGAGCGTGTCGAGGTGGTGCGGCTGCTCTCGGCGCAGGCCGCGATCTCGACCGAGAACGCCGAGCTCTACGAGGCCCAGCTGCGGCTGATCGAGGCGCAACGGCGCTTCGTGCCGAGCCAGTTCCTCGAGAGCCTCGGGCACCATGACATCGCTCGGGTCGGCCTCGGCGAGTACGTCGCCAAGGAGATGAGCGTGATGTTCAGCGATCTTCGCGACTTCACGCCGCTCGCCGAGCGACTCAAGCCGGGCAAGGTGATCGAGCTTTTGAACGACTACTTCAGTCGTGTCGGCTCGCCGATCATGCAGATGGGCGGCTTCATCGATACGTACAACGGCGACGAGATCATGGCGCTGTTCGGCGGCTCACCCGATTTCGCCGTGCGCGCCGGGATCGGCATGCGCCGGGAGCTCGAGCGCTTCAACCGCGACCTCGAGCTCGCCGAGCAGCCGCGGCTGGCGATGGGCATCGGCGTCAACACCGGGCCACTCGTGCTCGGCACCCTGGGCGCGAAAGAGCGGCTGAAGTGCGGCGTCGTCGGGGACACGGTGAACCTCGCCTCGCGGATCGAGCAGCTCACCAAGCAGTACGGCGCGCCGTTCCTGATCGGCGAGAGCACCTACGCCGGCCTGACCGAGGGCCTGCGAGCCTCGATCCGCGTCGTGGATCGCGTCGCGGTCAAGGGCAAGCAACGCGGCGTGACCCTGTACGAAGTGCTCGACGCGGAGACCGAGCAGCGCCGCGAGCTGAAGCTAGCCACGCGCTCGCTGCTACTGGCAGCGCTCGCGAGCTACGAGGCTCGCGAGTTCGCGACCGCACGCGATAGCTTCCGTGAGATGGCGCGCATGGATCCCGACGACCGGGTGCCCCCGACCTTCCTCGAACGCTGTGAGCGCTACCTCGAGCACGCCCCCCCGGACAGCTGGCAGGGCTACGAATCACTGCATTTCAAGTGAGTGCGTCACTCGAGCGCGGCGCAGCGAAACCAGTCGTGCGACGGCTTCGCAGGGCAGCCGGCCTGGCCGTCCGCCTCGGTACAGGACAGGTGCGAGCCGTCCGGCGAGCTCGAGCAGGCGTTGTTTTCGTGAGCCGAGCAAAAGCGCTCGGCCCCGGCTCGGCAGTGACAGTTGCCGTCCGAGTCGAAGCTGTAGTCGAGCCGCGCTTGCACGCAGAGCGGTTCGGCCATCGTCGCCACCCAGGCGTCGCAGGCGCCGCGCTTGGCGAGCGCGCTGCCCGGCGCCGCCGCCGCGAGCCGCGTGTAGCAGATCTGCTCGAAGTCCCCGCGCTCCGAGGCCACGAGCTCGTGCGAGTCGGCGCGACACGCCGGATCGCCGGGACAACAATTGTAGGTCGTGAACACGGGATGGTTCGCCGCCCCCCACAGCGTCTTTTTGCCAGCGACCAGCAGAGAGGTCTCGCCGGTCTTGCCGACCGGGACCGAGCCGCTCTGCCCGAGCATCTCGCCCAGCGCCTGCCGCGCGGGCCCTCCGGAGGCGAGCACCGGCAGTGACCGGCCGCTGTAGTCCACACCCGCTCGCCGCTCGAGGTTCGGCGGCGTCAACAAGACCTCCAAAATCGCCTTGACGTAACTCTTGAAAAATCCTGTGTTTTTGGCGATGGCGATGGACTCCCCCGAGCCATCCGCGGCGATCGGGTGGACGTCGACCAAGGCCTCGAAGATGTCCGCGTTGGTTCCCTGCCAGGCAAAGACCTGGGCCCAGCGCTGCATCGTGAAGTTGTTCAGGTAATCTGCTCCACACAGCGCGGCCGACGGCGGGTAGTCGAGCAGCAACACGCTCCAGTGGTTCACGAGCGGCAGACCGAGCGGCAGCATGAAGGCCCAGGGGGCGCACTGTTGGGCGTTCGACGCGCACTGATGCTCCTTCACGTACGGCGCGCAGCCCGAGCCGTCGGCGGCGCTCGGCTGCTTCGCCACGCACGCATCCCAGCCGGCAAGTCCGAGCACCCCGGCCTCGACGAAGCGCGGCAGCTGCGTGGCGTAGTCCTCGAGGTGGCAGCCCACGGCCGTGATCGTGAGCTTCGTGCCCTCGGCCTCGACCGCGACCTGAACGTCGATGTTCGAGAACTGATCGCGCGTCAGCGACGCGGTCAGAAACGTGCGCAGCGAGTCTTCGAGCGTCTCGGGTACGCGGCTCTTCGCCCCCGGCGCGGCGTAGGGCAGCGGCAGCCCGCTGCGAACCGGAAACAGGCGCTCGAGCGTGGCGCGCTTCTGGTTCAAGGCCACGGCCACGCTCGACTTCGCCGGCGACGGACAGATCGCGGGCAGGACCGCCGGATCGGACGGAGCGGGCGCCTCGACTTTCGGGACCGGAGCCTGGCTTTCCGGCGTGGCGCTCGGTTCGTTGTGCCGGCAGCCGGCCGACGCCAAGAGCGCAGCGAGCACGAGCACCGTCGCGCACGAGGCTCGCGCTCGCCCGGGTCCCCTTCCCGATCGGTGTTCCAAGGTCATGGCTTCTCCGCGGTGTTGCGGGGCGATCAGACTGCGCCGGCCGCGCCGGGGCCAACTTCTCCCGTCGTCCGTAGACCGCGGCGGAGCGGCTCAGAGCTTGCGAGCGAGCAGCAAGCCGTCGCCGATCGGCACCAGCGAGGCGCTGACGCGCGGGTCCGCGGCGGCGAAGGCGTTCAGGGCGCGAATGCTGGCGGTGTCGCGATCGGTGACTGAAGGCTCGGCGACCTTGCCGTTCCAGAGCGCGTTGTCGACCGCCATCACTCCGCCGGGTCGGAGCAGCTCGAGGCAGCGCTCGTAGTAGTCGCGGTACGCCTCCTTGTCGGCGTCGATGAAGGCAAAGTCGAAGCTCCCCGCGGCACCGTCTGCCAGCAGCCGCGCGAGTGTCTCGAGCGCCGGAGCGAGCCGCAGATCGATCTTGTCGGCGACGCCGGCGCGCGCCCAGTAGCGGCGCGCGACGCGGGTGTATTCTTCACTCACGTCGCAGGCCACGATGCGCCCTCCCGGTGGCAGCGACAGCGCCACGGCGAGCGAGCTGTAACCGGTGAAGACGCCGATCTCGAGGCACTGCCGCACGCCCAGGCACTCCACCAGAAAACCCATGAATCGCCCCTGTTCCGGCGAGATCTGCATGCCGGCATTGGGTAACTCACGGGTCTCGGCGCGCAGCGCCTGGAGCGGCTGCGGCTCGTCGTTGTGCGCCCAAAGGTAATCGTAGAGCGCGGGGCTGAGTCCGAGCGAACGCGACGACATTGCCGCATGCTACCAAAGCTTCTCGCGCGGCGAACTGGCTCGTGTCAGGCCTTTTCGCCGGCGCGCGGCCGGGGCTCTGCTGCCGAAGCGGCCAGCAGCGGCGCCGGGGGTTCCGACTTGGTCCCTTCGAGCCCGGGCGCGACGACCTCGACGCGGTTACGCCCGGCGCGCTTGGCGGCGTAGAGCGCCGCGTCCGCGCGCCGCATCAGCTCGACCTCCGACTCGCGGTGCTTCTGCGGATCGTGCACGGTGGTGCCGACGCTGAGCGTGACCTTGGGAGGGCCGCCTGGTACGGGCGGCATCCCTTCCACCTGGAGCCGCAAGCGTTCGGCGACGAGACGCGCCGACTCGGTACCGGCGTCGGCTATCAGCGCCACGAACTCTTCGCCGCCGTAGCGACAGACCGCGTCTTCCGGGCGCAGCGTGGAGCGCAGGGTCGTCCCGAGCGCTGCGAGCACGCGGTCACCGACGACGTGCCCGTAGCGGTCGTTGATCGACTTGAAGTGGTCGATGTCCATGAACAGCACGCCGAAGCGCTTGCTCGACTGGCAGCGCTCGCGCACGTCCGTCTCCAGCGAGCGCCGGTTGAGCAGGCCCGTCAGCGGGTCGATCTGGGCGTCTTGCCTCAACGAATCCCGCTCGGTCTTCACCCGTTGCAGCGTCTCGAGCGTGCGGCGATTGCGAAGCTGCACGCGGATCCGAGCGCGCAGCTCGGCAGTGCGCCCGACGTCGGCGACGTAGTCGTCCGCGCCGGCGTAGAGCGCGGCGGCGACGGTCGCCTCGTCCGCGTTCGAACCGACCAAGATCACCAGCGGCTGGGCCGAGCCGTAGCCGGCCCGGAGCCGCGCAATCAGCTCCAGCGGGCTCTCGCACCGCGCGTGCGAGCAAAGCAAGAGCTCGGCCTCGAACTCGGCGCGTGCCACTCCGAGCTCACTCGGGTCGGAGACCGCGCGAACTCGGTATCCTTCGGAAGCGAGCACGCGCGACAGGGCATCCCGCCGCGCTGGTTCCGCCTCGACCAAAGCAATCCGCCCTGGTCGTTCCGATGGATTGATCGAGAGCCTGACGAGCTCCGGTAGCATCAACGGCACGGTCCCCTCACTCAGCCGCGAAACTCAGGTCTTCGGTACGAACTCCGGCGGTGCAGCGGAGCCATCTCCGAAAAAGAACTTTTCGCACTCCTTCATCCAGACGCGCTGCCCGTCTGGGCTGGTCAAGTCGAGCCGATACTCGTTGATCAGCATTTTGGAATGCTCGAGCCAGGCCCGCCAAGCTTGCTTGGAAACTTGTTCGAACACTCGCTCCCCGAGCGGGCCCTTGAAGGGCGGTCGATCGAGGCCCTCGGACTCTTGTCCGAGGTGCACGCACTGAATCATTCGGGCCATATCGATTCCCCGACTTTGAAGGCCAGCGCGTGCGGCGTCAATAAAGCGATCGCCAGGCTCGATCGGGCGTTCCGGGCGGCGCGCCCATGCTCCCACAGGCACGCCGCGCTGCGGCGGTTCAGGCCGGGTTCTTTTCCTTCTTCTTCTCTTCTTCGCCCTTCTTGTCGTCGCCGCCGCAGCTCGGATTGTCGAGCGCGCTGGCGAGGGCGGGAGCGGTCACGGCGAGGAGCAAGAGACCAGTGAGGAGCGAGGTGAGCTTGATCATGGTGCCGGAAGCTTGCGCTCGCGGCATGAGTCGTCAAGGCGCAGCGCTTACCTGAACCGACTCGGGCGCCGCGAGATAAGGCTGCTCGACGGCGAGCGGGAGCACGCGGCCGTCGCGCCAGAACTGCCCGCTGATAATTCGCACGTTTTGCGCGCGCGCCTGGATGACAGCGCTCACCACGGCAGCCACGGACGTTGCCGGTGCTCCCAGGACGTGAGTCAGAATGTCCCCGTCGCGCATGCCGATGCCGAGCGCGGCCACGCCGTCCAGCCTCAACCCCGCGGGCCTTTGACCCAAAGCGGCTACGGGCACGCCCCGAGGGACTGCTCGCCGCTCGGCGAGCTGCAGGACGCGCTGTGCGGAAACAAAAACGCCTCGCTCCGCAGCCGGCGGGGCCGCCTTTGGTTTCCGACTCCGCCGTCCGGTAACCGGCTTTGGCTCACTCGGCTTGCTGAGCACGTCCGCGAGCTCCGGAATAGCGACCGGCTCGGTCGGAACCGAGGGCGGCGGCTCTGCTGCGGGACGGTGCAGCGGCAGCTCGGCGCACGCCAGCGCCGCTTCGCGCCCCAACGCCCGACCCATCGAGTCGGCTACTCGCTGGTTTGCGAACACGGCGCCCGTCGGGACCGCGACGAAGAGCAGTGCTGCGAGCACGTACCGAGGGAGCACGGGGCCCCACTCTAGCACGCGGGCTCGGCTAGCTCCGGACCCGCCAGTGCCCCTGGAAAGTCTTCCCGATATCGTCACAGGTCGGGTCGGTAACGATCAGCTCCGGGCGAGCGCCCTGGCAGTAGACGATGGTGTTCTGGCGAAAGGTGCGTCCGAAATCGATCGCCTCTTTGCGGTCGATGCCGTGGACGAGCCACGCGGGCTCGCGCCAGACGCCCTCCGGCTCCTCGTCGTATCCGACGCAGTGCTCCACGCGGTAACAGCCGTACACCAGCAGATCCCTGAGCACCTGATGCCGGGTGTCGTTGACCCGGCGCGGCAGCAGCATGCTGCGCGGGTTGTAGGCGGTGAGCACCGCGAAGTCGCGGCGCAGGAGCTCGGGCAGGGTAGCGATGTCTTTGACGATCTCGCCGTCGAGCGAGACGCGCAGGACGCCGTTTTCAGAGGGGAGCTCGTAGACGGTGGCGAAATAGGAGCGGAGAAGGTTCGAATCCACGGGGCGGGCGGCTTATACCACGCTCTCCGCTCGAGACGAGCCGGGGCCGGCCTCAAGTCCGGAACCGGTAGCCGACGCCGCGTACGGTGAGCAGGTGGCTCGGCTCGGCTGGATCGCGCTCGAGCTTGGTACGGAGCTGCAGCACGAAGTTGTCGATGGTCCGCAGCGTGCCGTGGTGCCCCGGGCCCCAGACGCGCGTCAGGATCTCTTCTCGGGACAGCGGGCGGTTCGAGGCCTCGACCAGGCACCACAGAACGTCGAACTCGGTGGCCGTGAGCCCCACCGCTTCCCCGGCGCGATACACCTCGCGCATGCCGGCGTTGATCTCGAGCTCCCCGGTGCGAACGATTTGCTCGACCTTCTGACGCGCGATCCCGTCGCGCCGCAGCACGGCCTTGATCCGGGCCAAGAGCTCAGCGAGCCCGAACGGCTTGGTGATGTAGTCCTCGGCGCCGAGCTCGAGGCCCATCACCTTGTCCATCTCGGCGCCGCGCGCGCTGAGCATCACGATCGGCACGGTTTGTCCGCGGGCGCGCAAGGCACGCACCACCTCGAAGCCGTTCATCTTCGGCAGCATCACGTCCATGATCGCGAGATCGATGTCGCCCTCGGCTGCGCGCGACAACGCCGACTCGCCGTCGACCGCGATGCTCACACGATAGCCCTCTGCCCGCAGGTTCATCTCCAGACCGAGGGTGATGCTCTCGTCGTCCTCGACGATCAGGATGTGCTTGCCGGTCACGACCGCCACCTCAAGGGCTCGCTCGTAGCACCAACGTGAAGGCGCTGCCGCGCCCCTGATCGCTTTCCAGCTCCACGCGCCCGCCGTGCGCCCGCATCACGTGTTTGACGATCGCGAGGCCGAGCCCGGAGCCCTCGCGGACCCGCGACAGGCGATCGTCCACGCGGTAGAACTTCTGGAAAATCCGCTTGTGCTCGACCTTGGGGATGCCGGCGCCGTTGTCCTTGACCGTGACGCGCACGTCGTTGCCCGTCTGTTCGACGAACACGTCGATCCGGGCCGGGTCGCCGCCATACTTGTGAGCGTTGGTGAGCAGGTTGAAGAGCGCGTCGGAGACGGCGCCGCGGTCTGCGTGCACGGTGATGGACTCGGACGGGAGCTCGACGTTGAGCTCGACGGCGCGGCGCTCACGCACCGGCTCGAAGGCCTCGACCGCGGTCTCGACGATCGAGCGTAGGTCCGTGTCTTTCATGACGAATTCGCGACGCCCGCTCTCCATGCGCCCCCAGTCGAGCAGGCGATCGATGAGCTCCTGCAGGCGCGTGCCCTCTCTCGCCAGGCCCTGGATGCATTTGTCCTCGGCCTCGACGTCGCCGCGGCGGAGCGCGAGCGTCTCGGTGAAGAGCCGGATCGACGTGAGCGGCGTGCGCAGCTCGTGCGAGACCTTCGACACGAAGTCGCTCTGTAGCCGGGACAAGTTGGCCTCGCGGCGCACGAACACCCAGACCAGGATCACGCCCGTGGCGGCCGCGCCGCTCAGCGCCATCACCAGGATCCCCATCAGCAGGTTCAGCCGCGCTTCACCCGTGAACAGCAGGATCACGCCGAGCGCGAGCAGCAGCGCGGTCGGCACGACGACCAGAGCGATCAGCAGGATGACGATGCGGCGATAGCCGAGCGCCGCCAGGTCGCGGGAAGCCATCTCCCGGAACTATACCCAGAACTCGAGGTCTCGGCTCTCAGACATCCAGATCCACCACTAGGGCCCTGAGCAACTCCGCCACGGCGATGGCCTGCACCGGGCAGCCCCGCGCGCGATGCGGCGCGTCGCCGTCGGCGAGCTGGGCGACCTGTCCGAGGATGAGGCCCTCGTCCGCTCCCTGCTCGATCAGCGCGCGGAGGTCGTAGTACACGTCCATGTCGTCGGGGGCGAGACGCAGCGCAGCGCGCACGTAAAAGCCGAGCAAGTGCGCCCACGCAGTCCCCTGGTGGTACGCGACCTCACGCTCGGCGGCATCACCCGCGAACTGCGGCACGTAGCGGCGATCGCTCGGCGACAGGCTGCGCACGCCGCGCGGAGTCAAGAGCTCCGAGCGCACGCGTTCCAGCACGGCCTGCGCTTGCCAGGGCTCGAACAGGTCCGGATCGACCGCGAGGGCGATCAGCGCGTTGGGGCGAATGCTGGTGTCGCCCCAGGCGTCGCTGCTGTCTTTGGCCTCGCTCAAGCAGTCATAGGGATAGTCGGTCTCGTGACACCAGAACCGAGCCCGGAACGCGCTGCGGACGCGCGCAGCCGAGTCGCGCGCCAGCGCAGCGAGCTTTTCGTGCCCGTAGGCGCCGGCGAGGCGGGCCAGCGTCTGCGTACCGCGCGACCACAACGCCTGGTGCTCGATCGCGAGGCCTGGACGGGGCGTAATCAGGTGCGGCCCGACCTTGGCGTCCATCCAGGTG
Source organism: Polyangiaceae bacterium (assembly GCA_025937835.1). Lineage (GTDB taxonomy): Bacteria > Myxococcota_A > Polyangia > Polyangiales > Polyangiaceae > PMG-095. The sequence goes on from JAICQO010000016.1 coordinate 22,150, forward strand.
AGCGCCATGCCGCTCGCTCCAGTAGCGACGAGCCCGTCGGAGGAGAGCCAGATCAAGCGGCGCGCCCGGCTGCGAACGCGCGTGAAGGCGCGGACCAGGGCCGGGAACAGCAGGTTCTTGAGCAGGTGGTGCTCGACGCCCGAGTGCCGCTCGAGCGCCCGCGCCACCTCGAACAGCCACAGCGTGGCGTCCGGCAGGCTCTTGCTGCGCCGCGCGCCGAGCTCCGGCAGACGCTCGGGTAAAAGCCCGCCGCGCTGAGCGCCGAGCAACGTCTCGAGCGCGCCTTCCAGCAGATCCAGCCGATTTCGCGCGATGTGCAGGCCGGGCAGGGCCATCACCCAGTCGCGGAGCAGCGCGGCGTGCCAGGGGTAGCCCGCGATCACCCGCGGCCGCTCGGAACCCTCGAGGCAGAACTCCGAGGCCGCGACCCAGAGCGCGCGCACGCTCGCAGGCCGCTCCTCGCCGGGATCCTCGGACAGGATGGCGTTGGCTGCCTGCTCCATCAGCTCTTGAGGCGAGCCGTTGGGGAGCCGATCCACGGCCACGACCAGATACGCGGTGCGCTGCGGCTCGAGGTGCATCTCGAACACGCCCGGCGTCCAGATGTCCTCCTGGAACGGGATGCCGTCGCTGCGATCCGCGAGGTATTCGAAGCGCCGCCACCAATCGGGCGAGCCCATGAACATGCCGGTGTGCCCGAACACGACCGGCGGCAGATCCGGAACCGGCCGCATCTCGACGGCGCCGGACTTGAGCGACAAGACCTGCATCATGCCGCCGTGCTCCTGCACGAGCGCGTCCGCCGGCCGCATCGGCATCAGCGGCCGCACGTTGAGCAAGCCCGGGGTCGGACCGAGCAAGCGATAGCCGATGATCAGCGCGTTTTTGCCGCGCACGAGGCACATCGTGCGCTCCAGCGTGTGCTGCCCGAGCCGGAACGCCCAGCGTGGCAGCGGCTGCTGGCTGAAGCTCGCGAGCGAGCGGTAGCCGGGCGTCGGCGCGACGTTCGGGAACTGATGGGTCGAGATCCGGTACGTGCGACGCTCCGGGCCCAGGGTCACGGAGGTCTCGCCGTGGCTCATGATCACGTGGCGTCCGAGCGGTGCCGGCAGATCGGCGACCAACACGCCATGGTGCCGGCGCGTGTGCATGAGCGAGATCGTGCTCATCGCGTAGGCACCGGCGCCGTTGGTGTGGATCCACTCGCGCTCGGCGGGCGCGAGCTGGCCGTGTGTCTCGACGGTCGGCCAAGGCCCGTCACGAGACAGCCGGTAGTCGCTGCCGGGGCGAACCTTCACTCTGCCCTCCGCCGGGCGAGGGCGAGCTCCGCCGCCTCGCGCAGGGGACCGAGCGGCGGCAGCACGCCGAGCCAGAGCTCGATCGCAAGCGCCGCCTGCCCGACCAACATGCCGAGGCCGTGGCTCGCGCGCACTCCCGCGGCAGCTGCCGCCTTCACGAACTCGGTGTCGGGCGGGTTGTAGACGAGGTCGTAGCCGACGGCGCCGCGGCGAAGCTCACGCCAGGGCACGATTTCAGCCACGGCCGCGCCCGAGTCTGCGCCGTGCATGCCGGCGCTCGTGCCCTGAACGATCACGTCCGCGCTGCGCAGCGCTCGCCCGAGCGGCTCGGCCACGGGCGCCGTGTGCACGCACCACTCGACGAGCTCGGCGTCGAGCCGCAGGAAGGCCTCGGCGTGAGCCCACTGTGCGCGAGGCAGGGCCGAGGTCCAGCGCCGGGCGCTCACGGTGACGCGCGCACCGAGCGCGCGCAGCGCCGCGACGGCCGCGATCGAAGCGCCGCCGCTGCCGAGCACGACGGCGGTCTCCGGCTCGGGCACGAGCGCCGCGAGCTCTCGGGACAGCGCCGGAACGTCCGTGTTGTGCGCGACCAAACCGCCGTTGGCCTCGCGCTTCAACACGTTGGCCGCGCCCACGGAGGCGGCCACGGGATCCACGCGGTCGGCGAGCGAGAGTGCGGCGCGCTTCCAAGGGATCGTGACGTTGGCACCAGCGATGTCGCCGCGGCGCACGGCGTCGACCGCGTGAGCGAGCGCGACTTCGTCGGGCAGATCGACGAGCTCGTAGCGATGCGGCAAGCCGAGCGCCCGGTAAGCGGCGGCGTGGATCGCCGGTGACATGGAGTGCTGCACCGGGTGCCCGAACAAGGCGAATTTCAGGCTCATTCGGGCTCCTCCGGCGCGGCGGTCGCTGGCACGGCATCGCTCGTCGTGTCGGTCACGCTGGCTCGCAGGCGGCCGGACGACAGGCGGATGTCGAGCGCGTCACCGGGCGAGGCCTGCTTGGCGTCGAGCAGCGCGCGCCCGCGTGCATCGAGCACGATCGAGTAGCCGCGCGCCAGCACCGACAGCGGCGAGAGCGCGTCCAGGCGTCCCGAGGCGCGCGACAGCTCCGAGCGGCTCACGCCGAGCCGGAGCCGCATCGCGGCCGAGAGCCGCGCCGGCATCGGACCGAGCTCGGCGCGACCGAGGGCTATCACCGCGCGCGGGTGCCGGGTCAGGAGCCGCGCGTGCAGCGCCGACAGCGCCGAGCGCCGTTGCGACAGCGCGCGCGTCAAGCGGCTCCGCAGCCGGCGCTCCAGATCGTTGAGCTCGCGATCGCGGAGCGCGATCACGAACCTCGGGTCGGCGAGGCGCGTTCGCTTGCGCTGGACCGCTGCGCGCTCGAGGTGGAGCCGGTTCTGGAACGTGCGCGCGAGCGCCGTGCGGCAGCGCTCGAGCCGCTCACGCTGTGCGCGCGCGTCGGGGACGCACAGCTCGGCGGCCTGCGAGGGCGTGGCCGCGCGCCGGTCCGCCACCAGATCGGCGAGCGAAATGTCGGTTTCGTGGCCCACCGCGCTCACGACCGGGACACGCACGGCGGCGATCCGCCGCACCACCCGCTCGTCGTTGAAAGCCATCAGATCCTCGTTGGAGCCGCCGCCGCGCCCCACGATCAGCACCTCGAGCCCAGGATAGCGCTCGATGCGCGCTATCGCATTCAGCAAACTGCGCACGGCGCCGTCGCCCTGGACCAGCGCCGGAGACAGCACGAGCCGCACGCTGCCGCGCCGGAACGCGACGGTGCGGATGTCCGCAAACGCAGCGCCGGCGCCGCTCGTCACCACGCCGACCACGCGCGGTGCTTCCGGCAACGGCCGCTTTCTGGCCGGGTCGAACAGACCCTCGGCCTCGAGCTTCTTTTTCAGCTCCTCCAGCGCGACCAGCAGCGCCCCGCGACCCGCCGGCCGCACGCGCTGCCCGACGAGCTGCAAACGCCCCCGGGGCGCCCAGACCGTGACTTTGCCCCAGAGCTGGATGCGCGCGCCGTCTACGAGCACGCGCGCTGCTCGGAGCGCGTCGAAGCGATACAGAACGCAGTCGATCACCGCGTCTTCGGCCTCATCTTTCAGGGTGAAGTACACGTGGCCGCTCGTGGCCCGCTTGAGCGAGCTCACCTCGCCCTCGATCCAGAAGTCGCCGCTCGCGGTTTCGACCGCGAGACGCAGCCGCCGGTCCAGCTCGGCGACACTGAGAACGGGCTCTGGGTTCCCTCCGCTCACGGCGGCCCTCTATAGCATCCCTGAGCGACCCGCACGCCTCGGAAGCTCGCTTCCGAGCAGCGCCGATCGGCAGAGAGTCACCTACATTTCCCGCGACAAAGCCGCCCCTAGCGGCGCTCCCGTGTTCAGCCCGACGGTGGCTCTGCTACTAGGGGTGCGGTGCCCACCAAGCTCCTGATCGCGAATCGCGGCGAGATCGCCGTCCGCGTCGCGCGTGCGGCGCGCGAGCGCGGGATCGAGGTCGTGGCCGTGTTCACCGAGGCCGACCGTCACAGCCTGCACCTCCGCTACGCGGACGAGGCCGTGGCGCTGGGCGACGACCCGCGGGCCTACCTCGACATCGAACGCATCATCCAGGCGGCGCGTCGCTCCGGAGCCGACGCCGTCCACCCGGGCTACGGCTTCCTGTCGGAGAACGCCGACTTCGCGGAAGCGTGCCAGCGCGCGCGGCTCGGCTTCGTCGGCCCGCCGCCGTCCGCGATCCGGGCCATGGGTAGCAAGGAGCGAGCGCGCGCCGCGATGACGGCCGCCGGCGTACCGGTCGTGCCGGGCGGGCCCGCGTCGACGCTGGAAGAAGCACGGGAGACGGCGCGCCGCGTGGGCTATCCGATCCTGGTCAAGGCCACCGACGGCGGCGGCGGCAAGGGCATGCGCCGCGTCGATCGCGAGGCGGAGCTCGCCCAGGTGCTCGAGCGCACGGCCAGCGAGGCGCTCTCGGCCTTCGGCAGCCGCGCCGTCTACATCGAGAAGGCCATCGATCACCCGCGCCACGTCGAGATCCAGGTGCTCGGCGACCGCGAAGGGCGGCTCGTCCACCTGTTCGAGCGCGACTGTTCGATCCAGCGCCGCCACCAGAAGATCATCGAAGAGACGCCGTGCCCCCCGCTGCCACCGGCCACGCTCGAGGAGATGTGCCGCGTGGCGCTGCGCGCGGCCGAATCGATCGGCTACTACTCCGCGGGCACCTGCGAGTTCCTGCTCGACTCGAACGGCGCCTTCTACTTCCTCGAGATGAACACGCGGCTCCAGGTCGAGCACCCGATCACGGAGCTCGTGACGGGCGTCGATCTGGTGCACGAGATGCTCCGCATCGCGGACGGCGAACCGATCTCGATCGACGTCCCGCGCCGGCGCGGCGCCGCGATCGAGGCGCGCATCAACGCCGAGGATCCGAAGCGCGGCTTTTTGCCGAGCCCGGGCAACATCGAGCAGTGGCTCGCGCCCTCGGGCCCGGGTGTGCGCGTGGACAGCGGCGTGGCAGCCGGCTCCGAGGTGAGCCCGCACTACGACCCGCTGCTCGCCAAGCTCGTCGTGTGGGGCGAGACGCGCGCGGCGGCCGTGGCGCGGCTCCGGCGCGCGCTCTCGGAGTTTGCCGTGGTCGGCATCGACACGAACCTCGGCTTCCTGCTCGATCTCTCGCAAGATCCCGCGTTCGTGCGCGGCGATTACGCGACCGACTTCGTCAATCTGCACCCGGAGCTCGGAGCGACGGCGCTGCCGCAAGCCGCCCTGCACGATCTCGGCCGTGCGCTCGGCGCCCTGTCGCTGCTCGACGAAAAGAGCGAGCCCCGGGCGCCGAACGGCACGTCCCCGTGGGTGCTCGCCGACCGCGCCCGCCTGCGCGAGCGCTGACGCTGGCTACGCCGACGCTGCTCGATCGTCTACCGCGACGGCGATCGTGCGCGGTCCCGAGGCTTCGACCTGGCTCGCGTGCCGACCCGACACGCGCCACCAATCTTCTGCCCGGCTTTGAGTCCAGCGCTCTGCGAGCCCGGTGCCCTGCAACAGCTCGCGCAGCGCCCGCGCTCCGTCGGGACGCGCCTCCGGCTTCTTTGCCAGACACGAGAGCACGATCGCCTCGAGCTCGGCCGGGACCTCGCTGGCAACCAGCTCCGAGGGCCGGCGCGGCGCTTCGTGCAGGTGCAGCGCGCAGACCTCGACCACGGTCCTGCCCTCGAAGACCGGCCGCCCCGCGAGCAGGTACCAGGCCACGGCGCCGAGCGCGTACAGATCGCTCTGCGCGTTCACCGAGTCCGGATCCTGGATCGCCTCGGGCGACAGGTAGAGCGGAGTGCCCGTGAGCGCGTTGGTCGCGGTCAGCCCGAGCTCGGGCGTCTCCGATTTCACGCTCTTTACCAGGCCGAAATCGACCAGCTTCGAGAACTCGTGCTCGTGCTGGCGCATCGCGACCAGCACGTTGGCGGGCTTCACGTCGCGGTGGACGAGGCCTAGATCGTGCGCCTCGCCGAGCGCGCCGCAGACCTGGATCAAGAGGTGCGCGACGCGCTCCGGCGGCAGCGGGCCGTGCGCCGCGACGAGCCGCTCGAGGTCGGTGCCCTCGATCAGCTCCATCGCATAGTAGAAGATGCCGTCGCGCGTTCGCCCGTAGTCGTAGATCGCGACGGTGTTCGGGTGCGTGAGCCGGGCCGTGAGCTGCACCTCGCGCTCGAAGCGCCGGATCGCGGCGTCGCTCATGGCCTCCGGCGGCAACAACTTCACCGCCGTCGGGCGCCGGAGCAGCGCGTGGCTCGCGCGCCAGACCGCGCCCATCCCGCCCTCGCCGATCTTCGACTCGAGCGTGTACTGACCGAACACGCGTGCCTTCTGCACCTCCCGGCGCAGGCCGTAGATCGTGTACGAGGCCAGGGTCGCGATCGTGACGGCCGAGGCCGCCCAGCAGGCGGCGCCCATCGACATGCCGATCCTGGCCTCTATCGGCCCGTCGAATCGCGTCCCGAAAGCCACGACCAGGAGCGCGCCCACCACGCCGATCCGGAGCGTGCGCCGCGGCGTGCTGGGCACGACGATCGCGCGCGCCAGAAACCCGAGTACGAACGCCAGCAACGGCACGAAGCGGCCTGCCGCGGGGTCGGGGATCGCCGCGCCCGTCGCACCCCAGACCGCGAACAGCCCAACGGAGGCCGCGATATCGAGCGCGTGCAAGACCCGCGCATCGAGCGGCTTGCTTCGCGTGACGAGCCACAGCCCGCCCGTGATCAGCGCGTTCGTCAGATGCAGCAAGCTCGCCGGGGCGAACAGCTCGTGCTGAGGAAAAAACCCGGCCAGGTATGCCGACGACATCACCAGCCAGGTGACGCCCGCCAGCAGGAACACGCACAAGCCGAACGCGGACAGCCGCTTCTGGAAGAAGGCTCGGCCCTCTTCCGTATCCGTCACGGTGCTGGCGAGCTCCGAGCGCGGGTTGCGCCGGGGCTGTTCGGTCGGCATCGCGGCCGAGTCTGCCACGAGCGCCGTGCTCAGCCGAAGGTCATTCCGGGCCGGCGGCGATTTCGCCCGCCTCGGTAGCGCTCTGCGAGCTTCGTGTAGTCGAGCACGGGCGGCCGCTCCTCCACGTCGAAGGCGTTGGGCGCGTCGGTTTTCATCAGCGCAACGGAGCGAGCGAGATCCGCAGCGGCGCGCAACATGCCCGCGACATCCGGAAGGGCGCGGTCTAGCAGCCCGGGGGCGAGCCCTGCGGCGTGACCGCGCCGCAGCAAGTCGAGGTAGCTCCGCGCCAGCGAATCCGGCGAAAAGCCGTGCTTCTCCAAGAACTCCGAGCCGATCCGCAACACTGCCTCGGGTGACAGCACGCGCCGTTCGAGCAGTACGCACGCGGCCTGAAAGTAATTGTAAAACGGGACCAAGCGCGACCCGTAATGGCGAAAACGACTGGGGGGTGTCTGGCCGTCCAGGTGGATCAGGATCCGGTCCACCACGTCGTGGTGGGTGATGCGCGGCAGCGCCGCACGGCAGTCGCGGATCGCGGCGGAGTACGCCTCGCCGACCTCGAGCACGCGCAGCAGCGTCGGGAGCTCGAGCGCACCCGCGCAGATGTCTGCGTAGAGCGAATACACGAAAGCATCGGACTCCGAGTCGTCGCCCACCAGGATCTCGCGCGGGTGGCGCCTGCCGTACTCGTGCTCGAGGTCACGCGCGCGCGCGGCGAGCAGCTCCGGCAGCTTGTAGCCGAGCTGATCGCGCAGCGCGCGAAAGCGCAGCTTGGCCAGGTTCGACAGGTTCGGCTTCAGCGTCAGCTCGTCGTAACGCACGCCGTCCAGCTCGAGCTTGGCGGAAAGCTTGCCGCGCATCTGACGCGGGCTGCCGCTCAGGATGTGCACGCGCGCGCCCCGGCCGGAGAGCTCGCGCAACACGGCGGCGGCTCCGGGGACCGCGCGCTTTTGTTCCGGCGTCTCGAGCGCGGCGTTCAAGAGCTCCTTCAGCGTGTCGAAGCGGCTCCTCAGGTAGGTCTTGTCCAGGTCCCAGCGCGTGACGACGTCGGGGTTGACGAGACCCGTCCTCGCGCCTGACGCACCCGGATTCGGCGGTGCCGTCTGCACGTCAGGCCCAGGCGCGGCGAGTGTCGTTGAACTGCGACACGAGGTCGTGCGCGCCCGAGCGCTGCGCGACCTCGATCGCCTGTTCGATGAAGCCCACGGCCTCGCCCGAACGCTGCCGCCCGTAAGCGACGTGGGCGAGCGCCGAAAGCACCTTGGCCCGGTCGGCACCGTTGGGCCCGGCGATGTCGAGCGCCTCTTGCAGCACCCCCTCGGCGTCGGCGAGGTTACCGCTGCGGGTCAGCGCGGCGCCCAGTTTCTGGCCGAAGATCAGCATGGCGCGCAGCGGATCGTCGAGCTCGCCGCGGGCGATTTCCTCGCGCGCGATCTCGAGCCCGCGCCGCAGCGCCAGCACCTCCGCCTTGGAGTCGCCGCGGCTCGCGGCGCGCTCGGCGACTTGCTCGAGCAAGAGCAGCGCCTGGAAAGAGTCTCCCGCCTCGCAGGCGTGCGTGGCCGAGACCTCGATCGGCGCGCCGAGCTTCTCGCGCGCGTCGAGCGCCTTCTTGTGGAGCTCGCGGCGGACCGCCACCGGAATGCCGGCCACGACGATCTCGCGCAGCAGCGGGTGCGCGGTGCTGAGCCGGTCGTCCTTCACGACCATGCCGGCGCGGACGAGCGCGTCGATCGCGGGCTCTAGCTGCTCGGTGCGCGGCAAGAGCTCCGCCACGGAGTCGGCGGCCACGCGATCCCCGAGCACCGCCAGCGCCTGGAGAGCGCGGCGCGCGTCCGGCTCGAGCGAGTCCACCCGCAGCGCGATCAAATCGGCGAGACGAGCCGGCGGATCGCTGCCGCCCTCGAGCGAATAGCGGATCACCTGCTCGACGTACATCGGAAGCGCGTTGCGCGAAGCGTCCGGCAGGCGCAGTCGATCTCCGCTGCGGCCGGAGCGCACGAGCCGCGACACCGCCGGCGGCGGCAGCGCGCCGAGCACGCGCTCTTCGCCCGTCTTCTCCCAGGGCACGACCAGCCCGGGCGCCGCGGCGAACACGAGCAGCGCCTTCACCGGCGGGGGGTTCGTGATCAGATCCGCGAAGGCGTTGAGGCTCGCGCCGTCGACCTCGTCGAGGTCGTCCACGACCAGCACCACGCGCGGCACGTTCGCCGCCGCCAGCGAAAGCGCCCAGCGTAGCGTCTCGGCCACGCCGCCGCGCCGGACCCCGCTCGAGCGCGCGCCGTCGCGAGGGGAACGCCCGAACACCTCTTCGAGCCCCACGCGAGCCGAGTCCGGCACGCGCGGAAAGCGCCCGGTCTCGATCTCGTTGCTGTTCATGCTCGCGAGCTTCTGAATCGCCTCGCGCACCGCGTAATACGCGACGCTGGCCCGGAACGGATCCGGACCGACCACGACCACCGCGTCGCCGTCGCGCCGCGCCGCCGTCAAAAACTCCTGAAGCAGCCGAGTCTTCCCGGAGCCGGGATCGCCCGTGATCCGCACGGCGAGCGGGTGGTCTCCGACGCGATGCCGGCAGTCGTCTAAAAACTGCATGTCCTCGTCGCGCGCTACGAACGGCAGCGGCAGCGCCGGCGTGTTCGAAGCCTCGGGAGGGATGCTGCGCACTGGCAGGCGCCCGCCGCACTCGCCGCAGAACTTGGTGAGCGGGACGACGAGGCCGCACGACGGACAGGTCGTCGTGGACGTGGCCACCGACAGCGGCGGCATGGTCGGGCGCTCCGGCGGCAGGCTCTCCGCCATCACCAGCGCCTGCTTGAGCGCGTCCGCGAACTCCTGAGCGTCCTGGTAACGGCGCGCGGCGTCCTTGGCCAGCGCCTTCATCACCACGTCGACGAGCGGATCCGGGATGCCGCGTTCGGGAGCGAGCTGGCGCGGATCGGGGACCGGCACCGTCAGGTGCATCATCACGACCTGCGTCGGGTTCTCCGCGCGGAACGGCAGGCGCCCAGTGAGCAGCTGGAACAGGATCACGCCCACCGCGTACAGGTCGCTGCGCCCGTCGAGCAGATCGCCCCGCCCCTGCTCGGGAGCCATGTAGTCGGGCGTTCCGCACACGATACCGGGGCTCGTGACGCTCGGAGACTGAGCGTCGGCGCGCAGCTTGGCGAGCCCGAAGTCCACGACCTTGACGAAGTCGCCGCCGCGCCGGAGCGGTTCGAGGATCACGTTTTCCGGCTTCAGATCGCGGTGGATGATGCCGAGATCGTGCGCTTCACCCAGCGCCGCGAGCACCTGGCGCAGCACGTCGACGATCCGCGTGAACGGCAGCGGCCCCTCTTCGTACGCGACGCGGGCCAGGTCCTTGCCGCGCAAGAACTCCATCACCAGATAAGGCTGGCCGTCGTCGGTGCGACCGAAGTCGAAGACGGAGACCGAGTTCGGATGATTGAGCTGACTCGCGGCGCGCGCCTCGGTCATGAAGCGCAGCGCGGAGTTCTCGTCCGAGAGCAAGTGCGGGTGGATGATCTTCACCGCTACGGTGCGACCGAGCGCGCTCTGTTGCGCGCGGTACACGCGGCCCATTCCGCCCACGCTGATCAGGTCGAGGATGTGATAGCCACCGGGCAGCGTGCGCCCGACCAAGCGATCTTCGTTGGTCGCGAGCGTGCCCACCGGAAAGCCGCAAGTCGGGCAATACTGGTGCTCGACCGCGCAGGGCGCGCTGCAGTGCGGGCAGATGCGGGCGGGGGGCTGGGTGGACACGCGCTGGCCGTGGACTCTATCGCCTCCTCTCCCAAGACGCTCGTGAGGAGGCTCGCGAAATTGTATCCGAGCCTAGCCCAAGCGGGCTAGCGGTCTCCGGGCGCACGGCTCCGCCCCACGCTCTTTTTCGGGCGCCCACCCCAAACGATCCTCTCTTGTGGGACAGAGTCTCCGCTAAACGCGCTCGAGGACGCGGCCGACGACGAACTTCAAATAGCGCCCCTCGGGGTGCCCGGCCGCCTGCGGGTGGTCGAGCGCCTGGCCAGCCTCGTGCACGATCTGAAACCTGACCCCGGCGCGCGCGGCGGCTTCGGCCAACAGCTCGCGAAACGCCGACGGCGAAACCTGAGCGGTGCAGCTCGCCGCCGCGTAGTAACCGCCGTGCTTGGTGGCAGCGATCCCGAGCGCGTTGACCTTGGTGTAGGCGCGGAGGGCCGCGAACAGCTGATCCCGGGAATTGGCGAAGCTCGGCGGGTCGCAAATCGTCAGATCGAAACGCGGTTCGTGGTGCTTGGCCGACTCGAGGTATTCGAAAACGTCCCGACTCACGAACTCGTGAGCCCCGGGGTCGATCTGGTTCGCCTGAAAGTTGCGGCGCGCCGCGGAGTTCGCCTCGGCGGCGATGTCTACGCTGGTCACGCCCAGCGCTCCGCCGAGCGCGGCCGAAATCGAGAATGCGCCGGTGTAGGAGAAGAGGTTCAGGACGCGGCACCCCGCCGACAGGGAGCGGACGAAGGCGCGGTTCTCGCGGTGGTCGAGGAACAGACCGGTCTTCTGTCCCTCGTGGAGATTGGCGAGCAGGCGCATGCCCCCTTCGCGCGTCTCGATCTCGCGCGGCGGCTCGGCGCCGGACACGACGCGCAAGCGCCCGCCGCTCGCGCCGTCTTCCGGACCGTTCGGCTTCTGCGCTCGCGTGCGCTCGACGATCCCGAGCGGAGACAACACGGAATCGATCGCGCGCGCGACGTCGGGCAGCACGAGCTCCGCGACTGCGCCCGCGTAGGTGACCAGCACGACGTAGCGATCGTAGACGTCGGCGACGAGCCCGGGCACGCCGTCGCCCTCGCCGTTCAGCAGGCGGAACGCGGTCGTATCCTCGGCGCGATACTTGAGGCGGAGCGACAGCGCTTGCTCCACGCGCGCGCGGAACCAGGCCGCGTCCGGCGCCGAATCCCGCGCATAGATCCTGAGCGCGATCGGCGAGACCGGGTCGTAGAGCGCGTAGCCCAGAAAACCGCCGGCCCGGACCCTCACCCAACTCGCACGCTTCGGCAACGCCGACGGCTGGAGGTGATCGCGATACACCCACGGATGGCCGGCGCCGAGCGAGACCGACAGCTTCTTCGGCAGCTCGAGGGTCGGGAGCCGCGAGGATGCTCCGGTGTCGCGAGCCATGGCGCTCAGCGCTTGTCCGGCACGGGCCCGGTGCTCTCGCGCACCATGAGCTTCATCGGGAACTCGACGTGCGGGCGCTCCACCTTGAGGTGGTCGAGCGTCGACATGATCGCGTGGCAGGCCTCGGCGCCCATCGCGCGCATCTCCTGGCGCACGGTGGTGAGCCCCGGCCAGCACAAGCCCGAGGCCGGGATGTCGTCGAAGCCGATCACGCTCACGTCTCCGGGCACCGACAGCCCGTGGGTCTGCACGGTGCGCATGAAGCCGAGCGCCATCACGTCGTTGGCGAGCACCACCGCCGTCGGCCGGGTGCGTCCGAGCTTCAACCACTTCTTGGCGTACGCCACGCCCTCGTCCACGTGGTAGCGCGGCATGAACGTGCGGTACGCGAGCTTGAGCTTGTGCTGGGCGAGCGCGAGCTCGAGGCCCTCGCAGCGGTGGCGGCTATCCAGCGAGTCTTCCGTGCCGCCGATGTAGGCGATGCGCCGGTGGCCGAGCTCGAGCAGGTGGTTCGCGATGTCGCGGCCGACGCCGATGTTGTCGCTGCGCACCACGATGCCGCCCTTGAAGATCTCGTCCGGTGCGATCAACGCCACGGCGAACTGCATCTTGCGCGCAGCCTCGACCAGCGCGCGCTCGCGCCGGCCCGGACACACGAAGATCAACCCGTCCACGCGGCGCTCCCGGATCCACGACGCGACGGTGCTCGCCTCGAACGTCCCGCGCAAGAACAGGCTGCCGACCAGGAGCGAGATGTGGCGCGAGGTCAGCTCTTCCTCGATGCCGCCGAGGATCTGCGTCACCCACTCGCTCTGCGTGTCGAACACCACGAGCCCGAAGCAACCGGCCCGCCCGAGCGAGAAATTGCGAGCGGTGGTCCAGGGCGTGTAGCCGAGCTTCTGGATCACCTTCGCGACGCGCGCGCGCACCTCGGCGCTCGCATAACCGCCGTTGATGACCCGCGATACGGTGCTCTTGGATACGCGCGCGTGTCGCGCGACTTCAGCGATGTCCGGCCCACGAGCCATTCTGAGAAGGCGCGGACTATAACACCGAAATCAGCGCCGTCGCGCTCATGCACCGCCGAGAAGGCGTACCAAATCGGGAAGGTCGCGGTCCTCGATCGCGCCCTGAACGCGGCAGCGCACCCGATTCTGCGGGTCGACCAGCAGATGGAACGGCAGCTCGGGGTCGGAGCCGAGGCCGGCGGCGCTCATCCAATCGTCCCGCTCCTTGCCTTCGCGGAGCCAGAAGGTCTGCTGGAGCTCGCGCGATCCCGCGAGGAACTGCTGGAGTTGACGCAGGTCGTCGTCGAGCGACACGAACTCGACGCGCAGCCTCGGAACCTCTCGTTCCCAGGCCCTGAGCCGCGGGATCTCCTCCTTGCAGGGGGCGCACCACGCAGCCCAGAAGTTCACCCAAGTCCATTGCCCCGCCGCCCCGGAAATGGCGCGCGCCGGCAGCTCGGAGGCTCCACTCCGGCGGCTGACGTGCTGCTTGGGTAGCGGCTTGCCCTCGCTCATCTGCCCCTGGCACAAGGCGCGCCGAGCCTGCTTGGGCGTGGTGCTCGCCGCGGGGTTCGCGGCCGCGCTCTTCGGGGCAGCGGGCGGGCTCGTCACTCCTGTGGGTGGAGCCGCCGCAGCGACGGCCTGGCTCCGCTCGCGAGTCACCGCGGGCGGATGCGACTCCTCGCACCCGAGCAAGCTCAGGCCGAAGAGCGCAGACAGCGCAGACAGCGCGGCGTTCACAGCCGGCAATCGACCCATGAGATGAAGGCGCTCCGGTTGATGGCTTGCTCGTCGCATTTTTCGTCGGGCCGCGAGGTCTGCCAGGAACAGTAGTCCTTGGAGAGCTGGGCGAACTCGTTACCGAGCCACAAGAGCCCCACCTTTTTCTCGAGCTCCGGATCCTGGCCGGCTTCCTTGAGATGATACATCACCGAGTTGGCGCGGCGGTGCGACAGCGCGCGATTCTTGGTCTGGGTGCCGGTCTTCGAGGCGCGGGCCACCACGAAGAAGTAACGAGCGCCCTTCCTCGCGAACCATTTGTCATCCAGCAACTTCTTGGCCGCCTCGTCGAGCTCGTGCAGGTTCTCGTCGAACAAGAGCACGGCGCCGCGCTCGCGGAGCGGCGTGAAGAGCTCGTTGAAGTCCTTGTCGTCGATGCTGGCGAAGGTCTTGACGTCGGCCGGCTTGCAGCCGCGGCGCGTCTCGTCGGCCGCGAGCCCGCAGGAGTGCAGGACCCGCTCGAGCACTTCCTTGAAGCGCGGCGTGCAATAGGCCACCTCCGCGTGATCGGCCTTCGCTACCTTCGGGCGCTCGGCTTGGGGCGCGAGCAAGCGCTCCGTTGCCTGGTTGACCTCCGAGCGCACGGCCAGCGCCACTCCCGTCAACGACAGCAGCGCAACGGCGATCCCGACCAGCCCAGCGACGCCGGCCGAAGGACCCCGAGCTTCGGGCTCGTCATTCATCTCAGCACCTCCGGAGCCAGCTGGTTCAGCGTGTAGCGGAGGCCGATGTCCGTGTCCTCGTCGCAGATCCGGCGCTTGCCCAGGTACATCTGCGGGGTCGACACCGGGATGCCGTTGTCGGAAGCGAAATGCAGGTGATTGTTGAGGAGCGTTTCGGTCTTCCGATCTTCGATGCAGCGAGCGAGGTTGTCACCGAAGCGCTGCCGGAGCAGCGCCTTCAGCGCCTGCGGACCGGATTTCCCCGCGTTGGCAACGGTCTCCTGGTTTTCGTAGACCCACTCCAGCACCAGGCGAGCCTGGTCGCCGCCGCACAGCACCGCTTTGGAGACGATGCAGGCGCCGGGGTGGAGCGGCGAATCGAGCATCCAATTGCACTCGTTGTCGAGCGGGAACAGCGCGAGCTGCGCGTCGAGCCGCTCGAGCACGCGCTCGGCCGCGAGCCGCTCGTGGAACGCCTTGCACGTGGGGCACAGCGGATCCTCGAAGAACAGCGCGGTCTGCGCCGGGCGCGCTCCGCGCAACGAGACGAGCTCGCCCTGCTTGGGTTTGGGCTGTTGGAGCTCGCCGCAGCGGGTCAGAAACGGCCGGTGATCGGGCACCGACGCCGCGTACACCACCGCCGGGACGAGCGTGGCGAGGCCCAGACCGACCAGCCAGATCAACGGCATCAGCCAATGAGACGGCCGCCGCGGCTCGTTCGAGCGCAAGGAAGTGATCGCGAATGCGCCGGCGATCGCCAGCAACACGGACGCCGAATAGATGCCGGCGCAGGTCTTACAAACCTGGCCGAGCTTGGTCAGGCTGATCACCAACATCGCGACCGACACGGTCAGCGGCGCGAAGCTGACGAGCCCGAAGAACCCCAGCGCGCGGCGCGAGGCCGTCCGGCCGCCGAGCAGCAGGTAGGCGGCGAACCCCAGGTAGAAGGTGAACGCTCCGAGCGCGAACAGCGAGATCGGGATACCGCCCCAGCGGCTGTCCTTGAGCAGCGCGGAGTACGGGCTGTACATCGCCGCGCGGCAGGCTTCCCCGTCCGAGGTCGGCTTGGCCCCTGGAATGAAGCTGCAGTGAACGTCGTGGAGACCGCGATCGAGGTGCGCCGCGTAGTCGAGCGTCGACAGGCCGGCGAACACCAGGCCGATCAACGCCGCGACCAACGCAACCCAGGCGCAGATCGTGGTTCTCGACCGGGACATCGGGCGAGCGTTGCAACGTCGGGCCGTCAGGTCAACTCGGTTGGCATTCGATGGGGGGTCCGTGGCCGAGCCGCGCGGCCGGTGGTGAGCCTGCGCACCGGCTACTCCGGAGTCCTCCCCGAACTGCCGAGCTCGAATCCCCGCGTAGAAACAGGGGAAACTTCTGAGCTAGATTAGGCCCGAGCCTCCGCTGCTCGCCTATCCAGTGATGCTGATTCTAGTGATGGGAGTCACGGCCGCGGGCAAGAGCACCGTCGGCCGGCGCCTGGCAGAGCGCCTCGGCCTGCCATTTCACGACGCGGACGACTTTCATCCCGAATCCAACCGCCAAAAGATGGCCAGGAACGAGGCGCTGAACGACGACGATCGGCGCCCCTGGCTCGAGCTGATGGCGACGGCGGCGGTCGACTGGGAGAAGGCCGGCGGCGCGGTGTTGGCTTGCTCCGCCTTGAAGCAGAAGTACCGCGAGCTCTTGTTCTCCCGCGTGACGGAAGGCCGCATCGTGTTCCTCGAGATCACGCCCGAGCAGGCCGCGGCGCGGCTCGAGGCGCGCAAGGGGGAGCACGCGATCATCCGCGACTACGATCGCGTGCTCCGAGGTCAGTTCGCCGATCTCGAGCCGCCGGCCCCCGCGATCCGGGTGCCGGCGGTGTTGCCGCTCGAGGAGCTCGTGGAGCGCGCCGCTCGAGCGCTCTACGCGGACGGGCTCAGTCCACCCAACCGATCTCCTGCGCCGTAGTGCGGCCCACGAAGAGCTCGCTCAAGCTCTCGGGCGGCCGCTCATCGGTCGCGGAAATCACGCGATTTCGCGCCATCACCTCGGCGCCCGGTTGAGGAAAGAGCGGCGAGCGCTCCGGCTCCGGCAGCCCCTCGGGGAAACGCGTGCGCCCGGTCGCGTCGTATTTGTCGCTCGCGCCGAGCGTGTGCAAGAGCTCGTGAGCCACGACGAACAACGCGAGATCGACGGTGGTCGCATCGAGCTCCACGTGCGTCACGCCGATGCGACCGCCCTCTTCACTGAAGCCCTCGACGTGCGAAGCGCTCGAGCTCTGGGGCGGCTCGGCCACCAGGTATATCCGTGAATCGAAGCGGTGCGTGGACACCGACGCGGCGCGATCGACCGCCGCGGTGTACCGCCACAGCCGGTACGCGTGCACGACGCGCTCGAAGAAGGTCTCCCCCGGATCGTTCGGCGGCAACGACTCGACTCGCACCGGACCGATCGGCACGATCTCGATCATGCGCGGGGCCCCGGGTTGGTAGCGCGCGTACTCCTCGGCGAGCCGCTCCTCGAGCGCCACCGCTCGGCTGATCAGCGCGGGCAACGCCTTCGGCTCGACGTTGCCGCGTTCGAGCAACACCAACCCGACGCGGATCGGCTGCGCCCACTCGGTGCGCGCCTTGCGCGCCCGGACGTCGTAGCAAGCCCACAAGCAGACGACGGCGAGCAGCGTGAGCAGGATCGACACCCGAACCCGATAGAAACCGCCGCGCCGGAACATGTACCAAAAGGTACGATATATAAGTAAAAGTGCCCACCGCGCCCACCTGGCGTCGCGCGCTAATTACGCGATTCCTAAGTGTTTTTACGGATACGCGGCGCCTCGGGCCAAACGGCGCTTCTCAGTTTGAGACAGCCATTTCGCCGACTAGCGCTTCTGCGCAGACAAGAAGCGCTCGGCCTCGGCCCGGCCGGGATGAGTCTTGGGAGCCTCCGAGAGGAAGCGTTCGAACAACGGTCGCGCCTCGTTCGGTCGCTTCAAATAGTCCGCGTACAGAACCCCGAGGTTGAAGGTCGCAGACAGATTGTTCGGCTGCTTGTCGAGCGCACGCTTGAGCAGCGCCTCGACCTCGCCGAGCGCTGCCGTGTCGTCCTTCTTGGCGAGGCCGCGCCGCGCGGCGGCCAGGCCGAGCAGAGCGGGCACGTCGTCCGGGTTCACCTCGGTCACCGCCTCGAACTGCTGCCGCGCCTTGTCGTAGACGCCCGCCTGCAACAGCACGGTGCCGATGTTGAGGCGCGCGGTGGTGTCGCCCGGATCGAGCTCGCTGGCCTTACTGAAATGACGGAACGACTCGGCGTCGTCCCCCTTCTTCAGCGCGATGAGGCCCGCGGTGCGCTCGGCGCGAGCGCTGTTCGGGTCCGCCTTGCGCGCTTCCCCGATCAACAGCTCCGCGGTGTCGACCTCGCCCTTCGCGAGGTGCGTGAGAGCGAGCTCGGAAAGCGCGTTGGCGTCGCTCGAGCGCTTGATCAAGAGCTGATGCGCCTGCTCGAGTGCGCGATCGTAGGCGCCGGCTTCGCGCAGCGCCGCGACCAACGCCAGGCCGGCGGTGCGCGCTTGCGGGTGCGCTTTCACGAAGGGTTCGAGCGCCGCGACGGCGCCTTGCGGGTCGCCGCGCCGCCGCCGCACCTCGGAGAGCGCCACGGCCACGTCCTCTGCGTTCGGCGCGAGCTCGAGGGCCGCGGTGAGCTCCTTCTCCGCTGCTGCGAGGTTCCCCGCCTCGGCGTGAAGCACGCCTAGGTCGTAGCGTGCTTCCCACAGCTTGCCGTCGGTGCTGACGGCCTCCTTCAAGAGCTCGATCGCGCGATCCCGCCCGTTCGCGGTCTTCGCTGCCTCCACGCCTTGCGCCATCTTGCTGATCGCGCGCGGGTCCGAGGGCGGCAAGGCCGGAGCCTTGCTGGATTTCTTCGCGCCGCCGCAAGCGGCGAGCGCCAGGCACAGCGCAAACCCGAGCACCCGAACGCTCATTTGCCCGCCCCTCGGGCTGCCTTCGTAGCCGGCTTCCCGTCGCCCGATTTGGAGCCAGCCTCATCGGTGCCGGGCTTTGCCTCGTCGCCTTCGGGCGCGATCAGGAACGGCTCGCTCTCGCCGCCGGCCTTGCGTCGCGGCGCGGAGATCAGCGCTGGCATCGGCGAGGCCGCCTGCGAGCGGATTTCGAAGCCCGTCTCTTTGAGCGGCGGATAGAGCTCGGCGTTCAGACGGCCCAGCGCCTCGCGCATCTTCGCCGTCCAGGCGTTGAAGATGCCGAGCTCGAGCGCTTTTTGCCAGCCGCTCTCGTAAGCTTCGAGGCTGCGCTCTTCGATGGGGATCACGAACTCCTCGATCGACTGGCGGTAAATTTCCTTCTCCTCTTCGCCGAGGCTCGGCGGCGGCGGCGAGTTCAGGAGCGCCTTGGAGAAGCTCTCGTAGGTCGCGCCGATCTGGTAGAGCGCTGCGGTCGTCCACTCGGCGACGCCCATCTCGGCCGTTGCCAGGAAGGCCTCGGCCGCCTTCTTGAGCAGCTCGCTCTTCTGCTTCAGCCGATCCTTGAGCTGCTTGACGTTGCCCTCGATCTTCACCGCGCCGAAGCGCTGGAGATAGGCCTCGCCCTGCATGTAGCGGGCCTTGGCGGCGTAGTACTTGCCGCGCTGATCGAGGGTTTGCTTGCGCTGGCCGTAGGTGTGAACCGCGCGCTCGAGCGCCGAGCCACGCGTGCGCTCGTCCTCGCTCACGGCAGCGAGGCGCACGAGGGCCTCGATCTGGCTGCTCGGCGATTTGGCGCTCTTCGCGTAACGCTCGTAAAGCGTCGCTGCTTCGCGCTTCTTGCCCGCCTTCTCGTGGGCCTTCCCCATCAGGAACGTGACCTCGTCGGCCGAGTCGTCCTTCGGGTAGTACTTCTTGAACTTCTCGCCGCTCTCGATCGCACCCTTGTGGTCGCCGATGGTGGTTCGCAGCAACACCGCGTTCAGCGCGGCGTCCTTGTGGTGCTCCGAGCGCGGGAAGTGGTCGACGATCTGCGCGTCGTAGGCGGCCGCTTCCGCGAACAGACCCACCTCCTGGTGCGTCTGGGCGGCGATCCACAGCCCCTGCGCGGCTTCGGGCCGGGCCTTGTGCTCGGTCATCAACAGCTTGGCCGCGACGCCCAGAGAGGCGAGGTCGCCCGCACGCTTGGCCTCGACGGCGGCGTTGACGGCCGCCTGGGCCGCGCGTTCCTCCCGCGGAAACTCGCGGGCGGCCCGCAAGTACGCCTTGGCTGCCTCGTCGTGCTTGCCGTCCGCGCTGAGCTGCTCGCCCTGCTTGAACACGGCGGCGACGATCAACCCGTTCAGCCGCGACTGCTGCGCGGGCGTCTGGAACGCCGGCGCGGACTTCAACCGTCGCGCCCAGGTCTCGATGTTGGCGTAGTCCCGGCTCTTGTTGAAGGAATCGAGCACGAGCTCGCCCGCGGTCGCCGCGTGCCGATCGGTCGGATACTTCTCGAGCAAGAGGCCCCACTGCCGGACCGCCACGTCGAAGACCTGGTAGTCGTAGTAGAGCTTGCCCTGTCGGAACAGGAGCTCGGGGATCTCCTTGTCGTTCGGATAGCTCCGAACATAGAGCTCCATGGCTTCCGTGAGCTTCTTGTCGAGCTCGGTCTCTTCTTGCTTCTTGCCGGCTTTTCGCGTGGCCTCGAACTCCGCGGCGCGCGCGACCTCGAGCGCCGCGAGCGCGTTGTAGAGGGCAGTTCGTGACAGCTCGCCGTTCGGGTTCAGGCGGACGGCCGCGAGATACGCATCTGCCGCCTCGGTCGCGTTTTCGAGCCTATAGAAGTGGATCTCGCCGAGGTTGAAATAGACCTCGTAGGCCTGCTTCGTCTTGCCGAAGCGGCTCAGATACACGGTGTACAGCGCCTCGGCGCCCTCGAACTCGGCCTTGCTGTTCTTGTCCGCCTGCGCCTTGCCGTGCAGGCCCACCGCGTCCTGTCGCAGCTGCGCTTCGATCGCCTTCTCGGCCTCGGCGAGCTTCCCCGGCGTCTGCACCTGAGCCCAGGCCGAGGCTCTGCGCTTCTTCTCGCCTGCCGGCGGCGCCGTGTATTCGCGAAGGATCCACTGGTAGTCCTTCTCGAGCTCTTTCCAGGCCTCGAGCGTGGAGTGAGCCTGCGCGATCTTGAGCGCGTATTCGTAGGCGTCGGGGCTGGTCGGCTCGAGCCGGAGCAGCAGGCGGTAAGCCTCGATCCCGCGCTCGTAGTGCGACTGATCGTAGAACGCCTCGGCCAGGGTGCGCACGATCTGCCCCGCGAACTTCTCGCCGCCGGCCTTGACGAGGAAGCGGTGCATGTCTTCGGCGCGGTTCTTCTCGTCTTCGACGAAGACTGCGACCAGGTTCTTGAGCGCCTCGTTCTGGAGCTCGTCTAGCTCGTCTTTCTTCTTCTTGCTCTTGGTCCGGTCGGAGTCCTGCGTGGCCTTGAACACCGATAGGAAGCGGCGCGCGGCTTCCTCCGGCTTGCCCAGGCGCCACAGCGTCCAGGCGCTCTTGAACAGCGCGAGGTCGTAGAGCTCGCTCTTCTCGTACTTGAGAACGGCCTCGTACTCGTCGTACGCGGTCTGGTAGTTCGGCACATCCTTCGTGAATTCGTGCTCGGCGCGCGCCATGTGCGCGTCGGGGACGAAGCGGCTCTCCGGGAACCACTCGATGATCTTGTCGAAGCGCACCAGCGCCTCGTCGAACTTGCCCTCTTCGGTCGCGAGGAAGCCGTCCACGTACAGGGCGAGGTCGTAGTCCTTGAAGGTCTTGTGCTGCTTCAGGACCTTCGCGAACCGAGCGCGAGGCACCGAGTAGTCGGGCAAGGGTGCGTCGTCCCGCAGATCGGCCGGCGTCTTCTCCCATTTTTGGAAGGCGGTGATGAATTTGTCTCGCGCTTCTTCCCACTCGAGCTCGCCGATGCGCAGCAACGCCTCCGGCATCTCGGGTGCGCCCGCCGGAGATTCGCGGATCAGCTTCTCGAGCAAGGCGTGGGCCTCGCGTCGCAAGCGCTTGCCTTCCTCGATGTTGCGGCTGATCCGGCGCTCGATCTTCTGCCCCAAGGCCGCGCGCAGGCGCTCGGGGATCTGCAAGCTCACCCGGCGCGCGCGGGCGTCTTTCTTGCGGGCCTCGGCGCGCTTCTTGATTGTCGGCCGCTCTTGCTTGCCGATTTGCCGCTCGGCACGGGCCTTGATTTTCGGCGTTTCGCTGGCCGCGGCAGCCTCGACAGCGAACGACTGGAGCGGCTCCCAGAGCCCCGAAGCGAGCAGACACGAAAGCGAAAGGCCGAACCGGCCGAGCCGCCCTACACGCCGAACCGAACGCATGTGCTGGGGAAGAATACTGTTGCTCGCTGCTACATCCAATGCCCAACGTGGGCCCCGTGATCAGGGAACGTGCCCACATTGTGCCCCGCCGTCTCACCGCAACTGCAAAGGCAACACGGGCAACACCGCACACCGCACACCGCACACCGCGGACCACGACGACATTCTCGAGGCCGAGAAAAAGCCGCGGCGCGCGCGAGATCTACTGGCGGGAACCTGGTACTATCGTCCGATAGTGGGCCCGCTGTCCGAAACGCCGCGGCACGCGTCGCTGCAGATCCTGATAGTCGACGACGATCCGATCGTGACGAGGATGTTGAGCCGCGTTCTGTCCGCGCACACCGTGCAGGTTGCCAACAGCGGAGCCGGCGCGCTCGAGCGCCTCAGCCATCACCATTTCGATCTGATCCTGTGCGACCTCACCATGCCCGGCATGAGCGGGATGGAGCTGTATCGGGCCGTCGAAGCCGAATCTGCCGAGACCGCCGAGCGCATGATCTTCATGACCGGCGGCGCCTTCACCCGCGAGGGGCAAGAGTTCCTGGAGCGTGTTCCGAATGGTCGGCTCGAGAAGCCTTTCGACCTCCGCGCGCTGCGGGCGGTAGCCGCGACGCGCTCATTGGCACTTTAGCCGCGCGCGCCTATCTCAGGCCCTCGCCGCCCACGTACTCGTCCGCCCAATCCTCGCCTTCGAAGGGCCAGTACTCCTCGTCGTCGCCGAGGTAACGCTCCGCGCGCAGCGAGTCCACGATGGTCTGGGGCAACAGACCTTGCGACAGCGCATCGACCTCGATCTCGAGCGCCTTCTTGCGTCCGAGCACGGTCTCGACGCGGCCGAGCCGCGCGCGATTCAAGAGCCGGGTCAGCCGCCGATCGAGGCGCACGAACGCGTCCTTGGCCAGCACCAGCTGCCGGTCGATCACGCCGTTTCTCAGCGCCTGGGCGGCGGAATAGAGCTCCGTCGCGCGCTCGCGATCTTTCTGGATCAGCGCCTCGAGCTCGCCCTTGCCCGAGAGCGTGCCCTCCCAGCGCGGGACGTCGCGCGACAGGTTGCGAGCTCGGAGCTCGAGCGCCTCGAGCTCTCGCCTGAGGCCGTCGAGAGCGCCCTTCACGCCGCCGCGTTCCGCGTCGCGTATCAGGCGCTTGAGCTCGACCAGCTGGGTCTCGATCCTCGAGAGCTTGGCGCGCGAGGTGTCGCCGAGCGCCGCCACGGCTTGCGGACGGGTCTCGTTGGGTAAAGCCATGCGCCGCCCGACCTCGTCGAGCTCCTGCATCGAGAAGCGCAGCCCGCTCAGCTGGTGGTCGAGCTCGGCGACGCGGCGCGCGGCACCCCGATACCCGGCGTCGACACGCAGGATCGCGCCGAGCGCGCGGGAGCTGCTGTCGGAGATGCCGAGACCCGCGCCTGCCGGATCGGCTCCCGTGCGCACCGCGTCCACCAGCCGGCGCATGGCCGCCGGATCGCGCAGCAAGCGGCGCGCGGCGTTGCGCGCTGGTTCGTAGCGCTTCAGGAACTGGATGAGCTTCTGGTCGGCGCTCGGGAAACGACACACGGCCAGGTCGAGGTAGGCATCGAGGATGATCGCCTCGTCCTCGTAGGGATGGGAAACCTTGAGCCGGGAAAGCTGGTCGAGCGCCTCGCGCGCGCCGTCGTAGTCTTTGGCCTCGTAGCGCGTGGTCGCGGTCTCGTAGAGCGCCTCCGGCAGCCGCTCCGAGTCGTTCGGGACCAGGTAGTAGTAATAGCGGGCGTCGTCGAAGCGGTATTGTTCGTGCGCCAGCCGCCCGAGGCCCAAGCGCGACAGGTCCCGGATGCGAAAGAAATCGTTGCCGCCGAACAACGCTGCCTTGCGCGGGGTGCGCTTCGGATCGGCGACGCGACAGAACAGCTCTTCGCCGCGCTTCCAGTTCTTCTGGTCTACCTCGAGCACGCCGGCGAGGTACGTGGCCTGCGCCCAGAACCGCGAGCGCTCTCCCACGGCGGCGTAGGCGGCCAGGGCCTTCCGGGAGTCACCGGCGCGCTCGGCGAGACGGCCGCGCACGTAGCTGACGTCGCCCCGAACCTCTTCGGGCGCCGAAGCCGGCACCTTGTCGAGCGCCGGCAGGAAGTCCTCGGGGCGATCGCTCTCGAGCGCCAGATCCGCGAGGCTTGCCACGGCGCGCCGGTACGTCCCGTCATTCGGGGAAGCAGCGAGCAACCGGCTCAGGTAGCCGCGCGCAGGTTCGTAGGCGCCGGCGCGGCCCAGCGCATCGCCGAGCAGGTAGACGGCGACGCGCCCCTCGTCGGTGGTGGCGAACGCCTCGAAGCGCGGCGACTCGACCAAATAGACGAGGTCGCCGATCGCCTCGTCGCGGCGCCCGGTCGACAGCATCTCTTCGATTTTCGTGAGCTCTTCGCGCAGGCGCTGCTGGCTGAGCGAGGCGCTGGCGGCGAGCTGCCGCCCGGACAAGGCCTTCTCCAGCGCGCGCATGGCGGACGAGCGGGTGTCGTCCGAGGGCTCCACCGCTACCGGCGGCGGCGCGGCTTCGGCGGGCCGCGTCGCGGCAGCATCGGGAACCGCAGGCGCGCCGGCCTCCGGCTCGGCCGTGGTCGCGGGCTCGGCGGTCTGACACGGCGCCGCCGTCGTCCAGGCGAGGCTCAGGGCAGCGAGCACGAAGGCCGCGCCCGCGCGCGTCATTCGGCGACCCGCGCGCGCAGCCGGACGCCGATCTCGTATTCGCCGTCTTGATCGTCGGGGAAGTCTTCGGCCATCTCCGAAGAGTCCTCGAGCTTGAAATGGGCTTCGACGAGCTGGCCCTCGGGCACGACCACCGAGAAACGCGAGCTCTGCCAGGTGCGAAAATTCTTCCCGCGCAGATCGTAGCGTTCGATGTCGAGGCCGAGCACGTGTTGCCCCGGAGCCACGGCGTGCTCGTAGACGATTTTCTCGTCTTCGGCGCTGAAGCGCTCGGGTGCCGCGAACACCACGCCATCGTCGAGGTTGACGTTCAAGGCCTCGATGCGCGCCTCCGAGCCGTGCGCTTCGACGATGATGCGGATCCGGCTCTTGAACAGCGTGGTGGTGAGCGCGGCGACGCGCCCGCGCAGCGTGGCGATGTCGCCGAGCAGCCGGTCGAGCTCGACCGTCGGCGTCGGCAACGGCTTACCGGGGAATTCGTTGGGCGCGGGCGTGAGCGGCGACAGCTTGCTGCCCTTCGCGTCCACGGCCGGCGTCGGCCGCTCGCCGAGGTCGTCCACCGGTTTCGGCGCTTCGGCGGCGGGTGCGGGCGGCGGCGCCTCGGCCGGAGCCGCTGGAGCGGTGGCCGCGGGAGCCGCCGCCTCTTCTGCCGGCGCTTTCGGGTTCTTCTTGGGGGGCGCAGCCGTGGCGGCGGTGCTCACGAGCAGCAAGCCGACAGTGAACCACCGACACGCCCGCGTCATTTCAGCCCTTTGCCCCCTGCGATGCGACCGCCGCGGCCGCACGCGCCGCAGCCTCGGGATCGCCGAGGTAATAGCGCGGCTTGATCGGCTTCAGTGAGTCGTCGAGCTCGTACACCAGCGGAATGCCGGTCGGGATGTTGAGCTCGACGATCTCCGAGTCCGGGATGTTGTCGAGGTGTTTGACCAGGGCGCGCAAGCTGTTGCCGTGCGCGGCAATCAACACCCGCTGGCCGCGCTGGATGGCCGGCGCGATCTCGCCGTTCCACAGCGGCAGGAAGCGCGCGACGGTGTCCTTCAGACACTCGGTGAAGGGGATCTCCTCCGGCTTCAGGTTGGCGTAGCGGCGATCACGCCCCGGCCAGTGTTCGTGGGTCTTGTCGAGGGGCGGGGGCGGGATGTCGTAGCTGCGCCGCCAGATCTTGACCTGATCTTCGCCGTGCCGTGCCGCTGTCTCGGCCTTGTTGAGACCCGAGAGTGCGCCGTACATGCGCTCGTTGGCTCGCCAGGACTTGATCACGGGCAGCCACATCAGATCGGTCTCTTCGAGCACCAGGTTCAGGGTCTTGATCGCACGCTGCAGCACCGAAGTGTACGCGACGTCGAAGGTGAGCCCTGCCTCCCGGATCATCACGCCGGCCTGCTTCGCCTCCTGGATACCTTCGGGGCTGAGCGGCACATCGACCCAGCCGGTGAACCGATTCTCCTGGTTCCACTGGCTGAGACCGTGCCGCACCAAAACGAGCTTGTGCATTGTTCGAGGGACCTTCAGTTTGAAAAGGGAAGGAAAACGCTGAGGCCGCCCATCGCCGAGATGTCGTTCACGACCTTCTCCACGCCGAGCTGGACTCGTTTCTGTTCCCGGACATGGTCCCGAACATCGAGCCTTAGCGCAAGCCATTCGGTCAGGTAGAACTTCATGCCGAAGCCTCCGGAGCCGGTCAGACCGCGCTCCCCTTCCTCGAGCGTCACGCCCCCGCCGAGCGACAGGTAAAAATCGAAGCGTCCGATCGCGCCGCCGAGCCACCGGACCTTCCCGTAGGCCAGGGACCAGACCAGGTGGCCGAGGAAGAACTGCACGGGCGTTTCTTCGACCTCGACGATGTCGATCAGACCCTGCTGGCGATCGTTGATGGCCTCGAGCAGCTGGAAGCTCTGCTTCGTGCGGAAGTACGAAGCCTCGAGTCCCAGATCCTCGGTGAAGTGGAACGTGTAGGCGCCGCCGTAGACCGGCGCGCCGTCGGACAGGTCGCCCGCGTACCAGCCGCCCATCGCCGACAACTCGTGGCGGAGTGCTTTCTGAAACAAGCGCGGAACCACGCCGCGGTACGCGCGTTGGCCGATCAGCTGTTCACGCAGCGCTTCGTCCACGCATTGCGCCGACGCAGCTCTCGGGAAGGCGAGCCAGATCAGAAGCCCCAGAGCGAGAGCGACCACCCGGAACCGTGGAAGAGCGAAACCCAAGACACCATTCGATTATCATAGCTACCGCGCGCTCGTCGCCCTCCTCACTCGTCGCCCCCAACGGATGAGTCCGACATCTGCGCACTCGGCCGCGGGTTCTACTCGACGCCTGACGGACGTCTCGGGATCCGGTAGCTTCGAGCGCGTGCCCCATGCCCAGAACCTCCAGGACACCCGGGGATGGCGCGTGCCCAGACTTCCGGCGTGGTTGCTAGTCGCTGCAACGGCAGCTTCGGTATCGCCTGCGGCTGCCGACAGCCGAACAGCGGGCGGCCCGCTGTCCGACAGCTGCGCTTCGCGCCACGGGACGGCCTTGGGACTCGTGGCCTGCGAGCTTGCCCGAGGCTTGCCCCCGGCGACCTCGGAGACGTTGGTCGTGACTGCCGCAGTCGCGGGCGAGCTCACCAAGGAACGCCGCGCGGAGCTCGGCGGCCGCCTGGCGGCGTTGGTTGCGGGCGAGCTCGGCCCCAAGGCGCGCGCGCTGTCCGGCATCGTGTCGTCCCTTGCCGCACACGCTGCCGCGCGCGGCGCGAAAGTCGTCTCGCTGCGCGCAGAGCTCGATCGCTCGCGCCTCTCCGCCACGGCCGACGTGCTCGGCGGCGGGGCGCGTTTCTGGGAGCGCTTCGCGGACCAAGCGTCGCGCGTCACCGCCCACTCGTTCGCGGCACAGCCGCTCGACGCCGAGCTCCGCAGCGCCCTGCCGCGCGTGCCGCTCGTGATCTCGAAGATCCACAAGGCCAAGCTCGATGAGCCCGCCGTAGCGCTCGTGTGCGGCGACATCGACGGTGACGGCTCACCCGAGCTCGGCGTCGTCGGGCGTCATCGAACGCGCATCGGCCGCATCGTCTCGGGGGCGTTCCAGGCCTCGGACAGCGCAGCCTGGTCGGATTTGTCGCCGCTCTCGGGCGCGCCGCTGCGCGAACCCGTCGCGAGCGCCGTGCTCCGGAGCGACGGCACGCTCGCGGTGGGCAGCACGGATCGCGAGAACCTGGTGGTGCTGGATCGCGAGCTGAACGTGCTCGGCCGTGCCGCGGGTCGCATTCCCTGGGGAACGCAGGGTTGCGCCCGACGCAGCGGCCTCGGGCTCGCCGATGAGGAGGTCGCGTGCACGGGCGCGGCGAAGGCGGCCGCGCCGGGCGCGGTGGTCGACGCCATAGCCGCCGCGCGCCTCGTGGGTCGCGACGGCTCGTCCCGAGAAGTGCTCGCGCTCCGGCGGCAGAGCGACGGTCATGTCTCGATCCGCTTCGGAAAGCGCCGGCTCGAGCTGCCGGAGCCCGTGGGCGCGCAGCTCGCACTCGGAGACCTCGACGGCGACGGTCAACTCGAGCTGCTGAGCAGCGAAGCGACTCTGGATCCCGCAGCGGACGCGCTGAAGATCCGGACATTGCCGGAGAACGGTCCGCTCGCGCCGGGCCTCAGCGTACCCGTGCCGAGCGGGGTTCAGGCTCTGTGCGTGTGCCCGCCCGGGCCCAACGGCTTCTCGACGATCGTCGCCGCTACGGGCGACGGGTTGTGGGTCCTCGAGTGACGCTCGCGGCTCGGCGCGTCGGCCGCAGGCTGTTCTGCGCGGCGCTCGCCACGTCCGCCGGCGCCGGGGCGCTCGGCCGCACGCCGTTCGGTGGTGTGTTGCGCTTGGTCGTGCCCTGGAGCCTCGAGCGCATCGACCCGCACGCGCCCGACGATCCGATCGCGGCGCTGTTCGGCGCGGCGATCGCCGATCCGCTGTACGCGGTGGACCCGCACGGTCGCGCGTACAGCGCGCTCGCCGAGGCGCTGCCGAAACCCGTGGCGCGCGGCTTCGCGGTGCGCCTGCGACCGGGGCTGGTCACGGCGCGCGGCAAGGCGCTCGACGCGCGGGACGTGCTCTCTTCGCTGGCGCGCGCCAAGAGACGCGGGGTGCTCGTGCCCGACGCGCGGCTCGCCGGGTCGGATCGGCTCGCGCTCGAGTTCTCCGCGGCCTCGCTCGAGTCGCTCACGGACGCGCTGGCGAGCCCGCTCAGCGCGATCTTGCCTCGCAATTACTCGCCGCTCGAGCCCGACGGCACCGGCGCTTTTCTCGCCGAGCTCGCGCGCGGCAAGCTGGTGTTGAAGCGCAACGCGGCCGGGGCACGCGGGCCGGCTTACCTGGACGCCCTCGAGGTCGCCACGGTGACGGATCTCGCGGAGGCGCTGCGCGCCTTCGAAGCGGGCAGCGTCGATCTCGGCTGGCTCGGCGCAGGCCTCCACCGGGCGCGTCGGGACGCCCGGGCGTTTCGCGGCATGGGCTACGGCTGGGCGGTGCTACGCACGGGCAAGCGCGCCGGCAGCTGGGGCGCCCCCGGCGTTGCTCAAAAGTTGCTGGACGGCGTGGATCCCGAGCGGCTACGCCACCTCGGCCTCGAGGAGCTCTCGCCGATCGCCGCCAGCGCCATCGCCTGGGGTGGAGGCAACACGCAGCTGCTCGTGGCCGACGATGCGCCGCAGCTGGTGCTGATCGCGCGCGCGCTCGCCGCGTTGCTGCAGCGCCCCGGCCACGACATCGCGGTCGAGCCCGCGCCGCGCAGCGAGCTCGAAAAGTCCCGAGCCAGCCGCGATTTCGGCCTGCTCGTGGACTTCGTGCGCGGCCTGGGCCCGGGCCGGAAGCGCATCGAAGAGACGTTCCTGCTCGCCGAGAACCCGGAGCTCGCGAAGCGCCCGTCGGGCCGCTTCGGAGACGACGCGCGGGCGGTGTGCCGCACGCTCTCCCTGGGCGTGATCGGCGAGCTGTGGGTGGAGGGCGCGCACGACGCCGCGTTCCAGCGGCTCACGGGCTGGCAGCTCGGAAACGTCTACCGTCAACCCGCGTAGCCCGCGCTCTCTCAATCCGGCAGCTTGCTCGGCACCGGGATGCTGCCGCCGCCGCGCACGAAGGACACGATCAGCTCGCTCAGCTTGTTGTCTGCCTTGACGCATTTCGCGCTGACGTCGCCGGTGGTCGCGCCCTTGCACTCGGTGCGGCGCTCGAGGAAGGCCTTGTTCACCTTCTCGTCCTTGCGCAGCGCCTCTTGCACGTTGTCGTCGAGGAAGCGCCACTCGACCTTGACGTTCTTGGTCGAGGGCGGACGTTGCTGGGTGATTTCTTCACCCGAGAGAGTGACACAAGAGCCGTCCCAGCGGATCGCGTCGTAGCCCGCTCCCGAGCCGCTCACCTGCATGCCGCCGGTGTCCGCCTTGCGCTCGGCAAGCAGCAGCACTTCCTCGTCGAACTCGAGGAAGCCGCCGGTGGAGGCGCCACCCGAGGCGTTCCAGGCTTCGGTTTTCCGCGTGAGGTACGCGCGCGTCCATTTCGAGCCGTTCCCGAACAGGTACAGCGCCATCGACGGATAGCGTCCGTTGCACAGGCGCTTCACGAACTTCGGCTCCGGTACGCACACGCCGCTGACCTTCTTGAAGCAGTCGCTCGGCACCTCGACCGGACCGCTGGCAGCGGCCTCCGACGCTTCCCCCTCGGCTTCCGCCTCGCCGTCGCCGGCCGAGCCCGAGTCGCGGCTCTCCGCGGCGGTCTCGTCGGCGGCGCTCTCCGCGGGTTGGTTCGAGCCACCGCAAGCGGACGACAGGCTCGAAAGGATCAGGGCCACACCGAGGGAGGTCACGAACGACGACTGAAGCGGGAGCTGCATGGGGGCGGTGTTTTAACCGAAAACCCCGGAGCCCGGTAAGGCCCTCAGGCACGCCCAGCGCCGCGCCCGCGGGAAACGCCTGATTTCGGCCCAGCTCGGCGCTTCACCTGGAGGGCTCGACGTACTTCTTCAGCGCCTCCAGCACGCCGCGCCAGTTCTGCTCGGAGTGCCCGGCGCGCTCTTCGGTGTCGAAGTTCGACTGATGAACGCGAACGCGGGTGCCGCCGTCCTGTTCGTCCAGATCGTAGCGCACGATCTGGCGCAGCTCCGGCTTGTCTTCCAGGCCACTGAAGCTCGACCAGTAGTCGTACGAGAGGCTGTGGAGCGGTTCGAAGCTCAGAACCTGACCGCGGTCCTCGTACTGTTTGCCCTGCCACTCGCCGCGGAAGAACAGCGGCGAACCGGGGTGCCAGCTGGTCTCGAGCTCGGTGCCGAAGAAATAAGCTTTTACCGCGGCGGGCTCGGTCAGCGCTTTCCAGACGCGGTCGCGGGATGCTCGGATCACGATCGATGCGGAACAAGAGTGGGACATGCGGCGAGTCTCGCTGCGAACGTCGCGCGCGGCTTGTACAAACGCGACGCCTCAGCGGGCGACGCAAACGCCGTCGGCCGAGGCCGGCTTTTGTGGGGCCCCCGCGTTGGAAGCTCCTCCCGTGATGCGAGCCCCGCCGCTCGTGCTGCCGCCGCTGGTGCTGCCGCCGCCCGTGCTGCCGCCGCTGGTGCTGCCGCCGCTGGCCCCCAAAGCACCGCCCGAGCCGCCGCCGCTCAGGCCGGCCGCCCCCCCGGTCGCGACCGGCTGGGGAATTCGCCGGCACCCGACCCGATCGGCGCCGAACGAGCTGGGCTCGCAGCGATAACCCTCGGGGCACGTCACGTCCGGCTCGTCACAGCGTCGGATGCGACAGCCATAGTCGTCCGACTCCGCGGACTCCAAATCGCAGTACGCGTAGTTGGTCCCTTCGCGAAGGTACTGGCAGTCGAAGCCCTCTCCACAGTTGCGGATCCGGCAGCCTTGGGGGTCCGTGCCTTCGGGACGCGGACCGTCGTTCATGGGCTCGCAAATGAAGGAGCCATCATTGCTGCAGCCGCCGGTCTCCGAGCAAGGCTCCGGCACGCACCCCGAGGCTTCGTTGCTCGCCCTGTCGGGAGCACACGACCAGCGATCGCGGCACGTGAACCCGTCGGGCTCGTCGCATTGCTTGCGCACGCAGCCGCGAGCCGCTTCGCGAACGGCGTCGGCTGCGTCGCCGACGGTCGAGCCAAGCAGCGGTAGCGTCGAGGCTTCCGCGGCCACCGACGGATCGCATGCGTAGTGAGCCGGACACTCAGGCGCACCGTCCTTGTCGCAATCCTCGAGCTCGCACAGCCCGCTTTCTCTGCAGACTTCTCCCGGTGCGCAGCCGTTAGGCTGACACGGCACGGTGCAGACGCGGCTCGGGCAGGACGGGCCCTGCAACGCACCCGTATACGGCGCGCACACCTGGTCGCCCGGGCACGCGGAGCTGTCAGTACAGGAGATCAGGTTCAGGCACGGATTGAACGGGATGGGCTGGCGCAGCTGCCCCGCGTCCGAACAGCGTTGCTCCGAAGGACAATCCGCGTCGCTCGCGCAGCTTTGCGGCTCCGATCGCTCCTCCGTACTGCAACCGAGGGCCGCAACGGCGGCGACACCACCGAACAGAAAACCCCGCACGATTCTCGAGAACGCTCCGCTGGGCATGCGGAACACCCCGGTGCAAAACCCACACCCAGCTCCGACCCGCAGAATCTTCGCTAAGTATCGCAGCCGAGCCGTCCGCCTGTGCCAGCGTGTGCCACTTGCGTCCAAGCCGCAGCCGCAGCCGAAGCTCGGCGCGCCACGCGGACTGTGCACCACGTGGCGAGCGTCACGGGCCGCATCTATCCTTCTTCCCCGCTGGCCGTCGATTACGCGCGCCGCGCGCTGCCGTCCGCGCGGTCGGCTCGCTAGCGATTGCCTCGAAAGAGGTCAGGGACTACCGTCCGTCTCCCGGCAAAAACCAGCCGCCGGGAAGGAACGAAGATCATGGCAGTCTCGAAAGCTCAAGCGAAGTGGACCGGCAACCTCAAAGAAGGCAACGGCTCGGTGAAGGGCACCGCCTTCGAAGCTCCGTTCACGTTCGCCTCTCGCTTCGAGGGCAGCGGCAAGGGCACGACTCCGGAAGAGTTGATCGGCGCGGCACACGCGGGTTGCTTCTCGATGTTCCTCGCGGCGCAGCTGAGCAACGCGGGTCACCCGCCCACCAGCATCGAAACCTCGGCCACGGTTCACCTCGAAGCCGGCCCGACCGTCACCAAGATCGAGCTCGCCACCCAGGCCAGCGTGCCCGGCGTCGACCCCAAGGTCTTCGAGGAGAAGGTGGCTTTCTCCAAGGCGAACTGCCCGATCTCGAAGGCGCTCGCCGCGATCCCCGAGATCGTGATCGACGCGAAGCTCGTCTGACGAACGCTTCGGGGGTCGGAGAAAAAGCCCCTCCCCCCCGATCCCCACTCCGCTCCCCCGTCCCCTGCGCGGTCCGACCGACGTCACCCACTGAGTCGGCCGGACCGCGCCCCCATCACACTCACTAACTGACTGCCGGCCTGAAGCTGACAGCCCCACAATCAAGTGTGGGAGCGACGCTGGCAGTTCGCGCGACTGGACACGCTTCTGCCAGCGCCGCCCCTCGGGTGTGTCCGCGCGTCGCCGACCACACCCCGTACAAGCGTTTCCGGACATCGGTAACGCGGGACACCATTAGACGAGCGGTGAGCGCGCCCGGCGCGCTCCAATCCGCCTGCGGGTCCGCTCCGAGGTCTTTCCCGGAGCGGACCCGCCTCTCTCCACCCATACGGCGCTGTGCGCACCACCCACTCTGATCGCCGACACCCGGGACGCGGCGCGGAACACGCGCTCGGACGTCGATCCGGGCTCCCTTGTCGCGATCAGAAAACTTTTGGAAACACGACCCTCGCTGCGCGCGCCGGCTCGATTGAGCCGTTGCCGTTTGGCAGTGCGCTGAGAGGGCCCGTTGCATGTTTGGACTCTTGAGCAACGCTCGTGCCAGCGTTCCCGACGCCACCTCGAGCGAGCTCGGCGCACCGCCGCAGAGCCGCCACCACGCCGCAGCAGGACGAGCGATGCGGAGCTTGCCTCAAGGGTTTCGAGGACTTGTCGCGGTTCGATCCGTCCGCGTACGAGCGTGTTCCCCGGCATCCGCCCCCGTGTCGGGCGGGGCACAACCTGTATCTTTCGGAGATACAGGTGTATCAGCAGCTGTATCACTCGCTGCTCGAGCGGCGATGCTTGCCGAAGGCCTCAGGCGCGCGCCACTTCCACGCCCACCCGCACGAGATGCTGGCCGCCTCCGAGAATCACCCCGCGCAGCGGACTGGTGTCGCTGAAGTCGCGGCCCCACGCGAGCGTGACGTGCTCGTCGCTGGGGATGGAGCCGTTGGTCGGGTCGAAATCGACGAAGCCAAAACCCGGACACCAAGCCGATAGCCAGGCGTGCGAGGCGTCGGCACCGACCAGGCACGGCCGGCCGGGCGGCGGGGTGTTGTGCACGTAACCGCTGACGTAGCGAGCCGGGATGCCCAGGCTGCGCAGCATGCCGATCTGCAGGTGCGCGAAGTCCTGGCAGACGCCGCGGCGCGACTCGAGCACGCGATCGATCGGGGTCGCGATCGTGGTCGAGCCCGGCACGTAGGCGAAGTCCGCGTGGATCCGGCGCGTGAGCTCGAACACGGCGTCGAGCAGCGGCCGCCCGGGCGCGAACGATTGCGAAGCGTAGTCGATCAGCGGGTCTGCGCGGCGAACGTGCGGCGAGTCCAGGGTCAGCTCGAGCGCGCCCAGGCCCTCGGGGCTGCGATCGCGCCGGATCCGGTCGCGCACGCCGTCCCAGGCGGGCGACAACAGCAGCGCCGGTGGCTCGAAGGGCTCGAGGTCCACCTCGGAGATTGCGCTCACGGACAGCCGGACGTGCGCCTCTTCGAGGGTGAAGAAATGCACGACGTTGCCGAAGTAGTCCGTGTCCGAGGTCAGCGTGGGAGTCGAGGGCTCGACGACCAGCCGCGAGACGAGCGGCCGCTGGTGCGGGGTCTGACGCGGCACGAGGCGCGCCTCGTTGTGACAGATCGAGACCGGCTCGCTGTATTCGTAGCTCGTGGTGTGCCGGACCAGATAGCGCATTAGGAGCGCGCCTCGGTCCCGCCGAGCGTGAACGACTCTTCGGCGTGTGCGAGGTAGCTCAAGGTGAGCTGGTCCGCGAGGAGCGGCAAAGCCGCTTCGAGCTCGGCGAGCGCTTCGTCGAGGTTCGCGCGCCGACCCTGGGGATCTGCCCTCGCCCAGCGTTCCAGCTCGGCGAGGCGCACCACCGACAGCGCCCGCAGCACCGTCTTCGACTCGGGAGCCAGCAGCGGCGTGCGCCCCGCGCGCGGCAAGCGATTCACGTGCTCTTCGAGCGCCGAGAGTTGATACACGACGGAGCGAGGGTTGGTCTCGTCGGTGAGCAGCAGATCGAGCACGGCCTCGTGTGCCACGATCCCCGGGTAGCGCGAGCGATAGGTGATGGCGCTGTCGGCCGTCTCGAGCACCGCATCGAGCACCGCTGCGTCGTCGCCCGAGACCAGCGTGCTCTTCAACAGCCGCACCATGAAGCAGCCGCGCTCGATACGGCGGCCGATGTCCGCGAAGCGCCAGCCCGGGCCGTGCGTCATGTTCTCGGTGGCGAGCCCGGAGAAGGCGGAAAACCCGAGCAGCAACGACGCGGCGACCTCGAGCGCGTCGGCCAGGGCGAGGTCGCTCTGCGAACGCGCGTGCTCGACCAGGCGGTGCAGCTCCCCGAGCACGCGCCAGGTGTCGACGGACAGCCGCTCTCGAACGACGCCCGCAGCACGATACGCGGCCGCGACGCTGGCCGAAGGCGTCCGAGACGGGTGCGCCGAGACCAGGATCCGCGCGAGCTCTGCGTCGAGGCCGTCCCCGGTGCGCGTGAGCGTGCCGCGCACCAGCTCGAGCGCGTCCTCCAGCGCCACGAGCAGCGCGCCGACCTCGGGTGCGCGCCCCTCGGCGTCGTCTACCCGCCGCGTCAGCAAGCTGCGCAGCAGACGAGTCGTGGTCTCCGCGCGCTCGATGTAGCGGCCGATCCAGAACAGGTTGTCCGCGACGCGGCTCGGCAGGTCCCCGCCGCTGCGCACGATGTCGACCTTCTGTCCCGGTGCGCGCAACAGGCTGAGCTCGAGTGGCTCTCCGCTCGACAACACCCAGCTGTCCTTGCTGTTGCCGCCGCGCTGCATCGAAACCACGAGGGAATCCTTCGAGCTCGCGACGCGGGTCAGGCCGCCCGGCATGACCTCGAAGCCCCCCTGTCCGCGCCGGCAGAGAAACGCGCGCAGGGACAGGTGGCGCGGGGTGAGGCGCTCGCCGTTCCAGGCGGGGGCCGTCGACAACCCGAGCCGCTCCTGCGCCACATAGAGCCCCGGCCGGGCGCGGATCCGCTGCTCGAGCTCGGCGAGCTCGGCGCGGCTGAGCTCACCGCCGAACACCGGTTCGTGGCTGTTCACGGCCGGAATGGCCGGCTTGATCACGAGCTCCGGCAAGCGCGCCAGCACGCGTTTACAGGCCTCGGGCTCGCCGCACCAATACGTGGGGACCGAGGGCAAGAAAAGCTCTTCGCCGAGCAGCGCGCGGCAGGCGGCCGGCAAGAAGCCGAGCAACGCCGGAGCTTCGAGCAGCCCGCTGCCCAGGGCGTTCGCCACCGTGACGTTGCCGGCGCGCACGGCGTGCACGAGCCCCGCAATCCCGAGCGACGAGTCCGAGCGCAGGCTGAGCGGATCGGCGTAGGTGTCGTCGAGCCGCCGCAAGATCACGTCGACCCGCTGCAAGCCGCCCAGCGTCTTCAGATGGACGGCGCGATCGCGTACGGTGAGATCGCCGCCTTCCACCAGGGTAAACCCGAGATAGCGCGCCAGATAGGCGTGCTCGAAATAGGTCTCGTTGTACGGCCCGGGCGTGAGCAGCACGATCCGCGGCGTGTCGACGTTGCGGGGCGAGAGCTCGGCCAGCCCATCGCGCAGCGTGCGGAAGAATGGCGCCAGGCGCTCGACGCGGCAGTCGCGGAACACCTCGGGCAACATGCGTGAGACGACGATCCGGTTCTCGAGCGCGTAGCCCGCTCCCGAGGGCGCCTGCGTGCGATCCCCGAGCACCCAGAACTGGCCGTCCGCACCGCGCGCCACGTCCGCCGCGTAGAGGTGGAGGCGCGCGCCGCGGACGACCGGCACGTCGTGGAGCGGCCGCAAGAAACCCGGGTTCTCGAGCACGAGCTCCGGCGGAAAGACTCCTCCCGAGAGCAAGCGACCGGGCCCGTACAGATCGGTGAGCACTGCATCCAACAGCCGCCCGCGCTGCTCGAGGCCGCGCTCCAACACCGCCCACTCCCGAGCGCCCAGAATCAGCGGTAGCGGATCGAGCTGCCACGGGCGGTCGGTGCCACGCGGATCGCCGTAGACGTTGTAAGTGATGCCGTTGTCGCGGATCACGCGTTGGGCCTGCGTCCAGCGGCGGCTGAACTCGTCTTCACCGAGCGACGACAGCGCCGCGAACAGCTCGCTGAACGCGGGGCGCGGGCTAGCGTCGCTCTCGAACGCTTCGTCGAAGCCGAAAGCGGCGGGACGGTAACCCCAGGCGCTGGTCGGAATCGTGCTGTCGGCAGCGTCGGCCACGGTTGCCGTCGAGATCCTCCGCTCCATGACCTACCACATCACCTACCGACGCCCAGGCACCGCGCTCGGCTACCACGCCCAGCCACCGCGCGTCGGGCCCACGGCGGAGCGCCGCAAGTCGAGCGTCAGCGGGTAGTCGGGGTTCCTGGCGTCGACGGCGCAGCTCGGGTCGACGCGCCCCGGCGCGTGGCCGAACGGCACGAACAACGCCGAGCGGCGCGCCTCGGCTTCGAGCGCGTTGACCGGGCGGGTGTCGTAGGCGCGCCCCCCCGGATGCGAAACCGACAGCGAGCAGCCGCCGATCGCGCGTTCGGTCCAAGCATCGACCAGCGAGAGCTCGAGCGGCGAATGCACGGGGACGGTCGGATGCAACGTCGACGGCAGGCGCGCGGTCCGGAAGCGCACCCCGGCCACGTATTCGCCGCGCGTCCCGGTCGGATGCAGCGGCAACCGCGCGCTGTTGCAGAGCGCCAGGTGGCGGCCCGGCACCGCGCCGCGCACCAGGACCTGCACGCGATCGAGGGACGAATCCACGCTGCGCGCCGTGCCGCCGACCGCGCCCTCTTCGGCGAGCACGTGCCACGGCTCGAGCGCGCGCCGGAGCTCGAGCTCGACGCCGTCGGCGCTGATCTTGCCGAGCGCCGGAAACCGGAACTCGAAGTGCGGGACGAAGAACGACGGCTCGAAGGCGTAGCCGAACGCGTCGAGCTCGCTCAGCACGTCGCGAAAATCCTGCCACACGAAATGCGGCAGCATGAAGCGATCGTGGAGGGAGGTGTCCCAGCGCACGGCGCTCGAGCTGTACGGCGCCTTCCAGAAGCGGCTCACCAGCCCGCGGACCAGCAGCATCTGCGCGATGCTCATGCGCGCGTGCGGCGGCATCTCGAACGCGCGCATCTCGAGCAAGCCGTGGCGACCCGACGCGGAGTCCGGCGAGTACAGCTTGTCGATGCAGAACTCGGAGCGGTGCGTGTTGCCCGTCACGTCCGCGAGCAGGTTGCGGAAAATCCGATCCACGAGCCAGGGCGGCGTTCCCCCCGGCAGCGTGGCGCTGCGTCGGGCCTCGGCGAGCGCGATCTCGAGCTCGTAGGTCGCCTCGTGCCGCGCCTCGTCGACGCGCGGCGCCTGGCTCGTGGGACCGATGAACAGGCCGGAAAACAGGTACGAAAGCGAGGGGTGGTCGTGCCAGTAGCCGACCAGGCTGCCGAGCAGATCGGGCCGTCGCAAGAGCGGGCTGTCCGGAGTCGTGACGCCGCCGAGCGTGACGTGGTTTCCGCCGCCGGTCCCGACGTGGCGGCCGTCGACCAGGAACTTCTCCGTGCCGAGCCGGCACTCACGCGCCTCGTCGTACAAGATCTGCGTCTTGTCCGAGAGCTCTCGAAAGGTCGCGCTCGGATGGATGTTGACCTCGATCACGCCGGGATCCGGGGTGACCGTGAACTTCTCGACTCGTGGATCGGCGGGCGGCGTGTAGCCTTCGATGCGAACCGGAAGGTTGAACTCCTTGGCGGTCGCCTCCACCTCTTCGACGAGCGCCAGGTAGTCCTCGAGCAGCGCCTGCGGCGGCAAGAATACGTGCATCACGCCGTCGCGCGGCTCCGCACACAGCGCCGTGCGCACCACCCCCGACGCGGACTCGAAGGGCTTCGGTGATGCTTCCGAGGCTGGCCCCGGGCGCTGGAATTTCGGGTCGCGGCGGCGTCGGAGCGGCGGCGGCGGAAACTCCGAGAACGGATCGCGCTCGATCAGGTGCGGATAGTCTTCCGCCATCACCCACGGCAACGAGTCGAGCGGCAGCCGGTAACCCATCGGCGAGTCGCCGGGCAAGAGATACAAAAGCTCGCGGCGGAGGAAGAACGAGCCGCTACGAAAGCGCCCGTCGCCGAGCGGCGCCACGGGCAGCGCGTGACCGACGACCGAGCCGAGCCCCTGTTCGAAGACCTTGGAGACGCGCGCGCGCTCCTCTGGATCGTCGAGGCGATTGTCGAGGGGCGTGACGTTGCTCGGCAAACGCCGCTCGGTCAGCAGGTAGTGGAACGGATCCTCGTAGCCCGGCAGCGCGTGTTTGGGATCGACCTCGAGGCGCTCCGCGAGGCGTTTGATGAAGCGCGCGGAGAGCTCGGAGCTCGCGCCGTAGTTGCGGTCGTCCTCGGCCACGAGCTCCGGCTCGGACCAGAACGGCGCGCCCGACTTCAGCCAATAACACCCGAGCGCCCAGCGCGGCAGCTGCTCCCCCGGGTACCATTTGCCCTGCCCGAAGTGCAAAAGCGGCTGAGTGGAGAAGCGCTTGGCGAGCCTTCGGAACAGCACGCCGGCCAAGCGGCGCTTGTTCGGGCCGAGCGCGTCGAAGTTCCACTCGCTCCCGTCGACGTCGTCGAGCGACACGAAGGTCGGCTCGCCGCCCATCGTGAGCCCCACGCGCATCGACTCGAGATCGCGGTCGACCCGCTTGCCGAGCGACTCGATGCGCTGCCACACGCTGTCCGTGTAAGGCAGGGTGACGCGCGGAGTCTCGAACACGCGCTCGACCTTCATCAGGTGCTCGAACTCGACCTCGCACTCGTCGACGAGACCGGTGATCGGCGCCGCGCTCGTCGGCTCCGGTGTGCAGGCGAGCGGGATGTGCCCTTCGCCCGTGAACAGCCCCGAGGTAGCGTCGAGCCCGACCCAGCCGGCGCCCGGCAGGTACACTTCGGCCCAGGCGTGGAGGTCCGTGAAATCCGCCTCGGGGCCCGAGGGCCCGTCGAGCGCCTTCTGATCGGCCTTGAGCTGGATCAGGTAACCGGAGGCGAAGCGCGCCGCGAGGCCGAGCCGGCGCAGCACCTGCACCAGGAGCCAGGCGGAATCCCGACACGAGCCGCTCGCGAGGTCGAGGGTCTGATCGGGGCTCTGCACGCCCGGCTCGAGCCGGATCAGGTACTTGACCCGGCGCTGGACCTCCAGATTCAGCTCGACCAGGAAATCGACGGTGCGGCGGCCGCTCGGGCGGAGCGAGGCGACGAACGAATCGACCAACGCCCCCGTGCGGATCGTCTCCAGGTACGGCTTGAGCTCGCGCAGACTGCCTTCCTCGTAGACGATCGGAAGCCGCTCGGCGCTGGGCTCCAGGAAGAAGTCGAACGGATTGATCGTGACGAGCTCGGCAGAGAGGTCGACGTCGACCTGGAAACGGTCGGTCGGGTCCGGGAACACCAAGCGCGCCAGGAAGGTTCCCTGCGGGTCCTGTTGCCAGTTCAGGAAATGACCTCCCGGCTCGACGTGCAGCGCGTAGCTCGAAATCTTGGTGCGCGAATGCGGCGCGGGCCGCAGCCTCACGACTTGCGGGCCCAGTTTCACGCGGCGATCGTAGTGATAAGTGGTCGTGTGTCGGAGCGCGACGCGGATGGTCATTGGCCTACTCGCTATGAGAGGACGCCGAGGGCTTTTCTGGACCGCGCCCTCGATGCGACAGCTCGGGCTTACTGCTGCTGCTGCTGTTGCTGTTGGCGCTGCTGTTCGAGCGCGTTCAGATCGAGACGCCGCTCCGGGACGGTCCGGTCGCCGAGCACCCGCGCGTCGAGCTGCGGGCGCGACGTCGGGGCCAGCGTCGACTCATCGGAGAGCGCTCGAATGCTGACGCTGACGCGGATCTTCTCTTCGGCGCCACCGCGGTACACGCCGCGATTCGGCGGCACGTCCGCGTAGCTGCGGCCGACGGCCACCGCCACGTGCGACTGCCCCGCCAGCTCGCCGTGCGTCGGGTCGATGCCGAGCCAGCCGACCGACGGCAAGAAGCACTCGACCCAGGCGTGCGTCTCGAGCTCGGCGGAGCTCGGGCGGAACAGGTAGCCCGATACGTAGCGCGACGGCACGCCCAGCATCCTCAGCAGGGACAGCGCCACGTGCGCGTAGTCCTGGCAAACGCCCTGGCCCAGGTCGAGCACGTCCGAGACGGTGGTCGAGCTGTTGGTGACGCCTTTCTTGTAGGTGATGAGCTCGCGCAGACGCGCCGTGATCTGCGCCATCACCATCGAGGCCCGGCGCTCGGTGAAGAGCCCGAGGCTCTCGGCGAAGCGCGACAGGCGCACGTCACGCTGAACCGGGCCGTGGAAGAGCAGCAGATCTTCGTAGCGGTGCCCGAGCCCGCCGAGCGGCAAGGTGTCGCCGATCTCGTCGAGCCGGAGTTTGTCGATGTGCGTCTCGACGGTGGAGGCCGCCAGGATCACCACCTTGTCGTGAACATCCACGATCGAGAAGTGGTGCGCGCGGTTGCCCTGCCAATCGAGGTGCTGGAACACCGGAGCCTCGGGCCCGACCGCGAGATCGAAGCTTCGCAGGGTTTGCCGCGAGTCGCTGCGCGGCATCATTCTCAGCTCCATCACCGACTCGGTGATCGGCTCCGCGTAGGTCAGCTCGGTCTTGTGGTGAATCGAGAGCAACATCGTGGATCCTTCAACACAGAAAGAAGGTCTTCTGCAGCAAGCTCGAGGCCTCGGACAGGCTACCGCCGAGCTCCAGCAAGAAAGGCGTGACCGTGGCGGCGTCGAGCGTGTCGAGGTCGGCGTACTCGACGCGGGCGGCGATCCGGCCGAAGCAGCGCTCGACGCGTTGCCCGAGCTCGGGGTGGAAACGCCGCAAGCGCCGCGACAGATCCGCCGCCGTTGCGGTCGAGTAGCGGACACTGCGCGGGAAGTCGGCCTCGAACAGCAAGAAGTCGATGACCGCCCGGCGCTCCACGCGCTTCGGGTGCGCGGTGCGGTAGGCGTCGACCGCGTCCAGGCTCTTCAGCAGTGTCGGCCAGGTGACGTTCTCGCCGGAGGTGCCCGAAGAGACGCCGCTCGGCGCGAGCCGCGCCCCGACCATGCGAGCCACGCCGTCGGTGCGCTCCACAAACTTGCCGAGCTTCAAGAACAGCCAGCCCTCGCCGCGGATCATCGAGGCATCGGTCACGCCGTCCCACAGAAAGCTGGACGAGACGATGCCCGTCAGCGCTTGGGAGAGCGTGCTCTCGTTCTGCCCGGCCGCGACCGAGTCGCGCAGCGACCAGT
This sequence comes from Polyangiaceae bacterium, assembly GCA_025937835.1. GTDB lineage: Bacteria > Myxococcota_A > Polyangia > Polyangiales > Polyangiaceae > PMG-095. Next base: position 64,111 of record JAICQO010000016.1, read on the forward strand.
ACGACTGGTTCAGCTTCTCCCACATCTCGGGGCTTATCACCTCGCGCACCTGGCGCGCGTTCTCTCTCGCGCGCGACATGGAGCAGAGCAGCGAGGTAGGCTCCGCGGGATCGAGCACCAGCCGCGACAGCGACAGCTCCGGCAGGCTCAGAGCTTTGAGCGCGCCGCGCCACTGCTCGTCGGCGACCTCGCGGTTGACCTCGCGCAGATCGAGCCGCAGGTCGCGCATGGCTTCGAGCACGCGCGCGGTGTGCTCGGCTCGCTCGATGTAGCGCCCCATCCAGTAAAGTGCGTCGGCAACCCGGCTCAGCATGCTGGCCTCACGAGACCGTGCTCGGCTCGCGCCGCTCCTCTTTGGTGCCCGGCTCGGTCGAGTTGAGCACCCAGGTGTCCTTGTATCCGCCGCCCTGGCTCGAGTTGACGACCAGGCTGCCGCGCCGCAGCGCGACACGCGTGAGCCCGCCGGGGATCACGCGGATCTGCTCGCCGTAGAGGACATACGGCCGCAAATCGACGCAGCGCCCTTCGAGCGAGCCGTCGATCAGGGTCGCGTGCTTTCCGAGCTGGATCGTGCGCTGCGCGATGTACGAGCGCGGGTTCTGCTCGATGCGGCGCTTGAAGTCCTCGCGCTGCTCGGCCGTCGCTTGCGGGCCGATCAACATGCCGTATCCGCCGGAGGCGTCCGTCTGCTTCACGACCAGCTCCGACAGGTGCTCGAGGATGTACTTTCGATCATCCGGCCGCGACGCGATGTACGTCGGCACGTTCGGCAAGATCGGCTCCTCCGACAGGTAGTAGCGGATCATATCGGGTACGAACGGGTAGATGGCCTTGTCGTCGGCGACGCCCGTGCCGGGGGCGTTGGCGAGGGCGACGGCGCCGCTGCGGTAAGCCGCGAACAGGCCCGGGCAACCGAGCACCGAGTCCGGGCGGAACGCCACGGGATCGAGGAAGTCGTCGTCGATGCGGCGGTAGATCACGTCCACCCGGCGCAGGCCCTGGGTCGTGCGCATGCACACCGCGCCGTCGCGAACGACGAGGTCGCTGCCCTCGACCAGCGAGATGCCCATGCAGCGCGCCAGGAAGCTGTGCTCGAAGTAGGCCGAGTTGTACATGCCGGGGCTCAGCAGCACGACGGTCGGCTCACCCACCGCGCGCGGCGTGACGTGCATCAGCATGTCTCGCAGCCAGTCCGTGTAGTCGTCGATCGGCCGCACGCCGTGCGGCTCGAACAGCACGCTGAACACGCGCTTCATCACCTCGCGGCATTCGAGCACGTAGCTGACGCCGCTCGGGCTGCGCACGTTGTCTTCCAGGACGTGGAGAACGCCGTTCTCGTCGCGGATCAGGTCCGTGCCCACCACGTGCGTGAAGATGCCCTGGGGCGGCGTCATGCCGACCATCTCGCGCCGGAACGAACCGGCCCGGTAAATCAGGTCCGCCGGGATCAGCCCGTCGTCGAGGATCTTCTGCGCGCCGTAGACGTCCGCCAGGAACAGGTTCAACGCGCGCACGCGCTGCACGAGCCCGCGCTCGACGTGGTCCCACTCCTCTGCCGAGATCAAGCGCGGGATCGGATCGAACGGGAACACCTTCTCGATGCCCGCGTCGTCGGAGTAAACGGTGAACGTGACGCCCTGATTGCGGAGCAAGAGCTCCACCATCTTGCGGCGCTGCTCGAGCTCCTGCGCGCTCAGGTCCGACAGGCGAGCCAGGATCTCCCGATACAGCGGCCGTACTCCGCCGGCGGGCTCGAAGGTCTCGTCGTGAGTGCGCGAGTCGACCTCGTAGTTTGCGAGCCGCATGCCCGAGTGAGCTGACCCCCGGCATGGATTCCGCCAGGTTTCGCGTTGATTGCAGGGCTAAATACGGCTGCGTCCGCGCGTAGGCCCGCCGGCCTGCTATTCGACCGTGACCGTTTTGGCCAGATTGCGCGGCTGGTCAACGTCCGTGCCTTTCAGCTCGGCGATGAAGTAGGCGAGCAGCTGCAGCGGGATCACCGTGACGAGCGGAAGGAGCAGTTCCGGAAGGGCTGGCACCTCGAGCACGTGCTCCGAGAGCCGCGCGGCCTGCTCGTCGCCGTCCGTCACCACCGAGATCACGCGGCCGTCGCGCGCGCGCACCTCTTGCAGATTGCCGAGAGTCTTCTCGTACTGCGCGTCGTGGGGGGCGATCACGACCACCGGCATCTCCTCGTCGATCAGCGCGATCGGTCCGTGCTTCATCTCTCCCGCCGCGTAGCCTTCGGCGTGCGCATACGAGATCTCTTTGAGCTTCAGCGCTCCTTCGAGCGCGATCGGAAAGCCCAGGCCGCGGCCCAGGAACAGCATGTGTCGCGCGTGCTGCCAGCGCCGCGCCACCTCGTACACCGTGTCCTTGCGGTCCAGCGCGTGGCGCATCGCCGCCGGTACCTCGAGCAGGCCGCGGAGCAGCTCCCTGGCGCGCGGCTCGGCCAGGCTGCCGCGGCGGCGCCCGAGGTGCACCGCGACCATGAACAAGGCCGCGAGCTGGGCCGTGAAGCACTTGGTCGAGGCCACGCCGATTTCCGGGCCCGCGTGCGTGTACAGCGAGCCATCCGCGGCGCGGGGGATGGCGCTGTCGAGGACGTTGGCGACCGCCAGCAGCCGCGCCCCGGCCTCCCGCGCGGAACGCACGGCGGCCAGGGTGTCCGCGGTCTCTCCCGACTGGCTGACGGCTATCACCAGATCCTTCTTGGTGAAGACCGGCTCGCGGTAGCGCACCTCGCTCGCGAGCTCCGCCTGGGCCGGCACCCGCGACAGCTGCTCGATCCAGTAGCGACCGGCGAGCGCCGCGTGATAGCTCGTGCCGCATGCGAGCAGCACCACGCGCTCGATGCCCTGGGCGACCTTGGCGTCGAAGCCGAGCTCGCCATCCACCAGCTCGGCTTGCTCGAGCGAGATGCGGCCGCGCAACGTATCGGCGATGGCGCGAGGCTGCTCGAAGATCTCCTTGAGCATGAAGTGCTTGTAGCCGTCCTTCTCGGCCTGCACCGGGCTCCAATCGATGCGCTTCGCTTCGCGCGCGACGCTCTCTCCGGCGAGCGTCTCGATCCGCACGCCGCTCGCGCTGAGCTCGGCCATCTCGCCTTCTTCGAGGAACAACATGCGGCGCGTGTAGGAGAGCAGGGCCGGCACGTCGGAGCCGCACAGCACCTCGCCGTCGCCGAGGCCGATCACCAGCGGTGAAGCGCTCTTTGCGACCACGATCTTGCCGGGCTCGGCCCCGCTCACGATGGCGAGAGCGTAGGCCCCGCGCACGCGTTCGAGCGCGGCGCGCACGGCTAGGAACAGGCTCGGCGTGCGGGCACGCGCCCGCGCCACCAGGTGCGCGACGATCTCGGTGTCCGTGTCGCTCGAGAACGTGGCCCCGTCGGCGGCGAGCTCGCGCTTCAGCTCGAGGTGGTTCTCGATGATGCCGTTGTGGACGACGGCCACGTCACCCACCAGGTGTGGGTGCGCGTTCGGCTCGCTGGGGCGGCCATGCGTGGCCCAGCGGGTGTGGCCGATCCCGGACGAGCCGTCGAGCTTGGCCCCTTCGACGGCGCGCGTGAGGTTCTCCAGCTTGCCGACCGCACGCACGATCTCGATCCCGCGCGCGCCCTGGATCGCCAGGCCGGCCGAGTCGTAGCCCCGGTATTCGAGCCGCCGCAGGCCGTCGAGCAAGATCGGGGCGGCCTGTCTCGGACCGACGTAACCAACGATGCCGCACATGCTCCGAGCTTTGCCACTTTCGCCGGGCCACGGCACCTTTTCAGCGAAAAGCCCTCAGCCTCCGCACAGGACGAACGAGCTCGCGTCGGCGTGCAACGTCATGTCACCGAGCACTCGTAGCCGTCGCTTCCTGCCGACCGGGCAGTCCTTGAGCAGCTCGGGATTGCCGAGATCCTGGTCGGCATCGACGTAGCAGAAGCCGGCGAGGCTCGCGGGAACCAGAGCGTCGTTCTGGCAAGCAGTCAGGTTGGCGCCGTCGATCTGCGGGACGCCGCACACGCACAGGTCCTGGCAATCGGGCTGGCCGGGCTCCCCGCAATAGCGCGCCGACGCGAGCTGCTCGCGCAGCGCCTCGACCCGCGCGGGGCTGCCGTCGTCGCGACCCGCGCCGTCGCACGGCTCGCAGCCCCCGCCCATCGGCGCCGTGACCTCCAGAAGCTCACAATCGACCGCACCGTCCGAGTCCGGTTCGAGCGGCTCGGCGAGGCACGTCGGCGCGATGGCGCTCTTCATTCGATCCACCAGCGCACTCACTGCCGGGTTGTAACCGTAGTCGGGATCCACGCTGGGCTCGTCCGACTCGATGACCTTCGGGCAAATCGAGGCGACCACCGAGTTGCCGGACAGCTCGCCGAACGCGCGCAGCAGCTCGAGGTGGCGACCGGCAGGGTACGCCTTGGCGTACTCCTGCGTCGCGCCGCTGCATAGCGGGCGGTTATACGGCGCCTCGATCGGCCGGCAGTCACAGCCGACGACGGAGTCATCGTCGCAAACTCGCGGAGTCTTCACCGGGAAGATGCAGGAAAATTGTAGGTCGCTGCCGTCGTGGATCGCGGATTCATGGCCGTTGATCGAGTTCAGTCGCGCGGTCTCGGTCGACGCGGCGAGCTCGTCGCCCGTCAGCGGGTGCGGCGGCAAGCCGAGCGTCGAGCGGTCCTCCGTGGTCTCGAGCAGCAGCGCGTCTCCCGGCGGCTCGCCGTTTTCGCCCACCAGCAGCTGCCAGCGATCCTGTTCGACGAGCTCCTGATACCCGAGGTATCGTAGAGATCTGGGCGATTCGAGGCTGTCTTCGTCCGCCACGTCTTGCCAGGGCACGCCCACGATCCCGAGCAGGAACACCCGCGACAGATCGCGGCCGAGCTGACCCGGTTCGGCGACGAACAACGGATTTTGCACGAGCTCGCCGGCCCGATTGGGGACCTGAACGGCGCTCAGGCCGTCCACGTAACGCTCGATGGGAAAGAGGAGCTCGAAACCGAAGCGGCGTTTTTGATCGTAACAGCGCAGGTTCGGGTGATCCTCGGCAAAAGTGTTGGCGCCCTTCTGGCACTCGGCGTCGTCCGCGGCAGCCGTACAGCCCGCGGGGGCGGCCGCGCTCTCGCAACTTCTGCAGCATGGGTCGTTGGGATCCTCGGCGCACGCGCTGGTCGCTCGAGGCATCGTGAACTGGCCGCCCATCTGCAGGCTGACCAGGAAGCCCTGGCCCGAATCGACGATCGAGCAGTCGTTCTCGTCACTCAGGATCACGATCCCCACCAGCGAGTCCGAGCGCAAGAACGCCGCGCGCTGGGCGAGGATCGTCTGGTCGGGATAGGTCGCGACGCTGGTTTGCGCGTTCGTGTCGCGCGTGACGCTCGACGGTGGATCCGGATCGATCAAGAAGCGATACCAGGACTCGTGCGTGGCCTCGTAGCCGCAGCCGGTTTCGCCCGCGGCCACCACCATGTCCTGAAACGACGCGACGAGCGTCGCTGCATCGCCGTCTCCCGGCGGATCGTGGCGATTCTGGTCAGGGTCCCAGACCAGGAACCCCGAGTCGTTCCAGGACCCGAGGCCGTCTCTCACGGTCGGGAGAAGGTGGGCATGGTCGTTCTTGTCCTCGCCGCCGCAGGCATCACCCGAGCCGCCGTCCCCCAGGCTCGAGGTGATGACGGCAACATGGATGTCGCGGATCGGAGAGAACTCGGGCTCCCCCGCTGCGCAGTCACCGTCGCCGTCGGCGAGCTGCCCGGTGGGCTTGCCGGCCGCGTCGACACACGCCGGAGTGACGAGGCGTTCGACGAGCAGCGGCACCGCGTCGCGAAAGATTTCCTGCTTGTCCGCCATCGAGATCGAGTTGTCGATCACGAAGACCAAGTCGATCTTGTCCGCCGGCACGGTCGCGACGCGAACCAGCGGCTCCCCCGACTCGCCGCCCGCGGCGTCTTCATCGCCGGCCTCGCCCCCGCCCCCGGGCTGACCATCCCCGGCGCCGCCGACACCGGCCACGGGAACGACGTCGCTACCGCCTCTGCCGGCGTTGGACGCGCCACCATTGTCGCGGCCCGCGCTCTCGCCTCCGAGGCCGCTCTGGCCGGCACGGCCGCCGGCATCGAGACCCGCCGTAGCGGCAGCCGTGCCTCCGCCGCCCGAGTTTCCGCCCGCGGGGGCTCCGCCCTGGCTCGAGCCGCTCGCGCCGGGTGTTCCCGGGTTGCCGCCGTCGGACTCCCCACAACCGAACCCGAAAACCAACACCGCAATCGCCACGAGCCGCCATCGATTCATGCCCACGCTCCCGTCCAAACTATTCCCGAGTATCCACCAACTCCGGCTACGGACCAAGCTCCGCAGACGTTCCCTCCGCCGCCGCCCCCCCCTCGTGGAAATCGGAAAGCCGTGAACGGGGCTCAGCCCATGAACTGGGCGAGCTTCTCGCGGTCGCGCACGGCGCCTTCGGAGGCGCTCTTCGCGAGCAGCGCGTAAGCCGCGAGGAACGCGCTCACCTTCCGCTGGCGCTTCTCCGGCTTGTAGGCGGCCTCACCGCGTGCGAGCTGCCGAGCCTTGCGCCGCTCGAGCTCCGCGGGCTCCACGGCGAGCCGGAGCACGCGCTCCGGGATGTCGATCTCGATGCGATCGCCCTCTTCGACCAAGGCGATCGTGCCACCCTCTGCGGCTTCGGGCGAGACGTGCCCGATCGACAGGCCCGAGGTACCACCCGAGAAGCGCCCGTCGGTGATCAGCGCACAGGCTTTGCCGAGGCCCTTCGACTTCAAGTAACTCGTCGGGTAGAGCATCTCCTGCATGCCGGGCCCGCCGCGTGGTCCCTCGTAGCGAATCACCACCACGTCGCCCGGCTGGATCCGATCACCGAGGATCGCCTCGACTGCGTCGTCCTGGCTCTCGAACACGCGCGCCGGCCCGGTGAATTTCAAGAGCGCGGCATCGACGCCCGCCGTCTTCACGACCGCTCCGGCCTCGGCCAGGTTGCCGTAGAGCACGCACAGCCCGCCGTCCTTGCTGTAGGCGTGCGCCGCGTCGCGAATACAGCCGTTTTCACGATCCAGATCGAGCGTGTCCCAGGTGCGGCTCTGGCTGAAGGGCGTCTGGGTCGGCACACCGCCGGGAGCCGCGCGGAAGAAGCCGTGGACCTCGCTGTTCTTCTGCACGTCCCACTGGTCGATGGCCTGCCCGAGCGTCTTCTCGTGCACGGTGCCCGCATCGCGGTGGATCAAGCCGGCCCGATCGAGCTCCGCCAGGATGCCCATCACGCCACCGGCGCGGTGCACGTCCTCGACGTGATACTTCTCGGTGCTCGGTGCGACCTTGCACAGCGTGGGCACGCGGCGCGAAAGGCGATCGATGTCCGCCACGGAGTAGGCTACGCCGGCCTCCCGCGCGGCCGCGAGCAGGTGCAAGATGGTGTTGGTCGAGCCGCCCATGGCGATGTCGAGCGCCATGGCGTTCTCGAAGGCGTCGAAGGTCGCGATCGAACGCGGCAACACCCGCTCGTCGCCCTTTTCGTAGTAGCGGCGCACCAGATCGACGATCAGCCGCCCAGCCCGCAGAAACAGCTCTTTCCTGAGAGCATGCGTCGCGAGCGTCGTGCCGTTGCCCGGCAGCGACAACCCCAGCGCCTCCGTCAGGCAGTTCATGGAATTCGCGGTGAACATCCCGGAGCACGAGCCGCAAGTTGGACAGGCCGAGCGCTCGATGCGCTCGGAGTCCGAGTCGCTCACGCTCGGCGTGGCCGCCGCCACCATCGCGTCTACCAGATCGAGCTTGCGTTGCTTGCCCTGAAGCTGGACCTTGCCGGCCTCCATCGGGCCGCCGGACACGAAGACGGCGGGGACGTTGAGCCGCATCGCGGCGTTCAACATGCCGGGCGTGATCTTGTCGCAATTGGAGATGCACACCATGCCATCGGCGCAGTGCGCGTTGACCATCGTCTCGACCGAGTCGGAGATGATCTCGCGCGACGGCAAGCTGTAGAGCATGCCGTGGTGACCCATGGCGATGCCGTCGTCGACCGCGATGGTATGAAACTCGCGGGCGATGCCCCCCGCCTTCTCGATTTCTTCCGCTACCATCCGGCCCAGGTCGCGCAGGTGGACGTGGCCCGGAACGAACTGCGTGAACGAGTTCACGACCGCGATGATCGGCTTGCCGAAGTCCTCGTCACGAACGCCGGTGGCGCGCCACAGCGCGCGAGCGCCGGCCATGTTGCGTCCGTGAGTGGTGGTGCGGGAGCGATATTCGGGCATTTTCGGGTTCCTCGGGGGGCTCTTTTGGCGGAAACCAGCTTAGCACCCGCCCGGCAACCCGGGCCCTCGCTCGATTTTCAAGTCTGTGTTGCCGCGCTCGGCGCTGACGGATCGGCGGCTAGAGCACGCACTCACCGGCGAGGCACAAGCCGAGCAGCCCGCTGCAGCTTTCGCCGCAGCCACCGCAATTGTCCGGATCGGTCCGGGTATTGACGCACTGCCCGTCACAGCGGGTCTGCCCGGATTTGCAGTTGACCTCGCACACCCCCTCCTGGCATTGGGCGCTGGCCGCGCACGCCTTGGCGCAGGCTCCGCAGTTGGCCGCGTCGCTGCGGACGTCGATGCATTTGCCGCCGCACTCCACCTTCTTCGCGGGGCAAGAGCTCACGCATTTGCCGGCCTGGCACTTGGCGCTTCCGCCGCTCGGCGCGTTGCACTCGACGCCGCACGCGCCGCAATTCTTGGGGTCCGTGTCGAGGTCGGCGCAGGTGTCCCCGCAGCTCTTGGCGGGCGCCTTGCAGTCTTTCACGCACTCTCCCGCGCTGCAGACCTCGCCGCGCGCGCAGGCTTTTCCGCAGCCGCCGCAGTGCATGGTGTTGCGCTGGGTATCGACGCAGAGTTGCCCGCACGCCGTGTACCCGGAGTCGCAACCCTGCGTGCAGCGCGAAGCCGCGCACGCCGCGTGGCCGTTGACCGGCGCGGCGCACACCGTGCCGCAAGCGCCGCAGTTTTCCGGATCCGAACGCACGTCCAGGCAAGCGCCGCCGCAGTCCGCGAAGCCGGTATTGCAGGCGATCCCGCAGGCCCCGTCACTGCAAACCGGGTGGCCGCCGGTCACTCCGGAGCACGCCGCGTCGCAGGCGCCGCAGTGATCCGGGTTGGAGGCGACGTCGACGCAGCTGCCGCCACACGCGCGTTGGCCCTCCGGGCAATCCAGGGCGCAGCGGCCGTTGGCGCACAGCTCGCCGCTCTCGCAGCGGATGCCGCAGCCGCCGCAGTTGGAGCCGTCGCTCTGGAGATCGACGCAGGCCTCGCCGCACGCCTCGAAGCCGGGGCTGCACGTGAATCCGCACACGCCGTCTTCGCAGGCGGCCTGGCCGTGCGCGGGCGCATCACAACCTAGCCCGCATTCGCCGCAGTGCCGGGGGGACGTCGCCAGATCGACGCAGACGTTGCCGCAGGGCATCTCACCCACGTCGCACTGGAGCTGCGGCGTTCCCCCGCCGCTCGGTTCGACCGGTGGCGCGGCGTCGATGCCTCCTGCTGCCGTCGGCTCGGAGCCCCCCGTCGTCGAACCGCCACTCGCAGGCGGCTCGGCGGCTCCCCCTTCCGGCTCGAGCGAGGTATCACCGCCCTCTGCAGCCGAAGCCGCACCGCCCCGGCTCGAGGCGCCCGCCGAGGCCGCGCGACCGCCGGAAGGGCCGCCGCCCGGGCGATTGGTCGTGGAGCTCGACAACCCTCCGGACGCCAGGTTCGGCGCGCCCGATTCCCCCTGGAGCCCGAGCTCCCAGGGCCGCAGGCACTGGTTCAGCTGCTCGTCGCAGACGAACCCGGTTTGACAGGGACACGGTTGCCCGGAGGCATCGCGCGAGAGTTCGCTCTCGCAGGCCACGAGCAGGGGCGCGACGGCAGCTCCCGCGAGCGCGCCGCGAAAGCACCATCTTCGAAGCGACGGCCAGCCAGACATGATCTGGAGGTGAGCCTAAGCAAGACCTGCGCCCACCTCGGGGCGCGGCCGGATTCGCAAGAACTCGAGCGACGAAGCGAGGCAGCACGCCTCGTCGCGGCGCTCTCACCCCGGTGAGTGTGGCGTACGCGCCGGGCTCGCCTGCACCAACCGGCGGTACAACGCCGTCGTCTGCTCGGCGATGCTGGACCAGCTGAACTGCGCGCGAACTCGCTCGCGCCCCTCGCGTCCGAAGCGCGCAGCCAGCGTGGGGTCCTTGACCAGCCGGTTCAGCGCGAGCGCGAAATCCCTCGAAAACCGGGCTGGATCTCGAGGTTCTGCGCGCGGCGTACCGTCCGGCTCGAACGGCACCAAGAAGCCCGTTCGCTCCGGAACGACGATCTCCGGGATGCCGCCTACGCTCGAAGCGACGACCGGAGCTCCGCAGGCCATCGCCTCGAGGTTCACGATCCCGAACGGCTCGTAAACGGACGGGCAAGCGAAGGCGCGCGCGTGGCTCAGGATCTGAACCAGCTCGGGTCGAGGAAGCATGCTCTCGATCCACACCACCCCGCCGCGCTCGCGTTCGAGCTCGGCCACCAGGCCGCGCACCTCTTCGCCGATCTGCTCGGTGTCGGGTTCGCCCGCGCACAGCACGAGCTGCACCGACGACTCGAGCTCGCGGGCGGCGCGCAGCAGGTGCACGATACCTTTCTGTCGAGTGATCCGCCCCACGAACACGACCAGCGGCCGCGCGGGATCGATGCCGTGCCGGCGCAGCACGTCCGTTCCCGGATCCGGCTGGAACTGATCGGGATCGATGCCGTTGTAGATCACCTCGACCCGAGCGGGATCGATGCTCGGGTAGGCGCGCAGGATGTCGCGCTTCATTCCTTCCGAGACGGCCACGACGGCGTCCGCCGCTTCGATCGCGGTTTTTTCGCAGAAGCTCGAAATCGCATACCCGCCCGCGAGCTGTTCGGCCTTCCAGGGGCGGAGCGGCTCCAGGCTATGGGACGTCATCACGTGCGGAATGCCGTAGAGCAGCTTCGCGAGGTGCCCCGCGAAATTCGCGTACCACGTGTGGGAGTGCACGAGCTGCCGGCCCTGGACCGCGCGGGCGATCAACAGGTCTACCGACAGCGACCGCAACGCCGACAGCTCGGGCTCGGTCCCCGAAAGCTCGGTCCAGGGCTGGAACGCGCCGCGCACTTCGGGCGCCGAGCGCGGGGCTCCGAAGCAGTACACGCCGAGATCGACGCGCGACGTGAGCTCGCGCGCGAGGTACTCGACGTGGACGCCGGCGCCGCCGTAGTTCTCGGGTGGATACTCGCGCGAGAGCAGCGCGACGGCGAGCCGATCGCTCGCACGGTTCGCGCTCATGCTCATTCAGGAACCTCGGTGCCCTTGCCGAGCACGACCACGCCGCCTTCGGAGATGGTGAAGCCGCGCTGGCGATCGGCGACCGGATCCAGCCCGATCCGCGCGCCGGGCGGGACCTTCACGCCCTTGTCGATGATCGCGCGGCGCACGATCGCTCCGCGGCCGATCTCGACGCCGTGCATGAGGACGCTGTCTTCGACGGTCGAGTAGGAGTGCACGACGACACCCGGCGAGAGGATGCTGCCGCGCACCAGCCCGCCGGAGACGATCACGTTCGGGCTGACCATCGAATCCACCGCCATGCCGCGACGCCCGTCCTGATCGAACACGAACTTGGCCGGCGGCTGCGAGGATTGCAGCGAGTGAATCGGCCACTCGGCGTTGTACATGTTGAAGATCGGGTGAACGCTCACGAGGTCCATCTGCGCCTCGTAGTAGCTGTCGAGCGTCCCCACGTCGCGCCAGTAACCGGCGTCGCGCTCGGTGGCGCCGGGCACGCGATTCGTCGCGAAATCGTAGACCGCGGCGCGCCCGCTGTTCACCAGCATGGTGATGATGTTGCCGCCCATGTCGTGGGCGCTGTCCTTGTTCTCCGCGTCGGCGTGCACGGCCTCGACCAGCGTCTTGGTCGTAAAGACGTAGTTACCCATCGACGCGAACACGTGCTCCGGATCGCCGGGCAAGCCGCTGATGTCGGTCGGCGAGGGCTTCTCGCGAAAGCTCTGGATGCGATCGCCGGTGCCGGGCACGAGCACACCGAAGCGATTGGCCTCGTTCAGCGGGACCTTGATGGCCGCGACCGTCACGCCCGCGCCCGACTGGATGTGCGCGTCGAGCATCTGCTCCGGGTCCATCCGGTAGATGTGATCCGCTCCGAACACGCAGATGTAGTCGGGGTGCTCGTCGGCGATCAGGTTCAGGTTCTGATAGATGGCGTCGGCCGAACCCTCGAACCAACGTCGCCCCAGGCGCATCTGCGCCGGTACGCTCATCACGTAATTGTTCAGCAGCGGCGACATGCGCCACATCTGCGCGATGTGACGATCGAGGCTGTGGCTCTTGTACTGCGTGAGCACCGCGATCCGCAGATAGCGGCCGTTCACCAGGTTCGAGAGCGCGAAATCGACGAGCCTGTAGTGCCCGCCGAACGGTACGGCCGGCTTCGCGCGATCGCGCGTGAGCGGCCAGAGGCGCTTCCCCTCGCCGCCCGCGAGGACCATGCCGAGGACTTGCGGACGCTTCGCCATCGGGCGAAAGCCTGCCCGAGAATCCGAGCCAGGTGAAGAGGAATGACGCGCGGCTTACGCCTCGCGCAGCGCCTCGGCGCCACCGATGATTTCCATCAGCTCGGTGGTGATCGCGGCCTGCCGCGCGCGGTTGTAGTCGAGTGTGAGCTTCGAGATCATTTCTGCCGCGTTCTTGGTGGCAGAGTCCATCGCGGTCATTCGCGCACCGAGCTCGGACGCCATCGACTCCAGCAACGCGCGGAGCAGCGTGATCTCGACGTACATCGGTACCAGTCGCTCGAGCAGCGCGCCGCGGTCGGGCTCGAACAGGAACTCGCGGTCCCGGTCCCACTCTTCGACCTTCTTCGAGCGCTCGACCACGCCCTCGGGCGTCTTCAGCGGAAACAGCGGCTCCGCCACGACCTTCTGGGTCATGGCGCTCTTGAACTCGTTGTAGACGAGGTAGAGCGCGTCGAGCTCGCCGGCGATGAACGGGCGCAGCACCTCTTTGGCGATCCCGCGGGCCTGCTCCAGGTCGAGCCGCTCCCAGATGCCCTCGAAGTTCTTGAGCACGGGGGCGCCGCGGCGGCGCAAGTAGTCGCGGCCGCGCCGGCCGATGACCGCGAACTTCACGTTCACGCCCTGGGCCTCGCGCTCGCGCCACAGCCGCTCGGCGGCGCGCAGGATGCTCGAGTTGAACGCGCCGCACAGACCGCGATCGCTCGTGATCACGATGAACAACACGTTCTTCTCGGGGCGGCGCTCGAGCAGCGGATGATCGACGGAGCTCCCGCTTCCGCCATCCTCGTCGCCATGGGGCGCCGCCACCTCGGCCAGCACCTGCGCGGTCTTCACCGCGTAGGGGCGGATCGCCAGGATCCGCTGCTGGGCTCGGTTCAGGCGCGCCGCGGACACCATCTTCATGGCGCGCGTGATCTTCTGGGTGTTCTTGGCGCCCGAGATGCGCTTACGGATGGCCTTGAGGTTCGCCATCCGGGCTCATCCCTCGCTGGAAGCGGCGGCGGCGGCCTTCTTGTCGGGCTCGGCCACGAACTTCTTGTTGAAGGCCTTCAGCACCTTCTCGAGCAGCTTGCGGAGGTCGTCGGTGAGCTCGCGCTTGTCCCGGATCTCGGTCCACACCTCGGGGTGCTTCTCGTCGACGAAGCGATAAAGCTCCGTCTCGTAGTTCTTCAGCGACTCCACCGGCAGCTTGTCGGTGAAGCCCTGGGTGCCGGCGAACACCGTGAGCACCTGCTTCTCGACCGGGAGCGGTACGAACTGGCCCTGCTTGAGCAGCTCGGTCAGGCGCTTGCCGCGCTCGAGCTGAGCGCGCGTGGCGGCGTCGAGATCGCTCGCGAACTGCGAGAACGCCGCCATCTCGCGGAACTGCGCGAGGTCGAGGCGCAGCGTGCCGGCGACCTTGCGCATGGCCTTGATCTGGGCGCTGCCGCCGACGCGGCTGACGCTGATGCCGACGTTGATCGCCGGCCGAACGCCCGAGTAGAACAGGTCGCTCTCGAGGAAGATCTGGCCGTCGGTGATCGAGATCACGTTGGTCGGGATGTACGCCGAGACGTCGCCCGCCTGGGTCTCGATGATCGGCAGCGCCGTCAGCGAGCCGCCGGAGTGCGGGTCCTTCTTGAGCTCGAGATCGGCCTTGTCCGCGCGCGAATCGAGCGACTTCTGAGCCTCGTGCTTGGCCTCTGCGCCCAGGTACGCCTGGCCGTCCACGCCCTTGAAGTGCGGATCGCCCGCGGCCACGTCGCCACCCTTCTTCACCACGAACCAGCGCTCGGCCATCTTGGCGGCGCGCTCGAGCAGGCGAGAGTGGATGTAGAACACGTCGCCCGGGTAGGCTTCACGGCCCGGCGGGCGGCGGAGCAAGAGCGACATCTGGCGGTAGGCCACGGCTTGCTTCGACAGATCGTCGTAGATGCACAGCGCGTGGCGGCCCGTGTCGCGGAAGTACTCGCCCATCGTCACGCCCGTGTACGGGGCGAGGAACTGCAGCGGCGCGGTCTCGGTCGCCGTCGCGGTGACGATGATCGTGTAATCCATCGCGCCGTACTGCTGGAGGCGATCCATCACCTGGGCGACGGTCGAGGCCTTCTGCCCGATCGCGACGTAGATGCAGATCACGCCCTGACCCTTCTGGTTCAGGATCGTATCGATCGCGATCGTGGTCTTGCCGGTCTGGCGGTCGCCGATGATGAGCTCGCGCTGGCCGCGGCCGATCGGGATCATCGAGTCGATGGCCTTGATGCCGGTCTGGAGCGGCTCCTTCACGGACTGGCGGGCGATGATGCCCGGGGCCTTGACCTCGATCCGGCGGCGGTGCGGGGACTCGATCGGGCCCTTGCCGTCGATCGGCTGACCCAGCGCGTTGACGACGCGGCCGATCGTGGCCTCGCCCACCGGCACCTCGGCGATGCGCCCGGTGCGACGCACGATGTCGCCTTCCTTCACGCCGGTCGCGTCGCCGAGCACCGCCACGCCGACGTTGTCCTGCTCCAGGTTCAACACCAGACCGTAGACGTTACCGGGGAACTCGACGAGCTCGCCGGCGAGCGCCGCTTCGAGGCCGTACACGCGCGCGATACCGTCGCCGCTACTCAACACGGTGCCGGTCTCGCTGACCAGGGCGGCACGGTCGAAGTTCTGGATTTGCTTCTTGATGATCGAGGAGATCTCGTCGGCGCTGAGCTGCATGGCTATCTCTTGAACTCGGGCTGGGTGCTAAGGGTTGCCTTGGGAAAATCAACAGAGAGCGTCACGTGCTCTGCAACAGTTGGCGCTCGACTTCGTTCAAGCGCCCTCGGATTGAACCGTCGATGGTGTTGTCGCCGATGCGGGTGACGATGCCGCCGATCAGGGTCGGATCTTGCTTGCGCTCGATCACGATCTTGCGGCCGACCGCGGTCGACAGCTCGCTCTCGATGCGCTGGTACACGCTGTCGGGGAGCGGCTGCGCGCTGGTGACGGTAGCGCGGACGATACCGGCGTGCCGATCGGACAAGCTGCCGAGCGCAGCGGCGATGCCGGGCAGCGCGCGCAGCTTGTGGCGCGAGGCCAGGAGCCGGATGGCGTTGAGCGCTGCGCCACGCACGCCGACGCGCTCGGCGACCGTCTCGAGCACGGCCGTGCGTTGCGCGGCGTCGACCAGCGGATTGTCGAGGATGCTCTGAAGCTCGGGGCTGCCTTTGTAGGCCGCGGCAAAGTCCCGGATCGGCCCAAGATCTTCGCCCGTCTCGAGCGAGAGCTCGAAGATCGCGCGCGCGTAACGTGCGGAAACGGCGCTCTCGCTCATACCCGACCTCGCAGGGTGCCGGCGGCGCGCGCCAGGCCGGACACGTACTCGTCCGCCAACCGCTGCTGGTCGGCGGGGCTCAACTTGCTCTGCAGCGTCTCGGTGGCCGAACGCAGCGCGCTCTCCACAGTCTCCCGCAGCAGGCGCTCGCGGACCGCCTTGAGCTCCTGGGCCACGAGCTGGTGAGCGTCGCGTTCCATCCGACCGCGGCGCTCGAGCGCTTCGGCCAGCACGCGCTTGCGCTCGGCTTCGACGGTCTGGATCATCTCCTTCTTCACGCGCTCGACTTCGTCCTCGATGCGCTCGAGCTTCAGCTCGTAGCTCTTGAGCTGCGCTTCGGCCTCACGCCGCATCTTGGCGGCCTCTTCCATGCCGCGGAGCAGCGTCTGCTTGCGGCTCTTGAGGCCGTCCGCGATGCCCTTTCCGAACATCCGGTTGAGCAGGTAGAACAGGATGAGCGTGTTGAAGAGCAGCGCGGAGAACGGCACCGGCATGCCGGTGGGCCGGTAGAGCAGGCCCGGTTCGACGCCGTCGCGCTCACCGAGGATGCCGTAGTACCAGTTGACGTCGTCGAAGGTCGGGGCGTGGCCGCCGCCGTGGGCCTCACCCTCGCCGTGCGGCGCCGCCGCGTGCTCGGCAGCCGCTTCGGCGTGCTCGACGGCCTCGGAGTGGCCGTGGTCGTCGGCGAACGCGGACGCAGGCCCAGCGGCGAACAGCGCGCCGGCGAGCGCGAGCAGCACGAACCGGGAGCGCATCAGTTCGCCCCCCGGCCGAGCACGCGCTCGACGATCAGCTCGGACGTCTTCTCGGACTCACGACCGAGCTGGAACTGGATCGCGTTCACCTCGGACTCGATCCGCTTCCGGCCCTCTTCGATGATACGGGCCGTGGCCTCGCGCGCCTCGCGCATGATCTCGGTCTCCAACTTGGTGGTCTCGATGCGCAGGCGCTCGCGCTCCTTGTTCGCGACCTCGGCCACACGCCCGAGCTCTTGCTCGTAGCGCTCGAGCAGCTCGCCCGCCTTCTCCTGGAACCCTCGTGCCGTTGCCTTCTCGCCCTCGGTCTTCTGCTCGCGAAGAGCGAAGATCCGAAGCATCGGGTCCAGTAACAGGGGCTTTAGGATCAGGAGGAGCAGCGTGAACAGCAGCGCCTGCAAGATGACGGTGTTGTCGAAATCCAGGCTGACTCCGCCACTGAAGGCGACGAGTCGGGGGTCAGTCGAAATCGTCATGCCGAAGCTCTTGGCCCGCGACGGGGCGGCCCCGGGACGGCGCCAAAACTGACGCACGAACCCTGGGCGGGCGCGCGGCTGGTACCATCTTGGCGACGCCGCGTCCACCGCTACCGAGCAGCGAACGCAGACGCCGGCGATCGCTGGCTCAAATCGACGAACTCAGCCCGAAATCCAGGCGCTCGTCGAGGCGCCGGACCCCCTGCGCGGAGACCGCCGGCAGCAACGTTGTATAGAGCTGCCCGGACCCGGGATCCGCGGCGGTTGGAGCGACCTCGACCAGCGGCAAGAGCGCAAAGGCCCGCGCTGCGAGCTCTCGGTGCGGCACGGTCAGCCCCGGCAGAGCCAGCGAAAGGCCGTCAATCCAGAGCAGGTCCAGGTCGAGCGTGCGCGGACCCCAGCGCTCCCGCCGGACGCGCCCGGCCGCCCGCTCGATCTCCAACAAGCCACGCAGCAGCTCGAGCGGCTCCTTTCGCGTGAGCAGCCGCACCGCGCCGTTCAGGAAGATCGGCTGCGCGGGGCCGATCGGGTCCGTTTCATAGGCGCTCGAGACGGCCGTGATCCGCCCGAGCGAGCCGAGTTTTCGCACTCCGCCCGCAAGAATCGCCCGGCTGTCCCCCAGGTTCGAGCCCAGGCCCACGACGGCGTCGAACTCGGAAGGGGCGGCAGCCATTGGACGTGGAATAGTAGCCACATGTTCGGGCTGACCCACGGCGAGTTGTTCGTCGTCACGTTTTGCGTGGTGGCCGTGCTCTCGGCACGATACTGGCCGAAGCTCGGCGAGCGCGTCGCCTTGCTGGTCGCGGGCAAGCCGGCGGAGTCTCCCGACAAAAACGCGGACCCGGACCGCGGGTCGGCGTAGCGGCTCGGCGAGCCCCTCGCGTAGACTGAGCGACGCGTGGTGCTCGAACCCCCTCCCGGCGCCGATGCCGGGGGCGCTTCCAGCGAAGCGTTCATCTTCGTGAGTGACGCCTCGGCCGAGGCCGAACGGCTGACGGCAAGCCTGCGTTCGCGCGGCTACCTGGTCGTCGACGTTCCACTCGCACTGTTGCTGGGCCGCGTCGGCGCGCAGCGCCCCGCGATGGTGCTGTGCGACGCAGATGCGTCCGACGCGCTCGACGTGATCGAACGCGTGAAAGAGGTTCCCGGCACGAAGCCGATCGAGGTCGTGTTCCTCGCCGAGCCCGGGCGCACCAGCGACGAGCGCGCGAAGCGCTTGGCGACCGCGATCTTCCCGCGTCCGGTCGATGTCGAAGCGCTCTCACAAAAAGTGGAAGCGCTGATCGGGCGGCCGGCGCGCCGTAGCAACCGACCCTCGGCGATCCCGTTCGGGAGCCGCGCGCCGGTGTTGGTCGCTGCGACGCGACGCCCGTACCGCTACGACACGCGCGCGCGCTCGAGCGTCGTGCCGCGCGCGAGCGCCTCCGATCCGGCGGCGCTGCCGACGCTCCCACCGCGCGCTTCCGGCGAGTCGCTGCCGCCGTCGCAGCGCCGCTCGGATCCAGACGGCCTGTCGTCGCTCTCCGATCCGGCGCGCCTGAGCCCGGAGCTGTCCGCCTTGCTCGGCCGCGCAGAAGACCGCATCGGCGAGGCGCGCGCCGCCGGCGAGCGCTTGTCACCCGAGGCCGAGATCGACGCGGTGCTACCGCCGGATCTGCTCGCGGCCCTCGACGAACCGCTCGACGATCTCGACGACGACGACGACGATCTCCGCACCCCTGGCTCGCAGAGCTCGGAGGGCAGCTCGCCGAGTCGCGCGGGCAGCAAGTCGGGTCATGACTCCGCAGCGGGCACGGCGCCGGGCGGCTCGATCAATCCCTTCGCCACGCGCGACAGCACCACCGGAAACCACGAGCAGCCGGACTCGGTCGTCGACGCGGTGGAGCCGGAACCCGCCGCTCTCGAGACGGCAGCCGCGCCGCGAGTCCCCGAGCCTCAGAACGCGCCGACGCAGCTGCCCCCCGCCGACATGACGGGGCCGGGAACGGTCCCTCCGAGCCGCGGCTGGGGCGACGCGCCGTCGGCGATCGATCCTCCCCCGCCGCCGAGCGAGCCACCACCGCCTGCCCCGGTGACACCGCGTCAGGCGCAGTCGACCAAGCCCCCGCGCGGCGGGGTCGATCGCGACGCGCCACGCGGCAACGCGGCGCACGAGGGCGCGCCGTGGGTGAGCATCGACATCCCGCACACGCTGCGCAGCGGCGACTCCGTGCGAGTCATGGCGCGAGCCGTGCGCGCGCGCTTCTCGGGCGCGGTCGCCTTCGAAGACTCCGCCGGCATCCGGCGCGCCGTGTTCCGTGACGGCGACTTCGTGACCGCCGCCTCGGGCATCGATGGCGAGTCTTTGGTTTCGTTCCTCGGGGAGCGCGGCGACCTTCGACCGGAGGCCGTGCAACGCCTCGGCCGCAAGCTGCCGCAGTTCGGACGTCACGCGGGCGCCGCGTTGATCGCACAGGGTCACCTGCGCCAAGACGATCTGTGGCCGGTGTTGCGAGCGCACGCCGAATGGCTGCTCACGCGGCTGTCTCTGCTCGAGCGGGGCGCCGCGAGCCTCGAACGCCAGCTGCCTCCGCGCATCTCGGCAGAACCCTCGGTGTTCGGCGGCGCCACCGGTGCCGAAGTGCTGATCGAGGTGGTGCGCCGCGCAGTGCCACCGGGCGACGCCATCGCCTGGATGGGCGGCGGGCACGTGCGGTTCAGCGAGGGCGAGGCGGGGTCGCTGCTCGGGGAATCGGCGCTCCCCGACGCGGACCTTTCGCTGGTCCGCTCCGCATCGGGGACGACGCTCGGAGACGTGCTCGATCGCGCGGGCTCGCCGGACATCGCGCCGGTGTTGTTCACGCTGGTCGAGCTCGGCGTGCTGCGGGTGCGCACCAGCGCTGCCCCGGCGCGCAACCTGCCGCCGCGCGTGGTCGACCCCCTGGACCACGAGGCGGTGCGCGCGCGGATCCGCGCACGGCGCGAGCTCGTCGACGAAGGCGACTATTTCGCGCTGCTCGGTGTCAGCCGCTCGGCGACCAGCTAC
Organism: Polyangiaceae bacterium; assembly: GCA_025937835.1. Classification (GTDB taxonomy): domain Bacteria; phylum Myxococcota_A; class Polyangia; order Polyangiales; family Polyangiaceae; genus PMG-095. The sequence continues at coordinate 84,200 of JAICQO010000016.1, forward strand.
GACATCCGCCGAGCCTACTCGGCGCTGCGTCAGGAGCTCGACCCGGGCCGCGTGCTCACCCCGACCACGGCCGATCTCGGCGACGACGTGGCTCTGATCCTGGACGTCCTCGACGAGGCCTATGAAATCCTGCGCGACCAAGTCCGCCGCGACCGCTACCGCCGGGCCTTGGAGGAAGGGCCTGCACGCTAAACCCTGCCCGTCCGACCATTCCCATGCCCCGTTCGATCCCGAAAGATCGCATCCCGCAGCTCCTGGAGGCGGGCATCGCCGTGTTCATCGCGCAGGGCTATCGGCGGACCCAGATGGAGGACGTGGCTCACGCGCTCGGAGTCGCGAAGGGGACGCTCTACGGCTACGTGGAGAGCAAGGAGGCGCTCTTCCACGCTGCGCTGCAGTACGCCGACGCGGCCGGCACGCTGCCGAAGCACCTGGAGCTGCCATTTCCGACTCCGCCGGCCGAGGCCACGCTCGCGCTGGTCCGAGCGCGCCTCGCGCGTGACCTCGAAGCCGTCGAGTCACTCGCGACGAAGTTCGACCCGGCGAGCCGCAACCCCGCAGCCGAGCTCGAGTCGCTGATTCGCGGGCTGTTCGAGCACCTGTCGAACGGCCGGCGCGCCACCAAGCTGCTCGATGCCTGCGCTCCGGATCAACCCGAGCTGTTCGACGTCTGGTGCGGTGACGCCCGCGCACGACAGCTCGCGATCTTGACGCGACACCTGGAGCGCTGCTTCGAGAGCGGCGCGCTGCGCGAGCTGCCCGACCCCGCGGTCGCGGCGCGGCTGTTCTACGAAACAATCGCATTCTGGGCGATCCACAGGCACTGGGACGCGCTCCAGGAGCTGGCTTCCGACGAGGATGCCGAAGCGGTGGTAGTCGGGGTTTTGACGCGGGGTTTTCTGGGCTGAAGGGCCTCCGAGCTCGGGGCGGCGCCACGACTCGCCGGCCTTTCCGCCCTGGCCTTCGCTACGGCCTTGGTGGCAGACTCGCCGCCACTCCGACCATGACGACTCCGCCGACCATCCTCTACACGATCACCGACGAGGCGCCCGCGCTCGCCACCTACTCACTCCTGCCGATCGTGCAGGCGTTCACCAAGCACTCGGGCATCGCCGTGGAAAGGCGCGACATCTCGCTGTCGGGCCGGATCCTGGCCGCGTTCTCGGACCTGTTGCCGGCGAATCAGCGGGTCTCGGACGCGCTCGCCGAGCTCGGTAAGCTGACGCTCCTGCCCGAGGCCAACATCATCAAGCTACCGAACATCAGCGCCTCGGTTCCGCAGCTCAAGGAGGCGATCGCAGAGCTCCAGGCGAAGGGCTTCGCGCTGCCCGACTACCCCGACTCTCCCGAGACTGACGCCGAAAAGGACGCGAAGGCTCGCTACGACAAGGTCAAGGGCTCCGCCGTGAACCCGGTGCTGCGCGAAGGCAACTCCGACCGCCGCGCGCCGAAGGCCGTCAAAGACTACGCGAGGAAGCACCCGCACTCGATGGGGGCGTGGTCCCCGACGTCGCGGACCACCGTCGCCACGATGGGCGAGCACGACTTCTTCTCGAACGAAAAGTCGGTGACCGTCTCCGACGAGACCAACGCCGTGATCGAGTTCGTCGGCAGCGACGGCAGCAAAAAGGTGCTGAAGGCCAAGACGCCGCTCGAAGCCGGCGAGATCCTGGACGCGACGTTCATGAGCAAGAAGGCGCTCGTCGCCTTCTACGAAGAGCAGATCGCGCGGGCCAAGCGCGAGGGCCTCCTGTTCTCGCTTCACCTCAAGGCGACGATGATGAAGGTCTCGGACCCGGTCATCTTCGGCCACGCGGTGCGCGTGTTCTTCAAGGGCCTGTTCGACAAGCACGGCGCGACGTTCGCGAAGCTCGGCGTCGACCTGAACAACGGCTTCGGCGATTTGCTGCAGAAGCTCGAGAGCCTGCCGGCCGAGCAGCGCGCCGCGATCGAAGCCGACATTCAGGCAGCCTATGCTCAGGGTCCAGGGCTTTCGTACGTCGACTCCGACAACGGCATCACGAACCTGCACGTCCCGAGCGACGTGATCGTCGACGCCTCGATGCCTGCGCTGATCCGCGCAGGTGGCAAGGTCTACGACTCCCAGGGAAAGCTGGGCGAGACGCTGGCGGTGATCCCCGACAGCAGCTACGCGCCGGTCTACCAGGCGACCGTCGATTTCTGCCGCACCCACGGCGCTTTCGACCCGCGCACGATGGGCTCGGTGCCCAACGTCGGGCTGATGGCCAAGGCCGCCGAGGAGTACGGCTCGCACGACAAGACCTTCGTCGCGCCGGGCAAGGGCCAGATTCGCGTGGTCGATGCGGCCGGCAAGGTGCTGCTCGAGCACGCGGTGGAGGAGGGCGACATCTGGCGGGCCTGCCAGACCAAGGACGCGCCGGTTCGAGATTGGGTGAAGCTCGCGGTCACGCGCGCACGCTTGAGCGGCACGCCGGCCGTGTTCTGGCTCGACGAGAAGCGCGCACACGACGCGCAGATCCTGGCCAAGGTCCAGCGCTACTTGAAGGATCACGACACGAGCGGCCTCCAGCTCGAAATCCTGCCGCCTGCCGAGGCGACCCGGTTCTCACTCGAGCGCATGAAGGCCGGCAAAGATACGATCTCCGTCACCGGCAACGTGCTCCGCGACTACCTGACGGATCTGTTCCCGATCCTCGAGGTCGGGACCAGCGCCAAGATGTTGTCGATCGTGCCGCTGATGAAGGGCGGCGGGCTGTTCGAGACCGGCGCGGGCGGCTCCGCCCCGAAGCACGTCGAGCAGTTTCAAAAGGAGAACTATCTGCGCTGGGACTCGCTCGGCGAGTTCTTCGCGCTCGCTGCCTCCTTAGAGCACCTCGGGATCGCGTTTTCGCACGACAAAGCCAAGCTGCTGGCCGAGACGCTCGACGCGGCCACCGGTAAGTTCCTCGAGAACGACAAGTCCCCGTCGCGAAAGGTCGGAGGCATCGACAACCGCGGCAGCCACTTTTACCTGGCCATGTACTGGGCGCGCGAGCTCGCGAACCAGGCAAGGGACGCCGAGTTCAAGCGGGTGTTCGAGCCGATCGCGGCGGCACTCGAAGCGGAGGAACAGAAGATCGTAGCGGAGCTCATCGCCGTTCAGGGCAAGCCCGTCGACATCGGCGGGTACTATCGCCCCGACGACGCCAGGGCCTCCGCCGCGCTCCGCCCGAGCAAGACGTTCAACGACGTCCTGGCCAGGATCTGACCTGCGGCTCCGCGCGTGCCGAGCAAAATCCGCCGCCTGCTCTCCAGCGACGAACCCTTCGTTGGGGAGCTATCGGCGCAGGCGTTCGGCGAGTTTGCCCGGGACGCTGCTGCGTCCACGCTGGCCATGGCCCGGCAGTTCGGCGGGCTCGTCGCCGAGCGCGACGGCCGAGCCCTCGGATTCGCCGTGCTCCGGCAGGAACGCGCCGGCGCGGAGCTCGTCGCGATCGCCGTGCTCGAAGAAGAGCGCGGGCGCGGCGTGGGCCGCGCCTTACTCGAGGCATGCGAGGACGCGGCGCGCCGCGCGGGCGCGCCGTTTCTGACACTGCGAACAGCGGACGCGAACCTGGCCGCGGCCGAGCTGTTCCACAAGCACGGCTACCGCGTCACACGGCGGCTACCGCGCTACTACGCGGGCGTCTTCGACGCCCGTGAGCTCACGAAGCGGCTCGCGTAACGCTCAGTGGTGCTGCCGCTCGGCGGTCATCTGGTTGCCGCGCAGGCCGGGAACGTGATTTTCCACGGCTTCGACGGCGTTGGCCGCGGCGTCACCCAGCTCGTCGATCTTGCGACCGATACGCGCCCGCGTATCGCTGCCGCTGGCGGGAGCCAGGAGCAAGGCGGTGCCGGCACCCACCAGCGCGCCGATCCCGAGATACGCCAGATTCTCCGAGATGTGGCTGCGGTTGCGCTGCAGACCCACACGGCCGAGCACGCCATCCACCTCGAAATCGGAGATCGCGCGCGCGACGCGGCTGGCGAGGATGGCACTGCCGATGGACAAGAGAACGTTGGCTTTCTTCATCGTGAAGTCCTTTCGTGGGGGAGCGGTGTTCCCCGTGTTCGAACTCCCCTCGCAAGGATCGGACCAACTCGCGCTCGCCGGCTCCGGCTCGGAATTGCTTTAGAAGCAGCCAGATCCGTGGCGCTCGGCGCTGAAAAGTCCTCGATGGGTCTCATCCTGCCGCACTCTGCCGCGCGGGCGAGACGTGCTGTCACGCACCACGCGCTTTGGCTCTCCGCCAAGCGGCAAAATCCCCGGCGACCCGGGCTCAGCTCGCTCGGCACAAGAAACGGAGCAGCGTCCCCGATGGCTGCAGCGGCTGCGCCTCGAGCCGCCCTTCTGCCCGCCGTGCGATGGCGTGACAGACCGACAGCACCTGCATCTGATCCGCACCGACACGCGCATGCTTTTGCTCGGGTGGATCGAGCCGATCCAATCGTTGCGGCGTCGGGTGCATGGCGGGCACGCGCAGGTCGAAGAATACGCCCGTATCTGCCGGGCTCACGCCGATCGTCACCTCGCCGCCGGGCGGAGTCAGGCGCAACGCGAGTGAGAGCAAGCTCGTGAGCACGATCAGCGCCGAGGTGTTGTCGAGCATGCCTTCGGGAGACGGCCCGGTCGGCTGATTGAGCTTCACTCCGCGCCGCTCGGCGACCGGTCGGTAGAGGCCCAGTGCGTCCTCCAGCATTTCCGAGACGGACCTGCGCTCCACCACCGGGTCCGGGGCGGTCAGGTACTCGATCAGGCGGCGGATCTGCTGCGCCAAACGGTCCACCTGCTCCTCGATGCGCCGGGCGTTTTCGACCGCGGTTTCGTCGTTCGGATTGGAGCGGATCATCGCCGCTCGGCCCGCAATCACGTTCAGCGGCGTGCCGATCAAGTGGCCTATCATGGATGCCACGCGTGACGTGACAGCCATGCGCTCGTCCTGCCGCAGCCGATCGAGCAAAACCAGCCGATCCTCCAGCTGTTGCTCCAGCTCGGAGCGGGGCGATGGCGCCATGCCTCCAGGTACATCCGAGCGAGCGCGCTGGGAAGAGTTCTCGTGAGGTTGCTGCGTTTGAGCAGCGGTTTCGCGCCAGCGCTGAGGCAATGCGCCTCGGGCCCGGGAGCTCATGTCAGTTGATACAGCAACCACCGCGCCAGCGGCCTTGGCACGGGGACTGCACTCCTTGGGAGTGTAGGTCGCGAAATGCCCACGGGCGTTCCGCAGCCGAGCAAAAGGAGAAACGGGATGAACTGGGATCAAATCGAGGGTCAGTGGCGTCAGGCGAAGGGCAAGTTGCGTCAGAAGTGGGGCAAGCTCACCGACGACGATCTCGACGTGATCGGCGGCAAGAAAGACATCTTGGTCGGCCGCCTGCAGGAACGCTACGGCATGAAGAAGGACGAAGCCGAGCGCGACGTCGACAGCTTCATCAACACCATCTGAGCCCTCGCAGGGACGCTAAGGAGAGAGCCATGATCCGAGTCGACAAGGCTTGGCTGCTCGCGGTGTGTTTGGCCGGAACGGCCTGCGCGAGGAGCGCCGAACAAGAGTCTGCCGAAGCCCTTCAAGAAGAACAGAAGGCACAGGCGGCAGCCAACGAGGCAGCGGCCGATGTCAAGAAGGAGATCGACGCCGCCAATCGCGAAGCGGCCGAGAAGACCAGCGAGGCGAACCGTGACGCCAACGAGCGAGTTGCCGACGCGACCCGAGAGGGCGCGGACAAGATCGCGGATGCCCGAAAGGACGCCGACGAGGCAGCCGGGGACGCGGCCAAGGCCCTTCAAGCGGCCCGCACCGATCTCCGCAAGTCCGTAGACAAGCAGCTCGACGACATCAACGAGCGGATCGGGAAGCTCCGAGAGAAAATCGCCACGGCCAAGCCCGAGGTGAAGACCGACCTCACCAATCAGACGAACGAGCTCGAGAAGCGCACGTCTACCCTGCGCGGCGACGTGCGCGCCTTCGAGACCGAAACCGCAACCAACGTCGAGGACTTCCGCAAGCGCTTCGAAGCCAGCATGGCGGATCTGAAGAAGAAGCTCGACCAGCTCGAGAGCCGCACCTAGCGGCCCGAAAGTGCAGAACGCTTTCTTACCCCGACTTTCGCCGCGCGCGCAGCGAGTTGCGCGCGCGGCGTCGGCCGTACTGTCACGGCTGGTGCTCGTGCTCGCAGCGCTCGAGCTCGTCTGGGTGATCGCCGCGAACCTCGCGCTCAAGACCTCGGTCCTGGAGGGCGCGTTCAACTCCTCCCCGGATGTTCGGATCGAGTATCGCTCGGCGTCGAGCCCCTGGCCCGGTCGCGTGCACGTGCAGGGCCTGCGTGTTCGAATGGAGGACTACAACGTCCAGTTCCTTCTGACGATCGAGGATGCGCGCGTCAACCTGAGCCTGCTCGAGCTCACGAAGCGCACGTTCCACGCGCTGTGGGTCGATGCCGAGGGGGTCTCGTTCAAGATGCGGCACAAGGTGCACGCCGTGGAGAACCCGCGACGCCTGGCCGCTTACCCGAAGATCGAGGGCTTCGCCGATCCTCCGCTCTATCGCGGCCCCAAGCCGCCGCCGATCCCGGATTCCGATTACAACCTTTGGCAGATTCACATAGAGAACGTCGTGGCGGGCGTCGACGAGCTGTGGTTCCTCGACTACCGCTACCGAGGTCCCGGCCAGGCGCGCGGCAGCTTCCTGCTGAGGCCCGCGCGCAGCTTCGAGCTTTCACCGTCCGAGCTCCTGCTGACCGGAGGTCGTCTGACGGTCGCCGATCGTCCCGTCGCCGAACAGGTGCACGGCAAGCTCGCCGTCGAGGTCGAGCGCTTCGACGTCCAAAAGGTGAGCGGGCTCCAGCCGCTCGACAACGTTTCGGCGGACGTCGCGCTCACGGCCGAAGGCGGCGATCTCTCGTTCCTCGACGTTTACCTCGAGCCCGACGCCGGTTTGCGAGCCAAAGGTCCGGTCCGCTTCGAGCTCATCACCGAGGTTGAAAAGGGCGTCATCCAGACGCCGACGCGGCTGGCCGTCACTGCCGCAGCCGCCAACGTCAGCGGCAAGCGCGCCGCGTTCTCGGGCGATCTCGAGGCCGTGCTTTCGGCTCCAGAGGGCTCGGAGCAGCTCGCGCTCGACGCGCGGTCCAAGCGCATTCAGGGCCTCGCGGGAGAAGACGACGTACCCGGGCCGACGCTCGAAAGCGTTTCCCTCGCCCTGCGCCTGAGTCAGCGTCGCCTGAGTCAACCCATGCGCGTCGCCTCGAGCTCGATCGACGTCCACCGCGGCCGCGCGCCGGCGCTCGCCTGGTTCGAGCGCTGGCTCGAGCCCGGGCGCGACGCTCCGAAGCTGCGCGGCTCGGCCGATTTCTCTGCTCGCCTCACGCGTGAAGCCGACGGCGGGCTGGTCGGCGCTGCGGCGCTTCAAGCCCGCGCCGCCGAGCTCCGCCTTCAGTCGTTCGGGGTGCGAGCAGACGCCAAGCTGGACCTGGCGCTCGCCCGCGCGGAGTCGGGCGACAAGTCCCCGGTTCGCTCTACCCTGAAGGGTGATTTTACCGCGGTGTCACTGACCGCGTCGGGCGAGCGCACCGAGCCGTTCTCCGTCAGTGTCCGCTCGGATCGGCTCGCGCTCGGCGACTCTCCCCCGTCGCTCGAGGGCCGCTTCGAGCTTCGTGGCAAGCGCTTCGATGCGCTCTTGCCGCTGGCGGTCGGCTTTCCTCCGCTCCGCGACCTCTTGCGCGTCGGCCTCGGGCTCGGTGAGCTGGAGGCCGAGCTCTGGCTGCGCGCCGGCCCCCGCACCGAGCTCGATCTGGTGCGCGCGCAGTCGGGCGCCGTTCTGGCGCGCGGCAGGCTCGCGTCTTCGAAGAAGGGCGCGAACGGCAAGTTCCTGCTGTCCACGAGCTTCGCCAACGTCGGCGTCAGCATCGAGTCCGGAGAGACCTCGGTCGAGCCGCTGGTCAGCGACGAGTGGCTGGGCCCTAAGGTAGAGCCCTCCCGAGCGGCAACTCCCGGAGCGACGCAATCGCTGCGGTCAGGTGATCGAGATCGACCGGCTTCGCTTCGAGCAGCTGAAAGCCGGCAGCCCGGGCGTGCTCCCAAGCGTCTTTCCGCGCGTGAGCCGTGAGCGCCACCGCGGGCACGGCTCCCCCGAGCTCGGGCGGCAGCGCGCGGACCTGGCGCATCAAGGAATAGCCGTCCGCGTCCGGCATCGCGATGTCGCTCACCAGCACGTCGGGCCGGAAGCTCTCCAGCTCTCGCAGTGCCTCGGCCGCTCCCGACGCGCTGACCACGGTGGCGCCGCGCTCGGTGAGCGCGCAGCTCAAAAACTCGCGGCTGTCCTCGTCGTCGTCCACGACCAGCACCCGCAACGGCTTCAAGAGCGATCGTACGTCCCCGTCCCGCAAGGGCACGACCGGCGCGCCGTTGGACGCGTGAGCGAGCTTCGGCGCCTCCGCCGGGAACTCCAGAGAGAAGGTGGTCCCTCGATCTATCCCCGGGCTTTCCACGCGCACCGTTCCGCCGTGGGCGAGCACGATCTGCTTCACGATAGACAGCCCGAGCCCGAGCCCGCCATGAGCGCGCGTCGAGCCGCTGCTCGCCTGACGGAACGGCTCGAACACGTAGGGCAAGAACTCGGCGTCGATACCCTGTCCCGTGTCGGTGACGGACAGCGTGACCTTGCCCGGCGCGTCGCTGGCGCGCACCACGACCCGGCCGCCGTTCCTCGTGAACTTGATGGCGTTGGTGAGCAGGTTCCACGCCACCTGCTGCAGCCGTTGCGCGTCGGCGACCAGCTTCTGGTGCACGTCCAGGTCGACGTCGAGCGAGATGCTCTTGGCCTCCGCCGCCGGGCGCACGGTCTCGAGCGCCTCGAGCGTGACCAGCGCGATATCGACGCTGCCGAGCGAAAGCCGCATCTTGCCGCGCGCAATCCGCGAGAAATCCAGGACGTCTTCGACGATCCTCGCCTGCGCCAGCGCGTTGCGCTCGATCACGGCCAGCGCGCGATCGAGGTCCGGTACCTTCTGAGAGCGCGCCAGCGACGCCCAGCCCAGGATCGCGTTCAGCGGCGTGCGCAGCTCGTGAGACACAGCCGCCAGGAAGTCGTCCTTCGCAATGCTGGCGAGCTCGGCCGCCTTGCGTGCCGCGCGCTCGCGATCGAGCAGCTCGGCGCGCATGGCGTGCGTGGCCTCGATCTCTTGCCGTGCCACGACCTGGGCCGTCACGTCGGTCGAGAACATCAACACACGCTCGACGCCGCCGGTGGCGTTGCGCATCGGCTGCGCCGCGAACCTCAGGTAAAGAGAGCCACCGCGCGCGCCGAGCCCCGGAACCTGCATCTCTTCGATCAGCACGCTCTGACCAGTCTGGCGCACGCGCTCCACGGCGCGCTCTGCCTCCGGCCCGAGCCCGTACTCCGCGTGCGTCGAGGTGCCGACCAGGTCCCGCCCGAACAGCGCGAGGTAGGCCGAGTTCGCGAAGCTGTAGGCGTTGCCCGGCACGCGCACGATCGCGATGTAGGCGGGCGCGGTGCTCAAGATCTGATGCAGATCCGAGAGCTGGAGGTGCTTGGCCACGGCCAGCGCCGCGCGGTCGGCCGCAGCCGCAAACAGCCGCTTTTCCGCGTCCGAGAACGAGCTCTCGCGCACCGAGCCGATGTGCGCCACGCCCAGCACCTGCCCGCCGTGCATCAGCGGGATGCCGTACAACCCGCGCACGCCGTTTTCGCCGAGCGCGTCGGCGGCCAGCGTGGTCCCCGCCGGATCGGACAGCTCGATGGCGCGACGCTCATCGGCGACGCTACCGGCGAACCCCTCCCCGACCTCCACGCTGAAGCGCTGGATGGCTTCCCCTTCCAGCCCGACCGCCGCCGCGACCTTGAGCTCTACACCGTCGCGCAGCAACACCACCGCGAAGTCGGCGACGTCCGCGGCTTCGGTGAAGGCGCGCAAGAGCTCCTCCAACAGTGACTGGAGATCGCTGGTCTCGAGCGCCGCGGTCGCGATCCGCTCGAGCGCGACCAGCCGCCTGACGGCCTCGTCCCGCTCCTGCGTCCGCAACGCGACCTGACCGCGCCGCACGGCCTCGCGCTGTTGATACAGATCGACGAACGCCTTGACGCGAGCCCGGATCACCTGCGGGTCGTAGGGCTTCGTGATGTAGTCGGCGCCGCCGCTGGCGTAGCCCTTCTTGACGTAGGCCTCGTCGCCATGGATCGCCGTCACGAACAGCACCGGCAGCTCCCGGCCGAACTCGAGCCCGCGCAGCCTGCGCGTGAGCTCGAAGCCGTCCATGTCCGGCATCTGCACGTCGATCAGGGCCACGGCGAAGGCTCCGCGCTCGACGTGACCGATGGCCTCGGTCGCCGAGCGCGCAGCCACGATCGACAAGTCGAGCGAGCTCAGCACCGCGGTCAGCGCCAGCAGGTTCGCCGGCGTATCGTCGACCAGTAGAACCGGGGCCGACTCCGTTCGTGTCACGGCCCGGTCACGATTCATGTGGCTTGCTGCTTCCTTCCGGACGTCGGTTCATGTTCCCGCTTGCGCCAGGTGTGAATCACCCCGAGGAGTGTCTGCGGATCGACGGGCTTGATCACGTAGTCCGAGGCGCCCGCCTCGAGGGCCTTTTCCCGATCCCCGACCATGGCCTGGGCAGTGAGCGAGATGATCGGCAGATCGCGGAGCTGGAGCTTCTCACGGATGCCACGCATGGCGGTGAGCCCGTCCATTTCCGGCATCATCGTGTCCATCAGGATCAGATCGAGCTCCGGGTTGGTTCGGAGCAGGTCCATCGCCAACTTGCCGTTCGCGGCGTGCAGCACCTGGATGCCTCGCGCCTCGAGCACGGTGCGGATCGCGAACATGTTCCGCGCGTCGTCGTCGACCAGCAGCACGCGCGTGCCCTTGAAATCGACGTCCTCGGGCACCGGCAGCCGCTGCTCCATAGCCATGATGCCGCTCCCCGTGAGCTCGTCCCTGTGCAGGCCGTCCGCGCCGCCGTAGTTCACCGGCATGGTCAGGGTGAAGGTGCTGCCCTTGCCAGGGATGCTCTCGACCTCGATCGTCCCGCCCAAGAGCCGGGCGATCTCGCGGCTGATGGTCAAGCCGAGCCCGGTGCCTCCGTATTTTCGGCTGGTGGTGCCGTCGGCCTGCTGGAAGGCCTCGAAGATCAGCTTCTGCTTCTCGAGCGGGATGCCGATGCCGGTGTCGCTGACCGCGAACCGCACCTGCGCGTCGCCGTCCAGGTTGGTCGCCTGGATCTTGACGGTGACGCCGCCCGACGCCGTGAACTTGAACGCGTTCGAGAGCAGGTTCTTCAAGATCTGCTGTAGGCGCGAGACGTCGGTGAACAGCGCCGTCGGCAGCTCGGAGCCGAGCTCGACCTGGAACTTGAGCCCCTTCTGATCCGCGATGTGCTGGAAGGCTTGGGTGAGGTAGCCCTCGACCTCCGAGAGCTGGAACACCTTCGGCACGATCGGCATCTTTCCGGCCTCCACCTTCGACAGGTCGAGGATCTCGTTGATCAACGACAAGAGCTCGTTGCCCGAGGTGTATACGGTCTGGGCGAACTTCACCTGCTCCGGGGTCAGGTTGCCTTCGCGGTTCTCGGCCAGCACCTGCGACAGGATCAGCAGGCTGTTGAGCGGCGTCCGGAGCTCGTGCGACATGTTCGCGAGGAACTCGGACTTGTACTTGGAGATCAGCTGCAGCTGCTCGGCCTTCTCTTCCAGGCTGCGGCTCGCCAGCTCGACCTCGTTGTTCTTGAGCTCGAGGAGCCGCGCCTTGTCGTTGAGCTCTCCGGCCTGCTGCTCGAGCTCGGTGTTGGACTTCTTGAGCTGCCGGAGCAGCTCCTCCGTGCGCATGTTGGACGAGATCATGTTCAGGATCACGCCCACGCTGCCCATCAGCTGATCGAGGAAGGTCAGGTGGTTGGCGACGAACGGCGTGAACGACGCCAGCTCGATCACGGCCTTGGTCTCGCCCTCGAACAACACCGGCAGCACTACGACCGAACGCGGCGGTGCCTCCCCCATCCCGGACGCGACGTAGATGAAGTCCACGGGCACGTCCGAGAGCAGGATCCGCTTCTTCTCGTACGCGCACTGGCCGATCAGGCTCTCGCGCAGCCGGTAGCTCGAGGCCAGGCTCTTGCGCCCGCCGAAGCCGTAGCTCGCCACCAGGTGCAGCGACGGCTCGCCCTGCAAGTCCGACTCGAGCATGAAGAACGCGCCGTGCTGCGCCGAGACCAGCGGCGTGAGCTCCGACATCACGAGCTGCGCCACCGCCACGATGTCTCGCTGGCCCTGCATCATGCTCGAGAACCGCGCCAGGTTCGTCTTCAACCAGTCCTGCTCTTGGTTCTGATGGGTGGTGTCCTTCAGATTGGCGATCATCTGGTTGATGTTGTCTTTGAGCACCGCGACTTCGCCCTGCGCCTCGACGGTGATCGATCGCGTGAGGTCGCCCTTGGCTACGGCCGTGGACACCTCGCCGATCGCGCGCACCTGGGAGGTCAGGTTCCCGGCGAGCTGATTCACGTTGTCGGTGAGGTCGCGCCAGGTACCGGCCGCGCCGGGCACCTTGGCCTGACCGCCGAGCTTGCCTTCGATGCCCACCTCGCGCGCGACGGTCGTCACCTGGTCGGCGAAGATGCGCAGCGTGTCGGTCATGTTGTTGATGGTCTCGGCCAGCGCGGCGACCTCGCCCTTCGCCTCCAACACGAACTTCTGCGACAGATCGCCGTTCGCGACCGCCGTCACCACCTTCACGATGCCGCGCACCTGCTTGGTCAGGTTCGAGGCCATCACGTTCACGTTCTCGGTCAGGTCCTTCCAGACGCCCGAGACGTTCGGCACCTTGGCCTCGCCGCCCAGCTTGCCCTCGATGCCCACCTCGCGCGCGACGGTCGTCACCTGGTCGGCGAAGATGCGCAGCGTGTCGGTCATGTTGTTGATGGTCTCGGCCAGCGCGGCGACCTCGCCCTTCGC
>JAICQO010000197.1 GCA_025937835.1 Polyangiaceae bacterium
GGCTTCGAGGAGGTGCCGCCGAGCAGCGAAGACAGGGTGGTGGTGCCACCTGGATACACGTGGGACGTGCTGATTCCCTGGGGCACGCGGCTCTTCCGCCGCAGCCCCGCGTTTGCGGAGGACGCCTCTGTCGGTGGCTCTCCGGACCCGCGTGATTCCGACGCTGAGCGCGGGTGAGAGCCGGAATCCGGCGCCGGATTTGGCCCAGGGAAGCTGAGCTCGGCTACAAGGCGGGCCCCGCCAAATAGCGAAAGCCCGGACTGATCCTCCGGGCCTTCATGCGCCGCGTGGTCGCGCGGTCAGCGAGACCTGTATCGCTCGGTTCGCGGCGCTTGTCCAGGAAACGGCGGGGCGGAGGGCCCGTGGTCGAGGAGCCGTTTCGGATTTTCGCGTGTGCGCGATCGGAGTGTCGCCGGCAGGTGTTGGTGTGTCGACGCTGCGATCGCGGTCAACGCTACTGCGGACGCGGTTGCGCCGAGTTCGCCCGCCGACGCCAAGTACAGCTCGCGGGGGGCGGTGTTCCAGCGCTCGCTGCGAGGGGCTCGTCTGCACGCAGCGCGTTCGCAGCGCTGGCGCGATCGGCGCAACTTTCCTGCGCAGATAGTGACGCAACACGCATCGACTTTGGAGTCCTCCAGCGCGACCAACGGCGCACTGGAGGACCCCGATGATGCGCGACTGGAAGCCGGCTCTGCAGGTGAGCCGAGATCAGGTTCTGTTGCTCGTGACGAGCGAGATGGGCGATGTGCTCAAGGCCCGGATGCCGATGGCGCCCCGTCATCCGCGCGCGCTGCTGACGTTGCTCGAGGGCGTGTCGCTCTGGAGCGGCCAGCCGCTCGTGGTTGCCGTTTCTGCGGCCGACCGCTTGGACTGGGTCGGGTCGGGCTTGTTTGGGGACGACTTCATCCCCGCCGAGAGTCAGCTCGTTCGGTTTCAAATCGGTCGCCTCGGCTGCCGCGCGCGGCCCCTCCGCGGGGTCGGTGATTTCCGTTCACTCCGCCGGAGCGCAACGTGATCTCGCCCGAGCGCGAAGCTGAAATCTTACGCCTCCATCACGCGGAGAAGTGGCCGATCGGCACGATCGCCGCCCAGCTCGGCGTCCACCACAGCACCGTCCGGCGCGTGCTCGCGCAGGCGGGGCTTCCCGTGGGCAAGCAGATGACGCGGCCGTCGATCGTCGATTCGTTCGTGCCGTTCATCGTCGAGACGCTCGCCAAGTACCCGCGCCTTCGCGCCAGTCGCCTGTACGTCATGGCCCGCGAGCGCGGCTACACCGGTGCGCCCGACTACTTCCGTCACGTTGTCGCCCGTCATCGTCCCAAACCGGCAGCGGAAGCCTATCTGCGACTCCGGACGTTGCCCGGCGAGCAAGGTCAGGTCGACTGGGCGCACTTCGGAAAGCAGACCGTCGGCAACGCCGTCCGCACGCTCTGGGCGTTCGTGATGGTGCTCTCGTACTCGCGAAGGATCTTCCTCCGCTTCTATTTCGGCTCCGCCATGCCGGCGTTCCTCCACGGCCACGTCAGCGCTTTTGCCTTCTTTCGCGGCGTTCCACGCGAGCTGCTCTACGACAATCTCAAGAGCGCCGTCCTCGAGCGCGCGGGCGACGCGATCCGATTCCATCCGACGCTGCTCGAGCTCGCCGGCCACTATCGCTTCTTGCCAAAGCCCGTCGCGCCCGCGCGCGGCAACGAAAAGGGCCGCGTCGAGCGCGCTATCCGCTACGTCCGCGACAGCTTCTTCGCCGCTCGCGAGTGGTCCGATCTCGCCGATCTCAACGCGCAGGCGCTCGCCTGGTGCGACGGGCAGGCCTCCGATCGCCCGTGCCCCGAAGACCGCTCGCGCTCCGTTCGTGAGGTGTTCGCCGACGAAGAGCCGCGCTTGCTGGCGCTCCCCGACGACGAGTTCCCAACCGACGAGCGCGAAGATGTCGAAATCGGGAAAACACCGTACGCCCGCTTCGATCTCAACGACTACTCCGTCCCGCACCGGTACACCCGCTGCACGCTCACCGTCGTCGCCTCCATCGACACCGTGCGCGTGCTCGACGGCCTCGACACCGTCGCGGTGCACCCTCGCTCTTGGGACCGCGGAAAACAGCTCGAAATCCCCGCACACATCCAGGATCTGCAGACTTTCAAACGCAAGGGCCGCGAGCATCGCACGCTCGACCGGCTTCACCACGTCGCGCCTCACAGCCAGAAGCTGCTCGACCTCGTCGCCGAGCGCGGCGGCAACATCGGCAGTCTCACTCGGCGCCTCAGCCTCCTGCTTGAGCGCTTCTCTGCCGCCGAACTCGATGACGCCATCGCCCGTGCACTCGCTCAAGGCACGCCTCACCTCGGCGCCATCCGACAGCTCCTCGACAAGGCGCGCTCCGATCGCGGCGAGCCGCCACCCGTACGCCTGCCGCTGCCGGACGACCCCCGCCTCGATCGCCTCGTTGTTCAACCTCACTCCCTCGCCACCTACGACCAACTTCGAAAGGACCCCTCCGATGACACCCTCTGATCTCGACGCCCTTCGTGACCGCGTTCAGCGCCTCGGCTTCTTCGGCCTCATCTCGAGCTGGAACGACTTCGCCCAAGAGCCCTGGCTCGCCAAGCTCGTCGAAATCGAGGAAAAGGAGCGCAAGAAACGCAGCCTCGACCGCCGCCTGCGCCACGCTCGCATCGGCGCCTTCAAGTCCATCTCCGACTTCGACTGGTCCTGGCCCAAACGCGTCGACCGCGACGCTATCGAAGACCTGTTCACGTTCAAGTTCGTCGAGGAGGGCATCAACGCCGTTCTGCTCGGTCCCAACGGCGTCGGCAAAACCATGTTCCTCCGAAACATCGCTCACCAGGGCACGCTTCGCGGACACACCGTCCGCTTCACCACCGCCAGCGACATGCTGAGCGATCTCGCCGCCCAGGAATCTTCCGTCGCACTCGCCCGGCGCCTCCGCCGTTACGTCCAGCCACGCCTCCTCTGCATCGACGAGGTCGGCTACCTCTCCTACGACAGCCGCTACGCCGACCTCTTGTTCGAGGTCGTCACTCGCCGCTACGACGGCCCGCGCTCGATCGTGCTCAGCACCAATAAGCCTTTCGCCGAGTGGTCCGAGGTCTTTCCGCACGCAGCCTGCACCGTCACGCTCATCGACCGACTGCTTCACCGCGCCGAGCTCATCGACATCGAAGGCGAGAGCTACCGCCTCAAGGAAGCCAAGGAACGCGCCGCCTCAAAGTCCGCCTCCCGTTCCAAGAAGCGAAGCTGACGCTCAGCGCCGCAAAGCGCGCCTCAAAGCCATTTCTCCGCGCCGGATTCACGCGGGTTCTCGAAGCCGTCAACAACGAAGTCGTTCCTCCCTGAGATTGGGCAGCGCGGAGTACCAATAGGAGCCCTGACGGAAGAGAGAATGTGTTCGTCGCTTGACGGTATTGGCTTTCAAGTAGCGATCGAGGCCGGCGGCTTCGCTGGCAGCGCCGAGCAGGGTGAGTAGCAGTGCCCATCGCCGCCGAA
>JAICQO010000048.1 GCA_025937835.1 Polyangiaceae bacterium
AACGTGAACGACTCCCCGGGCCGCATCAGCTTGCGCGAGGGCCGGACCTCCAGCCGCTCGGGAAGGCCCACGCGCTCGCAGCGCGGCGCCTTCTTCGGCTTCTCGGCCGCCGAGGCGCTCGGGGCAGCGGCCGGGTCCGCGCGCGTGAACGAGCGCGTTCGCCGCACGCTCGCCGTGCAGTTCTGACCCTTGATCAAGAACTGATACTGGCCCGTCTCGTCGAAGCTGATCCGCGAGCCCGTGGCGCTGAGCTGCGTCACCACGGTGGCCTGTCGGGCGTCCCCGGACGACGTCTTGCAGGTGGTCCGCCAGCTGGAAGTGCCGCTCGAGTGGCTGACCCGTGCGAGCCCCGGGTATTGCTCCCAGCACTGCGTGGTCGCATAGCTGCGCCCGAGGCCGTTGATCACGAGCTCGTTGCCCTGAACCGTGATCGTGACGCTGCCGCCCGCCTCGTTCCCGCCCGAGGGCTGCGGTCCACACGCCGCACCCCAGTCGCCGATGTTCCAGTCCGAGCGCAGCGCCGAAGCCGACCAAACCCCGTCGAGCCCTGGTGCATCGGCGCGCGCATTCTCGCTGGCGAGCCCAAAAGCAAGCACGAACGCGAGCCCGAGCGAGCGCGACCCCGGCGACCGTAGCGACCGCAAACGGCGCCAGCGCGAACTGTTCGCTGTGCGCGCACTCAGCTTCGTTGACATCGGATTTTCCGTAATGATAGCGTCCCCATGCGACGAACCCCCCGCATTTTCACAGGTTTTTGCGTCGGGAGAAAGGGCCAAACAGGATGTGGAATGCGTTGACGAAGCGGCGGCTTCCGAAACTGGGAAGCGCCGCCGCTGCGCTCGCGATTTTGGCCTGCTCGGGGCTGGCTTCGGCCCAGACACCCGAGGCCGAGCGAGCGCCCGAAAGCAACGGCGACGGTATGGACACGCACTTGTTCCGTCCAGCCGTCGACTCGAAGGGCTTCTTCTCCGTCAACGGCAGCGACATCCTCGGCAAGGGGGACATCAGCTTCGGGCTGATCCTCGACTACGGCCGTAACATCCTGCGCACGCGCAAGGGCCGAGTGCCGTTCGACGCCGATCCCGATCCCGAGAACACGGACGGGAAGTGCGAGAACGAAGAGTGCGTGCTCGTCGACGGCGAAGAGGGCAGCGGCGTTCCGGCGTTGGTCGAGAACTCGTTTCAAGGCACCTTCAGCTTCAACTACGGCATCGCCAATCTCGGCGTGGTCGGCGTCTCCGTTCCCGTCGTGTTGATGACGGGTGATGCGGCGTACCAGATCGGCCCGAACGACGGAATCTACAACTCCGCCAAGCTCGACGCCCAGAAGCTCAGCACGATCGGCGTGCACGGCAAGCTGCGCCTGACGCGCGTCGATCGCACGATCGGCCTCGCCGCGGTGGTCCAGGCGGGCATTCCCGTCGGCGACGCGCCGCGTGATCTCGGCGCGGATCCAGGTCCCTGGGTCTGGCCGCAGATCGTGGTCGAAAACCGCTTCGGCAGCACGGGTCGCTTTCACGTCGGTCTGAACGCGGGCTACCGCGTGCACGGCGGCGACAACCCGCGCTTTCAGAACGATCTCACCGGGCAGCCGCAGCTCGCCGAGGGTGAGCTCGAGTACGGCAACCTCGCGACGTTCGGCCTCGGGCTCTCGTACCGCGTGCTGGACTCGCTCGATCTCGTCGCCGAGACCTACGGCTCGTACCTCACGAGCGGAGACTCGACCGACGATCAGAAGCTCTCGCAAGAGGTGCTCGGCGGCATCAAGCTGTTCGTCGAGCAGAACAGCTACCTGATGATGGGCGCTGGCAGCCGCGCGTGGTCGAAGGGCTTCGAGGCCGCCGACGTTCGGCTCGTGCTCGGGTTCGTGTTCGAGCCGTCGATCGGCGACCGCGACGGCGACGGCTACAAGGACGATCAGGACGAGTGCCCCGACGAGCCGGAAGACTTCGACGGCTTCAAGGACGGCGACGGTTGCCCCGAGCCCGACAACGACAACGACGGCATCCTCGACGTGGACGACCGCTGCCCGCTGATCCCCGAAGATCGCGACGGCGACCACGACGAGGACGGCTGCCCTGAAGGGAAGAAGGACGGCGACCGCGACGGCGACGGCATCCCCGACTCGAAGGACAAGTGCCCCGACGTCCCTGAAGACCGAGACGGCTTCGAGGACGCGGACGGCTGCCCCGAGCCCGACAACGACAAGGACGGCATCCTCGACGTCAACGACCAGTGCCCGATGGATCCCGAAGACAAGGACGGCTTCGAGGACGCGGACGGCTGCCCCGAGCCCGACAACGACAAGGATCGCATCCCCGACGTCCGCGATCGCTGCCCGAACGAGCCCGAGGTCTACAACGGGTTCCAGGACGAGGACGGCTGCCCCGACAAGGGCAAGGTCATCATCGAGGGCAGTGAAATCCTGATCCTCGAGAAGGTGCAGTTCGAGACGAACAGCGCCAAGATCCTGCCGCAGTCGAACGAAATCCTCGACGCGGTCGCCGCCACGCTCAAGGGCCACCCCGAGTTCGAGGTGATCGAAGTCGGAGGTCACGCCGACGAGCGCGCCAGCGACGAACACAACCTGCGGCTGACCAAGGCGCGCGCCGCCTCGGTGCTGCAAGCGTTGCAGAAGCGCGGCATCTCCGCCGAACGCCTGCTCTCGCAAGGCTACGGCGAGTTCTGCCCGCTCGACGCGGATTCGAACCCGATCGCTTGGGAAAAGAACCGCCGCGTGGAGTTCAAGGTGGTACGCACGGAAGAAGGCGACACCGGCGTCAAGCGCGGGTGCGATGTGGCCCGCGGCAAGGGGATCTACCCGCCTCAGCCGAAGTGAGGGCGCCCCCGCAGGGACGAGCGCGACGTTCGTCCCTGCTCGGCGTCAGGTAACGAAGAACAACGCCAGGTTCGGGTCTGCAGCCGCGCCTGGCGCTGCTTTGTTTACGGGACGGCTCGTCGCCGCGTGCGCTGCGCGCAGGCCCGCGGCTCCTCGTTGCGGCTTGATGAGAGCTGAAACGGCACTGAGCGCTCCTGCGGCGAGCGAGAGCGCCGGCAGCGTCGGCGGCGGCTCAATGCGGGTGGACGTCTCACACATCGGCGGCACGAAAGCTGTCGAGGGATGCCATTCAAAAGCAAAAGCACAGTCAGGATCCTTACTGTGTTTTTTGGTTGGGAAGGCACTCTCGGTGCGGGGACCGGTGGTGGTGGGGGTGGACGCGGTGAGGCAGACTCGGGCGCGGATGCTGTTTTTGAAGCACAGGCCGGCGGCGGCGGTGGCGGAGTTCGTCGAGTACTTGTGGCTGGTCTGCGATGCGCCGGTGCACGGGTGGGAGCGGATTCTGCCGACGGGAACGCTCGAGCTGGTGATCAATCTGAACGAAGATCAGGTTCGCATTTACGACCAGGCGGGGGCGTGCCGGCGGTTTTCGGGGATGGTGCTTTCAGGGGCTTACGGGCGGCCGTTCCTGATCGACACGGCGGAGCATGCGCTGGCGATGGGGGTGCACTTTCGGTGTGGCGGAGCATTCCCGTTCACGCGGGGCACGGCGCCGGGAGAGTTGCTGGACGGGCACGTGGACGTTCGGATGCTGTGGGGGAGCGACGCGAACGCGCTGCGTGAGCAACTCTGCTCGGCGGGATCGCACGCGGAGCGATTTCGGATCTTGGAGCGCGCGCTGGTGCTGGCGCTGGACGGGCGCAGAGCGGATGCGCGGGTGGCGTGGGCTGCCAGTCGTCTGGCCAGAGGCACCGAGGGTATCCGCGTGGTCGCGGCTGAAACCGGCCTCAGTCATCGGCATTTCGTGAGCGTATTTCGGGACGCACTGGGGATGACACCGAAACTGTTCGCTCGGGTGCAGCGCTTTCAGCGCGCGCTCGCGGCTGCGCGGAAACCCACGTTTGCGGGCTGGGGCGCGCTGGCATCGGAGTCCGGTTACTATGATCAGGCGCACCTGATCCGGGAGTTCAGGGAGTTCGCCGCTTGCACGCCGTCCGAGCTCCGGGAAGGCCCGGTGCACTCCGTGAAAGACCACCACTGGGCGTTGTCGAGTCGCTAGTCTGGATGAGGTCAGTTTTTTCCAATACGGCCCGTCGTCGGGGCGCTAACGGAGCTTCCTGGAGGAACCATGAACCAGCCCGAATCGCTTCGAGAGTTTGCGCACGTGCGCTACCAGGTGACCGACGTCGAGCGCTCGATCGCTTTCTACCGAGACAAGCTGGGCTTCGCGTTGCAGATGCAGGCGGGAAGCGCGTTTGCGGCCGTGTTGCTCGGGAAGCTGCGCTTGATCCTCGGTGGGCCGGGGAGCTCCGGATCACGAGCGATGCCCGACGGTCGACAACAGGTTCCGGGCGGATGGAACCGGATCTTGATCTACGTGGACGACCTCGACGCGGAGCTC
Source organism: Polyangiaceae bacterium (assembly GCA_025937835.1). Lineage (GTDB taxonomy): Bacteria > Myxococcota_A > Polyangia > Polyangiales > Polyangiaceae > PMG-095. Next base: position 4,401 of record JAICQO010000048.1, read on the forward strand.
CGGCGCTTGAAGGAGCAGGGCGTCCCGTTCCGCAACACGGTCGAGGCGGGGCCGGGCGGGAAGCAAATCCAGATCGAAGACCCCGACGGAAACCCGATCGAGCTCCACGAAGCAGCCGCCCGCTGACGGCAGCTAGCGGAAGATGTCGAAGTGCCCGAGCAGGTACCAGAGCACGACGAACACGACGATGGTGCTGAGGCAGCCTCCGCCGAGTTTCTTCGCACCCCAACCCGCGGCGAGTCCTCGTAGAAGTTTGCTCACTCCCGACTCATAACAGCCGCGTCAGGCAGCAGCACTTGGCGTTTTTTCGCAGGCAGCGAGGCGGTACGCGTGTTGCAGCCCCGCGCGGCATGCGACGTTCACCCTGGCAGCGAGAGCGGTCATCGAACGTGTGGCCGTGGCTGATTGGCCTCGGCGCCGTGGCGGCGGTGCGATTTGTCGTGCGCCAGCAACGCCGGATGCGCGTGCGAGGCAAGAATGCCCTCGTCACCGGCGGCTCGCGTGGGCTCGGCTTGCAAATCGCGCGCAGGCTCGTCGAGCGCGGCGTGAACGTCGCGGTCGTTGCTCGCGATGTGCAGGAGCTCGAACGAGCGGTCGAGCTGCTCCGCGCGCACGCCGCTCTGCGCCCGGAAACGGCCGGCGTGCGGGTGATCGGCGTGCCGTGTGATCTCGAGTACGCGAGCGCCATCGACAGCATGGTCCGGACGGTGCGCGCGCGCCTCGGCCCGATCGACCTGCTCGTCAACAACGCCGGCACGATCCAGGTCGGTCCGCTCGACGCGATGACGCTCGAGGATTTCCAGCGCTCGTTGAAGCTGCATTGTTTCGCCGCGCTCCGCACCTCGCTCGCCGTGCGCGCCGACATGCACGCCCGCGGCGGCGGTCGCATCGCCAACATCGCCTCCTTCGGCGGCGTGGTTTCGGTTCCGCATCTGCTGCCGTACAGCGCGGGCAAGTTCGCGCTCGTCGGCCTCTCGCAAGGGCTGCGCGCCGAGCTCTCCAAGGAGGGCATCGTCGTCTCCACCATCGCTCCGGGGTTGATGCGCACCGGCAGCCCGCGCAACGCCACCTTCAAGGGCGATCACCAGAGAGAGTACGCCTGGTTCTCGATCGCCGATTCGCTGCCGGGCTTGTCGATGTCTTCGCGCCGCGCCGCGCGCCGCATCGTGCGTGCGCTCGAGTTTGGCGACACCTACGTGGTGCTCGGCCTGCCGGCAAAGCTCGGCGTGCTCGCCAACGCGCTGGCGCCCGACTTGATGAGTCGCCTGCTCGGCTTCGTCAACACGCTGCTTCCGAGCGGGACGGACCGAACGGCGCACTCCGGCGAAGAGAGCGTTTCGAGCGTCTCTCCGTCGCGTCTGGCGGCGCTGAACGAGCGCGCCGAGCTCGAAAACAACCAACGCTAAGGCACCGGGGCGTCGACTTTCGAAGAAATCACACGCCGCCCGTCGCTTTCGGGAACAAGCGCAGGGCTCCCCCGTTGAGCCCGAGTACCCGGAGGTTCCTCGATGAATTGCCCTCGCTGCAACAACACCGTACTAGACGAACGCGAGCGCAATGGCGTCGTGGTCGACGTCTGTCCATCGTGCCGCGGCGTTTGGCTCGACCGCGGTGAGCTCGAGAAGATGCTGGCCTTCAGCCAGCGCGAGCTCGAAGCCGAGCGCTCGCGTTACGGGTACGAGCGCGAGCCCCCGTCGTCGGACCGGCGCGGCTACCCTCCGGGCCGTCACCCCGACGGGCACCGCGGCCCCTACAGGAAAAAGAGCTGGCTCGAGAACCTGGGCGACATCTTCGACTGAGCAGCGCCCAAACGCGCCCGCGCTGCAGGGCTACGTTGTCTCACCCTGTGGGAGGGTTTGTCTCGCTGGCCATGTTTCGGGCAGACGCTTAGTGCTCCTGAGCGACAGCTCCTAAAATAAGCGCGAAACAGGCTGCCGAATCGGTGTGAAAGAATACCTATAGACATGATAGAAGCGTCGGCCATGCAAAACGACGCCCTTCGCTCCCTGGTAGACCAATTCGTTCAAGACCTGACTGCCGCCATCGAAGGCAACGTCTTGGCCGTAGTACGTGAAGCGCTGGGAGAGCCTTCGCCGCGTGGCCGCGGAGCCCCCAGCCGGGGAGGGCGCGGCGCCGTGAAGCCTGCCGCGCGCGGTCGGGGCCAAAAGCGTGACCCGAAAGAGCTCGAGGCCCTCACCGGCCAGCTCCGCAGCTACATCGCCAAGCACCCCGGACAGCGCATCGAGCAGATCGGTGCAGGGCTCGGCATGCCGACCAAGGATCTGTCGCTGCCGGCCAAGAAGCTGCTCGCGGCCAAGCAGATCGCGACCAAGGGTCAGAAGCGCGCGACGACCTACTATCCCAAGGGCTGAGCGCAAAATCCCCGGTTTTCGTGGGGTGGCCAAGCCGAGAGGCCGTCGGCTAGGATGACCCAATGGCCGGAGGCGACCCGCTCTCTCGGTGGCTCGAGGGCGAAGGACGGCTTTCGCTGGATGCGCTCCTCGCGGAAGCTCCGGACGTCATTGGCGTCGTCGATTGGGAGCTGACGCTGCGGTACGTCAACTGGACGGCGCCGGGGCTCACCCAGGAGAGCGTGATCGGCCGGAACGCGTTGACGCTGCTCCGGCCCGAGCACCTCGAGATCGGGCGCTCGGCGTACCTGCACGCGCTGCGCTCGGGCGAGCAGACCCGCTTCGAGATGGTGTACCGGGACGAAGAGGGGATCCGGCAGTGGGAGATCCGGCTCGGGCCGATCCACGCCGAAGGCAAGGTGATCGGCCTGATCGCGGTGACGAGCGACGTGACGGAGCAACGCCGGGCGCACGCGGACCGCGATCGGTTCTTCTCGCTGTCGCTCGATATGTTGGTCGTGACGGGACCCGAGGGCCGCTTCAAGCGCTTGAATCCTGCCTTCGGGGAGGCCCTCGAGCTCGAGGTGGCCGCCCTGCTCGGAACTCCGTTCATCGACCTGGTCCATCCGGACGATCGCTCGCTGACCTACGAAGTGCACGACTGCGTGGTGCAAGGCGAGCCGATCCTCGATTTCGAGAACCGCTACCGCCGCGCGGACGGCAGCTATCGCACCTTCTCCTGGCGCGCCACGCGCGACCCCGTCACCGGCGACGTGTACGCGGTGGCCCGCGACATCACCGATCAGCGCTCGACGGAGGCGCAGCTCCGCCAGGCCCAAAAAATGGAGGCGGTCGGGCAGCTCGCGGGTGGCGTGGCTCACGACTTCAACAACCTCTTGCAGGCGATCCTGGCCAACAACGAGCTGGCTCAGCAGATGACCGAGCCCGGCACCGAGGTCTTCGAGCACCTCGGTGAGATCGACCACGCGGCTCAGCGCGCGGCGACGCTCACCAAACAATTGCTGACCTTCAGCCGGCGCCGGCCGCTGAACGCCGTGGCCGTCGATCTGAACCACCTGATCCGCGGGTTGATGCAGATGCTCCGCCGGCTCTTGCCCGAAAGCATCCGCATCGACTGGATCCCGGGGCAGGAGCTCGGCTCGGTGAGCGTGGATCCGAGTCAGCTCGAACAGGTGATCGTCAACCTGTGCGTCAACGCGCGAGATGCGATGGAGCAGGGCGGGCGGCTCGCGATCCAGACCGAGAGCGTGATCGTGGACAGCCGCTTCCGCGAGATGAATCACTGGGCCAAGCACGGCCGCTACGCGCTCTTGACCGTGTCCGACGATGGCGCGGGGATGTCCGCCGAGGTGCGCGAGCGAGCCTTCGAGCCGTTCTTCACCACCAAGGGACCGCACCGCGGCACCGGCCTCGGCCTGTCCACGGTGTACGGCATCGTGCGGCAGCACGACGGCATGGTCCACCTCGAGAGCCAGCCGGGCATCGGTACCACGCTCAAGATCTACTTGCCGTCGGATCAGCGCATCGCGCCGGCCCTCGCCGGCAAGCTCGAGGCGCGCACCGCGCGCGGCACGGAGACGATCCTCGTCGGGGAAGACGACGAGCAGGTGCGCCTGGTCCTGGTTCGGGTGCTGGAGCGCGCTGGCTATCGAGCCATTCCTGCTCAAGACGGCTCCGAGGCGATCCGACTGCTGCGCGAAGCCGCCGAGCCCATCCACCTCGTGCTGCTCGACGTGGTGATGCCGGAGCTCGGCGGGGTGCAAGCTTGGAGCCAGATCGAGGCGCTACGTCCGGGCCTGCGCGTGCTGTTCGCGACCGGCCACGGGGAGAACATTTATCGCCGGCACTTGCCGCCGAACAGCGAGGTGCTCGACAAACCCTTCCGACCCGAGGAGCTGCTCCGGCGCGTGCGTTCGGCGCTCGATCGGACGGCGCAGGGCTAGGCGGTCCGAGTGCTACGCTCCGGTCCCCAGAACCCGAGGCGGCGTCCCTTTAGATGAGTTCCTACCGGCTCAAGCTTCAGCACCTGCGTTATCCGCTGCGCGTGGGAGAAACATTGCTCGGGCGAAGCCCCTATTGCTCGATCGTGCTGACTGGCCCCCAGGTTTCGCGGCAACACGCCGCGATCCGCGTCAACCGCGACGGGGTGCAGATCGAAGATCTGGGTAGCCGCAACGGCACCTGGGTGAACCGCCGGCGGCTGTCGGAGGTGCTGGCGCTGCTACCCGGCGACAAGATCCAGGTCGGCGAGCACCTGCTCGAGATCGAGCTCGAGACCCGCGACGACCGCCCCGAGCGCGAGAGCCAGGCGATCACCGGCGAGTACCCCGCTCCCACCGACATCGACGACGGCTCCGACGAGCTCACGGAGCCTGGCTACGTCCCGGGCAACGACCCGGCGCCGCGGCGCTAGGAGCAACGTGGTGGCCCTGCGCGAACAGCTCGGCTTCGGCGTCGTCGGCACTGGCGGCATCGCCCGGGATTTCACGCGCGCGCTGGAACGCTCGCCGCGCTGCCGCGTCGTGAGCGTGACCGGCAGCTCCCTCGAAAAAGCCCGGGCTTTTCAGGCGCAATTCGCGCTGCCGGGCTCGGCGGAGAGCCTGCCCGCGCTGCTTCTGGATCCTCGCGTCGACGCCGTCTACGTCGCTTCTCCGCACCCATTCCACGAAGCGCAGGCCATCGAGTGCCTGCGCGCGAAGAAGGCCGTACTCTGCGAAAAGCCGCTGACGCTCGAAGCGGCGGCTTGCGAGCGCGTGATCGACGCGGCGCGCGGCGAAGGCATGTTCCTGATGGAGGGCTTCATGTACCGCTGCCACCCGCTGTTGCGCGAGCTCGTGGAGCGCGTTCACGCCGGCGCGATCGGTGAGCTCCTGCATGTGCGCGCGGACTTCGGCTTTCGCGCCGAGAGAAACCCCGAGGGCAGGCTGTTCGATCCTCGGCTGGGCGGCGGCGCGATCCTCGACGTGGGCGGCTACCCGGCGTCCTTCGCGCGACTGCTCGCCGGCCTCGCCGAAGGGAAGCCGTTTGCCGAGCCAGTCCAGCTCTCGGCTTGGGGCAAGCTCGGCCCCACCGGAGTGGACGAGCTCGCAGGCGCGCGGCTCGCGTTCGCCTCCGGTCTCACCGCCGAGCTCGGCTGCGCCGTGTCCTACGAGCTCGGCACCCGAGCCGTGTTGTTCGGAGAAAAAGGCCGGATCGAGCTGCCAAACCCGTGGATCCCGAGCGGCGACCGCCACGCCTTACGCTCCGAGCTCCACGTCTTTCGCGACGGCGCCGCGCCGGAGGCCGTCAGCGTTCACACCGAGCGCGCGGTCTACGCGCTCGAGGCCGAGCTGGTCGCGGAGACGCTGCCCGCCCTCGAAGCTCCGTGGCCGGCGATGGGCTGGGCCGACAGCCTCGGAAACGCGCGCGTGTTGGAAGCGTGGCGCTCCGCGCTGGTCAGGGGCTGACTCAGGCCGCCGGCTCTTCCCACAGACCTTCGATCGGTGCCGCGCCGCGGTTCGAGCTCGCGAACTTCTCGCCGCTGAGCTTGCTCATCGGATCTTTGGTCTTGAGGTAGGCCTGGGCGGCGGTCACGAACAGGTCGCACTGCGGGCGCTCGGAGTTGACGAACGTGCCGTGCTTCATCCCGAGCTTGGTGCCGCCGAACATCAGCGCCGGCTTGGGCCCGCGGGAGTGCGAGCTCTCGGCGACCTCGGTCACGTAAGGCACCACCGTGTGGTCGAGGATGCTGCCTCCGAACGCGTCTTGAGCCATCTTGAAGCTGGTCAAGATGTCCGCCATTTTCTGGTTGTACCAGGTCTGCACGTTGCACAAAAACTCGTAGATGTCGCGCGCCTCGCCGTTCGCCGGCGGCGCACCGTTCGAGGTGGCGGCGTTCAGGAACGGGTTCCTGTGGCTGAGCGGGTGGTGCATGAAGATCTTGTTCGGATCGCTCGGGAACATGCCCTTGAACGACACGTGGTTCGTGCCCGGAGACCACTGGAACGACGCGACGCGGATGATGTCGCACTGGAACGCCGCGAGCAGAATCGCCGCGTGCGCCTTGCCGACCTTCTCGTGGGTGTCGTCGTCGGCCGTCGACGCCTGCTCGCTCCCGTAGTCGAACTTCGAACCCGTCTTCCCCGTCAGTGAGTCCGCGGGCTTGACCGGCGTCATGCACTCGCCGCCGCCGGGGCCGCCGCTCATGATCTGCGACACGAGCTGCTGCTCCACCTTGCGGATCGCCTCGGTGTGCAGGTCGATCTTCGCGGCCTCGCTGCTCGGCGCGATGCGCTTGATCTCGTTGAGCTCACTCATCGAGAAGTCGAGCACGCTCTTCCTCATCTTCAGCGCCTTGAGCAGCGCTTCCTGGTTGCCCCCGCTGTTGCCGCCGGGCATGAAACCGGAGAACAGCTCGGCGTAGAGCTTCGCCGGGCTCAGCGTGGGCAAGAGCGGTGTGTGCTCGGTGATCCTGCCGCCGGGGTTGGCCGAGGCGATCTCGCGCGTGGTGTAGCTATACGAGAGGCACTGGGTCGATGTCTCTTGCGAGTCAACGCGGGCATCGCAGATGGCGTTGGCGTAACCAGTGCCCGGCCGCTGTAGCTCGGGCACGTGCTTCAGGAACACCTGGTCGAAAGAGGGGCCGCCCGCGACGCCGTCGTCGCCCTCGCCGCCGTTCTGACGAGTCCCCGGCGCGCTGCAACCGGTGGTGGTGAACGGCGTTCCCGCCTCGTGGCCGCCGCCACCGGGGCAGGTCAGACGATCGGAGAAGCCGTAAAAGATGGTCATGTCCGGACGCAGCCCCGCGTCCTCGAACGGCTTCAGGATCGGCGAGATCGTGTAGTCCGAACCCTTGCCCATGGGCAGGAAGCGCTGGCGCAGCGTGCCGACGGGCCAGTGAGTCAAGAGAAAGCGCGGCGGTGAGCCCATGCCCTGAGCCAGCGCCTCGAGGTTGCGCAGCATCACGTGCAACCCCACCGCGCCGCCGACGGCGGACAGGAACGACCGGCGAGTGAAACGATAGGACCTCACTGAACGGCTCCTTGGGAACGATTGACGAACGCCGTCGACGTCGCGACCGCTTTCACGAGCGCGGCGAAGCTCTGGTCCGTGGCCGCGAACGACTTCTGCACCTCGTCCACCGCGCAGCTGTCGAGCGTGGCGGCGCCCGCGCTCACGTCCGCGAGCGCGTAGTTGAGCAGGTTCGTGCCCATGCACTTCGAGAAGGCGCCGCTCGCGACGAGCGCTTCCGCCATTCCCACGGCGTCTTTGGCCATCGCGCCGCCGACCTGTTTGGGCAGCGTGACCGAGGTATCGATGGCCCGGCCCTGGGCGTCCATCGAGCGGTAGCGCCCGATCACATCGTAAGTGTCGAGCGTCAGGCCGTAGGCGTCGAAGCCCAGGTGGCAAACGCTGCATGGCGAGGTCGTCGTCCGGTAGTCCGACTTTTGGCGCTCGCTGGCGCCGGCGAGCATTCGCTCGGCCTCCTCGATGGCTCCGGTGATGCTCTCGGGCGGTGCCGGCGTGTCGGTGCACAAGAACGCACTCTTGATCAGCAAACCGCGTCCCACGACGGACGTGGAGTCGGGCCGCGAGCGCGTCGTCAAGAACGCCACCTGGGTCACGAGGCCCGCGCGGTTCGCCGGCAAGTCGACCGGACCGAACATGTCTGCGTCGAGCGTGGTGCCCGGAGCCGGGAAGGGCACGCCGTACAGCGAAGCCAGGCTCGCGTTCACGTAGGCCTTACGCGACAAGAGCAGCTCCGACAGCTTCCCGCCGCCCCACAGCACGTTCTGCAGGAACAGCTCGCCCTCGTGGTACATCGAGTTGCGAATGCCGTCCGTGAACTCGGGATCCTGGATCACGATGTTCTCGAGGTCCGGATACGCGAAGTACGACATCATCGCGCCGTGCAGGTTCTTTTGCGCGGACGGCGTCTTCAGGATCCGATCGACGTGGGCGCCGAGCTGGGCTGCATCGCTGAGCTGATTCGCAGCGGCGGCGCCGAGCAGCTCCGCGTCGGGCAAGGTGTCCGTGAGGAAATAGGCGAGCGTGCTCGCGACCTCGTACGGAGTGAGCGTCCCGGCGGTCGCCGCGTCCGCTCCGAACTCGGTGCGGTACACGAACTGAGGCGCCTGGACGATCGCGTACACGACGTGCTGGACGGCCTCGTTGATGGTCGCTCCGGACTCGCTCTTCAGCGAAGTGTAGAGCGCGGTCAGGCGCGCCTTCTCGCCGTCCGTCAGAGGACGGCGGTAGGCCTTCTGCGCGAGCGTGTTCAGATACGTCTGGGCGCAGTCGTCCGTCGGCATCGCGCCGCAGCTCGTGACCGTGCCGAAGTTGTCGAACACGTACTGCCCCGCCGCCTGGGCCATGGCGTCGATCGTCTTCCAGGTCGCATCCGTGACGGAGTTGCCTTCGCGCGGGTTCTGCAACGGGGGGAAGGTGCGGTGTTCCGCGTCGACCACCTGATTGTCGGCCGCAACCTTGTTGCCGAGCATCGCGTCGAAGAGCCCGCCGATCGAGTTCGTGATCTGATTGAACGACAGGCGCACGAGCCGCTTCGAAGTCGCGGTCTGCGGTGTGTTGCAGTCCGTGGGGGGAGCGCCCGCGGTCGTGCCGCCGACCGGCGCTCCTGTGGCGCCCGCCCCAGAGGAGGCGGTTCCCCCGCCCGGATTCGTCGCGCCGCCGCCGGGGCTCTGCGGTCCCGCGCCGCCGACACCACTGCCGGCCGGCGGGGAGCTCGTCCCGGCGGAGGGAGCCGAGCCGCTCGCCCCCATCGGGGTTCCCTCGTCGATGCTCCCGGTGCAGCCGGAGAGCGCCGCGAGCCCCACGGCCGCGGAGAGAGTCAGGCAAGTGAGTCGCATGGTGGCCTTGTTGGGTGAGTAGCAGTGACGATCTAGATCCGCATCCGTCAAAGAAATCTCTTTTACTTCCCTAACTCTCGAGACAGTGACGGCGAATATAGCGGCGCAAACCGGAATCCAGGCGCTCGTCGTAGAAGCGCTGCGCGGCCGCGCGCAGATCGTCGCTGGTTCCTTCCAGGCACTGGGCGATGAGCTCGTAACCCTCTTGGAGTATGTGCGCGTCCTCCGGGTATTCGTCCCGGTATTCTGCGACGAGCGCGCGCAGCTCGAGCGCATCTTTCGCATCCATCGCGCCGTCGAGCTGGCCGATTAACGCGTTCTCTCGAAAAATACGCCGGTGCTGCTCCGTGATCGGATGCGGCACCATACCTACCTCGTGCGCCTCTCCCGAGTTCGCCGGCGCGATGCGCAGCCCGTCGGGCAGCGTGTCGCTGTCCCGAAGCTCTGGCTCGCGAACGAAGGACACGGCCGCGACGCTGGCTGCGAGCGGCGCCGAGGTGGGTGCCGCTTTCGCAACTGCTCGTGGCGAAAGCTCCGGCACGGGATCATCGCGGAGGTGCCACCAAACGACACACCCCGCCGGCACGGCCAACGAGGCCGCGACCCAAACAAAAAGAGCTCGTTGCCTCGACACGTCAGGGCTTGGTGACGGTCCAGGTGACCGTCTGCGTCGAGCGCGTCCACGCCGTGCCGTGGCAGTAGCGCCCAGTTACCGAGGGCGGACATTTGCCGGTGCGCAGCCGCACCAGATCTTCGGTCGCGTTGTCGTAAGCCTTGGCGGTGATGGTGTGCGTTCCCGAAGCGAGCGACGCCGTCGAGAACGTGGTGCCGGCGTCGGTCCTGGTGGTCCCGTCGACGGTCCAATCCACGCTGATCACCTGCGGATCGATCACGTGCACGGTCAGCGTGCCGGGATCGCTCACGGCTCCTTCGGGCGGCTCGGTCGAGTCGATCGGCACCACCGCGCGCCAGATGCTGAACACGATCTGTTCGCGCGACACCGAGTTGAAGCTGGTGTTCACGTTCGTCCCGAACAGGCTGTTCATCATCGAGTTGCACGAAGGCCGGTACTGTCCCTCACCGACGTAGCGACTTCCGAGCCACGTGCCCTGCACGCCCGTCGCTCCTCGATCCGGAACCTTCATCCCCTTTTGGGTCGTGCCGAGCCACAGCTCCCACTTGTCGTCGGTTGACTCGCAATTGCCGGCCGTATTCACCTCCTGGTAGGCCTTTCCGGCCGCGCCACAGCTGGCTTTCTGGTTGCCGCATCCCGTCTGCGAGCCGTATTCGTCGGCGAGTTGGTGAAAGCCGTGGCCGCCCTCGTGGAGCGCGGCGCCCGCGGCGTCAGCGTGTGCGCCAGACCACAGCATCAAATAGCTGCCCGTGTTCTCCCACTTGTCCTGGTTCAGGACGACGGCCTTCCAATCCACTTCGAAGGAAGCGGGCACGTTGGCTTTGATGTACTCGTTGACCTTGCTCTCGTTGACGGCGGCCAGGCGATCGCCGCCGTTGCCTCCGTCGAACGCGGTCGACCCATTGCCGATGCCGTCGTTCTGGCTGATCGCCTTCATCACGCAGATGTTCACGAACTTGCGGTAGCGCCCGTACGGCTCGCCGCTCTCGTGCTCGAAGCGCCGCTCGAGCATGGTCTCGATGTGGCTCTTGAGCGTGGTCTCGACCGTCTTCTCCGTGTAGCCGTCGCCCAGGATCAGGTAGTTGACGCGGTTCTTCGGTGGCCCGTGGTTCTCGACGGCCCAGCCTTGTTTGCCGCAGTCGAGCGGCGGTGGAGGCGGCGTCGTCACGGCGCCTCCCGAGCCACCGCCGGCCCGAGCTCCCGCTGCGCCTCCGCTCGGAGGAGCCGCCGATTTGCCGCCGCCCGGCTCAACGGAAGCGCCGCCCGTCTCCGGCGCTCCGCCGGAAGTCGCGGCCTTGCCGCCCGTCGGCGCGGAACCGCCGAAGCTGCTCGGTGCACCACCGCTCGGCGTCGCGCCTCCCGAGCTGATCGCGGCGCCACCTGTAGGCGGAGCTCCGCCCTGCGCGGTCATTCCTCCCGCGGCCGGCACGCTGCCTCCCGAACCTGCATTGCTCGGCTCGGAAGCGTTGTCGCCCGAGCAGCTCACCCCGAGCAGGAGGCTGGTCAGAGCGGCGGCCGTGCCGAGCGGCACCTGAAGACGTGCGGATTTCATCTACGCGAGCTCACCCCCAAGAGACTCGCGACCCGCGCTCCGCCAGTCACAAAAGTGAATCTTGCTCCGTCGCTATAGAACCACCGCGAGGCTTCAATCGGGCTCCCGGCCGGCGACAGCCCTGCCCGTCGCGAGAAACGGCTAGCGGAGTTGTATGTACAATTTACTTGAGTTTTGTACATATAGCCGTACTCTGATCGAGTGCTCCGTGAAATCGCGAGGTTGCTCGATGAATGGCTGATCGACCGGGAAGTCGAGGCCAGGGTGGAGGGGCTTCCGCGCCCGCGCGCCTGCACCATTCGCGTGCTTGGCCAGGCGGCATTGTTGGAGAGGGGGCTTCCCCTTCAGCTCGCCGCCACGCGTGACGTGGACGTGCGTGCGGACTTCGAAGATTCAGCGCGTCAGCGTTTCGCTGCGCTACTCGCGGCAAAGGGGCGTGAGCTGGATCCCTTGGCGCACGAAGCCTGGATGCCCAGGGAGACCCGATACGAGGAAATCTTCCGCGGCAAGTTCGTCCGACTTTTGCTGGCGGACGTGGAAGCCATCTTGATCTCCAAGGCGAGGATGGCTCCTGGAAAAAACCGGCAGCTACTGACGGAGTACCTCGCCATCGGTCCCAGCGATCGATTCATCGAGCTTGCACAGAAGTACGACGTCGATCTGGAGCAGTTCACGTGATCTCGAAGGAAGAGCTCCAGCGACGGGCGAAGCGGCGGGCGGCCCGCATCAGGCAGCGCCGAAAAGACCCGCGGTTTCTCCGCGTGCTCGGACGTTTCGTGGACGACGGGCTGTTGTTCGTGAACGAGGAGGTGGAGCCGTTTCGAGGAAGGCTCGCGATCGCCGACGTTCTGTGGGCAGGTGAGCTCGAGCCCCGACTGCTGGAGCTCTTGCCCGCACTTTTGGTGAAGCGCCCGGGCATGTTCGAGATGACCTCTGAGCTTCCGGAGGATCTCGAGAGGGTCGTTGCCGAGCTCCGGCGCGGGCGGGTCCCGGGAACGTTTCGCGAAATTCCTGGAAGTGACGTCCACCGCTGGCTGCTGCGCGTCGGCCGGCCCGGCAAGGTGCCCGCGCTCCTCAAGTCCTTCCGATTCACCCCCGAAGACCTGCGACTGCTCGAGCACCTGGCGGAGAAATTGAGCCTTTCGCAGACCGACGTCATCCGCCGCGGTCTGCGCGCCCTGGCCTAACCGGCCTGACCCTGGCCGGGGCAACGAGCGGCGCCCTTCGTTTTCTTACTATTGTCGTAGTCCGAAGACGCTCCTAGTTTCGTTGATTCGGCCGAACCGGATGCACGGCGGCGGCTCGAAAAGGGGAGCGACATGGAAGTGAACTACTCGGACGGCAAGAAGCTCCAACTGTGGGTCAAGGACCGGGGCGAGCTCGACGGGATCTCGGTGTTCTTGAACGGTCACCTCGTCCGTTGCTTTGCCGATCAGGTCACTCACAAGTTCCCACTCGAGCGCCCGCCAGAGTCCGTCAAGCTACTGGTCGCGTTCGGCGGCAACGACGGCGGCGTGACCGCCATCGTAGACGTCACCGACGGCAACAGCGAGCTGGTCGTCGCCCGGCAGAAGCCCGAGGACGGCATGAAGCACGAGTACGTCCTCAAATCGATTTAGGGGGATCGGATGCTCATTCGAATGCGACACGCGACGGCGCGCGTGGCGTTGGCGCTCACGCTCGTTTCCGCAAGTGCCGTCGCGCAACCCGCGCCGGCTCCGGCTCCCGTGCCTGCTCCGCCGTCACCCGTGGTCGGCGATCCGGATTTCGACGACGAAGGCGTGCTCGAAGCGCCGCTCGGTCCCACGAGCGCGAGCGACTATTCTTGTAGTCAGGCGGCAGTTTACGTTCAGCACAGGGCGAACATCGAGCGTTGCTGGAGCCACGCGAGCGGCGCGCCGGCTCTCGCCGCGGCGGCCCTCGCCCTGAACGAGCAGGTCTGCAAGACGCAGCCCCGCCCCTTCGATATGGAGTGGGCAGAGCAAGACGTCGCGCAGGCCAGGGCGGTCTACGACCAAACCGGGGGCAAGGTCGTCGCGGCGAAGCAGGCTCTGGATCAAGCCGTGGCACGGCTGGAGCGCTCGAAATCGAGCCGGGCCCTGAGCGACGCGCTGCTCGCAGCCTTCGACAGCGTCGTCGATTCGGCGACGCCGCGGGACTTCGTCGAGGTGCTCGAGAGCGAGCCTCGAAGGGCGGCGTGTGGCGACGTCGCCCGGGCGCTGCGCGAGGCCCAGAAGCCTTCTGCAGACGCCAACGAGCGCTCGATCCGGGCCGACGCAGAAGCCCAGCTCGAGCCCGACCGAGCGCACGCCTCGGACCTGCTGCGCAAAGCTTCCACCAGCATCACGGCCATCACGGGGACGAGCGGCGAGGTCGAGCATGCCGGCGCGCCGGATACCGTGGCGCTGGCGATCATGAGCGCGCTCGGTGCAGGCAAGGAGACCTCGGGCTCGAACGTCGTGATGACGCTGAATCTGGCTTCGATCGTGGTTCAAGATCAGAAGAAGCGGCTCGAGCTCGCGCCCCCGGTGCGAAACCTGTTCTTGCGCGTCACGGCGCCGCTCGAGTCCACGGAACCCAAGGCGGTGACCGGCGCGACGGACCAAGCCGAGGCGGCCGACCCCGAGCCCGAAGTGAAGCGGCTGAACCTGGTGCTCGGCACGAGCTTGCTCGACGCGAGCGACCCCCGCCTGAAGCCCAACCGCGAATGCTACGCGCGCGTGGTCGATTACTTGCCGCCGGCCAGCACGGACACGAAAGAGTCGGAGCGCATCGAAAAGCGCAAGAACCTGTTCGACAGGTGCAACCGGCGCGCGGCCTACGAGCAGCGCCTCGCGCTCCGCGCCGGGATCAGCCTGCTCACCGATCAGAACAGCGACGACCCGAACACGCGCCCCGAGCTCTACGCTGGCGCTCTGGTCTACGCCCCCGCGCCTTTTCTCTACACGAACCTGCTCTACCAGGCGATCGTCGAGCCCGCGGAGATCCACGTGTTCGGCGCCGGGCTCAGCATCGGGACCAACGTCGGGGGCCGCGACTCCGGCGTCGATTCCTGGTCGCGCGTCGGGCTCGACACCTTGTTCCTGGTCGCTCGCAGCGCGGACACGGAGGAATGGGGCTGGGAATGGCGCGTCGTCCCGACGGCGCGCGTGAAGATCGGCGATACCGTCTCGCAGCTCGGGATCGGACCGCGCATCTTCGGCAACGGCGACGGCGGCGTGTTCGCCACGGTCGCCCTTTCCTACGACGTGGACGCGCTGATGGATCCGTTGCTCACGACTCCGGCCGCGCCGGGCGCACGACCCTGAACGCGTGCAGGAGCGCTACGGCAGCGCCCACTCCGCGCGCTGCTCGTCGTAGGTCGGCTGCGGCAGCTGCACCAGCACGGGCTTGGCCTTGCGCTCGAGCCAGCTCAGCACGCTCTCGAGCGCGTCGCGCGGCATGGCCGTGCAGCCCGAGGTCGGGCGGTGGTCGCCGCGCCAGATGTGAAGGAAGACGCAGGAGCCGGCCGCCTTGGTGATCTCCGGCGCGTTCTGGGTGACGACGATGCCCCACTCGAACAGGCCGTCCGTGCGCCGTAGCGGGCTCCAGCGCTGCCACGAGCTCTTCGGCACCTCGTTCGAGTCGATGATCTGGTTGTAGAAGCGCGAGCGCGTGTCTTCGACGCAGTAGGAGCTGTCTCGCGTCTGGAAGTACGGAAAGTCGCTGGGGCCGCCGGGCAAGGCCGTCGAGGCGCCGAACGCGCGCTCCAAGAGGAACACCCCTGCGGGTGATTTACCGTCGCCCTCGCGCTTCCGCGGGCCTTCCCGGAGCGGGACGTGCAGGCCGCGGCCCCAGGCCATGCCGCTCCGGCCGAGCATGACTCGGATGGGGTCGCCGACCCGCATCCAGCTACCCTCGGCGCTCCTCGTATAGCGCTCGAGCGTGCCGCTCTGAGCGCGCCAGGACGAAGAACGGACGACCACGGCTTGCCGATTTGCCGGTGAGACCGGCACGGATTCACCCGGGCGATCCGCGCGGGCGTCGATGGGGATCAGGAGCAACAACGCGATGAGCAGGCGACGCACGGCGCTCCGCGTAGCACGAATCCTTCGAGCACCTAAACGGAGTGAGGCGAAATAGCTGACCGAGCGCGCCCGTGATCCACGTTGATCCACCTGCTGAGCCCCGCGCGCCGACAAAACACCGGCGAACGGCGAGCCGTCGTGGTGGCATGTGCATTGCACAGTGACCCGCATGCAATTGGGTCCCGAGATTCATGCAGGAGCCCGGATCCGAGCGCGCAACGACGAGCTCTGGCTCCAGCGGCGGCTCACGACGTGGAATGGGCGGCGGCTGTCGCCTTCGCTGCCGGCCAGTGATTGGCGCGAGGAGCTGACGTCCGAGCTCGAGCTGCTCCGTCTGGAGCGCCAGTTCGTGGAGCGAGAACGCAGCGGAGTGGTCGCAACGGCCGCAATTGTGCCTCGCGACCCGGATGCCTTCGTCGCGTGGTTCGAGCAGCTGTTGCACGACGGGCCCGGCCAGGGCGACGCGCTTTTCCCGTGGCTGGCGGAGTCGGCGCCGCTCGAGCAGATGCGCTGGTTTCTCCAGCAAGAGGTGGCGGGCGAGGCTGGCTTCGACGACTTGGTCGCCCTCACGCAAGTGAAGATGCCGGCGATCGCCAAGCTCGAGCTCGCGCGGAACTATTGGGACGAAATGGGGCAGGGGCACGAGAGCGGTATGCACGGCCCGATGCTGAGCCGCCTGGCGCGAGTGCTGGGCCTGCGCACCGAGTCGCAGCTGATCGTCAGCGAGTCCCTGGCCCTCGGCAATCTGATGGTCGCGTTCGCCACCAATCGTTGCTTCGCCTATCAATCGATCGGTGCGCTCGGCGCGATCGAGCTCACTGCGCCCGGTCGTACCGAGCGCGTCAATCAGGGGCTCAAACGGCTCGGCTTCGACGGAGAAGCACGCCAGTACTTCGCGCTGCACGCCACGCTGGACGTCAAGCACTCGGAAGCTTGGAACCGCGAGGTGCTGAGGCCGCTGGTCGCTGCCACGCCCGAGGCGGCGCCCGCGATCGCCGAGGGCGCGCTGCTGCGCCTGACGGCCGGGGCCCGCTGCTTCGAGCGCTACCGTCGCGAGCTGTGGCTCACGCCCGAAGTCCCCGGATGAATCCGCTCGATTCCGAGGGGAGGGCGCTGGTCGCGCTGGGCCAGGCACTGCGCTCGATGGGGTATCGGTTCATCACGCCGACCCCATCGACGCATCGCATCGTGCTCGAGCGGGACACTCACCCCGCGCGCGACCTGCGCGACGTGTTCGGCTGGAGCCGCCCATTTCGTCCGAACCTGTTGCCCGCGGAGCTGTTTCGCCTGGCGGAGCAGGCGCGTGTCGTAACGGAGGGCAGTGACGGCCTGCGCGCGAGCGTTCGATTTTCGACGCTCGGGTCGCAGCTCTTCGTGCACTCGGCGTACCCGACGCACGCGGCGGATTCGGTGTTCTTCGGGCCGGATACCTATCGCTTCTGCGCGGCGCTCGCGCGCCACATGGACCGGCGCGAACGCATCGTCGACCTCGGTTGTGGCTCGGGTGCGGGCGGGCTGAGCGTGGCGGGGCTCGCCGGTCGCGTCGTGCTCTCCGATATCAGCGAGCGCGCGCTGCGATTCGCCGCCGTGAATGCGGAGCTAGCGGGCGTTGCCGCGGAGCTCGTCCAGGGCGACGGCCTGTCTGCGGTCGGGGGCACGGTCGACGGCGTGATTTGCAATCCGCCTTACTTGCGCGACCGCGATGCGCGCATCTACCGCGAAGGCGGCGGTCGATTCGGCGAGGGCCTGGCGCTGCGCTGGCTGGAGGAAGCGACAGAGCGGCTGCGCGACGGCGGCGTGTTGATCCTGTACACCGGCGCGCCGATCCTCGACGGTGAGGATTGGTTCTGGCGGGCGGCGCAGCCCCTCTGCCAGTCAGCGGGCGCGGACGTTCGTTACGAGGAGCTCGACCCCGACGTCTTCGGGGAGGAGCTCGCCGATCCGATTTACCGCGGAGTCGAGCGGATCGCCGCGGTCGCGCTGGTCGCGCGCTTCGGGGGCGAGCGCCGCTAGCTCGACGTCGTCGCGCGTGTCCACGTCGAGCTCGCCGTCCGGCCAATCCACGAGCGATAGCTCGGACGCGGAGCGGAGCAGCGTGCTCGCCCCGCGGTCGCCCCGGAGCGCGAACAGAGCCTCGAAACAGCGGGCGGGAAACAGCGCGGGCACGGCGGGCTTCTCCGCGTAGTACGACGCGACCAGCTGATCACCGTCCGAGCAGACGAGGAGCCGGCTCAGATGAGCCCGCGACAAGCGCGGCTGGTCGCACAGCAAGAGCAGCAGTGCCCGGGCCTCCTTGTGCCGCGCCCAGGCCACGGCCGCGCGGATCGACGACGCCATGCCCTCGGCAAAGTCGAGGTTCTCGACGAGATCGACGTCGAGGTCCGTCACGGCGCGGCTCACGTCGCCGGCGTGGGCTCCGACGACCACGGCCACGCGCGCGACGCCGCTCGCCAGCGCTTCGGCGGCCGCGTGGTGGACCAGCGTTTGCCCTCCACACAGTTGCAAGAGCTGCTTGGGCGCTCCGAGCCGTTGCGACGACCCGGCCGCCAGCACCGCCGCGACGACGCTCATGCGCCCTCGGCGAAGATCAGCTGGAGCTGCGGGGTGCTTTCGTGGATGTCTCCGGGGCGATCGCGGAGCTGTGCGCCGTCACTCTCCGTCAGGCGAGCCTGAGCCTCGGCGACGATCGAAAGCGCGATTTCTTCCGCGGTTTCGGCGCCGAGCGAGAGGCCGGCCGGGGCGTGCAGGTGGTCGAGCCCGCGCGCCGGTAGTACGCGCAGCGTCGCAGCGATTTCGTTCAACAGCCGCTCGGTGCGTCGCGCCGGGCCGAGCGCGGCGAGGTATTCACAGCGTGACGGCAGCAGCGCGGCGAGCGTGTCCCGGTCGCGCTCGTAGTCGTGCGACATCACCACCGCGAGCGGCCGGGCGCAGGCGTCGAGCTCGGTCACGCAGCGCTCCAGATCCGACGAATAGCGCGCGATCCCCGAAAAGCGCTCGCGGGCCGAGACGCGGTCGGTCCCGCACACCGTCACTTCCCAGCCGAGCTCGCCTGCGATCCGCGCGAGCGGCACGGCGTCGGGCCCGGCTCCGAACACGAACAAGTGCGGAGGCGGCTCGAGCAGCTCGAGCAAGAACTTGAGCCCGCGAAAGCTCACGACGCTGGCCCGGTGCCGGCGCGGGCGCGGGGCGAGCGCCGCGGCGCGCGACAGCTGCAACGCGAGCTCGGGCAGCCGGCTCGAATGATACTCCGCGTGGGCGTTGCCCAGAAAGCGCGTCCCGAGCGGGAGGACCGCCGTGTGGCTCTCGATCAACGTCGCGAGCGTCAACGCGTGTTCGCTCTCGAGCTCGTGCTGCACCTGAGCCAGAGTCTCCTCCAGCAGAGCGGCGCACGGCTCGATCAACACCTCGAGCTTGCCGTCGCAGCCGCTGCCCCTCCCGGCTTCTTCGTCCAGGCGGTGGTCGAAGCTCCTCACGACCGGCCCGCGGCTCGTCAGCCAGGGGCCGAGGCGCAGCACCTCGCGCTCCAGGCAGCCGGCGCTGAGCGCACCGGCCAGCACGCGCTCCGTGGAAAACAGCAGGCGTGCGCCGGGCCGGCGGTAGGCCGAGCCCTCCACGCCGACGACCGTGGCCAGCCACCGGGGTTGTCCGAATGAATCCGCGAGCGCGCGGCAGACGTCGAGTGTTTCTCGCATGACGGTCCCTCAGAGCAGCTTGTCGAGCGTGATCGGAAGATCGCGGACGCGCTTACCCGTGGCGTGATGCACGGCGTTGGCGATCGCCGCCGCCATCCCGGTGATGCCCACTTCCCCGATGCCCTTGGCTCCGATTTCGTTCACGTACGGGTCGCGTTCGTGGACCTGGATCACCTCGAGCTCCGGGATGTCGGCGTGGACGGGCACGTGGTAGTCGGCAAGATCCCGGGTCACGACCCGGCCGTTGCGCGGGTCGCGCGCGGTGTGCTCGAGCAGCGCGAGCCCGATGCCCCAGACCATCCCGCCGATGTACTGGCTGTGCGCGGTCTTCGGATTCAAGATCTTGCCCGCAGCAAATGCTGACACGCAGCGTGTGACGCGGATCTGCCTCAAATCGGCGTCGATCTTGACCTCGACGAAGTGGGCGCCGAACGAGTGGCTCGAGTAGCGCTTGCGCTCGGCCTTCTCTTCGGTGCGAGCTTCGGCGCGGTGCTCGGGCTCGGTCCGCTGCGCGAGCCAGGCGTCGAGCGCTCTCAGGTCGAGCTCCGGTGCGCGCAGCGGCGCGCCGAGCGCCAAAAGCTTCTTCTTCAACGCGAGCGCCGCGGCCTGGACTGCCGAGCCCGTGCTCGAAGCGGTTTGCGAGCCGCCCGAAACCGGCGTCTCCGGCAAGCTCGTGTCACCGAGCTCGAAGCGCACGCGGTCGACGGGGACCCCGAGCGCGTCGGCCGCGATCTGCGCCATGATCGTGTAGGTGCCGGTCCCGATGTCTTGCGTCCCCGCTTGCACCAGCACGCGCCCTTCGCGATCGATGCGGGCCGAAGCCGAGGCCGCGCTCTGCTTCGCCGGATAGGTGGCCGTTGCCATGCCCCAACCGACGAGCAGCTTCCCGTCGCGCTGTGAGCCCGGGTCTAGGCGCCGCGCGGCCCAGCCGAAGCGCTCGGCCGCCTGCTGGTAACAGCGGCGGAGCTCCTTGCTCGACCACGGTTTATCCTCGTGTGGATCGCGCTCCGCGTAGTTTCTGAGCCGGAGCTCCAGCGGATCGAGCTTCAGCGCCGTGGCGAGCTCGTCGAGCGCGACCTCGAGAGCGAAGGTGCCCGTGGCTTCTCCCGGAGCGCGCGTGAAGGTCGGCGTGGGGACGTCGAGCCGCACCAGGCGGTGCGAGGTGGCGACGTTCGGACACGCGTACAGCATTCGAGTTTGCAGCGCCGAGGGCTCCGAAAACTCGTCGAGGCGCGAGGTCTCGGAGGTCACGTCGTGGCGAACCGCGGTCAGCTTGCCGCGCGCGTCGGCGCCGAGAACGACGCGCTGGATGGTGCGCGGGCGGTAGCCGACCAGCGAAAACATTTGCGGGCGCGTGAGCACGAGCCGCACCGGGCGCCCCGTCACTCGCGCCGCCAGCGCGCACAGCGCGAGGTGCGACCACGGCGAGCCCTTGCAACCGAAGCCGCCGCCCACGTACCGCGAGATCACGCGCACGTTGCTCTCGGCGAGGCCGAACACCGTCGCCAGCTTCTTCCGAACGCCGAAGATGCCCTGCGAGGTGTCGTAGACCGTGAGCGACTGCTCGCCCTGCCACACCGCAGTGAGCCCGTGCATCTCCATCGGATTGTGGTGCTGATTGGTCGTCGTGTAGGTGGCATCGATTTGAACGAACGCCGCTTCGAGCCCCGCCGGCACGTCCCCGCGCGACGAATCCGCCGGCTCGCGCGGCCCGGCCGTCTTCGGCGCGTAAGCTTCAGCGAGCCGTTCGCGGAGCTCCGTCTGAACTCCGCCGGACGAGTAGCGCACCGCGACCCGCTCGGCCGCGGCGCGGGCGCGCTCCAGCGTGTCCGCGACGACCACGGCAATCGGGCAATCGTTGTAGGGCGCCTCGTCCTCTTGCAGGAGCTGGAGCACGCGATCGACCGGTCCAGTCTTGGTCTTGGCTCCCGGAAGCTTCGGAGCGTTGTGGTGGGTGAGCACGGCCAGCACGCCCGGCGCGTGCTCCGCATCCTTTACGTCGACGGCGACCTTGGCTGCGGCCTGGGTGCTGGTGACGAGCACCGCGTGCACCAGGTTGGCGACCGGCACCTCCGCGGCGTACTGCGCCTTGCCCGTCACCTTGGCTCGCGCGTCGAGCCGAGCGATGCCCTTGCCGACGGCCGTCATGCCGCCGCCCGTTCCAGCGCGCGCACCACCACCCGGCGCGCGAGCTCGACCTTGAATTGGTTGTGCGGTGTGGTCCGCGCGCCGTTCGCGGCGAGCTTGGCTGCGGCTTCGAACGTTTCGCGCGTGGGCGGCCTGCCGAGCAGCGCGGCCTCGACCTCGAGCGCGCGCCAGGGCTTGGTCGCCACGCCGCCCAGCGCCACGCGCGCGGTCGCGATCTTCTCGCCCGAAAGCTCGAGCGCCACCGCGGCGGAGGCCAGCGCGAAGGCGAAGGCCGCGCGATCCCGAACCTTCACGTAAGCCGAGCGCCGGCTGAACCCGGAGGCTGGCACGAACACCTCGGTCACGATTTCTCCGGGTTCGAGCGCGGTTTCGACCTGCGGCGTCTCGCCTGGCAACGCATGAAAGTCGGCGATCGCGATCTCGCGGCCGCCCTGCGAGCGCCGCGTGCGCACGATGGCGTCGAGAGCCAGCAGCGCCACGCTCATGTCGGAGGGGTGCACGGCGATGCAGGCGCGACTGCCACCGAGCACCGCGTGCATGCGCGAGTACCCCTCGAGCGCTGCGCAGCCGCTGCCGGGCCTGCGCTTGTTGCACTCGGCGACGCCCGGATCGCGGAAGTAGGCGCAGCGCGTGCGCTGCATCAAATTGCCGCCCAGGCTGGCCAGGTTGCGGATCTGCGGCGAGGCTCCACTCTCGAGCGCTTGACTCAGGGCTGGCAGCTCGCGACGCACGTCGGGGTGATCGGCGAGGTCGCTGTTCCGGGCGAGCGCGCCCGCCGTGAGCCCGTTCGGCGCCCAGCTGATGCGCTCCGACAGCACCGCGTTCAGATCGACGAGCGCCGCGGGGCGTTCCACGTCGAGCCGCAGCAGATCCACGAGCAGCGTGCCGCCAGCGATGAAGCGATGCTCGGCTTGTTTGCCGCGAGCCACGGCCTCGTCGAGGCTCTTCGGCACGACGTAGTCGAAGTCCCTCATGTCGCCCTCGCGGGCAGCGCGTCTCCGCCGGCGTCGCGAGCGGCCTCGATTGCCTTCACGATGTTCGGATAAGCCCCGCAGCGGCACAGGTTGCCGCTCATGTGCTCGCGGATCGCCTCGGCGCTGGTCGCGCGCTTCTCGCGCAACAGCCCGAGCGCGCTCACGATTTGCCCCGGCGTGCAGTAGCCACACTGCAGGGCGTCGTGAGCCACGAACGCCTCTTGCAGCGGGTGCAGCTCGGCCGGCCCCGCCAGGCCCTCGATGGTCGTGAGCTTGCGCTTGCCGACCATCACCGCAAGCAAGAGGCAAGCGTTCACGCGCCGGCCGTCGAGCAGCACCGTGCACGCGCCGCACTGACCGTGGTCGCAGCCCTTTTTCGTCCCGGTCAGCCCGAGCCGCTCGCGCAGGGCGTCCAGCACCGACACCCGCGGTTCGATAGACAGCCGGTAGTCCTTGTCGTTCACGTTCAGCGTCACTTCTCGCTCGAACGGCGCCGGTGCGAGCGAGCTGACCGCGCTGGCAGAAGGCGCCGGCCGCTGTGGCTCACTTCGCTTGCAGCCCTCGAGGAGCACCAGCGAAAGAGCCCCGATCAGGCTCGTGAGCACCACCTCGCGTCGCGACAGAACACCGATCGGCGCTGGAGCGAGCGCGCTTTTCGCGGCGAGGCGCGCCGCCTCCAGGAGCGCGAGCGACGGATCGCCATCGAGCTCACGGCGCGTGTGCCAGCGCAAACTCCCGCCGTCATCCAGCAATCCCAGCAGCAGCGTTTCCGGCGTGAGCGCCTCCGACTCGACCCCCTGAGCGCGGAACAACTGGGCCGCCCAGAGCCGCAGCTCGTCCGTCGACGGCTCCTCGACCAGCTCGTCATCGGGTCGGAAACAGAAGCTGTGGTCGGTGCCGATCAGCAGCAGCGCAGCGCCCAGGCAGCGCAGCTCCGCGCGCAACGCCTCGAGCACTTCTTCCCCTGGATCATCGAAGTTCGGCGCGAGCGCGACGACGAGCATCGCGCGCAAGCGACGCAAGACACGTACCAGTCCGGCGCCTCGATCAAACGCCGGTCACGCGGGGGGCGAGCGGCAGCCCCGCCGCACTGCGTCTTTTTGCGGCGGGGCGAAGCTGCCCGAGCTCCCGCGGCTACGCGGTCCTACGCGACTTTCCCGAAACCTTGGCTTTCGGCTGAGTTTCTTCTTCTGGCACGGTCTTCAGGACGCCTGCCAGCACCTGCCGCAGGTTCTCGAACAGGGGTTCCTGCCAGTCGTTCTCGCGCTCTTCCTGGAAGGCTTCGTCCAGATCTTCGCCGAGCGACTCGAGCTTGTCCTTGCCCAAAGCCTTCTCGACCTTGGGGAAAAACTCCTTCTCCTCTTCCTCGACGTGGTGCTCGACCAGCTCTTTCAGCACCTTGCACTTGTATTCGAAGTCATCCTTACCGAGGGCCTGGCTGGCCTGGTACAGGCTGAACTCGACCACGCCGTGTTCGACCAGCGCTTCGCCGAGCAGGTCATCCATGCCCATGGCCTCTTCACACGCGGGGTAAAAGATCTTGCGCTCGATACCGTCGTGCGCGACCAGATTCGAGGCCAGCTCGAGGAAGTACGACTTCTTCTCGGCCGGATCGTCGGTCTTCTCGATCGCCTTGAACAGGCGAGAAACTTCGCCGTGCTGTTGTTTGAGGAGCTCGGTGGCTTTCATGCCCCCGGCCTGGTGCAATCCACATGCCGATTGCGCCCGAGCGATCGACAGCTCTCCGACCGCTGACATCACGGCGTTTGCTTTCAGTCGACCGGGCCCGGCGCGGCGGTTGCGCGAGGCAGCGCACACTCGCCTGCGACAATTTACCGCATCGGCACGCGCTCACGGCGCGCTATCCCGAGCGCCAAGTTGGCGAGCCGAACAGCCCAGTCCGTAGCGCGCTGCCTGGTTTTTTCTGGGCTTTCGCTACTCAGCGCCTGCGGCAGTTCCAGTGAGCTCGGAGCCGAGGTGCGCGTCGTCTCGTCGCCGGTCGGGCTTGGGAGCGGGGAAAGCGTGGAGAGCGTTCCCGGCCAGGCGCTCTCGGTAACGGAGGTTCAGTGGGCCAGCGTCGCGGTCGAGCTCTTGCCGTGCCCGAGCGCGGCGCGTTGGCTCTCGGAAGCGCTGCTGGCGACGGCGCATGCGCACGGGACCTCGACGCCGACTCGCCTCGCCGTGCCCACCATCGAACGCGCCTCGGCGGTGGAAGACGTGGAGCTCGGCGCGCTGCACCCGCCCGCGCAGCGTTACTGCGAGGTTCGCTATTCCGTGGGCGCGGCCGACGCGGACGCCGTCGGCATCGCGGACGCTCCGGAGATGGAGCGCCGCTCGCTGCTTGCGCGCGGCTTCGACGTCTCGACCGATGCGCCCGCCGAGTTCGAGATCGGCGGTCAGCTCGCGTTCGACGTCCTCGCTCCCGTCGAGCTCGATGTCTCTCACGGCGAGCACCTGACGGTGCGCATCGTGCGCGATCCCGCGCGCTGGTTTGCCGGCGTGGACCTCGCGACTCAGGACGAAGCCGAGCGTGCGCGACAATTCGCCGAGAATCTCCGCGACTCCGTCGTAATCCGAATCGGCCCCCCATGAAGCGGCTCGCGCTCCTGCTCGCGCTCGCGCTGGTTTTGCCCGCGCGTGAGGCTCAGGCGTGTGCGGCGTGCGGCTGCGGCGATCCGACATTGGTCGCCGCCGGCACGGAACAGCCGTTTGCCGGTCGCTTGCGCGCCTCCACCGAGTGGCGCTACCGCACCGACGTCGTCGGGGAGCCCGGTGTGGATCGCATCGAAATCGAAGAGCTGCGCGGCGAGCTCTCGGTTGCGTGGGCGCCGCTCCGCGAGCTGTTTCTCGTGGCGGCTTTTCCGCTCGTCCACCGTTCGATCGTCGATCCGAGCCTCGCTGAAACCAGCACCTGGGGCCCCGGAGACGCCGAGCTTCGTGCCAAGCTCTTTCTGTATCGCGATCGCGACCTGGCTCCGCGTTCGCTGCTAGCGGGGCTGTTCGGAGTGAAGCTTCCGACCGCGCCGTTTCGTCGCAACGAGCTCGGTGAGCGGCTCCCGCTCGAGGCGCAAGCCGGCACTGGCTCGCTCGATCTGCTCGCAGGTATCTCGTACGCCGCGTTCTCCGGCGATTTCTCGGCCTACGCGAGCGCTCAAGTCGCGGTCCCGTGGCTCACGCGCGAGGACGTGAATCCGGGAATTGCCTTGCGCTCGACACTGGCCGCTCAGTACCAGATGACGCCGTGGCTCGCGCTGCGTCCGGCGGTCGACGTTCGCGCCGATCGCCCGTCCGAAGAAGACGGGGCACGCGACCCGAATTCCGGCGGCGCCGTGCTCTTCGCAGGTGGCGACCTGCTGACGACGCCGCTGCTCGATCTCACCGTGTCCGTGGGCGCGCGCGCGCCCATCGTGCAAGAGCTCCGCGGCTTTCACGACGAAGGGCCCGTCTGGAGCGCGGCCGTAGCGTACGACTTGTAACGACGGGGGCGCCCTGACGGCCTTTGTCGCGAAGGCGCCAATGAGCGCCAAGAGCCCACCAGGTTTTTCGTGGGGGCGATGGCCATGGTTGTCGGGACGGGCGGGAGAATGAATGATGGGTGGGTGCGTTCGATCACGGTGACCCTGAGCGCGGACCGGATGGCAGCGTTCGTCACGGTACGGCCGGGGGATGCGGCCGGAGCAGGGGAGCTCACGCGGGCGCTCGAGCGAGCGGGCGTGGTGGCGGGCATCGACGCGGCGGCGCTCGAGTGGCTCACGCGCGAGCTCGCGGATCCGAGCTTCGAGGTCGAAGGCGCCGTGATCGCGTGCGGTAGCGCTCCGGAAGCCGGCGAGAACGGGCGCGTCGAGCTGCTGTTCGCGGCCGGCATTCAGCCGGGGCACCTGCGCGACGACGGCACCTTCGACTTTCACGATCGCGAGCTGTTGAAACCCGTCGCGGCGGGCGACGTGATTGGCCGCGTCTGGCCAGAGCGGGCAGGCAAGGCCGGGCAGCTCGTCGATGGAACGCGGCTCGAGCCCTCCCCCGTCACGGAGGCGAAGCCGACGCTCGGTGAGGGCACGGAGCTCCACGAAGGCGGCGAGATTCGCGCGCGGCGTGCCGGAGTCGTGAGCGCGAAGGGCGCGAGCATCGACGTCGTCGATCGCGTGGTGCACGAGGGCTCGGTGGATCTGCGCTCGGGGGATTTGCACATGCGTGGAAGCCTCGTCGTCCAGGGCGACGTACTCGGCCCGTTTTGCGTCGAAGCCAGCGGCGACATCGAGATCCGCGGCAGCGTGGAGGGCTCGGTGCACGCTGGCGGCAACCTGCAGATCCAGCGCGGTATCCGCGGCAGCCTGGCCTCGAGCGTGACGGCGGAAGGCGACCTTTCGGCACAACAGGCCGAGTACGCGGAGCTCTACTGCGGCGGCTTGCTGCGGCTCGGCGTCGGGGTGCACGCCAAGCTCTCGGCGCAGCGCGTGGAGATTTCGAACAAGCTGCGCGGCGGCGTGACGCAAGCAGAGCGGGGCGTCCTGGTGCGCGAAGCGGGCTCGCCGCAAGGCGTCCAGACCGAGGTCGAGGCGGGCGTTCCGCTCGAGTCCCCGGTGGAAAGGGCGCAGCGTGCGCTCGAGCGCGCCAAGGCGGTGCGCAATGTGCGCCCCATCTCTCGCAGCGAGCGGGCCAAGGGCGAGAAGCTCGGGCGCGTCCAGGCGGCACTCCAGGCAGCGGAAATTCAGCGCCTGGCCCAGCGCGAACATCGCCGCGCCGAGCTCACGACGGGCGCCTTCATCCAGATCGGCGTCGCGTTCCCCGGCGTGATCGTCCGCATCGCCGGCAAGCAGTTCGTCATCGAACACGAAACCCGCGGCTCGCGCTTCTCCCTGGATCGGGAGACCCGCGAGCTACGCTTCCACAAGGTGGCCCCATGAGCATCGAGAACCTCACCGCCGAACGACTCATGACCGCAAACCCGGTCACGATCGCCGCCGCCGCGCCGCTTCGTGCCGCCGCGCGCCTGATGCTGGAGCGGTCGATCCACTGCCTGCTCGTGCCCGGTGAGCCCGGACGCCTGCCGGGTATCATCGCGTCGAAGGACGTGGTGCTCGTGCTCTGCGACGGCGAACCCGAGCTGCTCGATCAGCTGAAAGTGGCCGACGCCATGACCACACCGGCGATTTGCGTGCAGCACGACTTCCGTGTGCGCGACTGCATCCGGTTGATGCGCATGTCGGGCGTGCGCAGCGTGCCGGTGCTCAAGGGGCTCGAGCCGGTCGGCATTTTGAGCTTCACCGACGTGCTGCGGGCTGCCACGGGCTAGTCGGACAGCGCGTCCACGACATCGCGGACGACGTCGTCCGTGTCCTCGATGCCGACGGAAAGCCGCACCAGGGCGGGATCGATCTCGATCGCCTTGAGCTGCTCGTCGGTGAGCTCGAAGAAGCTCATGATCGCCGGCTGCTCGATCAGCGTCTCGAGCCCGCCGAACGACGCTGCGATGCTCGCGATGTTGCAGCGATCGACGACGCGCGAGGCTTGCTCGCGGCCGCCGTCGACGATGAAGCTCACCATGCCGCCACCGCCGCGCAGCTGCTCGCGCGCTACGGCGTAAGACGGGTGGCTCTCGAGCATCGGGTAGAACACGCGCTTCACGCGCGGGTGCCCCTCGAGCGCCTTGGCCACGGCCAGCGCGGTCGCGTTCTGGCGCTCGATGCGCAGCGCCAGCGATTTCATGCCGCGGATGATCAGCGACGCGGCGTGCGGATCGAGCACGGAGCCGAACACGCCGCGCGAATCGCGAAGCAGCCCGACCAAATGACTCGGGCCCGCGACCAGGCCGCCCAACACGTCGTTGTGCCCCGACAAGTACTTGGTGGCGCTGTGCACCACCAGATCCACGCCGAGCTCGAGCGGTCGCGTGTTGCACGGCGTGGCCAGCGTGGAATCCACCAACACGCGCACGCGGCCGTGATCGTGGCTGATGCGCGCGAGCTTCTCGAGATCCACGCAGTAAAGGAACGGATTCGTGGGCGCCTCGCTGATCACGAGCCGCGTGTTCGGCTTGAGCGCGCGCTGCAGTGCCTCGAGATCCGCCGACGGCACGACCGTGTGCTCGATCCCGAAGCGCGGCAAAATCCCCGTCACGAACTGGCGCGTGCGGCGGTAGCAGTCGCGGAACAGCACGACGTGGTCGCCCGTCTTCAGCAACGTGAGGATGGCGCTGGTCGTGGCGGCCATGCCGCTCGAAAACGCCACACAGTCTTCGGCTCCTTCGAGCGCGCCCAGCCGCGACTCGAGCTCGTGCACGGTCGGGTTGCCGTAGCGTCCGTACTCCTCCCGGTGCGGATCCGGATCCTCGCCGCGCATGTAACGTTCGAGTGCCGCCGTATCCTCGAAGGTGTAGGTGGCGGTCTGTGCGATGCCGTGAGACAGAGCGTGGTGAGGCCGCTTCTCCGGCGCGCCGCCATGGACGGCAGCGGTCGAGTTCGCGGAACGTGGCGCTTTCGATGACATTTCGGGCCGAGGCGTTGGACTTTAAGCTTCTGCGCTCACAGGGGCCAGTTGACGGGGTTTTGTTGCCATTCCGTTATTCTTGACTTGTTCAATCAAGAATTAGCCTGACGAAGTGCAATCATTTTAACTGGTTACGCACCACGGACAGATTCCCGACCTACCACACCGGGATTGAGCTAAAAACCCGCCGACATGTCGGAAAGCACCTGGAAGCGCGTACTCGAAGGCAAGATCCGCGAGGACTGGGGGCGTGAGATCGACGTCTTCGAAACCCAGATCGAGCTCCGCAAGAAGAGCAAGGTGGAAGAGAAGCTGTTCGCCGAAGCGCGCCTTCGCCGCGGCGTGTACGGCCAGCGCTACGACAACGGGCAGCGTCACGACGGCGAGAAGACGCAGACCCTGACGTTCCCGACCGGCGACCTGACCAAGGGTCCGAGCACCGCTTGGGACGCGCCGGGCATGATGCGCATCAAGCTGCCGATGGGCCGCGTCTCGAGCCAGCAGCTCGAGGTGATGTGCGAGCTCGCCGAAGAGTATTCGGACCAGATCCTCCACGTCACGACGCGCCAGGACATCCAGCTCCACTTCGTGCACATCGAGGACACGCCGAACCTGATGCGCCGCCTGGCCGCCGTCGGCATCACCACGCGCGAGGCCTGCGGCAACTCCGTCCGCAACATCACCGCCTGCCCGCTGGTCGGCGTCTGCAACGACGAGAGCTTCGACGTCTCGCCGTACGCCAACGCCATGATGTTCTTCTTGCTCGGGCACGACGACGTGCAGAGCTTCGGCCGCAAGTTCAAGATCGCCTTTTCGGGCTGCAAGACCAACCCCTGCGGCCTCGTGAACTTCCACGATCTCGGCTGCATCGCGGCGACTCGCACGGTCAACGGCGAGGTGAAGCGCGGCTTCGAGGTCTACGTCGGCGGCGGCCTCGGCTCGGTGCCGCAGAACGCGCAGCTCCTCGAAGAGTTCTGCCCGGAAGAAGAGCTGTTCCCGCTGACTCAGGCGGTGTGCCGCGTGTTCGCTCGCCTCGGCGAGAAAGACAACCGCTCGCGCGCCCGCATCAAGTTCCTGGTCAAGAAGCTCGGCATCGAGGAGTTCAAGCGCCTGACGCTGGAAGAGCGCGCCAAGCTGCGCCCCGACGAGCGCTGGACCAACTTCCTCGACAACCTCGCGATCACGGAAGAGAAGCCGCTCAAGCCGCCGTCCAAGCTGCCCGCGGGTCCGCACAGCGCCGAGTTCGAAGCCTGGCGTCGCACCAACGTGCAGCCGCAACGCCAAGAGGGCTACTCGGTCGCTACCGTCACCATGCCGCTCGGCGATTTCACGCCCGACCAGGGCCGCGCCATCGCCGACATCGCGCGGCGCTACACGGGCGACTCGATGCGCGCCACCGTCGATCAAAACTGGATCTTCCGCTGGGTCTCCGACGGCGATCTGGTGAAGCTTCACGCGGAGCTCGCCGCGATCGGCCTCGGCGAGCCGGGCTCCGACCGCATCGGCGACGTCACGTCGTGCCCCGGCACCGACACCTGCAAGCTTGGCATCTCCTCGTCGCGCGGCCTGGCCGGCGAGCTGCGCAAGCGCCTCGCGGTCGAGCAACCCGCGGCCGTGGACAAGCTCCACATCAAGTGCAGCGGATGCTTCAACTCGTGCGGTCAGCACCACGTCGCAGACCTCGGATTTTTGGGCGTGAGCCGCGCGGTCAACAACCGCCGCGTCCCGCACTTCCAGCTCGTGGTCGGCGGCCAGCTCCAGAACAACGGCGGCTCGTACGGCCTCGCGCTCGGCGCGATCCCGTCCAAGCGCGTCCCGGACGCGGTCAGCCGCCTCACCAAGGCGTACAACGAGCGCCGTCAGGGCGAAGAGACCTTCAAGGCCTTCGTCGAGCGCGTCGGCAAGAAGGAGATCAAGGCCCTGATCGAGGACCTCTCCCACGTTCCGCCGTACGAGCAGGACCCGAGCTACTACTCCGACTGGGGCGACCCGCGCGAGTACACGATCGGCGACATCGGCGTCGGCGAGTGCGCCGGCGAGGTCGTGTCGTTCGTGCAGTTCGGGCTGCAGAAGAGCGAGCTCGAGGTGTTCGAGGCGCAGGTGCTGCTCGACGAGGGCAAGAACGACGACGCCGCGACCCGCGCCTACCGCGCGATGCTCGAGGCGGCGCGCGCCCTCGCCAAGGAGAAGAACGCGAACCTCGGCGAAGAGCCGGAGGAGATCGTCCGCGAGTTCAAGCAGCACTGGGTCGAGACCAAGCTGTTCTGGGACCCCTTCGCGGGAGCCAAATTCGCGCAGTACCTGTTCAAGGCCCACGAAGAGGCGGGCGGTAAGACGCACTCGAAGGAGAGCGCGCACCAGCTCGTCGAGGAAGCGCAGCTGTTCGTCGACGCCGCGCACCAGGCGCACACCCGCATCGGCACCGCGCTGCCCTGAGAGATCCATGATCGAAAAGATTCAGCTCAAGCTCTTCACGAAAGACGATGTCCCGGTCGAGGGCTACGTCCCGGTCTTCCACCGCTGGATCCGCGAGCGCGTGCTCGACGAGCTCCTGATCGACGTCGTTGACTACTCCCACGTCGCCGACGGCCCGCACGTGGTGCTGATCGGTCACGAGGTGGACTACGCGCTCGATCGCGGGCGCGGCAAGCTCGGGTTGCTGTTCGTGCACAAGCGCGGCCCGCGCCCCGAGCGCCTGAGCCACGCCCTCGCGCGCGCCGTCAAAGCCGCGCTGCTCCTCGAAGCCGAAAAGGGCGCCGAGCACCCGCTCCAGTTCCGCTCGGACGCGCTGCTGATCCGCGTCGCCGATCGACTGAACGCGCCGAACACGGACGCCACCTACGAGCGCCTGCTACCGGGTCTGAAGCGCGACCTCGAAGCGCTCTTCGGCGCCGGCAAGTTCGAGATCAAGCGCGTCGGCACCACGCGCGAGCCGTTCACCGTCGAGGTGAAGGCCGAAGGCGCCGCGCCCCTCGCCGAGCTCGTGAAGCGCCTCAGCGTCTCGTAGCGCGCTCACCGCGCTGACACCTGCGCGCTCGTTTCGGAAACCAGTGCCCGGCCTTCGTTCGTAACGAACACGCGCCACATGAATCCGTCGACGTCGGGCCCGCGGGAGACGAGCCCGAGATTGTCGATGCGCCGCATCGCGACCGCTACCTGCATCCGCGTCAGCCCGATCGCGCGGCAGACGTCGTTCTGGCTCACCGCGTCCTGTTTGGCGCGAGTCAGCTTCAGCGTCGTCACCAGCACGAGCCACTCATTGAATCTCAGCCCGAATTGAGCGACCGCCCGGGTCACGCTCAGTTGCCACCGCCTCGCGCGTACCCACTGCGCGGTCTCATTCTCGAGCCCGCCCAGCGCTTCATCCGTTGGTTCTGTCCGCACGACGACCCATCGGCCACTCCCCGGCTCAGGTGCGTCGACTCTGGGCCCCAGCGCGCTGCGCGCTCATGGGCCGGCCGAGCGCTTTCCGCCTCGAGCGGAGTCGGCAGTCTCTTCTCGGCCAGCGGGAGGACCTTTCTCGGCCAGGGAGAGGCCCCTTTCTCCGCGCCCCGCGCAGTCACGATCCTGACTGGCTGTGGATAACTTTAAAGTTGCTAGTGATGTCCTTGGGTTACGGCGCAGCCTGTTGCAGTCAGGATCCTTACTGCGCCGTCGGTCTGGGAGGCCCCTTTCGAATCGGAATGGGCGTCGTCGTCTGAGCCTTCGGATGCCCGTGTTCGGACGTGTTCGGACGTGTTTGGGAGGGCTCTACTCCGATAAGTAGGGATCCTGGCTGCCTTCTTCGCGGTCCGAGCCGTCTCGGTGCGAACCGGGCGAGCGGGGCGAGCCGGGCGGTGAGCCGAGCGGGCGGCGCACTAGCGCGACGGCCAGGGATTCAGGCGGCAGCACGAACTGGGAATGGGGGGCGCGTGCGAGGTGGGCGCCTTCCGTCGCGTGCAAGAGCTCGGCGGGCTCCGAGCCGAAGATGCGTGAAATCTGCTGCTCGCGGCTGAAATTGATCGCTACCTGGCTCGACTCGCGTTCCATCACGAGCACGGCCGTGCGCTCGTCGAAACGCACGGCCGTGAGCGGCGAGGCGAGCTCGGGCACGCTGCGGCGCAGCCGAATCAGCGTCCGATAGTGCTCGAACATGCTCGCGTGCCGTGGCAGCGTGAGCTCCTCGAAGCGCAGTCGGCTGGCGTGGAACGTGTCGTGCGCTTGAGGATCGGGGATCGAGCTCTCGTCCCAGCCGAAGTCGGCGAACTCGCGGCGCCGCCCCTCGCGGACGGCCTGCCCGAGCGCCTCGTCCGTGTGATCCGTGAAGTACTGGAACGGCGTGCTCGCGTCCCATTCTTCGCCCTGGAACAACAGCGGGATCGAGGGGCCGAGCAGCACCACTGCGGCCCCGAGCTTGGCGCGCGCGGGCGACACCAGGTGACCCATGCGCTCCCCGCGAGCGCGGTTACCGACTTGATCGTGATTTTGCAGACACACGACCAGCCGCTCGACGTGCCGCGGATCGAGCGCTGCGCCGTGGGGACGCTTTCGGAACGGGCTGTGCCGGCCGTCGTAGACGAAGCCTTGCTCGAGCGCCTTGGCCAGATCCGCGAGGCCCGAAAAATCGCCGTGGATGCCGCTGCGCTCGCCCGTGAGCACGACGTGCAGCGCATGGTGCAGATCGTCGCTCCACTGCGCGTCCAGCCCGAAGCCGTCGGCGTCGCGTGAGCGGACCAGGCGCGGATCGTTGAGGTCGCTCTCGGCGATCAGCACCAGCGGCTTTGCGAGATGCCGCGAGAGCTCGGCCGTCTCTTCAGCGAGCTGCCGCAGAAAATGCCGCGCGGAATGGTCGTACAGCGCGTGGACCGCATCGAGCCGCAGGCCGTCGAAGTGAAACTCTTCGAGCCAGTACAGCGCGTTGTCGAGAAAATAACGGCGGACGAACGCCGAGTGCGCGCCGTCGAGGTTCACTGCCTGACCCCACGGCGTGTGATACGTGTCCGTCAGATACGGACCGAACTTCGGGAGATGGTTCCCGTCGGGACCGAGGTGGTTGTAGACGACGTCGAGCACCACCGCGAGCCCTTCGGCGTGGCAGGCATCGACCAGACGCTTCAACGCTTCGGGTCCGCCGTAGCCGCTGTGCGGCGCGTACGGGTGCACTCCGTCGTAACCCCAGCCGTGTTTTCCGGGAAACTGCGCGACCGGCATCAGCTCGACATGCGTGACTCCGAGCGCCTTCAAATGCGGCAAACGCGCGATCACCCCGTCGAAGGTACCGTCCCCCGAGAACGTCCCGACGTGGAGCTCGTAAAAGATTGCCGAAGCCAGAGGGACCGCTCGGAAGCTCTGGTCCGTCCACTCGAACTGCGACTCGCCGACGTGTCGCGACGGCCCGTGCACGCCGTCCGGCTGATAACCGGAGCGAGGATCGGGGATCGCTGGCCCGCCGTCGACCGACAGCGCGTAGTCACTGCCCGGCCGGAGCGGTGACGGCGAGAGCTCGAACCACCCCGTATCCCGCGGCGAAAGCTCGGACCTCTGCCCGTCGCTGACGAGCGCCACGCTCTTGGCGTTTGGCGCCCAAACCCGGAAAACACCTTGCCTCGTCGAGTTTCGAAAGCGACTCAAAGTGGCTTCTGTTTGTCCGAAGTCGCGAGCCCTTGCAAACGGTCATATCACGCGCCCGTCGTCCGCGTTCGTCACTGACGTTCCTGCAACGAAGCTTGCCGCCACACTGAGGCGAGGAAGAGCGCGAGAGTCTCGGATTGAGGCCCGGCGGGGGCGGCACGCGTGATGCTTTGGCGCGAGGGCTGACCATGCCGAGCCGACGAATCGCCGTTGTCCTGCTGTCCATCCTAGCGGCCGCGTGCGGCAAGGAGGACACGCCGCCCACCAACCCCAATGCTCCCCCCGGTGCTGAAAAGGCCGCGGATACGAAGGTGCTGGAGAAGGGCGCCGAGCTCCTGCAGGACCTGAGCGCCGTCCGCTCGTTCGACCACTACCTCGACGGCTTCCACGTCATGAAGGACGACCCGTCGTTGCACATGGAGGCGCATCACTTCTGTAAGGGCATGAACGAGGAATTCACCCAGTGCGTCATCTTCGACGGCAATACGGCGGACGCGAACCTGATCGGTATCGAATACATCGTTTCCGGACGCCTGTTCGAGTCGTTGCCGGCCGAGGAAAAGCCGAACTGGCACCCGCACAACTACGAGATCCTCTCAGGCACGCTGATCCTCCCCGGAGTGCCCGCCCCGGCCGAAAAGGCCGCGCTCGCGAAGAAGCTGAACAGCTACGGAAAAACCTGGCACATCTGGGACACCGGTCACGCGGGGCACCCGGCCGCGCACGACCTCCCGATCGGAAAGCCGCTGCTCGCGTGGTCCTACAACCGCGACGGCGAAGCCCCGGTCGAGCTCATCCAAGCGCGCGACCGGCGCATGAAGGTCGACACCGCCGAAAAGCGACGAGAGCGCGCCGATCTCGAACCGCAGGCCAAGCCGCAAGTCGGGACGGACGCCGTGAAACCCAGAAAACCTGAATCGAGGGCGGGGCGGCACGACTGATGCACCGTTACTCCAGCCGAGGTGATGTCGATGGACGAGATTCAACCAATCCAGCCTTCGCCGGCAGCGCGCTCGGCGTTCGGCGGCGCCACCGCGCTGTTCTTGCTCGCAGCGTTGCTGGGGGCCCTGGGCGTCGTCTTGCTGGCGTTCGGGCAGCTTCCCGCGATTGCGTTGCTGATCGGGGCGGTGCTCCTGGGATTTTGGGGCGCCCGGCGCGGCAAGCAGGGCCAGGCGGAGATCGCTCCGAATCTTCCGGAATGAAGGAGCCATCGGGAAAATGAGCAGCGTCTTGACTCGAGCTCTGTCCACCACCGTCCGCATGACGGCCGCGGCCGGCGTCACCATGATGGTCGCTTCGGCGATGCATCGCGGCGCGCCTTGGGCGGGGATCAACGCCATGGAGCGGGCCGTGGTGCCCGGGCGCCGCACGCCCAAGCGCTTCCTATCGAACAGGACTCTGTTGGGGCTCGCGGTCTTGACCGTGGGGCTCGGCGCCACGAGCGCCGTCTACGAAGCGGCGCTGGAGCGTGCTCCTCGAAAGCGCGGCATGCTGAGCGGAGCGCTGTTGGCGTTCGGCGGCTACGCCATCGACCGATGGCTCCTGCCGAAGCAGCTGCTTCGCGATTTCGAGCGCAACCTGGGGCCCGTCGGAACCTTCGCCAAGTACGCGTCGCTCGCGCTCGCAGCGAACGCCCCCGCGCGCTGACGTGACCACCATCGGCTATCACTGTTCGCACGAGCAACACGCGCCGAGCGCACTGCTGCACTACGTCGTGGCCGCAGAGCGCGCTGGTTTCGGCGCGGCGATGTGCTCCGATCACTTTGCTCCGTGGGGTGAGCGGCAGGGCCACAGCGGCTTTGCCTGGAGCTGGCTCGGCGCAGCCCTGCACGCGACCAGTCTCGATTTCGGCACCGTGACCGCGCCCGGGCAGCGTTACCACCCCGCCATCCTCGCGCAGGCCGCCGCGACGCTCGCCGAAATGTACCCGGAGCGATTGTGGGTCGCCCTGGGCACCGGTGAAGCCCTGAACGAGCACATCACCGGCGAGCGCTGGCCGGCCAAGCCGCTCCGTCGCGCCCGGCTCCGCGAGTGCGTCGCCGTGATGCGCGCGCTGTTCGCGGGCGAGACCGTGACGCACGAGGGACTCGTCAAGGTGCACGAGGCGCGCCTCTATACTCGGCCGCAGCGACCACCGCTGTTGTTCGGCGCGGCAATCAGCGCCGACACCGCCGAATGGGTCGGAGGCTGGGCCGACGGCCTCATCACCGTGGCTCGCCCGGAACCCGAGTTGCGTGAAGTCGTGGAGCGCTTCCGCGCGGGCGGCGGTCGCGGAAAGCCGATCCACTTGCAGGCGTGCGTGTCCTTCGCGCCGACCGAGGCCGAAGCCGAAAAGGCCGCGCTCGACGGTTGGCGCAACCTTACCGTCGGCTCCGAGTTCAAGGCCGACGTCACCCAGCCTCGATTCTTCGACGCTGCCGCGCGCTTCGTCCCGCTCGAACAGGTGCGCTCAATCGTGCGCGTGTCCGCAGATCCCGAGCAACACGCGGCCTGGCTCGATCGCGATCGCGCCCTCGGTTTCGAGCGCATCTACGTGCACGACGTCGGCGCCAACCAGGACCGCTTCATCCAGTCATTCTCGGAGCTCGTGCTGCCGCGCCTTGGAGCTCGTTAAAAAGCTCCGCGAGCGGACGCTCGAGCCGCTCTCGTGCGCAAAGAGTCGCACGTTCCAGCTGAGCCCCAGGCGGAGCTCGAAGGCGCGCTCCTCGCGGTCTCGCGCGACGCGCATCCCCAGATCGAACGCCAGCGAGTCACTCGCGGTGGCGATCGCTCCGAGCAGCAACCCGTAACTGGCTCCGTCGTCGAGCTCTTGCTCGGCGAACAGCTCCGCGAGCGGTCGTACCAGCCATGCTTCGGGCCCATCGAGCATCAGGCTGTTCGCGAGAACCAGGTTTCCGCCGCGTGAACGTCCGGCGCTCTGGTTTACGTGCAGCTTGACGGCGTTCCACCGGTACCCCACGGCCGCAGTCAGGCTGGCCCCGAACCCCTCTTCGCCGTGCATTTCTGGCGGCTGGACTCCCGCCTCGATCGCGACGCTGACCCCCGCCTGCTCTTGGAGCGCCCCTTCGCGCAGCAACCACTTCAAGAGCGCGCCCGAGTCGAGGCTTCGGATCCGCGATTCACCGGCCGTCGACTCCAGCGCCACCCACTGCTGCACATCCACCACCGCCTCCAAGCGCTCCGCGAACCCGAAGTTGACGCCGAGTCGGGGCGCATAGGCGCTCTCACCCCCGCTCCAATGAAACTGCAGGGCGCCCGCTTCCAGCGTGATCGCCCCCACATCTTCCACCGCCGCGTCTGTCCCATCGAACGGTCGATACGCCTGCGCGCTGCCGCCGACGAGCAAGATCGTCAGGGGCAGAACGAACGTCGCGCGTCGCACCGAGCGGATTCTAGCGGTCCTTGCTCTGGCGCGCGAAAAATACGAACGTCGCGCGCCGACCAATGCAACCCGCCCCCTCCGAGCCGCTCTCTGACGAAGAATACGCGCGCCTCGAGGTTTTCCTCGAGGAGTTCGGCGCGCTCGAAATCGACGAGCTGATAGGTTTGTTCAGCGCGCTAGCTGTCGCGCCGAGCCTGGTGCAGCCGTCTACGTGGTTGCCCGTGGTCTTGCCAGACGGCCCACCCCCCGACTTCGATTTGGACCAGAACCGCGAGCTCGTCGAGCTTCTGCTGCGCCTCTACAACGAAGTCGTCACGACCTTCGACGAGGGTGAAGTCATGTCGCCGCTGCCCGAAAAGGAGGACGTGTGCGTCCAGTTCGCCCGAGGTTTCGTCACGGGAGCCGAGCTCGCCCCCGGTTGGCTCGACGACGAGGTTCTCGGCAGCTTCGTCTCGCCCTTCGCCTACCTGTGCGACCGCCACGACCTGATCCCGCCCGATGAGCTCGAAGAGTTCAACGCCAATCCGGACATTCAATCCGAGTTCCGCAGCCAACTCGGCGAGCTCGTGTCCGACGCCTACGACTTCATCCGCGAAAGCGGCGCCGCCTCCGTCTCACATCCTCCCATCCGCCGCGAGGGGCCCCGCATCGGCCGCAACGACCCATGCCCTTGCGGCTCCGGAAAAAAGTTCAAAAAGTGCTGCGGCGCCAATCAGTGAGAGCCACGGTGATCGCTATGACACACGCACTCGGACTCGCACACGCACTCGCACTCTCACTCGCCGTGAGTGCTTGCGGCGGCTTGCTCGACGACGGCGACGAAAAGGACGAGCCCGCCGACGGACCCAGCGAGCCCGCGCCCGTTTGCGAACCCGGAGAGCGCCGCTGCAACGGCGCGGTCATCCAGGAGTGCGCGGACAGCAGCGACGAAGCCAGCTGGATCGACGTCGTGACCTGCGCAAGCGAGGCGGCCTGCACCCCCGAGCGTTGCCGGATCTCACCCGAGCCCTGCAAACCGGACACCTACCGCTGCAACGGCGCCAACCGCGAACAGTGCCAACAAAACCGCACCTGGTCCCGCATCGAGCTCTGCACCGACGCCGCCGCGTGTCACCCCGACGGGTGTGTGACGGGCGGGGCTCCGTGAACACTCGGCCGTGATCGGGCGAGCGACTCGAAGCGTGGACGCAGAATACTTACCGGTTCGGCTCGCGCAGTCTTTGCCGGATGCGCTCGAGCCGTTTGACGTCCACGCGGTCCTGATCTCGCCCCGCCGCGACTTTCATTGCGATCAGGTCGTCGATGCTCGCCACCGTGACAGTCAAAGTGCCGACTCTCATTGGCAACTTGCGGGAATACGCCGCTTCGAACGCTACGCCCGTTGCCGATTTCAGGAGGTCGACTCGGGCCGGCGGCACGCCGAACCACACGACCTCGTCCGGCGTCGCAGCCCGAAGTCCCTCTACGATCGCGTCTGGCACACCGAACGCCGCGAGTGCCATGCAAGCCCGCGCCACGTTCTCCGCATCGTCGGCGATCAGCAAGTCCAGGTCCTTCGTCGCACGGGGACGGTCGTGAAAACCAACCGCGTAGCCACCGATCACTAGGTATCGGACGTCAGCGGCGGCGAACTCCGCAAGGAGATCCACGAAGTCCGCGGGCAGCGTCGGGTCTTGAGCCATACTGTTCCCTCGACAACTCCCAGACCGCCAGGAAGCGCTCGCTCGGCAGCATCGCCTCCCAGAACGCCACGTTGACGGTCTCCATCTCCGACAGCTTCGTCACGCCTCCTTGCCAGGTTTTCCGGCGCAGGGCAGCGCGTGTATCGCGCTCGGTCTGATCGGAGGACATCAGCAGAGGTTAGCAGACGGAACCTACGTAAGCACCCTCTGTCAAGACCTCTCGCCCTCGATGTCCTTCGTCGTGATCGTCCTCCCTGTCCCCCGTACCGTCCGCAGCCCCAGCTTCTTCCACGCCGTCATCCCTCCCAACAGATTCTTCGCGCGGATCCCGCGGCGCTCCAGCAGACTCACCGCGATGCCCGCGCGGTGCCCCACGCTGCACGTCACCGCGATGTTCGGTTTGCTCGTGAGCGCCTCCGCGATGCGCTCGAAGTGCCGGTCCACGTCCCCCACGAACAGATGACAAGCGCCGTCGATGTGCCCTTCCTCGAACTCCGAGTCCTCGCGCACATCCAGCACCAGCGTCGTGTCGAGCTCCGCCGCTAGCCGCCGCGGATCCGTCGTCTCCGAATAGCCGATCGCCATCCCCGCATCGCGCCACGCTGCAAAACCCCCTGCCAGCACCGCTTCCACGCCGTCGATGCCAATCCCGGCGAGGTGAGTCACCGCTTTCGCCAAGTCCTCCGCGCTCGGCAGCACCAGATACACCCGCGACTGCTCATTCGCGAACCAGCCACCGAACACCGGCAGCCCTGCGAGCCAGATATTGACCGAGCCCAGGATGTGCCCACCGGCGAACGCCTCGGGCGCCCGCGTGTCGATGATCAGAGCCGCCCCGTCCGCGTCAAACTCCTCCGCAGACAACACCCGCACCGACGTCGCCGCCTTCGCGACAGCCACCCCCCCTTCGAGATTCACCCGCTCCATGTGCTCGAAGTACGGAGGCCGCGGCAGCCGTTCCTCAACCTTGCTCGCGATGAACGCCTCGCGCGTCAGCCTGAACACCGGATTGTACGCGCGCTCGAGCCCCAGTGTGGACTCATCCCGCTCCGCGATCTTCCCCCCGCACACCGATCCCGCCCCGTGCGCCGGCCACACGATCGCCTGGTCACCGAGCGGCGCGAGCTGTGTGTGCACCGAATCGAACAGCTCCCCCGCGTGCTTCGCCGTCTCCTCCGCGTCCGTCAAATCCGTCCGCCCGCTCTCACCAATGAACAACGTGTCCCCCGTGAACACCCCCAGCGCCCGTCCCGGCGCCTCTTCCACGAACACCGCGTAACACACACTCTCCGGCGTATGCCCCGGCGTCTCCAGCGCCCGCAACGTCAGCGCTCCCACCGACACCGCTTCGCCCTGCCCGAGCCGCAGATCACTGTGCCCGAACAACGCGTGCCTGCCGCTCACCACCTTCGCGCCCGTGCGCTTCCGCACCTCCGCCGACCCGATCACGAAGTCCTCCTGCCGGTGCGTCTCCAGCACGTACTTCACCGCCAGCCCATTGCGCTGCGCGACGGACAGGTACTCCTCGACGTCCCTACGCGGATCCACGAGCGCCGCCTCGCCCTTATCCCCAATCAGGTAGGCGACGTGCGCGAGGCCCGGCGTCTTGAACTTCTGGAAGAACATGCACGGAAGCGATCAACATCTGTGCCAGTTAGCCGGGTTGGGGACATCCGCGCAGCTCTCGCCCTTAGAGTTGAAGCGTCCGCAGCCACTCTCGCACGCCGGCCAAGCACGGCGCATCCGCTTCGGCCCAGTCGAAGCGAACCAAATCTTCCACGCCCGCCCAGGCGATCCGCGCGTGCTCCCGAAGCGCGAGCGTGCCGCCGACGATGGCTGCCGCATACACCTCGAGCGCGATCACGTGCTGAGCGACGCTGGCCGTCCCGCTGCCGAGTAACTCCGCGACTTCAATCTGCAGCCCGAGCTCCTCCGCGATCTCCCGAACCAGCGCCGCTGCGGGCAGCTCGCCCGGTTCCACCTTGCCACCGGGAAACTCCCACTTCCCCGCGAGGCTCATGCTCGGTCCGCGCTGGGC
Source organism: Polyangiaceae bacterium (assembly GCA_025937835.1). Taxonomy (GTDB): domain Bacteria; phylum Myxococcota_A; class Polyangia; order Polyangiales; family Polyangiaceae; genus PMG-095. The sequence goes on from JAICQO010000048.1 coordinate 45,883, forward strand.
GACCAAGCACTGCCCATCTCGCACAATCGCAGCGCCAACGACGTGAATCGTAGCCACGGCGGCACCTTAGCCCTTTGCCGCGGCCGGCGGTGATCTTGTATTAAAGTGCGATCATGCCGAGCGAGCGGGGCCTCTACGAGAGCCTGATCACCGAGGCCCTCGAGGCCCAACTCTCATCGCTCGACCCACGGCTCGTGGTCCGTCGTTCGGTCCTGCACGAGGCCGAAGCCGCCGATCGCCTCGCTCTGCACCTTGGCCGCGTCGTTGAGCGCGCTCTCGAGTCACTCGACAAGCAAGTCCGCGTGCGGATCGGCACCGCGCTGGCGCGGCAGCTCATCGACGTCGTCGTGGGCGCCACCGAGGCGACCTCCCTCGCCAGCGAACGACCGATAGAAGCTGCCGACGTCCTGCGCAGTGTGCTGGGAAGGCTCCCGGACGGCAGCGCGGAGCTCATCGAAGAGCCGCTGGTCCCGCTGTTCGACACCACTTTGTTGACCAACGCCCCCGGCGAACCGCGCGTCGGCAGCCAAGTGCTCA
>JAICQO010000196.1 GCA_025937835.1 Polyangiaceae bacterium
ACGTGTTCGATCCGTACCAGGTTCTCGGAGTCCAGAGAGGCGCGAGCGAAGGCGAAATCAAGAGCGCCTTCCGCAAGCTCGCGGCGCAGCACCACCCCGATCGCAACCCGAACGACGACGACGCCCAGGGCCGCTTCAAGCAGATCAATCAGGCCTACCAGATCCTCGGAGACCCCGATAAGCGAGCCGCCTACGATCGCTTCGGGGAGGCCGCGTTCCGCCCGGGCGGGGCGCCGTCGCCCGGATTCTCCGACATCGGCCTGGAAGATCTGTTCGGCGACTTGCTCGGCGCATTCGGGTTTCGCGGCGGCGGCGGCGGCGAGCGCGTCGCGCCGCTCGAGCGCAGCATCGAAATCAGCTTCGAAGAGGCGGCGCACGGCACGACGCGCGAGGTCAGCTACGAGCGCATCGACCTGTGCAGCGGCTGCGACGGCAGCGGCGCCAAGCGCGGCACACGCGTCGAGACGTGTACGGCCTGCGCCGGCCGCGGCCGGGTGCGCTTTCAACAAGCGCTGTTCCCGATCGCCGTCGAGCGCCCCTGCTCGCGCTGCCGCGGCACGGGCCAGGTGCCGCTCGAGTCGTGCGGCGAGTGCCAGGGCTCGGGCCTGGCCAAGGCCCTGCGGCGGCTCGAGCTCACCATCCCAGCCGGCATCGAGCACGGCAGCGTGCGCACGGTGGACGGCGCGGGCAACCGCAGCCGCCCCGACAGGCCCGCGGGCGACCTCGAGATCACGATCGAGGTCAAGGAGCACGAGCTGTTCTCGCGCGCGGGTGACGACGTGACCTGCCGGATCCCGATCTCCTTCAGCCAGGCGACGCTCGGTGGTGAAGTCGAGGTCCCGACGCTCGACGGCAAGGTGCGCCTGCGCGTGCCCCCGTCGACGCGGGTCGGCACCGTGCTCCGTGTCAAGGGCAAGGGGATCCCGCATCGGGTCCGCAGCGGCCGCGGCGATCAGCTGGTGGAGGTGACGATCGAGGTGCCTTCACGGCTCACGGATCGCGCCCGCGAGTTGATCGAGGAGCTCGCCAAAGAGCTCGGCGACGATCTGAAACCGCAGGAGCCGAGCTTGATCGAGAAGCTGCGCGGCTTGTTCAACAACCCGGGGATGACCCCGCGCCCGCCGAAGTAGGAGCAGTATGGAAGCGACCAGAATCGGGATGCTTGGAGCCGGCAACATGGCGACCGCGTTGATCCGCGGCCTGCTCGACAGCAAGAGCGTCCAGCCGAGCCAGATCCGAGCCAGCGACGTGCGCAAGGAGCGCCTCTCGGAGATCGGCGCCGAGTACGGCATCGTGACCCACACCGACAATCACGAGCTCGTGGCCTGGGCCAACGTGGTCCTGATCGCGGTCAAGCCGCAGGTCGTGGACCGCGTCCTCGACCAACTCGCGAGCTCGTTCAAGCCGGGCACCTTCATCGTGTCGATCGCGGCGGGCGTACCGCTCGAGGCGATCGAGCGCCGCGTGCCCGAGTCGGTGCGCGTGGCTCGCGCCATGCCCAACACCGCCGCGATCGCGCTGGCGGGCGCGACGGGCATCGCTCCCGGCTCGCGCGCGACCGAGCAGGATCTGGAGGTGGCCAAGTCGATCTTCGGCGCGGTCGGCCGCAGCGTCGTGCTCGACGAGACGCTGATCGACGCGGTGACCGGCCTCTCGGGCAGCGGCCCGGCGTACGTGATGCTGATGATCGAAGCGCTGGCAGACGGCGGCGTGAAGGTCGGGCTACACCGGGACACTGCGCTGCTGCTCGCCGCGCAAACCGTCTATGGCTCGGCCAAGCTGCTGCTCGACACCGGGGAACACCCGGGCCGGCTCAAAGACATGGTGACGAGCCCGGGCGGCACCGCCATCGCGGGGCTGCATACCCTGGAGACGGGGGGGCTGCGCCGCACCCTGATCGACGCGGTCGAGGCGGCCACGCGCCGAGCCCAGGAGCTCGGCGAAATCATGGCCAAGAAGCTCGCGCGCTAAGTTCGAAGCGCCGCGTTGTCGCTCCGTCCCGGGGCTAGTCAGGGCTAGGCGGACGGAATGAACGTCCGCGTGAAGGGGCCGGGGGGGGGACAGCCTCACTCCACGCGGACCTTCGTTAAGTAGCAGTCTCCAACGCAGAAAGCAACCTCTTCGCAGCGAGTTCGTGAGCGCACGCTCTTATTCGCAGCGAGCTCACGAGCTCTACATCGACAGTGACGACGATCGTCGTCACGTCACTCCGGTGGTTGAAGGCTGGAGCGTTTTTTGTCGCGATTTTTGGGCTATTTTTCGGCCTCGGCATCGCGGGACTCAGTAGGCGGTTTTGGAGCGTCGTCTCGGTTCGTTGCACTCCGGACTCACGGCCGTCCCGCATCGTGTACCGGCAACGTATGATTTCCGTTGGACTACTACGATCGCCGTCGCGCGCCGTTACTTGCTGCTCGCACAGCGCAGAGCGTAACGCCTGCCCAGCTCTCCCCGATCGTTCAGGACCAGAGGCACGAGACCCCGCTCGCGCGGCAGCGCGCGCTCGAAGTTGCCCCTCACGGGCCGATCCGACTGCGCCGTCAGCTCCACCACGCAAATGTCGTCGGGCCCGACGATGAAACGCCCCTCGACTGCGCGCAGCCGCGCGCGCTCGTCGTTCCGCGCGCCCGAGAGCTCGACGTTCGGCTCGAGACCGACGGAGCCCTCGAGCAGGTAGCCGTCTTCGTCGCCGGCACAGCGACGCGGCAGCCGAGACAGCGTTCGGGCGCTCACCTCGATCGGTCGTGATGCATCGCCGGTCCGCTCGTCGATCGGGAAGACGTACCAACCGGAGCTTCGCGCCCACAGCCCGAGCGCGGCTCCGCCGGCGCGCGCGCGCACCAGCGTCGGAGGTCCGCTGCCGCCGAAGGGGACGTCCTCGTATTCACCGACCAGCCGCGGCTCGCTCGCGTCGAGCGCGAACACGCGATAGCGCCGCGAATCGACGACGGTGAGCACGTAATAGGTGGCGTCGAGCCGCACCGTCGAGGCCACGACTCCGAGCCCGTGGCGGCCGACGTTCTGCCAGCGGCGCAGCGGTCTGTCTTGCTCGATCGCGTAGAGATCCGTCGTGCCGCGCGAGGTCACGCTGAGAATGCCCGCCCGCCCGCCAGGATCGAGCGTGGCGCGGAATGCGGACGTACTGCTGCCTTCGAAGCCGAACGCGTCGAGCGCCTGCTCGAGGTCGGGCCACGGGCTCTCGGCGGGCGCGGTGGACCAGACCGTCCCCTGAACCTGGAAGCGGTCCGCGACTCGTACGATCAGGCTTCCGTTCTTGGGAAAGTCCGGACCTTTCCGTCCGCTCAGATAGGCGCGCAGCTGCACCGTTTCCGTTTCGGCGCCGACGTCGAGGCCGACGCGATCGGCAGCGAGCGGCGGCGGCGCCGTATCGAGCAGCGGGAGCCAGGGGGCGGTCACGTCGGGTGTAACCCGTGACTTCTGCCCGGTCCCGGTCAGCGGCAGCGCCGGTCGCGACGACTCGCCGGTTGCACTGCACGACAGGCGCCAGCGACCGCCACCCGGGGACGGCAGCGCGGTGGGAGCCGGCGGTCGCGGGCTGCCGTGGCG
>JAICQO010000013.1 GCA_025937835.1 Polyangiaceae bacterium
CCGCCGTGGGTGCGGACGCGGGCGGCGCGGCCGACGCCGCCGAGGGAGCAACGCTGGGTTTGCGCGGAACCGCCTTCGCCGTGACGCGGGGAAGCGGCGCGGAAGCGGAGGGGAGTGCGGCCGTTGCGGGCGGCGTGGGCTCTCGGGAAACTGGCGCTTCGAGCGGGGCAGGGCCTTCTGGCGTGACCGCTGGCGCGGGCCGTGGACCCTCCTGCTCGGGAGCGGGCAGCGCCGAGTGCGGCGTCGCGCGAAGCTCTCGGTCGCTCGCCGAGAGGTAGCGGCCGAGCGCGACCACGCTGCCCGCGATCCCGACGATCGCGAGCGCCGCGAGCGCAACGTTGATCCGGCGCGTGCCCGGCGAGCTCGGCCGCAGCCGGTCGACCGACGACTTGGCGAGCGCATCCCCCGTGTGTTGATCGCTCTTGGCATCGACCGTCGGGGCCAGCGGCAGGCCGTCCGGACCTGCGACGGGGGTGCGCGCCCCGAACTGCGGCGGGGTGCGCGGCTCGACGCTCGGTTGGCTCGAGCGAGCGCGCTGCGGCGCCTCCGACCAAACCGGATCTTCCGCCACGCCGCACACGCGGCGGAGCTCCTCGCCGAGCTCGCGCGCCGTCTGGAAACGCTGCTCGGGCTCGCGCATCACCGCGCGCTCGAACCAGGCGTCGAACCCGGGCGGGACCGGACCCAGAGTGGACGGCTGCGGCACGGGCTCCGTGCAGATCACGAGCGTGAGCGCGCCGATGCTGTCCGCCGAAAACGGCCGTTTTCCCGTCAGACACTCGCAGGCCACGACCGCGAGCGACCACAGATCGCTGCGCCCGTCGACCAGCTTGCCGCCCTTGATCTGCTCCGGGCTCATGTACAGCGGAGTGCCGAGGATCGACCCCGAGTTCGTCATCGAGTCGAGCCCCTGTTCGGGCAGCTGCTGCTTGGCGATGCCGAAGTCGAGCACCTTCGTCACCTCCTGATCGTCGTTCGCGACCAGGAACAGGTTGGCGGGCTTCAGATCGCGATGCACGATGCCCGCGTCGTGGGCGCGCGCGAGTGCCCGGCACACCTCTGTGATGATCCGGCTCGTCTCACGCGGCGTGAGCACGCCGACGCGCGTCAAGCGGTCGGCCAGGCTCTCGCCCTCGAGCAGCTCCATCACGATGAACGGCACCCCCGAGTCCGTGTCCACCCCGTGATCGAAGATCTGCACGACGTGAGGACTCCGAAGCTGCGCCGCGGCCTGCGCCTCACGATGAAAACGAGCCAGCATCCCGCTCGTCTTCATCACCGCGGGGTCCATCAACTTGATCGCGACCGGCGCGTTCAACCCGAGGTGCAGCGCATGCCACACCGAGCCCATGCCGCCTCGGCCGAGCACGGCTTCGAGGCGGTACTTGCCGCTGATGATGCTACCGGCTTCCATCCTCCTCCCCAACCTTGACGCGCCGGGGCCGAGACTTCTAGCCGTAAATTCAGCCGCTACGCCTTCGAGCGCCGCCTCCGCCGCCAAATCAGCAGCGCTACGGGCAGGACGGCGAGTGGTAACAATTTCGAGCCGTCCCCGCTGTTGCCCGGCGTCGTGCAGTAGCAGCCGCGCGGGTTCACGTGCACGTGCACGACCGGCGGCTTCTGATTGCAGCAATTCGCGTGCAGCGGCTGCTCCTCGGCACGGATCGTGGTCTCGATCTGCACCGAGCCGTCGACCGGGACGCTCACCTTGTAGAGCCCGGGTTGAACCTCGCTCAGCGCGCTGCCGACACCCTTGATCTGATCGGTGAAGCCGTAGAACGGCGTGTCGTGGTGCAGCACGTAGCCGAACGGCGCGAGCGCCTTCAACGCCTTGCGCGGTTTGCCGCGCTTGTCCGGAATGGTTTCGCCGGTCTCGTAGTAAGAGTGCACCTCGTAGACGGGGAGCGCGCGGCTCACGATCTCGTGCTGTGTCGCAGACGAGTACTCGAGGGGTAGGGTTTCGGGCAGAGTCGCCCCGCGCTCGTCCTTGGAATTCGGCTGGTCCTGCGGCTTGGACGGCGGCTTCGTCTCAGCGGGTTTCTGCGGTTTTCCGTAGGTGTCCCTGGGCGCCGTCGTCTTCGTTTGCTGAAGCGCCCCCTTCACGGGATCCGTGTTCGGCGCTGGCTCGACCTCCGGAAACTCGAAGGGGCTCGGGGCTGGCGTCCGAAGGAAGCGCTGAATGCGGCGTCGCTCCTCGAGCGGCGGCTGGACCATCACGTCGCCGTGCGGCGGCATGTTACGGCGTACCACCCGGACGTAAACATCGCGGTGGGTCTGCTTCGCATCCTTGGGCTTCGGCAGACCGCGCAGCGAGATGGTGGCCTTCCGCTTGTCCTCCGATAGCGGGACCGGGATCATGTTCAGCAACGCGGACGCTCGTTTCACGCGCAAGAGCTCCGCGTTTGCCTTGGTCATGTCGATGCTCAAAGTCGCGAGCAAGGCTTGGTTCACGACCGCCGGCGGCACGACCGACGCCGGGTCGGACAGGTTGAGCGTCGGGCAGTATGGATTTCCGAGCAAGTCGCAGGTGAACGCCGTCGAGGCGGCGCCGGTGCGATTCGCCGGCGGCCCGCCCGGCGTGGCCCAGGTCCAGCTCCAGCTCCCGGTCGTGTTGTTGCTGCCCGGGATCACCAGCCAGTTTGCCTGTGAATCTGCGTACATACCGCCCCACTCCGCGAGCGCGAGTTGGACGAGCACGATGTTGTTCGCGAACTGCGGGGAATGACCGCGGATCGTCTGCGGGTCTACCGTGAACGTGTTCTGCGCTACCGGATCGCCGGTATAGAGCGAGCAGCCGTTGGGATGACCCGTATGAATATTGTACGTGTCGATGGTGACGCCTTCACGGCAGGCAACGTCGAGCCCCTCGAACAAGGCCCACTTCGTGTAGTCCGCCGGAACGTGGATCCCGCTGTTCACGAAGTTGGTCGTGAGCCCCGAGACGGGCGGGGTCGAAAATTCGATGGTGTGCGCGGGCTCGACGCGTAGGCCCATTCCGAAGAATGCGCGGAAGGTTCGGCCGGTGGGGATCGCTACCTTGGACGTGTCGATCCGGAAGTTCACGCCGAAAGCCAGACCCGTGCTGGGCGAGCGCCAGGTGCTCACGTTTTCGATCCAGTCTGGCGTGGCGGCAGGTAGCCAAGTGCCGCCGGGCGTGAAGGTCTGAATCTGCAGCACTGGTGTCGGGATCGGATCCGAGCCCGATTCAGGCGCTGCGGGCTGCAGCTCGATCAGATAGGCCTTCTTCGAGAGCGGGGCGCTCGGGGTCCCGACGCCCTCGCTGAAGCCGAAGTACACCCGATCTCCGCCGGCGGAACCCGTCGGGGAATGGAAGGAGAGATAGAGGTAGTTGCCGTGTCGCAGGATGCGATAGGTGGGCGAGCCCGCGGAGAGCACGCCCTCGAACGGCATCAGCGCCGCACCCGCCCAGCGCGGCTCGTCGATATCGAGCCGGGAACCGGTCGGATCGTCGAAGCTCGCGGGGTTGCTCGTGAACCAGTTCGGCGCGCCAGAGAGCCCCGGCACTGCGGCAGGCCGGTTGATACAAGTCGACAGCGTCGTCGACGGAGATTGCGCGCGCGCCGAAAGGGGCCAGCCGAGAGCACAGACTCCCCAGAGCAAGCGCGAGAGCAGAAAACGGGTTCGGTGGTCGGAGCGAAGACGTTGCGAGGTCATGAACGTTTCTTTCGTCAGTCGGGAGTCCGGTAGCGCACGCGCAGGAACAGGTTGCATTCCATGTCTGCGTCGCCAAGCACTTCGCTGGTGGGGAAAATGGTGGGTATCGTATCCTCGAACGGCTGGTGGACGAGCAGCCCGCCCGGGGCCTCGTCGTCATGCCGGCACTGCAGCTGCGGAACGCCTCCGGGCGCGAAGACGATACCGATCCAATAGTTTTGCTCCGGCTCGAGCGTGCGGATACGCGGGGTCAGATCGCTGATAACTTCTTGCGAACCGGAGAACGAGAGCGTGTTGGTGCGGCCGATCAGCTCGCCCGGATAGCCAGCGCCATTGTCCGCGTAGAGCGCGAGCCGCGCGTTCGCCGGCTGTTTCGCTCCGACCGCGCCGATCTGCAGGGCAACCAGCTCGTCGGGACCCACGCTTTGGCGCAGCGGATAGGCGTACAGCACGTCGGGCGTGCGGTCGAACAAAGTGCCCCCGGGGAGCGTCGTATCCGGCAGGGAGAAAACCACGTTGTCGATACACCGGGAAACGCCGGCCTCGAGCACGCAGCGCTCCTCGCTCTGGCAAACATCGGCGTGCCACTCGCCGTCCACGCACTGCTCCGCGTCGCCGCTCTGGGCGTTGCAGCGCACATCGCCTGGCGCGCAGTCGCTGCAGCCTTTATCGGGCACACAGGTTTGATCGCCGCAGGCTTGCTCTGGCCCCCAGCGACCGTCGCTGCCGCACACGCGCTGGTTGTTGTTGCGACACTCGATGCTCGGCTGGGTGCACTCGGGACGGCAAGCGTTCGACTCGCAGCCGAATGGGCAAGGTTCTTCCAGCGGCGAGCCTTGTTCGCACGTCACCAGCGTGTCGTCGTCGCAATATCGATCGCCAGAAATGCAGGCGCTTCCGGTGGTCCCCGCTGCGCCGGCTGCGCCCCCCGACACGCTCGGTGCCTCACCGCCCGCGCCAGCGGCAACCGGAGCAGGCGAGCCTCCCGTTGCGAGTGGGGCACCGCCCAGACCGACAGGCGGTTCGCTCGTGCCGCCTCCACCGAGCTCACCGGCGGCCCCAGGCACTTGCGGCTGGGACCACCCACCGCCCGCACCCGCCTCGCCGGCGTCGCCTTCGCCCGCTGCTCCGCCCTCTCCGGCCTCACCGCCGTCTCCAGCCTCCGGCAATGACGGAAAAAGCCCTGGACCGCCGGGTTGCCCGGCTTCCCCGCCATTCGCTTCCGAGATCAAGTTCGGCTCCTCGACGCCGAACAGCGCGTTGCAACCGGCAGCGAGCCACAAGCCGGCAAACGTCGCTGGGTTTCGGAGCGAGCTCATCGCAACTAAAAGGTTCCGGAGAGGCGGAGCCCGTGGGCATGAACGGAAACGCTGAGCGGTGTCCGAGCCTCGTGCTCGGATTGGCCGACCAGGAACAAACTGCCGCCCGCAACCAGCAGCACCGCACCGCCGATGCCGAAGCCGGTGGCCACGTTGCCAGCGCGGAGAGCGGAGTTGCGATCGGCAGTTCCGTGCGTGCCGCAGGCGTTTCCGTCGCAGTCGTCCTTCGAGTCGGCGTTCTTCGACAGCATCTTCACGAGGAAGTAGCCGCCCACGCCGAGCCCCGCGACGCCTGCGCCCGCCGTTCCGAGCCCGACCCATTGCATCTGCGAAAGCCCTTGCTTGGCTGCGGGCGCAGGAGGCTTGGGTGGAACGCGGGGCGGCGGCTCGGGCGCGGCTTTTGGCTCCGGGCGTAGCTCTGGGATCTCGAGGACGGCGCGATCGTTCGCTGGTGCCACCGTGAGCTCGCGACGCCACGGCAGATAGCCCGGCGCCGTCACCTCGATCGCGTAGCTCCCGCCGTCGATCGGCAGCGGAGCGTTCCATTCGCCGCGTCCGAGCACACGCCCCGAGCGCACGATGGACAGCCCCGGAATGCGCGCGACGCTCTCGGACACCTGGACCTTCAGCGTCGAAAGCTGGGGGCGGAGCCGGTCTACGCGCGCCGCGGCGAGGTCACGGCGCTCCGTCTGCCGCTCTCGTGCGGCACGCGCCGCTGCCTCCGTGAACTCGGCCCAGGCCGAGGCGAGCCGGCCTTCTTTTTCGTGACAGGCTGCGAGCGCGATCAGCGTGCCGGTTGCAGGATCGAGTCGCTGGCTCTCGGCGAGCTTGGGACACGCCTCCTGGACGCGACCCGCCTCGAGCAGCGCGCGTCCGTCCTGGAACAGCGCTTCGGCGGCGGCGACATCGTGCGGTGCCTGCGCCCGGGCGCTGGGGATCCCGAGCGCGGAGCATCCCAGCAGGCCGCACATGAGCCGCGCAAATCTCACGAGCCGCCTCCTTCTGCCACGGCGGAAGCTTCGAGCGCGGAGCGATTCGAGTCAATAGCCAAGCGTTCGAGCCTCTCTTGCGAGCCGGCTCACTGAGTACGGGTGAGCGTGAGCCTGAAGGGCCCGCAGGTGAAGTTCTCGTCGTCGAACGCCGACGCCCAGCCGTCCACCACGATGAAGTAGGTCGTTCCCGCCTCGAGGTAGATCCCTTCGAGGAGCTCGTCGACGGCATAGAGGTCCGAGCACCAGTTGCCGTCGCCGCCGGGCAATCCACACGTTGGGCCGACCGTGAGCACCGGATCCAGTGCTCCTGCAGACGCATCGACGAGCACGTCGTAAACGCCACCTTCGGAGGGCGTGAAAGCGTAGACGAGCTCTGGCGCGGCGGAGAGACCGCCGCCCGTGCATCCCTCGTAGATCGCTTCGTCGCTGCCCGCCTCGCAAGTGTCGCCGGTGACCTCCAGCATCTCTTCGTTCAGCGGGAGAGCCGAGCCACACGTGCGTCCGTCGGGGTCCGGCTCGGAGCCGCCCTGGTTTTCGCCGCCGGTCGCTGTTCCACCCGTCGTTCCGCCCGTGCTTTCGGCAACTCCACCCGTCGAAGCTCCGCCGGTTTCCGGGGCTGAGCCTCCGGTGGGCTCCGCCGTTCCGCCCGTCGTCCCGCCAGCTCCGCCTGTCGAAGCTCCGCCGAGCCCGCCGCTGCCGCCGCTTCCCGGTGTGCCGCCGCTCGAGGAACCTCCGGTTGGGGATTGTCCGCCGCCGCTTGGTTCCGGCTCGAGGCTGGGCCGCGCGATGCGCGTCACGCTGGCCACGCAATCGACCGAGCAGAGGCCCTTGCCGTTCTGCTCGCCCTCGTCGCAAGTTTCGCCGGGGCCGACGAAGCCGTCACCGCAGCGCCCGCGCTCGCAGGCGTTGGTGCAGGTATCGGTGTTCGAGGAGTTGCCGTCGTCGCACTCCTCGACCCCCTCTCGTGGGATGCCGTCGCCGCAGCTCGCGAGCAGGCAATTCGGCTGGCAGGCGTCGTAGATGTCCACGTTGCCGTCGTCGCACTCTTCGTCGAGCTCAAGCTGGCCGTTGCCGCAAGTGGGCCGGCGGCAGTCGTTGCCGCACTCGTCCTCGTCGTCCTGATTGCCGTCGTCGCAGGCTTCGCCGGCTTGTCTCACGCCGTCGCCGCAGCGCGCGACCTCGCACAGCCGCGTGCAGCCGTCGACGTTGTTCTGGTTGCCGTCGTCGCACTGCTCGTCGCCCTGCACGATGCCGTCGCCGCAGCGCGGGCTCAGGCACAGGTTGCTGCACTCGTCGTCATCGACCTGGTTGCCGTCGTCGCACTGCTCGTCGCCCTCGCGCTCGCCGTTGCCGCAGCCGACGAACACGCAGGACTCGCTGCAGCCGCCTTCGCCGTCGCCGTCGCAGGCTTCACCCGTCTGGGTGATGCCGTCGCCGCAACGCGCTTCCTTACACTCCTTGGTGCACGAGTCGCGGTCGGAGCGGTTGCCGTCGTCGCACTCCTCGCTCGGATGGCGTTTCCCGTCGCCGCAGCTCGGGGGCACGCAGGTGCGGAGGCAAGCGTCGTCGTCGCGCTGGTTGCCGTCGTCGCACTCCTCGATGCCCTGGAGCTCGCCGTCGCCGCAGCTCGGCACCGTGCACTCCTGGTTGCAGTCGTCCTCTTCGTCGCGGTTGCCGTCGTCGCACAGCTCACCCGCTTCTTTGACGCCGTTCCCGCACAGGACCGGTGTTTGCTCCGAGTCGTCGCTACAGCCGATCGGGAGCGCGCCTCCGAAGAGCGCGATCGCGATCCAGGGCGTGGATAGTCTGCGCACGGCGTTGCCTCCAGACGCGAGTCTCTCCCCACATCACGAGGCGTACATGGTTGTTTCCTTTGGGGAAACGTAGGAATTTTGTCGGAGTGCTCAACACTTACCGACGGCGGGAAATATCCCGCCTAGTTCGCCGGTGCGGGCGGCGGCAGCGTCTGCGCGGGGCGCTCTGCGAGGCAGCGCTCGATGCCCGCCACGAGCTCGGCGGGCGCTTCTTTCGGGAGGCGCGGCTTGCCGAGCACGTTGGTGAAGATGCGATCCCAGGTGATCGACGTGTCCGCGCCGAAGCTCGCCCACACGAACATGGCGCGGCCCTTGATGTTGGCGTCCGGCACGCCGCCGCCCCTGCCGTTGAACCAGGCGCGCGAGTCGCTCGAGTTGTTGCGGTTGTCGCCGAGCACCCAGGTCTCACCGGGCTTGACCTGATACGGGCCCTGTTTGCCGGAGAAGCCGTTGTCCTCGAACAGCGTGAGATACGAATATTCGCCCAGGTACTCGATGAAGAGCTCGCCGCGCTTCTCGTAGTTCGGGTTGCCTTCCGAGAACCGATAGTTGCCGACGGAGCAGCTCGGCACGCGCCAGCCGTTGATGATCGGGTGGCCGCCGTCGACCTCGAGCGTGTCGCCTTGGAGGGCGATCACGCGCTTGATGAAGTCCTGCCGCTCGTTCCGCGGGTTCGGGTCCGGGTACTCGAACACGATGATGTCGCCGCGCTTGGGCGGCAGGTTCGGCAGCACGCGGTAGTTGAGCAGCGGGATCACCGGGCCATAGGTCAGCTTGTTGACGAAGATATGGTCCTGGATCTGCAGCGTCGGCAGCATCGAGCCGCTCGGGATCTTGAAGGCCTCGACCACGAAGGCGCGCAGCATCAGGGCCACGCCCATCGCGACCGCGATTGACTCGACGTACTCGCGGAGCTCGCTCTTTTGCCAGCGGCCGAGGTGGCGATGCACGAGGCCGTCGGCGCGCTCGTGCGCGGCTCCGAAGGCGCTGGGGTCGAATTTGGGGCGATCGATCTCGTCGCGCAGCGCCTCGACCGCTTCGGCGAGCTCCTCGCGCGCGCTCTGCGGCACCTGGCGCTCGATCGCCGCGCGGTTTCTGCGCAGCAGGCGATCCGATTCCTCGATCAGCTGCGCGGCGGCTTCGAACTCGCGGCGGAGCTCGCGCGGCACGTCGATACGCGCCGAGCTACCGAGGTAGGCCGAGAACGGCAGCTGGTGTCGGTAGCGGTACAGCACCATCTCGTAGGCCGCGAAAAATACGATGATGGCCGGGATGCGCTGGTCGCGGACCAACGACAGGAAACTGCCGAGCACCGAGGTCGGCACGTAGTCGCTGCTCGGAGCGATCAGCGCGACCGTCAGATACCCCAAGATGCCCGGTACCAGTACGAACCACAGGGGCCAGAAAATGAAGCGGTAGGTCTTGGCGTTCACGGGCGAGCCGGGGCGGTGCGGGGGTTCTACTCGGGAGCCCCCCCATCGGCAATACGGCGGGCGGAAATCTGCCGCTACGGCCGATCGCCGGCCAGGATCAACACGTCCACGCGGGCCGAGCTGCCGTCGGCGGGTCCCGCGGGGGGCGAGCTTCGTCCGACGGTCGAAGTATTGTCCAGCACCACGTAGTAACGACCCTCGGGCACGAGCACGTAGCGCTTCCAGTCCTGGCCGCGCGCCGCGGGCTCGTCGAGCAGCGCGGGTTCGCGCAGGGCTGCCGGGCCGGGGGTCGAAAGGAACTGCTCGAGCATCACGCGGCCCGTCGACTCTCGCAGCACCAGCACGTCGACCCCCGGCGCGCCGTCGAGCGCGATCGTCAGGTAGAGCGCCTGGTTGTTGCCCTGAACCTGGATCGGCCCGATGTAGTCCTGCTGGTTGCGATGAACTTCGGTGCGCTCGTTCAGCACCACGCGCTTGTCGGTCTCCACCTGGAAGGGGTGGTAGGGGCGCTCGCCGAGAGGGATCACGCCGATCCCGAGCTCGGTCTCGCCCGAGTCACCCTTGCGGATCACGGTGAAGCCGCGGCGCAGCTGGGCGTCGACCACGCGCTGGCCGAATGCGTCGGGCTGCACGCCGAGCACCGACATCGCGCTCTTGGCGAGCTCGGACTCGATCAGCTTGGTCTGAAAGGCCGTGGCATCCACGACGCGCGGCCGGAAGTACACGTAGAGCGCTCCCTCGTGCATCAAAAAGTCCGCCGCGTACTCGACCAGGCCCGTGGTCGTGAAGGTGACGCGGCCGCCCTGGGCGTTCGCCGCGTAACCCGTGCCCGAGTACTGCACGACGAAGGACTTCCGGTTCTCCTCGTCGAGGATCTGCGATTGGCAGGCCGACGCCTGAAAGCGACCCATCACGGGCTCGTCGTCGCTCATCTTGAGCGGGACGCCGGAGGCGAGCATTTCCTTGCAGAAGCCGTCGAGGCCGAATTTCAAGAGGTCGAAGCGCAGGCTCTTGTTGGCCGGATCGTTGACCACGCCTGCGCCGAGGATCGACACCGAGCTCGTCCCGACCGATTCGCGGGAGGCGCAAGCGAGAGGCAAACCCGTGAGGAGCGCCAGAGCGGCGATGCGCGCGAGCATGGCCGGGGAGCATAGCGGAGGCCGGTTGACAGCGCGCCAAAAAGACCGAAAAGTCCGGGGCCATGCCCGGTGATGCGCACGTCGCGGTGCTGGGAGCCGGCGCCTGGGGCACCGCGCTCGCGCTGAGCCTCGCCGAGCGGGGCGACGCCGTGCGGCTCTGGACCTGGCAAAAAGACCACGCTCGCGAGCTCGCGCAGGATCGCGAGAACAAGCGCTTCTTTCCGGGCTTCCCACTGCACGAGCGCGTCGAGCCGAACGCCGGGCTCGCGCCGACGCTGGCGGGCGCAAAGCTCGTGATCATCGTGGTGCCGACGCCCGCGGTGCGCGGCTTGCTGGAGCAGGCCGCGCCCTACCTCGCGGGTGACGCGCCGCTGGCGGTGGCGAGCAAGGGCATCGAGGTCGACTCGAACATGTTGTTGAGCGAGGTGATCGAGTCCGTGCTCGGCCCAACAGCGCGTCCGCGCTCGATCGTCTTGTCGGGGCCGAGCTTCGCTCAAGAGGTGGCGCGGGGCCTGCCGACGAGCCTCGTGGCCGCGGCGTTCCAGATGGACGCCGCGATCCGCGCGCAGATGTCGATCGCGACCGAGCGCTTGCGTATCTACACGAGCGACGATCCGATCGGCGTGCAGGTCGGCGGCGCGCTGAAGAACGTGATCGCGATCGCGGCGGGCGCGGTCGACGGGCTCGGCTTCGGCCACAACACGCGCGCCGCGCTGATCACCCGAGGGCTCGCGGAGATCGCGCGTCTGGCGGTCGCCAAGGGCGGGGACGCGCTCACTCTCTCCGGCCTGGCAGGCCTCGGCGATCTGGTTCTGACCTGCAGCGCCGACCTGTCCAGGAACCGCACCGTGGGGCTGGAGCTCGGGCGCGGCCGGACGCTCGAGGAGGTGCTGGTGTCGCTCGGACACGTGGCCGAGGGGGTCACCACGGCCAAGAGCGCGTATCAGCTATCTCAGAAGCTCGGTGTCGAGCTGCCGATCACCAACGCCGTGTACCGTGTGATTTACGAGAACCAGCCCGTGGATGATGCCGTGCGCGGGCTGTTGATGCGACCGCCGCGCAAGGAGCGGGACACGCGCCCGCCGCGAAAGGGATCTGAATCTTGAAGGGTGTGCGAACCGGGCTCGGGTTGGCTGTGTTTTCGCTGGCGCTGGTTGCCGCTTCGGGAGCCGCGGCCCAGGTGCCTTACGGGCAGCAACCGGCGCCTTATGGGCAACCGGCTCCGTACGGTCAGCCTGCTCCGTATGGCCAGCCGGCGCCTTACGGTCAGCCAGCGCCTTATGGGCAACCGGCGCCCTATGGTCAGCCTTACGCTGCCCAACCGCAGTACGGGTACGGGACGCCTTACGGCTACTCGGCTGGTAGCGATCGCCGCACCGCCTATGAAATGGGCGCGCTCTACGGTACGGCGGTGGTGTACGGCGCGGGCCTCGGCGTGTGGGTCGGCGCGGAGCTCGGCATCGAGGATCCTGCAACGTTTCTGATCTTTCCGGCGGTGCTCGGCGTCGCGGCGCCGGCCGGCGTCTATGCGCTCGATCGGCCTTTCGACCGCGGCGTGCCGAGCGCGATTGCGGCCGGCGCCATCATCGGCGCGGGCGAGGGCATCGGGATCGCGAGCTATCAGTTCGTCACTTCCGAGAGTGACGACGCCTGGGGCTTCCGCGGGCTGTCGCGTGCGACCGCGATCGGCGCCACGTTGGGGGCGGCGGGCGGCGCTGTGCTCGGATACCTGCAGGAGCCCTCGCCGCGGCTCAGCTTGTTCGCGACCAGCGGTGTGGCGTGGGGCGCCGCCATCGGGTCGATGTTCGGCTACGGCGCCTCCGAGCAGGGCATCGGCTACGGCCGCGCCAACGACAGCGCCGCGCTCGGCGGGCTGATCGGCTACAACGCCGGCCTCGTCGTCACTGCTGGCCTGTCCACGCTGTATGTCCCGAGCTACACCTCGCTCGCGTGGATGTGGGCGGGTGGTGCCGCCGGTTTCGCGCTATCGCTGCCGGTTTACCTGGTCTACGCAGGTGAGGGCGGGCCGCCGGCCAAGCGTGCGTTGCTCTTCAGCGGCACCACGACGCTGCTCGGTATCGGCGCGGGCGCGCTCTTCACGTTCCGCACGAGCGATGCGTCCGGCCCGTCGGAAACGCGCATGGCGCGCGTGACGGGCATCGCTCCGCTCGCGCTTCCCGGCGGTATGGGTCTGTCGCTGATCGGCGACTTGCAGTAGCGACGTCTGCCGCGAACGCGGGCGCTGTTGCCTGACCGGTGTGCCAGGTTGCGCCAGGTGGACCCGAGCGTTTACACCCGGCGCGCGGCGTTCCTCGGACAATCGACTCTTTCCGTAATCGGGGTGGGTTGGCGCGGGGATTGCTCTACCGAACCGTGGGATGCGCGGTCGGATTGTTTGGATTGGTCGCTGTCGAGATGGTCGATCGAGCCCGCGTGCGTCATGCCGGGCAGCTTTGACGCGATGAGCGGAGCGCGATTGGCGCTCACCTAGGACAGAGAAGCGGGGGGCCGGGTTCGCGTATCACGCCCGGCGGCGTCGGGGAGGCGCCGCCGGGCGGGGGGCCTTCGGTCGCAGGGGCGGCACGCGCCGCCCCTCCCCGCCGAAGTGAATTCGGCGGGGCCCCTCCCCACGCGGCGCCGAAGTGAATTCGGCGGGGAGCCTCCCCACGCGCCGCCGAAGTGAATTCGGCGGGGCCCCTCCCACGCGGCGCAGAAATGAAGCGGCGGGCGGCGGATTCCTGAGCGTTTGTCGCTCTCGGGTCCGGGGGGTTTCGTGACCTTTCGTTTCTGATAGCCTTTTCGACTGGATGGCCACCGTCCGCTACTTCGCCTCCGACGGCGCTCCGGTCCTGCTCCCTCTGCACAAACCGGTCACGACGCTCGGTCGGGCGCTCGGCAACGACATCTGCCTGCCCGATCCGAGCGTGGCGCTGCACCACGCGCAGATCGTCTTCAACGGGCGGGACTTCCAGCTCGAGGAGGTCGACTCCGAGGGCGAGATCCTGATCAATGGTAAGAAGAAGCGGCGCGCGCGGCTGTGCAACGGCGATCGCCTGACCCTGGGCCGCGCTCAGCTCGGCTTCAGCATGTTCAGCGAAGCCTCGGCGCAGGAGCAGGCCCACGGCACCGAAGCGGAGCAGAGCTCCGACCGGAGTGATCTCGCGGCGCTCCGCCGCTTGCAGAGCTTCAGCGCCCGCCTGATGACGACGCGCTCGGTGGACGAGCTGCTCGAGACCCTGCTCGGCGACGTGCTCGAGCTCACCGGCGCCGTGCGCGGCTTCGTGCTGTGGATGGACCCCGGGGAAGGGCAGGAAGCCCTCCCGCGCGTGCGCGCCTCGCGCAACGTGCAAAAGGACGCGATCGAGGAGGCCTCCGGCAGCATCAGCGACAGCATCGTGCGCCAGGTGCTCGAGACCAAGCGCCCGCTGATCGTCAGCGACGCGCTGAACGACACCACCTTCGGCAAGAGCGAGAGCGTGATCGCGCTCAAGCTCTCGAGCGTGATGTGCGTGCCGCTGCTCAGCCAGGGCGACAGCGTCGGCGCGCTGTACGTCGCCAACGACGAGATCAAGCACCTGTTCTCGCGCAGCCAGCTCGACATGCTGACGGTGTACGCGAGCCAGGCCTCGCTGATCTTGCAGAACGCCATGCTCTTGAGCGCCCTGCGAGCCGACAAGGAGAAGCTCTCCGCCGAGCTCTCCGACAAGCGCTTCGGCGAGATCATCGGCGCCTGTCCGTCGATGATGGAGGTCTTCCGCAAGCTGCAAAAGGTCGCGGCTACCGACATCAGCGTGCTGATCACGGGCGAGACCGGCACGGGCAAGGAGCTGATCGCGCGCGAGCTGCACCGGCGTTCGAACCGCGCCGCGGGTCCGTGCGTGACCGTGAACTGCGGCGCCATCCCCGAGAACCTGATCGAGAGCGAGATGTTCGGTCACGTGAAGGGCGCGTTCACGGGAGCCATCGCCAGCCGCGCCGGCAAGTTCCAGCAAGCGGACGGCGGCACGCTGTTCCTGGACGAGGTGGGCGAGCTCCCGCAGCAGCTCCAGGTGAAGCTCTTGCGCGCGCTGCAAGAGCGCGTCGTCTATCGCGTCGGCGACAACCGCCCGGAGAAGTGCGATATCCGCATCGTCGCCGCCACGAACCGGAACCTGGAAGAGATGATCAAGACCGGCGAGTTCCGGGAAGATCTCTACTACCGGCTGAACGTCGTGAACCTGTGGCTGCCGCCCTTACGCGAGCGCGGCGACGACGTGTTCATCATCGCCAAGGCGCTGCTCAGCAAGTACGCCGAGGAGCTCGGCAGCAACGTGCGCGGTTTCTCGCCGCAAGCGCTGACCGCGATCCGCAAGTATCACTGGCCCGGCAACATCCGGCAGCTCGAAAACCGGTTGAAGAAGGCGCTGGTGCTCTGCGATCGCACGTTGCTCGGCCCGGAGGATCTCGACCTCGGCGACACCGACCAGTCGGCGATCGTGCCGCTCGAGAAGGCCAAAGAAGACTTTCAGCGCCGCTACGTGCTCGAGGTGCTCGAGCGCAACAACGGCAACCGCACCCAGACCGCGCGCGACCTCGGCGTCGACCCGCGCACCGTGTTTCGCTACCTCGAGAAAGAGCACGGCGCGGTGCCCGGCGGCGTCACCGCCGACAGCGAGAGTTGAGTCGCGCGGGGAGCGGCGCGCGGGTGCCGCCCCTGAGACTAATGCAGCCCGCCGACTAGCCAGGCGAACGCGGGCACGAGCACCTCTTCCGGCGACGCGCCGCCGGAGACCGCGGCCGTCGTGCCTTGTTCGCGCGCGTCCAGGCGGAAGCCGTGGTCACCGAAGGCGAGCACCAGCGACCGCGCCGGCTGCTTGCCGAGGAAATCTGCGACGGCGGTCGAGACCTCGTCCGCGAGCAAGTCGAGGCGCTCGGGCTCCGGCAGGCCAGGCTCCGAGAGCCGAGCCTCGATCAGGTCGAGCTTGAACAGATCGCGATGACCGGCTTTCACCCGGCGGGGCGTGGAAGCGCCGCGGCCACGCGCCACGGGAACCTCGGATTCGACGACGCTCGTGAGCTCGGAGAGTCCGGGAGCGCCGCGCCCGATCAGCTCGAGCTGCACTTCGGTCGTGCTCGGCAGCGCCGACCAGAGAAGTAGCCGTTCGGCGAGCGCGGCCTTGTGACCCATCAGCGCCCGCACGCGCTGCTCGACGCGCAGGCCGAGGTCGAAGCGCAGGCCGTCGAGCAGCAGCAGCTGCACCGTGCGCGCGCCGTGGAGCCGCGCGGTGCGGAGCGCGATGTCGGGAGCATCGAGCACCATGGCCGGGCGCTTGCCGCGAACCTTCAGCGCGTCGAATGCCTCGCGGTAGCTGTTCGCGAAGTTCTGCGACCAGATGCCGAGCGCGCGCTCTGCGGCGCTGTCGGCGATACCCTCGCGAACGGCGCCGAGCAACGGCACGTAGCTCGTGACGAACGTGCGCTCGATCACCGCCAGCGGTCGCGGACCTCGCGTGGCTTCCAGATCGCGGACCCAGCCCGGCCACTCTTCCCGGGCGCGGGGAAAGAGCGGCGGCACGTCGAGCGTCGGCTGCTCGACGGCGGGCTCGGCGGCCGGAGCCGGAGCGGGCGGTGCTGCCTCGGCGACCGCAGGCTCGGCGACTGCAGGCTCGGCGGCTGCAGGCTCGGCGGCTGCAGGCTCGGCGACTGCAGGCTCGGCGACAGCAGGCTCGGCCGCAGGCTCCTCCTCGAGGGCTACCGGCGGGCGCTCGGTCACGTCCGCGGGCACGGGGGTGGAAGCGCTCAAGGTCTCGAGCACGGCTTCCGCCAGCTCGCCGATCGACGACGGCCGGTCGGCGACCACCTCGATCTTGGCGTCGATCAGGATCCCCGAAAACTCGGGCTCGGGCTCGGGCGTTTCCTCGGCCGGCGCCTGGAAGCTCAGCACGCCGTCGTGCTCGATCACGGCCGGGGGCGGTTCCGACAGCTCCATGGTCTGGGCGCTGCTCGCGACCTCGGGCGAAAGCGCCGGGGACGGCTCGGGAACCCCCGCGAGCGAGAGCCGGGCTGGCTCGCTGAGGAAGCTGTCCAGCGAGCGCGGCGGCCCATAAACCATCAGGGTAGAGTTTTCGCGATCGATCAGCAGCCGCACCGGCCGCTCGCGGGCGACCCCGATCCACCAGCGCAGCACGGCGCTGTCCTCCGGGTCGAGCGCTCCGCCGAGGCCAACCGTCCCTGCGAGCGACGGCACGCCGACCACCAGACCGCGCATTTCGATCAAGCGCGAGCGGTAGAGCTGGTCGGATAGCGAATCTTCGAGCGAAGCGGCGGCACCGATACCTGGGGGGCATGCCCCGCGACGCATCAGGGCGTCTTCGATCGCGGCTTCCAGATCCAGCGCCAGCCGCCCCCGACTGCCGGGCCCTGGTGCCGGCATGGCGACCGGTAAAAGGCCTTGTGCTTCCGCGCGGCTCAGCTCGACGCGCAGCTCGTTCGCCGACATCAACGCGGTGTCGCCGACGGTTGCCGGCAAGAATTCTTCGGCCTGTGCCCAGCTCATGGCGAGAACGTCGCCGATCCACCCAGAGTGGCCCAGTTTTTCGCGCGCCGAGCCCGGGCAGCCACCGGGCCGGCCATTGACGGACCTCACTTCGAGAAATAGAATTCTCGTCAGCTCCCTCTGCGGAGACCGAAGAAGCAGTAGTAACGAATCCCTGACAGCAACCGACCGGGAGGCGACTCCGTGGTGAAGTGCTAGGCCCGGAACGACTCACCGGGAAGCCGGACACCATGGCCCCCAGAGCCTCCCACCTAGTGACGCTAGGGGTTCGGGCTACGTAGTTCGCTTCGCGGCTCAGGTGGTAAGGAGCTCTGGATGGGTCGTCGAGAACCGGCGGCCCATCCGCCTATTTTGTTTGTTTGGGTTTCGGGGTTGAACCGCCTCGCGTGCTCCGGGTTCTGGGTTCCGGCCGCCCAGGCGTCTCGCGTCTCTCGCCACTTGAGGCCAGACCGCGCCGAGTTCGCCGGATTTTTTTGTGAGTGGTCGCTGGGGGTGCTCGTGAACCTCGGCTGGAGCTCGTCGGCGGAAGCTTCGGGCCAGGACGCCGGACCGGTCTCGCGCGGGCTTTGGCCTCTCGCACCCCTTCCGTCGCGTTGCGCCCTGGATTACCGTCCGACGAAAATGAGTCCCACCACGGTTCGAGAGAGGTCTCTACGCAAGCCCGGGGTCTGGCTGGGCGGTCTGGCGCTCGGGCTTTCGCTGCTTTCCTGGGCCTTCGAGGCTCATGCGGCGCACGTCAAAGGCAAGATCGAGGGGTTTCGACTCTTACAAAACCCGGTCTGGGCCGAAGCCAAGAACCCCGAGAAGCAGGGCTACTCGTTCCGCGAGCCAATCCCGACCGTCCGGGCGGAATTCCGCCGGCCATACCCGCACATCCCGAAGGAGGTGTGCATCGCGCTGCTCGCCCCCGCGGCGCAGAAGCCGTCGGGCATGGCGACGCTGATCCGCGTCGGCGGCGGACGCACCACGCCCGTCACGATCGTGACCGTCCCCGGAACCAAGCTCGTGTTCCAGAACACGGACCCGTTCAAGCACCGCCTGTACGCGGTCGGCTACAAGACGTTCTCGCCGGCCGACACGGGTAAGGGCGCGACGCGCGAGTGGAGCGTGCCGGAGCCGGGCGTCTACGAGATCCGCGACGAGCTCGCTCCGAGCTTGCGGATGTGGATCGTCTCGGAGCCGAACACGGCGGCCATCGCCTACCCGTCCATGAAGGGCGATTTCGGTATCTCGGTCGAGACACCGGGTGAGTACCGGTTGCAGGCCTTCTTCGCCGGCAAGAAGGTGGGCCCCGAAATCCCGATCAAGGCCGAAGGCGGGGACGTCGATCTGTCCAAGACGCCGATCAAGGTCGTGGACGAGAAGGCAGCTCAAAAGGCAGCGAAAGACGACGCCGCAGGCGGCGGCGACGCCAGCAAGTAGTCAGGGAAGGAACAGATGCTCGCTACGCGGTTTTGGAACGTGTTCGTGTCCCTGTTGCTCGGCGCAGCCGTGTTCGTGCTGTTTCTCGCGACCAGCATGTACAACCGCGCCGGGTCGCGCGGGCTCGGCGAAGCGCTCTCCTCCGACACGCAGTTCGTGTCCTGGTATCTCAAGGACGACGCACGCCAGCGCGCGGCGCGCTTGATCCAGTTCGCGCTCGAGCCGGACGTCGCCAAGTTCTTGCAGCGCTCGAGCGAGTCCGAGGCCAAGGTGCCGGCGGAGGCTCGCACCAAGCTGCTCGCGGCGCTCAAGAAGGCGGCCGCGCAGATCCCGAAGGACGCGGCGTTCGACGCCGTGTTCGCGGTGGATCAGCATGGCCGCGTCGTCGCCCACCTCGGCTACGAGCAGGCCACGGGCATGGAGAACTTCGAGCTCGGCGGCTACCCGGTCGTGGCCGACGCGTTGCGCGGCTACCAGCGCGACGACACGCTGGTGCTCGATCGCATCTATCGGGTCGTTGCCCGGCCGGTCGAGTACGACCTGAGCCAGCCGCCCGCGGGCGCCATCATCGGAGCGCGCATCGTGGACGACCGGTTCGCGCGCGAGCTCTCCGAGCGAACCGGCGCCGCCATCGCGTTCTACACCCAGGGCCAGCGCGTGGCGTCAGGTGCCCCCGAAGGCTTCAACTCGAGCCAGCTCGACCAGATCGTCGGTGATCTCGAAGACCTGAAGAGCGACAAGGACTACCAGGAGAAGGGCCGCAGTCGCGTGCGCGTGATCGCGGGCATGTTGAGCGTCCAGTACTCGCGCCTCCAGGGCGAGGCCTGGAACCTCGACTCCGGCTATGCCGTCGCGCGGCGGCCGGTCGGTGTGTCCGGTCCGCTCGATTTCTTCAACCAGGCCGACGACAAGGACAAGGAGCAGGGGCACGGTTGGCTCGCGGTGTTGATCGCGCTCGCCGCCGCCGGCATCGGCCTCGCCTTCACGTTCCTCGAGCACAGCCGGCCGCTGGCAGCGTTCCACGGCGAGGCGCACCGTTTCTCCAAGGGCGAGGTCGATCACCTGCAGCCCAGCCGCTTCCGCGGCGTGTTCCGCAAGATCGCGTCCGACATCAACGACGGTGTCGATCGCGCCCTCGCGCAGGGCGGCGGTCCGCGCCGCGGCCCGGCCGATCTGCAGCAAGTGCTGGGCGATCTGCCGGCAGAGCCGCAGATGAGCGCGTTCAGTTTGCCGAACGAGGCGGGAGCGCCGTCGGGTCCGGTTTCGTCCGGCGCGGTGTCGCCTCCGTCCAGCCAGCAGCGCGGCGCACTGCCGAGCCCGCCGGCTCGCAGCGTCCCGAAACCTCCGCCCGGTCCGCGGCCCGGCGCTTTCGGGATCCAGGAGGCGGAGTCGGTGCCGCCGGAAGCGGAGGAGCCGCTGTCGATCCCTGCCTCGAGCCACATCACGAACGTCCAGGGCTGGGCCGGCGCAGGCAACGAGTCCGAGGAATGGCGCGCGGTCTTCACTGAGTTTTTGGGGCTCAAGCGACAGTGCGGCGAGAACGTCGACGGCTTCACGTTCGAGAAATTCGAGCAGACCTTGACCAAGCGGAAAGACGCCCTCATGAAGCAGCACGGCGCGACCCACGTGAAGTTCAGCGTCTACGTCAAGGACGGAAAGGCCGCGCTCAAGGCCAGCCCTCTCAGGAATTGAAGAACCGTGTCGACCGAACCGCGCCTGCACAAAGTCCTCATCATCGGCTCCGGTCCCGCCGGGCTCACGGCGGCGATCTACGCCGCCCGTGCCAACCTCAAGCCGTTCGTCGTCGAAGGCTTCAACGCCGGCGGTTTGATCCCCGGCGGCCAGCTCATGTTCACGACGGACGTCGAGAACTTTCCGGGCTTTCCAGCCGCGGTCTCGGGTCAGGAATTGATGGCGCGCATGCGCGAGCAGGCCGCGCACCAGGGCGCCGAGATCGTGACGGCGGACGTGCAGAAGGTCGATCTGTCGTCGCGGCCGTTCAAGGTCTGGGTGGGTGAAGACGAAAACGTCCTGCACCTGGCCAAGACGGTGATCATCGCCACCGGTGCGCGCGCCAACTACCTCGGCTTGCAGAGCGAGGAGATGCTCAAGAACAAGGGCGTCAGCGCTTGCGCGGTCTGCGACGGCGCGCTGTTCCGCGGTCAGGACGTGGTCGTGATCGGTGGCGGCGACACGGCCATGGAAGAGGCCGCGTACCTCACGGGCTTGTGCAAGAAGGTGACGCTCGTGCACCGCCGCGACGAGTTCCGCGCCTCGAAGGCCATGCAGGAGCGCGTGAAGAGCAACCCCAAGGTGAACATCCTGTACAGCCACGCCGTCACCGACGTGCTCGGCGTCGATCGCGACCAGGTGACCGGCGTTCGCGTCAAGGATCTGAAGAGCGGCGACGAGCGCGAGATCGAAGCCGGCGCCATGTTCGTCGCGATCGGCCACACGCCGATGACGGAGCTATTCAGGGGCCAGCTCGAGGTGCACCCCAACGGCTACCTGAAGGTGGAGCCGGGCACGGCGCGCACCAGCGTCCCCGGCGTGTTCGCCGCGGGCGACGTGGCGGACTGGACCTATCGCCAGGCCGTGACGGCCGCCGGAACCGGCTGCATGGCGGCGCTCGACGCGGAGCGCTTCTTGGTGCTCGAGGGCCACTAACCCCGTCGGGTTGTGCCCATGGCCGCCGGCGCGCTCTCGAACGACGATGGCGAGCTGCCGCCCGAGGCGGAGCTCGCCGAGCTCGTACGCCTGACGCGCGCCCACCTCGAGTGGCATCGCATCTCAGGCTCGCTCGGGGTCCCGCCGGCGACGGCGGCCGAGCTGGCGGAGGCGACCACGGCCCCCGTGGCCCCGGCCGAGCCGCGCGCGGCGGCGGTCCCGCTCGTTGCAAGTCAGCAAAGAGCGCCCGCGCCCGTCGCAACGCCTGCGCCGCCGCCCGCCCCGACCATCGCCGTCCCCGCCGATCCCGAGGCCCGGCGGCAGCGCCTGACCGTGCTCGAGATGGAGGCGCGAGCCTGCACGGCCTGCGCGCTGCACCAGGAGCGCACGCAAGCCGTGTTTGCGCGCGGCACGGGGACCTCCGGCCTCGTCTTCGTCGGAGAGGGACCGGGTGCCGACGAGGATGTGCAGGGTTTCCCGTTCGTCGGCGCCGCGGGCCAGCTGCTCGACCGCATGATCGCGGCCATGGGTCTCGGGCGCGAGGACGTCTACGTCTGCAACATCGTCAAGTGCCGGCCGCCGAAGAATCGCAAGCCCGAGCCGGACGAGATGGCGGCCTGCTCCCCGTTCTTGATCGAGCAGCTCGCGCTCCTCGAGCCGCAAGTGATCGTCGCGCTCGGCGCGACGGCGGTTCAGGGCCTGCTCGGCACGAGCGAAGGCATCACGCGCATGCGCGGTAAGTGGAAGCTCTACCGCGGCCGGATCGCGGTGATGCCGACCTTCCACCCCGCGTACCTGCTCCGCACCCCCAGCGCCAAACGCGAAGTGTGGCAGGACCTGCAAGAGGTGCTGCGCCACATGGGCCGCGCCGTCCCGACTCGCTAGGCGCAGCCGTCGGGTCCGAGCGGGCGCAGCCGCACCGCGCGCGCCGCCGGACGGATCCGCTCGCGCGCGCTGCCCGCTCGCCAACTACCGAGTTTTGGGTCCGCCTCCGCCGAACGCAAACGTCATGCCCAGTGACGGCTCGAGCACGATGCCCGAGGACGGCAGCATGTACATGAGGTTCACGTTCAGCTGGAGACCCAAGGTCTCTCCGAGCCCGTAGATCACGCCGCCGCCGGCCGTGATGAATTGCTTGCCGAGCTTCTTCCAGGCGTCGATGTCGGCTTCGGTCTGGCCGAGCGTCGAGGGATCGGCCTCGCCCGTCGAACAGGCCAGGCGTTGATCCTCTTGGAGGACGCCGCAGTCTTTGACCGGCACCTTCACCTTGGCGTCGACCTGCGCGAGGCCGCCGCCCACGTGCACGTAGGGACGGAAACCCTTGGAGCTGATGCCGTTCCTACGGAACACGTAGCTGGCACGGACCTCCAGGTGGAACGGCAAGAACTTGTCGCCGTTGTCCGCGCTCCCGTCGACGATGTCACCGCTGATCGGATCGTAGGTGACGTCGGCGCCGGAGGGGGGGCCGCCGTTCAAGGCGTAGCCGACGCGCAACCCGGCCAGGATGTTGCGAGTGAAAGCAAAATCGTAGCTGAGCAGGATGCGGGTCGTGCCGATGGCGGTGCCGCTACCGATGTTCGCGCCGGGGTAGGGGTCCCAGGACACAGCTCCAGTCGAGCCGTTCACGCGACCGGGGAAGGGCTGGTCGCGGGTGCCCGCGTAGTAGCAGGTGAAGTTCTGTGCATCCTGTTCCGCGATCGAGCACACGTCGTTGCCCGATACGATCGCGACGTCTTGCGCGACGTGCAGACCGAGGATGTGTCGCTTGAACGGACCGGACGCGAGCGCCTCGGCGTCCGAGAACTGGCACTTGCCGCCGACGCACTTGCCGTCGGGGCAGTCCGAGTCGAGGTCGCAGCTCGGGGGTGACTCGCAGGTGCCCGCCACGCACATCAGGCCGCTCTTGCAGTCGTCGATGCTTTCGCAGGCGCCGCCCCAGTCGACCCCGCCGCCCTTCTGGCCGCCGCAGCCCGGAAAGTCGGGCGGGCACTCTTCTTTCGCCGCGCAGCGCGGCGGAGCATCCATGTCGTCGAAGCTCGGCGGCTCGGCCGCGCTGCTCTCGACGAGCGCGAACTCGACCGGGCTCGACTTGGTGCCCCACTCGCCGACCTCGTCGCCGCCCGCGTTCTTGGCCTTCACGTACAGGCGGAACGTCCCGGCCATCTGCGTCGCGGCGCACGGCACCTCGCCGCGGAAACTGTCGCCCTTCTTGGTCATGCGAACCGTCTTCCACGACTCGCTGCCGAAGCTCTTGTAGCGAAGCTCCATCGAGGTCGCGTCCTCGTCCGACGTGCACTGCACGGGGATCGTGCGACGGGTCTCGATTTCCGCCGTGGTCGGCGTGCAGTCCAGGCCTTCGCCCGACGGTGTCTCGGCCGGCTCTTCCGGATCAGCTGCTACCGGAGCTTCTGCGACCGGTGCCGCGCCGCCGCCGCTGCTAGCCGCCTCGTTGAATGCGGCTTGCGTCTCCGCCGTGGCGAGCGCGGCGTCGAGCTTCACGTTCGGGTCGAGCGCGACCGCGGACTGGAACGCCTCGCTGGCGCCTGCGATGTTGCTCTTGCCGCTACCGCGCACGATGCCGATGTACATCCAGGCTCGCGCCAGCGTCTGCGGGCTGCACTTGTCTTCGCACGCCTTGACGGTGCCCGCGAGCACTCCCTCCGCCTTGTCGAAATCGGTGGCGAGGTAGTGCGTGTTGATGGCCTCGTCGATCTTGCGATTGGCGGCTGCGTCGCGCGTGAACTGTGCAGCGGCGGGCTGCGACAACAAGAGCGCGAAAAAGAGAGCGAGCAGGGATAGGAACGATACCTTCACGGGCGAAGTCTCCGGGGACGGCAGGATTTACTGGGTACCGGTCCTGGGGCAACCCTCTTTCACACCTTCCGTGCGAACGAACTGCACTCGGCGGTTCAGGGCCCGGTTCTGTTCGGTGGAGTTGTCCACCAGCGGCCGGTCGAAACCGTAGCCGCGAGATGTCAGCCGCTCGGGTGTGACGCCGTGCGCAACGAGGTATTTCTTCACGGAACCGGCCCGTCGATGACTGAGGTCGCGGTTGTACGCGGCGCCGCCCTTGTTGTCGGTGTGACCTTGTACCTCGATGCGAATGTCGGGGTTCTTCTGCAGCGCTTCGACGACGGCGTTCAGCACCGGGTGGCTTTCGGGGCGGATCCGGTCCTTGTTGAACTCGAAGTGGATTTGTTGAGTGATCTTTACTTCGCAGTCCGTCACGAGCGCGAGCGGTGGCTTCGCGGGGCACCCGAGCGGGGCCTCGGTCGTAGAGCCGGGCTCGCTGGGGCACTGGTCCTGCGCGTCGAGCACCGTGTCTGCGTCGTTGTCCGGATCGGGGCAACCGTCGGCGTCCTGGAAACCGTCCGGATCTTCGGCGATCAGCGGGCAACGATCCGCGGCGTCGGCGAGGCCGTCGAGATCGTTGTCTGCCTCGGGACAACCATCGTCGTCGAGGTAACTGTCCTTGTCTTCCGGCTCCAGGATGCAGTTGTCGGCAGCATCGAACAGTCCGTCGCCATCCGTGTCGGGATCCGCGGCGGGCGCTTCGACGATTCTTCGCCTCGCGCAGTATTGTGGCGGGGACAGAAACAACGCTGCGTGCGCGTTCGGCTCCGCGAGCTCGAGGTGGCGTCGAGCCTTCGAAAAGTAACCCTGGTCGAGCTCGAGAGTCGCGAACTCGAGCTGACTCTCTGCCGTTGCGAGCTCACGCGGCGCACAGCGGATGGCGCCGTTGCGCTGCGCTTGGCCGACGATCGCCTCGAGTGCGGAGATCTTTCCGGCAAGCTCCGGAGTGCGGGTGCAACCGAGCAACGAGGTGAGCGCGAGCAGGACAGCGGCTTTCATCGGCCGGCCCCCCGATGCGCCTCGCGGCTCAGCTCGATCGCCTTGTCGGCATAGCGCTCGGCATCGCTCGAGAGCCGGCTGGCGTCGCCGTAGTCCGCTTCGGCCGCCTCGGACTTCGCCTTCTCGAGGTGCTCGGAAGCCATGTAGTACTCGTAGGTCGCGTACTCTTCGGCACCCAGCTCGCGCGCCTCTTCGAGGCGCTTCTCCGCGGCGCTCGAGTGGACGGCGTAGAGCACGTTGCCGCAGCCCGCGCCGGCGAGCGACAGCCCCAGCAGGAGGAACCAGCGCGCAAGGCGGGGTGCGATCATCAGCGGCGAACGCGGCAAGCGCCGCGCAACGCGGCGTGGCCGACTGGGAACGCTATCAATCGAGGACGTTTCGCGTCAACGGCCGGGCCGCGCCAGCAAGCACTATCCGCCGCGAATCAGCCGCGGTGAGCCCTGCCCGCACCGCGTTCGTCGCGTTTCGGGGTGCGTCGCGGCCGGCCGCGTGGCCGCGCGCTCGAGCACCGCCGTCAGATCCTGCGGTAGACCCCGACGACCTTGCCGAGCAGCATGGTCGAGCGGAAGTCGGTCGCGCGCACCAGGATCGGCGCCATCTGCGCGTTGGCGGGCTGGAAGCGGACGTAGTCGCGCTCGGGGAAGTAGTACTTCACCGTCGCTTCGTCGCCGATCAGCGCGACGACGATGTCGCCGCGATCGGCCGTGGACTGCTTCTTCACGAAGATGTAATCGCCGCTCAGGATGCCGGCGTCGATCATCGAGTCGCCGGTTACGCGCAGTCCGAACAATTCGCGCCCGCCTCGCACCATCATCCGATCGACGCGGATCGTGTCGATCACGTTCTCTTCGGCGAACAGCGGCAAGCCCGCGGCGACTCGGCCGAGCACGCGTACCTCGAGCAGGTCGTCGTCCGTCGCGGGACGACTGACCGCGGGCATCGCGTCTTCGACCAGCTTGAGCGCGCGGCTCTTCATGTCTTCGCGTCGCAGGTAGCCTTTGCGCTCCAGCGCCCGCAGGTGATCGTTCACGCCGTTCGTGGAACGAATCCCCATGTACTCGCCGATCTCGCGCAGCGTCGGGGGGTAGCCGCGCTCTTCGATCGACTTGCGGATGAAATCCAGAGTCTGCTCTTGACGCTTGGTCAGGCCTTGCATGGCCCGCACACAATACTGAACGGGTGTTAAGACGTCAAATTCCGCTCCGTCTGCGCAAATGGAGAGGGTAAAAATCTAATGAATTCAACTGGTTGAACAAATGGCGGCCGGCCGCTGTTCAGCGGTTTCGGGGGCGGCGGCCCGCTGTCTTCGGTGGTTTTGCCGACCTGAAAACGAGCGCGCTCAGAATTTGCTCGAGACGCTCAGGAACGTGAGCTTGTCGTTGGTCTCGCGCAGCCGGAGCACGAGCAGGCGGACGACGTTCCACAGCACCTCGTAAGCGAGGTCTTTGTGCAAAAACAACAGATCGTCGAAGCCGTCCTTCGGGATCGCGAGCAGCCGGCAGCGCTCGTGCACGCGCGCGTCCGCCGAGCGCGAAGACTCGTCGAGCAGCGCCATCTCTCCGAAGACCTCACCCGGACCGAGCACTGCCAGCGCTTCTTCGCCCATCCCCGGCACTTCGCGGCTGATGCGCACGCGGCCTTCGAGGATCAGGTACAGCTTGTCGCCCGTGTCACCCTGCCGGAAGATGCGCGTGCCGACGGCGTGTGTCTCCTCGCTCGCGACCTTGGCGATCAGCTCCAAGGCAGGCGGCTTGAGGCCGTTCAGTAGCTCGATCCCCGCAAGTTGCTCGACGCGGTCGACCATCTGGGCCCCGGACTCTACCAAACCCCCGCGCGCGTGTCCCAGCGTTTGCGGGGCTGGAAATACCGCTGCGCGCGGTTTCGCACGCTCCGAGTCAGCGGGTGAACGTCACGTTGAACGCGCCGGTCGTCTTGGTCACGGGCTTGCCGTTCGCGTCGAAGCCGGGCGTGTAGTCGTATTTGAACGCGCAGCGGCGCGCGGCCTGGCCGAAGCCGAAGCCCGCGTCCTTGACGACCACGGCAGACTTGGCGGTGCCGTCGGGGTTGACGGTGACCATCAACTGCACGACCGCGTGGTTGATGCCCTCGAGGTCGGCCTCGGCCGGGAAAGGGCACTTCCAGCTACCCGACTTCGGGAGCGCCGGGCGTGACAGATCGCGCGCGGGCGGAGGCGGAGCGAGCGCCGTGCCGGTGCCGCCCGGGGTGCCGCCGATGACGGCTTTGGTGTCGCGCACCGCGATCTTCGAGGTGCCCTGGGAGGCGGTGATGCCGCCGGCGTAGCTCTCGGCATTGCCGGTGACGAAGCCTTGATCGGTGAGATCCACCGGTTCGTTCGGGTCGGGCTCGGAGGTGAGCACTTTGCCGGCCTGGGCGGGCGCGGGCGGAGGAGGCGGCGGTTCGGCCGCGGCCTTGGGGGGCGGCGCCGCTTCTTTCGGCGGCTCCGGCTCCGGCGGCGGAGGGGGAGGAGGCGGCGGCGGGGGCGGCTGCGACGTATCGAGGTCGATCTCCGCGCCGAGCTTGGCCTTCACGGCGTCGACCACGCGCGAGGCGAAGGAGCGCACGTCGTAGAACGAGTGCGCAGCGCGCGCTGCGACTGCGCTGTGCATACCGAACCCGCCGACGATGCCGATCACCGCGCCGATGCGCAGGCTGCGTCGGCCGAGCGAGAGGATGGGACCGAGCGGGTCGAGTGGTGCGCGCGTTTGAACGGGAGCGGGCATTTTCAGGGAATGGGCTGCGGTGCGGCGGGCGGCGCGGCGGCCGGCGCGGTGTCCCCGGCTACGGGGCTGACGGCGAACGCGATCTTGGCGACGCCTGCACGCTTCAACAGATCGAGCACGTGGATCACTCGCCCGTGCTCCACCTTCTGATCGGCGCGGATCACGGCGCGGAGCTCCTTGTTGCGCGATTTCGCGTCCTGCGCGAGCTTGCCCACGACCTCGTCGTTCGGCACCACGTTCGAATCCACGCGCGTCTTCCCGTCGGCGCTGAGCTCGACGGAAAACACGGTCTGCAGCGACTCACCGCTCGCGGCCTTGGGCAGATCCATCGGCATGCCCTGCGAGACGATGATCTTGGCGGTGACCATGAAGATGATCAGCAACACCAACGTGACGTCCACGAGGGGCGTCACGTTAATGCCCGCGATCAGGCCGTCGTCGTCGCTGGAGGAGCTATTGGCGGCCATGCCCTAGGCCTCGTCCTTGGCTCCGCCGCGTTCTGCCCTCGGCTTGTCGCTGCTCTCGCCCTTGTTGGACCGGCTGGGCGCGCTGCGCGCCTCGGGCGCAGGCGGTGCGACCAGGTACGACAACAGCACGTGGCTCAGCGCGTCGGTGTTGGCGAGGATCGACTTCGAGAGCCGCTGGTAATAGTTGTACATCGCGACCGCGGGGATCGCGATCAAGAGGCCGACGGCCGTGGCGACGAGCGCCTCGGCGATCGCGGCCATGACCTCTTGCGGGGCGGCCACGGCGGATTGCGTCGCGACCGTCGTCGTCTGCGAGCCGAGCTTTTCGAAGGCCTGAACCACGCCGATCACCGTGCCGAACAGGCCGATGAACGGCGCGTTGTTGCCGAGCGTTCCGAGGAACGCCAGGCGGCGCTCGAGCTTCATGCGCTGGAGCGCCATCGCTCCTTGCATGGCCTCGTCGGCGGCCTTGGCGCCGCGATCCGACTCCATCAAGCCCGCGACCACCACGGCCGCTTCCGCGCTCGGCGAGGCTTCCATGATCTTCTGCGCGCCGTCGGTGTCACCCTTGCGCAGCTGATCGCGGAGCTTCTGGGCGAGGGCTCCGATGTCGTCGCGCAGGGACCAGTAGAACCAGCCGCGTTCGAGCATGATCGCCACCGAAATCACGCTCAAAAAGATCATCAGCCACATCACCCAACTTGCGCCGAAGTTGGTCATGAGGTTCTGAAGCCACTCCACCAGATTCATTCAGTGATTCCTCGCTGTTGTGCGGATCGCCCCGATCTCGAGCGTGCGGCGGGTTGGTAGCACAGGAGGCGGGTCGCAGCCCGGCCTGACCGCCAAAGACGCCCCTCGGACCGGGCACCTGGCCGATCGCGTGGGCCGGACGCGGCGGAGGTCCCGATGGGGGCGCTGCCCCGGCTACAGCTCGTGGGGCATCAGGTCGTACGGCGAGCGGAAGAACTGCTGGGGGGAATATGCCTTCAGGCAGGAGACCCGGCGCATGTAAATGTCCGCGTACAGATCGACCTGCAGCCCGAAGCTCGACATTTCGCTCTGCTCCTTGAGCAGCGAGCCCCAGTAAGGGTGGAAGCGCTGCGAGATGCGATCGGCGAGCGACTCGTGCTCGGCCACGTTGGCGCGGAGCTCGGTGCGGATGCGATCGAGCGCGCGCTTGGCGCGAACGCGCTCCGACTGACCGAAGCTGTCGTCCGTGGCCGCCTTGGAGAGCTCCTTGAAGCGGGCCTGGTAGTAACGGAGATCGTTCTCGAGGCGATCCCGCTCTTCTTCCAATGCGCGCTGGCGCCCGAGGTCGGCCGCGCACACCTCGTACGCCTCGACCTCGGCGTCGAGCTCGGGGATGATCATCGCGGTGTGCCACGACGACTCCTTCTTGGAGCGCAGGATGTCGCCGTAGATGTGGTCGCCGACGTAGAGCACGCTCGAGCCGGTGTTCAGCCCGGCCAGGCGCTCGAACTCGACCAGGTTTCCGCCGTCGTAGATCTTGCCGCGCTCGAGCGGGCCCTTTACGGGCCGCAAGATCTCGCCGTCGCGCTCCATCAGCGGCCTGCCGTCCTGGAACCAGCGGGGTTTTCCGGCGCTGCACAGCACGAACTCGAAGTAGTGCCGCCAGGACGGGTACTCCGGCATGGCGCCGCCCAGGAGGAAGCTCATCATCCGCTCGGTGTAAGAGAGCGGTGAGTTGGTGAGGAGGAACAGCTTCTTACCCGCGGAGCGCAGCTTGTGCAGCGTGCGCGCGAGCTCCGGATCCTTCTCGATGAAGCGCTCGAGGTCGGCGGTGACCACGGCGTAGACGGCGCCTTCGGCGTGAGCCTCGTCGATCGCGGCGCGCACGTCGGCGAACAGCTGGTCGTAGTCGACCTTCTCGCCGCGCTTGTCGAGGGCGTCGACGATCGCCGCGTAGCTCGTCACCTCGCTCAGCGCGAACAGCGTGTCGATCCAGTGATAGCGCGGCGTGTGCGGGCGGATCCGCTTGTGGTGATAGAGCTCGGTCAGCTCCTGCTTCGGGATCTTCTGGAGCCCGTGGTAGCCGTGATGGACCACCTTGTAGCGGTCCATCTTCAGCACGTGGCCGTAGCGCTTGTCGACCAGCAGCCCGCGGATCGGAAAGCGCGTGTCGTACTCGAGCTTGAGCAGCGAGCTCGGGTAACCGCGGCGGATCAGCCGCTCCACGGTGAGCTCGACGCTCAGCCGGTCCATCTCGCTCTGGCGGTAGATCGCCAGCGTGTAGTCCATGTCGAACCCGACCCACTCGATGTTCGCCATCCGAAGGTCGCGGTTGACGAACACCCGGTCCACGCGAGGGATCGAGTGGTCGCTGAGCGGCGGTTGGCTGACCCCTGCCAGGGGTAGAACGAGCTGATGTGGCGCGGCGCTCATCCTGAGTTTTCGGGGCGACGACTCGCGAGTCGACGTCCGCTCAGGATAGCAGGGAAATTCACGGAGCGGTCAACGCGGTCGCGGTTCAGACCAGGCATACACCGTGACCTGTGTCGATCCGATCCAGACGGAGCCTCGGGCCGGTTTGCTCGAAACCGCCGGAAAGCGGGCGCTTCGACAGGAACATCGGCGTGTCGAGATCGACGAAACCGAAGCCGCCGAGCCCCGCTGCCAGGCAGGCCGAAGTGCTCATCGCGAGCTCGGTCTCGACCATTCCCCCGACCATCAGCCCGAGGCCGTGGGCGCGCGCGCAGCGGATCATGTCCCAGGCTTCGAACACGCCGGTCTTCATGATCTTCACGTTGACGACGCTCGCGGCGCCCGCGTTCGCGATCACCAGCACGTCGCGCGTGGAGCGGGCGCTTTCATCGGCTGCCACTGGAATGCCGCTCTGCTCTCGAACCTGTCGCAGCTGGTCGAGGTCGGCGGCCGGCGTGGGTTGTTCGAGTAGAACCACGCTCCGGCGCGCCGGGCCGAGCGCGCCCAGGAGCTCGAGCGTTTCCCGGGCGCTCAGGCTCTCGTTGGCGTCGAGCACGAGCTTGGCTTGCGGCGCGGCTGCGTGAACTGCGAGCACGCGCTCGACGTCCAGCCCGAGCTCGGCGCCGCCGAGCTTGATCTTCAAGGTGTCGAAGCCCTGCAGCACCGCGCGCGCGGCGAGCGTGGTCGCGTGCTCGCGGTCGCCGGTCGGGATCGTGATGTCGGTCACGAGCTCGGTCTCGGCGCCGCCGAAGTACGACCAGAGCGAGAGACGGTGGTGGCGCGCGAACGCGTCGAGCAGCGCCGTCTCGACGGCGCACAGCGCGCTCGGCGTTCCCGAGAGCGCTTCGCGGCACAGCGCGGCGAGCGGCCGCAAGCGCCGTAGATCGCGGCCCGCGAGCAGCTCGCGAACGCCGGACAGTGCCGACAGCGCGTCGTCTTGAGTTTCGCCGTTCACGGCGGGGAAGGGCGCGGCCTCACCCAGGCCGCGGGTGCCGTCGGCGAGGCGCACCTCGACCAGCACGTTCCTGGCGACGTGTTGGGTGCCGCCGGCGATGCCGAAGGGCTCGTCGAGCGGGACGTCGAACGGTCGAAAACCGACTTCGGTGATGCTCAGCATCCGCTTCCTCGAACCTGATACCCGATACCCGGAACGCGTGTCACAAATAGCGCGTGTCCGAGCCCGCCGTCGCCGTCGTGATCACCGGCGAGCCGATCGACGGCGCCCGCGAGCGGCGTGGCGGCTTCGATCGGCTGTTGATCGAGGCCGCGGGGCCCGGCTCGCAGCGCTTCGTCACGCTCGACGCGCGCGCCGAGCTCCCGCCGCTCGATGGCTATGCCGGCGTCGTGGTGAGCGGCTCTGCGGCGAGCGTGACCGAACGCGCTCCCTGGATCCTCGCGACCGAGCAGCGCCTGGCCGAGGCCGTACGCGCCGGAACGCCCGTGCTCGGTGTGTGTTTCGGCCATCAGCTGCTCGGCCAGGCCCTGGGCGGGCGCGTCGCCCAGAACCCGCGCGGCCGTGAGATCGGCACGGTGCGTCTCGAGCGCGTCGCAGAGGACCCGCTGTTTTCGGGGGAAGAGCCGTTCGAGGTCAACATGACGCACCTAGACTCGGTGGTGGAGCTGCCGCCCGGCGCGACCCTGATCGGTCGCACGGCGCTCGATCCTCACGCCGCCGTCCGCTTCGGCGCGCGCGCCTGGGGCGTGCAGTTCCATCCGGAGATCGACGCCGAGGTGATGGCGGCCTACGTGGACGGGCGGAGCGCTCAGATCCAAGCGGAGGGCCTGGATCTCGCCGCGATCCGCGCCCGGATCGGCGCGGCCGAGCCGGGACGCGCGGTCCTCCGTCGCTTTTTGTCGGGGGTTGCCGCGGGGCGCTTCGAGCGGTAGACCGCGCGCTCCCATGGGTTTTTCCTGCGGCATCGTCGGTCTGCCGAACGTCGGCAAGAGCACGCTCTTCAACTCTCTGTCGAACGCCAAGGCGGAAGCGCAGAACTTTCCGTTCTGTACGATCGAGCCCAACGTCGGGATCGTGTTCGTGCCCGATCAGCGGATCGCGGCGCTGGCCAAGGTGGTGCAACCCGAGCGCGAGGTGCCGGCCACGATTCGCTTCGTCGACATCGCGGGGTTGGTTCGCGGCGCCTCGAAGGGTGAGGGGCTCGGCAATCAGTTCCTCTCGCACATCCGCGAGGTCGACGCGGTGGCCCACGTGGTGCGCTGCTTCGCCGACGACAACGTGACGCACGTCGACGGCAAGGTCGATCCGGTGGCGGACGTCGCCACGATCTCGACCGAGCTCGGGCTCAAGGATCTCGACACCGTCAACAAGCGCCTCGATCGCGCGCGCAAGCAGAGCAAGGGCGGCGATCCGCTGGAGAAGCTCGCGGTCGTGGTCTGCGAGCGGCTGTCGGCGCACCTCGACGCGGGCAAGCCCGCGCGCTCGTTCACGGCCGACGACAAGGAGCGCGAGATCCTGCGCGAGCTCAGCTTGCTCACGGACAAGCCGACCTTCTACGTCGCGAACGTCGACGAGGGCTCGCTCGCCGCGATCGACGAGAACCCGCATTACCGCGCGATCAAGGCGCTCGCCGACTCGGAGAAGACGCCGGTGGTGGTGATCTGCGCGGCGCTCGAGGCGCAGATCGCCGAGCTCGAGCCCGCCGATCGCCCCGAGTTTTTGAAGAGCGCCGGCCTCGAAGAGCCTGGACTCAACTCGGTGATCCGCACCGGCTACTCGTTGCTCGGGCTCAGCACCTATTTCACCGCCGGCAAGCAAGAGGTCCGCGCCTGGACCATCCGCAAGGGCTCGACCGCGCCCAAGGCCGCGGCCGTGATCCACACCGATTTCGAGCGCGGCTTCATCAAGGCCGAGGTGATCTGGTGGGAAGATTTCGTGGCGCTCGGCAGCGAGGCCAAGTGCCGCGAGGCCGGCAAGCTCGCGATCGAAGGCAAGGACTACGTCGTCCGCGACGGCGACGTGATGCACTTCCGCTTCAACGTCTGAGCTGCTCGAGGGCTCGCTCAGCCAGATCCCTACCCGGCGATTGAACCGGCACCGGGCCTCCGAAGAGCCCCGCGAAGCGCAGGAGCCACACCGCCATGAGCGCTACGAACAGCGTCGCGCCGAGGCGAGTGCTCCAGCGCGCGCGCTCCGCATCGTCGCCGCGATCGGTGGTCGGCCCGCGCACGTAGTCCACCGCAGCCTTGGTCGTGAGCCAGGCGAACAGCGGCGAGATCAACGGTGACAGCGGGTGCAGGGCAAGCGCCGCGCCGAGGTGGCCGTGCGCGAGCTCGAGCGTCGCGCGCGTCAGGCCGCAGCCGGGGCAGGGGATGCCGAGGAACGTCGCGGTCGGGCAGATCGGGATTTGGAAGAACACGATGCCCGCGAATGCTGCGGCTCCGAGCGCCACAAAAAGAACGCGCCGCGCTCGGGTGGAGCGCGGCGCTCGGGGAACGCCGCCGATGACCTGGACCGTCGCGAGGACCGGCATCGGCGCGGGTTGCTGCCGTCAGCGCGGGGGCGAGCCGCCACCGCCGGCGGCCTGCCAGATCTCGTTCAGATCATTCGGGAGGAAATAGATGCCGAGCAGCAAATACATGATCGGCTGCGGCACCTCCGGGTTCGGAATGCCGGCCATGCGCTTCGCGTCGAGCACCTTCTCCGGCAGCTTCCACATCTCGATCAGACCGAGGATCGGGATGAAGAAGAAGATCGGGTTGATGTCGTCCTTGCCGCGGAACGCCTTCAGCTCGTTCACCATCTGCCAGAGCTGCCAGATCGCGTAGAAGCCGCAGATGATGCTGATGGCGAGCACCAGGATCGGGTTGCGGTTCTGGCCGATCGGGCCGCGGCCGCCCGAATGCACCATCGCCGCGCCGCCCGGGGCCGGAGCACCGCCGAAGCCGGGCGGCGGGTTGTATGGAGCGAGCCCGCCGCCGGGCGGAGGACCAAAGCCGGGGTGATGACCGGGCGCCGGGCCAGGACCACCGGGCCCAGGCCCCGCGGGACCGCCGAAGCCGCCCGGGTTGGACGGTGAATGCGCCGGCATGGGCGGAGCGCCCGGGGGCGGACCGAAGCCCGGCGGAGGCGCGGGCGGCTGACCATACTGAGGAGCGCCACCTGGAGGAGGACCAAAGCCGGGAGGCGGACCGCCGGGCGGTGCTCCGCCGGGAGGCGGACCGAACCCACCCGGGGAAGCACCCGGAGGCGGGCCGTAGCCGGGAGGCGGACCGCCGGGAGCAGGCCCACCGGGCGGCGGACCAAAGCCCTGCGGAGCAGCGCCACCGGGAGGGGGCCCGAAGCCTTGCGGCGCCGCGCCCGGCGGCGGACCAGCCGGCGGACCAGCCGGGGGTGCATAACCGGGGGGCTGACCCGGAGCCGTCGCGCCGAACCCGCTGGGGGCGCCGGGTGGCGGACCACCATAAGGAGCGGGCCCACCAGCGGGCGGACCAAAACCGCCGGCCGGATTGGCGACCAGTGTTCCGCCCAGAGGATTGACCTGGGGACCACCGGGCGCAGGACGCATGCCGCTCGGGCTCGCGTGGCCGGGCGCGGTCGGAGGTGCGCCGGGCATCCCCGGCTGAGCGCTCCCTAGAGAAGGAGGAGCGACGCCCAACATCGTGCCCTTGAGCTGCGGGCGCGGCGCGCCGCCTTGAGGCGGCGGGGGCGGGGTCGATGCGCCGCGCTCGGGCGGACCGGGTGGGCCGGCCGGGGGAGCTCCCGGGGTGCCCGCTCGGGGGGCTCCCGGCGTGTTCATCATGAGCATCGTGCCCTTGAACTTGGGCGCCGCCGCGCTCTTCAGATTGAACCCGCACTTTTTGCAGGTCGTCGCCGGTTCGGCGTTCTCGGTCCCACAGTTCGGGCAAAACACTTGGTTACCTCCTGGGTTCCAGGCTCGAAACTGAGCGAAACACCAGTAAACGGGTCCCGAGCCTACTTCCAACCCCGCTCGTTGCTCAAGCGGGACGTAACGAAAAAGCCAAGCAGCCACGGACGCATCCGCGGCCGCCGAGCCCGTTACCAAAGCGCGTCACGGCGAGCCGCGCGACCGCACGCCAGAGTCCTTGACACCCCGCATTTGAGGTCACTACGGTTCGCTCGCCCGGGGCCCCCCCGGGTGAGCGCGTGCGCTCGGGATTTGCCCGCGTAGCCCGTGCAGAAACTGGAACCGGACTGTTCGAATGGCATTCGCCCTGAGCGCGGAGCGTGAGCGCGAGCTCGAGGACATTCTCGCCCGCTACCCCAACAAGATGGCCGCCTGCATCCCGGTTCTGCACCTGTGTCAGGAGCAGAACCAGAACTGGGTGTCGCCGGACGTCATCGACTTCGTCGCCAGGAAGCTCGACCTGAGCGCGGCCCACGTCAAAGGCGTGGTCACCTTCTACACGCTGTTCAACCAGAAGCCGGTCGGCAAGCACCAGGTCTGGGTGTGCCGCACGCTGTCCTGCGCGCTGCGCGGTTCGGATCGGATCTTGGCGCACTGCGAGAAGAAGCTCGGCTGTCACGCTGGCGAGACCAGCAAGGACGGCAAGGTCACGCTGCGCACCGCAGAGTGCCTCGCGTCGTGCGGCACCGCCCCGATGATGCAGGTCGACAAGCAGTACTACGAGAACCTCACGATCGAGGAAGTGGACAGGATCCTCGATCGCCTGACCCGGTCCTGAGAGGCGAGCATGCTGCAACGCACGACATACCTGTCTCACTCCTACAACAAGCCCAACGGCTGGTCGCTCTCGGCTTACGAGGCGGCCGGCGGCTACCGTGGCGTGCGCCGCGCCCTGTCGATGACCCGCGAGCAGGTGATCGACGAGGTCAAGAAGGCGAAGATCCGCGGGCGCGGCGGCGCCGGCTTCGACTGCGGCACGAAGTGGAGCTTCATGCCGAAGGAGTCGCGCAAGCCCCACTACCTCGTGATCAACGCGGACGAGGGCGAGCCCGGCACCTTCAAAGACCGCACGATCATGGAGCTGAACCCGCACGCCTTGATCGAAGGCTGCATGATCGGCTGCTACGGCATCGGCGCCCACGCTGCCTACATCTACGTGCGCGACGAGCTCCACCTGTCGAAGGAGCGGCTGTGGGCCGCGATCAAGGAAGCGCGCGCCAAGGGCTACCTGGGCAAGACGCCGTTCGGCGGAGGCTACGAGCTCGACATCTACGTCCACACCGGCGCGGGTGCCTACATCTGCGGCGAAGAGACGGCGCTCCTGAACTCGCTCGAGGGCAAGCGCGGCGAGCCCCGGCTCAAGCCGCCGTTCCCGGCGCAGTACGGCGCCTTCGGCTGCCCCACGACCGTGAACAACGTCGAGACGATCGCGATCGTGCCGACCGTGTTCGACGTCGGCGGTGACGCCTTCGCCAAGCTGTCCACGCTCTACCCGTTCAACGACGGCGGCGCGCGGCTCTTCGGCGTGAGCGGCCACGTCAAGCGCCCGGGCGTGTACGAGTGCGCGGTGGGCCTCACGCTGCGCGAGCTGATCTACGACCTCGGCGGCGGCATCCTCGGTGACCGCAAGCTGATGGCGGTGATCCCCGGCGGCTCTTCGTGCCCGGTGCACCTGCCGGACGAGATCGTGAACGTCCCGAACGATCCGCGCTTCGAGCCCTACAACGGCAAGAGCATCCTGGATCTGCCGCTCGGCGTGGACACGTTCCGGAACGTCGGCAGCATGCTCGGCACCTGCTGCGCGATCGTGATGAGCGACGCGGTGGATCCGGTGCTCGCGATGCACAACCTGATCCGCTTCTACCGCCACGAGTCGTGCGGCCAGTGCACGCCGTGCCGTGAAGGCTGCGGCTGGATCGAGCGGATCGTGAACAAGGTGGTGGCCGGCACCGCGACCCGCGAGGAGCTCGACCAGGTGCACGACATCGCCAGCGACATCATGGGCAACACCATCTGCGCGTTCGGCGAGGGCGCGGCCCAGCCGATGCT
Organism: Polyangiaceae bacterium; assembly: GCA_025937835.1. Classification (GTDB taxonomy): domain Bacteria; phylum Myxococcota_A; class Polyangia; order Polyangiales; family Polyangiaceae; genus PMG-095. The sequence goes on from JAICQO010000013.1 coordinate 37,431, forward strand.
CGCGTTCGTGAAGCGGTTCAGGAAGCAACTCGAGGATTACGTCGATACCGGCGGCAAATCCCAGACCCACAGGCTCGAGCTATGAGCGTCGGTGACGTATTCTTTTTGGTGGCCGCGGTCGTGGCGCTCGTCGGCGCGGTCTGGACCATCGCGTCGCAGAGCCCGATCCGCAGCGCGCTCGGCCTGCTGACGACGATCGTCGGCATCGCGGCGCTGTTCCTGCGCCTGAACGCGCAGTTTCTGGCGGCGATCCAGCTGATTGTCTACGCGGGCGCCGTCGTGGTGCTGTTCGTGTTCGTGATCATGCTGCTCGGTCCCGACGCCGGGGCGGTGTCGAAGCGACCGGCGCGGGCCCGAGGCTCCCGCGTGGCGTCCGCCGCGCTGGTGTTCGTGCTCGCGGTTTTGCTCGTGGTCAGCCTGGTCGGCGCTCAGCCGAGCCCGACCAAGTTCCGTGCGGTTTCGCCCGAGTACGGAAGCGTCGAGGCGGTGGGTCAGCTGCTGTTCTCGCGCGGCCTCGTGCCGTTCGAGCTCTCCACGGCCCTGCTGATCGTCGCCGCGATCGGCGCGATCGCCGTGGCCCGCGCGCGGCACACGCCCAAGCGAGTGAAGGCCGGCGAGAGCCCGACGCGCCGCTTGTTCCACGGGCCCCTGCATCCACGCGATGCCGGCCGCCCGCTCCCGAAGGAGGGTTTGCTGTGATTCCGATCGGCAACGTCATCGAGCACTACGTGCTGCTCGCTTCGGTGATCTTCGTGCTCGGCGCGGTCGGCTTCCTGGTGCGTCGCAACGCCCTGGTGCAGCTGATGAGCGTCGAGCTGATGCTGAACGCGGTGAACCTGGCGTTGGTCGCCTTCAACCGCCAGCACTCGAGCGACATGAACGGCCAGATGGTCTCGTTCTTCGTGATCGCCGTCGCGGCCGCAGAAGCCGCGGTCGGTCTGGCGATCGTCCTCAGCTTCTACCGGCTCAAGTCCTCCGTCTTCAGCGACGAAGCCGACAGCCTGCGCCACTGATTTTCGACCCGCCCGAGGCGTCCGATGCTCGAAGCACTTTTCCCTTCCGACGACTTCCGTCTGCTCGCGATCATCGTCGCTTTGCCGCTGCTCGGTGCAGTGGTGAACGGCGTGTTCGGCAAGCGGCTGGGTCGCGAAGCTGCGACCCTGATGGGTCTCGGCACCATCTTCCTTTCGTTCTGTCTGTGTGTCGCGACCTTCTTCCGGCTCGCCGAGCTGCAAGAGGGGGAGCGCGCCGCGCGCCTGGTCTGGCACGGCTGGCAGTGGCTGCCGCTGTCTCCGTACCGCGGAGGGCCCGGCGATCAGATCTGGCTCGAGTTCGCGCTGTCGGTCGACGCGCTGAGCGGGGCCATGTCGCTGGTCGTCACCGGCGTCGGCTTCCTGATCCACCTCTACTCCTCCAAGTACATGCAGGAGGATCCGGGGTTCACCCGCTTCTTCTGCTACCTGAACCTGTTCATCTTCTCGATGCTGGTTCTGATCCTGGGGGACAGCCTGCCGGTGCTGTTCGTCGGCTGGGAAGGCGTCGGACTCTGCAGCTACCTGTTGATCGGCTTCTGGTACGGCGAAGAGAAGAACGCCGCGGCCGGCAAGAAAGCCTTCATCACCAACCGCATCGGTGACTTCGGCCTTTTGGTGGCGATGGGTCTGCTCATGTTCTACGTGGGCGCCCTCGACTGGAAGGGCCTGGAAGCGGGCGCCGAGAACCTGCTGCAGCCCCAGCAGATCTGGCCGTTCGGCTCGCACATCCCGTTCTTCGACAAGCTCGGCTCGTTCGGCGAGTGGGTCAACACGCCGCGCGCGGTGACGGCTGCGACGCTGGTGGGCCTGGCGCTGTTCCTCGGCTGCGCCGGCAAGAGCGCGCAGATCCCGCTCTACGTCTGGCTGCCGGACGCGATGGCGGGGCCAACCCCGGTCAGCGCGCTGATCCACGCCGCCACCATGGTCACGGCGGGTGTGTACCTCGTGTGCCGCATGTCGTTCGTGTTCGTGATGAGCCCGGCCGCGATGTTCACGGTGGCCCTGATCGGCGCGCTCACGGCGCTGTTCGCGGCGATGATCGCGTTCGCCCAGAACGACATCAAGAAGGTGCTGGCGTATTCGACCGTCAGCCAGCTCGGCTACATGTTCCTCGGCGTGGGGGTCGGCGCGTTCACGGCCGGGTTCTTCCACGTGGTGACGCACGCCTTCTTCAAGGCCTGTCTGTTCCTCGGCGCCGGCTCCGTGATCCACGCCATGCACGCCCGTATCCACGACACGGATGCGTCGCAGGACATGCGCAACATGGGCGGGCTGCGCAAATACATGCCGTACACGTTCTGGACCTTCGCGGTCTCGTGGGCGGCGATCGTCGGCTTCCCCCTGACGAGCGGGTTCTTCTCGAAGGACGAGATCCTGCTCAAGGCCTTCACCTCGGGCATCGCCAGCCCGCTCCCCGACGGCAAGGTCGGGATCGGCGCGCGCGAGATCGAGATCTGGCAGTGGCCGCCCTGGGCCGGCTACCTGCTCTACGGCCTCGGCTTCGTGACGGCCGTGTGCACGGCGTTCTACATGACGCGCCTGTTCATCGGCATCTTCTTCGGTGAGTTCCGCGGCTGGAAGATCGTCAAGGGCTACAAGGCCGCGCACGGCCACGACGATCACCACGATCACGGCTCGCACCACGCGGAGCTCGGCCTGGCCATCCAGGGTCCGAAGCCGCACGAGTCGCCGTGGCAGATGTGGGTCCCGCTGGCGGTCTTGGCCACGCTGGCCGGCGTCGGCGGCTTCCTCAACGCGCACCTGTTCCACCTGCATCCGTTCGATAGCTGGCTCGAGCCGGTGTTCGCGGACGCGGCCAAGCACGTGAAGCTCGTCGAAGGCGCGGAGGGCTACGTGTACCCGCTGCTCGGGCTCGCGGTGCTCGCGTTCGCGGGCGGCGTGGGCGCTGCCTACTACGTGTACGTGCAGCAGCGCGGCGAGCCGGCTCAACGCTTCACCGAGGCGCTGCCGGGCCTGCACCGCGCTGCCGAGCAAAAGTTCCTCGTGGACGAGCTCTACGAGGAGACGGCGATCGGTAGCGTGGACTCGCTGGCGGACGTCGCCGTAGTGGCCGACAAGTGGGTGGTGGACGGCATCATCGCCCGCTTCACCGCCTTCGTCGTCGGCGCCGCGGGCAGCGTGCTCCGGTTCTTGCAGAACGGCCGCGTTCAGGCCTACTCGCTGTCGATGGTGGTGGGCGTGGCGCTGATCGGCTGGATGCTGCTCGCGCCGCGCGCGGAGGCCCGCACCCGCGTCGACGACGAGAAGGGCGTCTACAGCGTCACCGCCGCGCCGGGTCTCGGCTACAGCTATCGCTGGGACGCCAACGGCGACGGCGAGTGGGACACGAAGGACTACGCCGCCGCCAACGAGATCAGCCTCACGCTCGAGGTGGCTCAGAAGCGGACCGTGTCGTTCGAGGTCAAGAACGCGCTCGGCCAGACCGCGATGGGTGAGGTCCCGCTCGAGCGCCCGAAGCCCGATCGGTCGGGCGCGTTCGAGCCCGCACCAGCGCCGCCCGACGGCGCGCCTCCTCCGGACGCCGATGCGGAACAGAACGCCGAGCGTGCCTTGAAGATCATCGAAAACCTGCCCGGAATAAAGCAGCCGCCTGCACCGCCGGCCTCCGGGGAACCCCAATGAATCCGCTGATTGATGCCTTCTTCGGCTTTGCGCCGTACCTGATCGCGTTCGCGCTCGGCTTCTTGATTCCGAGCAAGCGCTCGCGCTTCGAGCGCGTCGCGGTCGGCAGCGTGGTCGCTGTCTCGCTGCTCCTGATCCGCGCGCTGTGGCCCGGCCCCGTCGTGGACGCCGAGCCGGGCGCGGAGTGGAAGCCGCTGCTCACGCTGATCGTGTTCCTGCCGATCGGCGGCTCGCTGTTCCTCCTGTTCTTGCCGCGCCAGGCGCCGGAGATGCTGAAGCGCTTCACGCTCGGCATCCTGGTGCTCGATTTCCTGGCCTCGCTGTGGCTGTTCGGAGTGCCGTGGACCAAGGGCTGGCACTTCCAGCACATCGCAGAGTGGGTGCCCTCGCTCGGCATCCGCTACCACGTGGCGGTCGACGGCGTGAGCGCCTGGCTCGTGCTGCTCACGACGCTCAGCACGCCGATCGCCGTCTACGTCTCGTTCGGCTCGATCAAGACCCGCATCAAGGACCTGTGCTTTTCGTTCCTGATGCTGCAGGGCGCGATGCTCGGCGCGTTCGTCGCGCTCGACCTGTTCCTGTTCTTCGTGTTCTGGGAGCTGTTGCTCGTGCCGATGATCCTGCTGATCGGCGTGTGGGGCGGCGTCGAGCGGATCAAGGCCGCCTACAAGTTCTTCCTGTTCACGATGGTCGGCAGCATGCTGATGCTGGCCGCGATCCTGTACCTGGTTTACACGCACAACCAGGTCGCGGGTTACCCGAGCTTCGACTACCTGGCGCTGAGCCGGCTGGTGTTGCCCGCGACGCCGGCGCTGCTGTGCTTCCTCGGCTTCTTCGCGGCGTTCGCGATCAAGGTGCCGATGGTGCCCGTGCACACCTGGTTGCCCGACGCGCACGTGCAGGCGCCGACCGGCGGCTCGATCGTGCTGGCCGCGGTGCTGCTCAAGCTCGGCACCTACGGCTACCTGCGCTTTTGCATGGGCCTGTTCCCGGGCCCCGCCGGGCAGAACGCCGCGAACATCGCGGGTGTGGCCGTTGCCGGCATCATCGCCGGCGCGCTGCTCGCCTGGAAGCAGGACGACGTGAAGCGGCTGGTCGCCTACTCGTCGGTCGCGCACATGGGCTTCGTGATGCTCGGCCTGTGCGCCGCGAACGACGCCGGCGTCCAGGGCAGCGTGCTGCAGATGCTGAACCACGGCGTGTCCACGGGCGCGCTGTTCCTTTTGGTCGGCGTGATCTACGACCGCCGCCACACCCGCCTGATCCGCGAATTCGGCGGCCTCGCCAAGGTGATGCCGGTCTACACCGCGCTGTTCATCGTGATCACGATGTCGAGCGTCGGCGTGCCCGGCACCAACGGCTTCATCGGCGAGTTCATGGTGATCATGGGCACGTTCGTGTCGAGCTCGCTCGGTATGAACGCCAAGCTGCAGGGCACGATCGCCGCATTTGGCGTGATCCTCGCGGCTGTCTACATGCTGATGATGGTTCAGAAGGTGTTCTTCGGGCCGCTCGACAACCCGAAGAACAAGAAGCTCAAGGACATCAACGTGCGCGAGGTCGTGGCGATCGCGCCGCTCATCGCGCTGGTGTTCGTGATCGGCTTCTTCCCCAACCTGTTCCTGTCGCGGATGAGCGAGGGCGTCGCAGCCTCCATCCAGCGCTTCGAAGCGGGGCGCCGGGCCTACAGCGTGGATCCTGGGAGGAAGCAGGCGCTGATGGTCCCGCGCCTGGGCGGTCCGATGGAGCGCGGCTATCCCGAGCCTAAACAGGAGGCGGAGGCTGCCGCCCCACCTGCGCAAGCGTTGAACGCCGCGGAGGTGTCACCGTGAACGCGCTGCTCGCGATCGCTCCGCTGCTCGTCGTCGGCATCGGCGGCCTGCTGATCATGCTGGCCGAAGCCTTCGGCAAGCCGCAGGCACCCGAGGGCTTCGACTCCGCCGGCAGGGTGATCGACGCCGGAGCCGGACGCTCCGCCGAGATCGCGCTCGGCGCCGCGGTGATCTTGTTCGCCTCGGCGATCACCAGCGTCGGTCTCTGGCTGGTCGGGCCGGAGACGCTCGAGGGCGCCGCGGCCGTTCAGCCGTACCTCGTCGTCGATCGCTTCTCGTTGTTCTTCTGGTTCACGCTGTGCACCGGCGGCGGCATCGCCTGCTTGCTCGCGGGCGGCTACCTGCCCGAGCACGGCCTGGATCGAGCGGAGTTCTTCCCGCTCGCGCTGTTCTCGATGGTCGGGGCGATGGCGCTCTCCGCTTCGAGCGACGTGCTCGGGCTGTTCGTCGGCCTCGAGACCATGTCGATCGGCGTGTACGCGATGATCGGCCTACGCCGCGGCAACGTGCGCGCGAGCGAGGCCGCTCTCAAGTACTTCCTGCTCGGTGGGTTCGCGGCCGGGCTCTTGCTGTTCGGCGGCGCGCTGCTCTACGGCGCGACGGGTCACACCGACTTCGTCGGTATCGGCGCGGCGATCGCAGACGCCAATTCTCCGGTCAGCGCGGGCCTCGTCCTCGGCGGGCTCGCGCTCTTGCTCGGCGGCCTGGCCTTCAAGGTCAGCGCGGTGCCCTTCCACATGTGGACGCCGGACGCCTACGAGGGCGCTCCCACGCCGGCCACCAGCTTCATGGCCGCGGCCGTGAAGACTGCCGCCTTCGCTTCGCTCTTGCGCGTGCTGCTCACGGGCTTCGGCGATCCGCGGCTGATGAGCTGGGGCGCGGGCTGGCCGCCGGTGCTCGCCGTGCTCGCGATCGTGACCATGACGTACGGCAACCTGGTCGCCGGCCGTCAGGAGTCGGTGAAGCGCATGCTCGCGTACTCGTCGATTGCGCACGCGGGCTACGCGCTGGTCGGCGTGGTGTCGGTGATGGGCTCGAAGAGCGGCGCGGCCAGCGTGCTCTTCTACATGCTCGGCTACACCGTCTCGACCGCCGGCGCATTCGGCGCGTTGATCCTGTGCGGCCGCCGCGGCGCCGAGGCCGTGAGCTACGAGGATCTCGCGGGCATCGGCCGCCGTCACCCCGCGGCCGGCATCGCCTTCGCGTTCTTCCTCTTGTCACTCGCGGGCGTGCCGCCCACCGCCGGCTTCTTCGCCAAGCTGAACGTGTTCGGCGCGGCCATCGAATCCGAGCTGTATTGGCTGGCCGTGATCGGCCTGTTGAACAGCGTCGTCGGTGCCTACTACTACCTGCGTGTGCTGGTTTACATGTACATGCGCGAGCCGGCACCAGGCGCTCCGATCGCCACGCCGATGCGCTCGGGTTACGTGGCCACGGCGCTGGTCGTAGCGGCGATCCTGGTGCTCGGGATCGGGCTCTTGCCCGGCCTCTCGCTCGAGGCTGCGACGCTCGCCACCTTGAAGTCGGGCGGCTGAGCATGCCTCGGGCTCTTGGCGGGCTCGGTTTGGCCGTCGCGGTCGTCGCGGTGGGCGCGGTGACGCTCGGTTGCCGCAAGCAGCCGAACAAGCCTCACGCGACGCCGGCTCCTTCGGCGTCCGCGTCGGCCTTGCCCGCGCCGGTCGCCTCGGGCCTCGCCATCCCGGCCGACGTCGTGGCCAAGGTCGTGAACGCCAGCGGCCGCCCGCCGTATGCGGGGCCAACCGCGAGCGTCCATGGCGTCGTGCGCTCGGTCGGAGACGCGGCGCCGGAGGACCCCGAGGCAATTCGCCAGATCCCGGCCGAGTGCGATCTCGCGCGCGAGGCTTATTCGAAGATATTTCGGACGGGGCCCAATCGCGAGCTCGCCGATGCCCTGGTCACCGTCACCGGCTACGATGCGTACGTTCCCGAGCGGGTCGCGGCGGTGCCCGTCGAGGCACGCGGCTGCTTCTGGGGTTCGCGCACGTTCGCCATCACCTTCGGGCAGCGGCTCGAGGTGGCGTCGAAGGATCGCCGCCCGTACGTGCCGGATCTGATTGGCGGCAAGCTGCCGGCGCAGATCATCGCCATGCCGGGCGGTGCTCCGAGCGCGATCTATCCGAATCAGCCGGGGCGCTACGTGCTGATCGACAGCATGCGGATCTTCGCGATGGCCGAGGTCTACGTGCTCAAATACCCGACTCATGTCGTGACCGGGCTCGACGGTCGTTACGAGATCACCGGCATTCCGCCCGGCAAGGATTTGAAGCTCACTGCCTTCTCGCCGCAGACCGGGGAGGTATTGGAAAAGACCATTACTCTGGTGGGTGGCCAGACGCTGGAGATGGACTTCGAGTTGCCGTTCAGTCTGCAAAAACACGCAGAAAATCGCGCAAAAGCCGGCCCCGCCGCGGCTTCGGCCTCGCCCAAGCGTTGAGTGTCGGAGAGGCGCCGGGGGCCTCGCGACACACGGCTCCCTGGCTGCGTGGTAGTCTGAGCGCCCAAATGCTGCGTTTTCGCCATTGGGAGCTTTGGGGCGCCCCGCTGCTGCTGGTCGCGAACGCGCGCCTCGCGTCGGCGCAGGTGATGCAGCCGAGCGGCGAAGTGATGCCGACCGAGGTCGGCGCGGCGGAGCTCAACGTCGTGACCAGCCGCGGCTTCGGCGAGGACGCCATCACCCTCGAGGGTTTGTTCCTGAACCGCGGCGAGACGCTCGATCCGGTGGCAGACGCCAAGATCGCTCCAGGCGCGTTCTCGCCCTTGTGCGGCTTCTCCGGTGAGCTCCTGTTGCGCGGCGGCGGCTGCAAGGTCGCGCTCGGCTGGTACAACGTCGATCCGGCCGGCAAGCCTCCCGCGATGGGCGAGATCTACACGCTCGTTCCGGCCGACCCGACCGATCCCGTGATGGGGCTCGGCTGCGAGGACAACGACTTCTGCCCGCTCGCGACCATGAACACCACGCAGACGGGGCAGCACCAGTGGACCCCGCGCACCTACTCGGCGATGAACATCCGCTCCGACATGCGCTACAAGGGCGGGCAAGTCGGCTTCGCGTTGATCGGCAACCCGAGCATCGAGTGCAAGCAAACGAAGTACTCGGAGGCGTCGCTCAACGACAAGTCTCCGAGCGGGGCGCCCTGGGTGACGACGCTGATCTATCAGTCTACCGCCACGCCGGACGCCTACTACATCGCGTTCGAGGATCTGCCGACCAGCCCCATGACCTGGAAGGGGCAGGGCGGGCAGTTCGTGAACGACGGCGATTTCAACGATTTCGTGTTCTTCGTCACGGGCCTCACCTGCAAGGGCGCGGGCCAACCCTGTGAAACCGGCCTGGTGGGAGCCTGCGGCAACGGTCTCACCGACTGCACCGAGGACGGCTCGGTCGGCCAGTGCCGGCCCGTGATCAACCCGTCGCCCGAGCGCTGCGACAACGTGGACAACGACTGCGACGGCACGGTCGACGAAGAAGCGCCCTGTCCCGACAACAAGAAGTGCTTCCAGGGCAAGTGCGTGGCCTCGTGCAGCACCGGCGAGTTCGTCTGCCCGCGGACGTTCTCGTGCAACGACGCGGGCGTGTGCATCGATCTCGCTTGCCAGAACGTGCAGTGTGGAGAGGGCGAGGTCTGCGTGGGCGGCACCTGCCGTGGCGCGTGCGACGGCGTGGTGTGCCCGCTCGAACAGGTGTGTCAGCTCGGGCGCTGCATCGACTTGTGCGCCGGCGTGACCTGCGAGGGCGAGAAGGTCTGCGAGAAGGGCATCTGCGTGCAGAACTGCGGCTGCCGGACCTGCGCCGACGCTCAGGTCTGCGCGCCCGACGGTCGCTGCGTCGATGCCGGCTGCGAGAGCATGACGTGCGCCACCGGTCAGGTGTGCCAGGGCGGGGCCTGCCTCGACGCCTGCGCGGGCGCGATTTGCCCGGGTAACGCGCCCTGCATCCAGGGCGTGTGCGGTGAACCCGTGGTCGGCTCTGCGCCCGGCGCGGGTGCGGGCGCCGAGGGCGGCATGGGCGGCATGGTCAGCGTCGTGATCAACCCCACGGGGATGGGTGGCGCCGGCTCCGTTCCGCCGCCGGGCTCCACATCCACGCCGACCCCGAGCGGCCCGGGCGTGACGGGTCGTCGCGGTCACACCTCGCAAGAGTCGGGGTGCATGTTCGGTGGCGCGCTCGGAGGCAGCGGAGCCCCCGCGCTGTTCGCGGGGCTCGGGCTGGTCGGATTTGCGCTGCGCCGCCTGCGCACGCGGCGTGCCCGTTCACGAAAAGCGACGAATTAAGCTGCGCAACGCGAGGTTGCGCTCCGCTGTTCGGAAAATTTTCCGCCGAGCTTTGTCTCGTATCGAAGGGCGAGCGAGTTCGGGGCTCGGCGCTCCGGCATGGCCGTGGTAGCCGCGAGGTACCAAGCGCGTAGCACCGCCGCATCCGAAGACTTCCAAACAGCAGCAGCGCGATGAAGAAGTTTGCCTGGCTCGCAGCAAGCCCCTGGATTGTCACCAGCCTGTTGATCGCCTCGGGCTCGGGTTGTGGCGCCGACGCCGCGCCCAGCAACGAGGGCCCCACGCCGCTCGTGACGGGCGGCTCGGCGGGCGGCGCGGCCAAGGCCAGCGGCGGTGCGTTGCCGGTCGCGGGCGGCGGTTCGCCCGCGGTCACGGGAGGCGTGGCAGCAACGGGCGGCGCGGCCGGGCCGGTCGGCGGTGGCGTCGCGACCGGCGGCGTCGGCGGCGTCGGTGTACCCAACGCTGGCGCATCCGGCGGCCCCGCAGGGGGCTCTCCCAGCGTGGGCGGAACGGTCGGAGCCTCCGGCTCGGGCGGCAGCGGCAGCGGCTGCGCGGCGGGTCAGACGGATTGCGGCGGGCTCTGCGTAGACACCAAGACCAGCGCGGAGCATTGCGGCGGCTGCGGTCTCGCGTGCGAGGCAGGCCGCCCGTGTGCGGACGGCATGTGCGCCTGTCCGATGGGCCAGACGCTGTGCGGTGCCGCCTGCGCCGATACCCAGAACGACGCGGCCAACTGCGGCATGTGCGGCAACAAGTGCATGGCGGGCACGCCCTGCACCGCCGGCACCTGCACGCAGGGCGGCATGTGCACCGCCGACAACATGACCTACCAAGGTCACATCACGTACTACGTGCTCGCGACCGAAATGGTCGGCTGCCACTACCCGACGAGCTCGCTCCCCATGCACTACGGAGCGATGAATACGGCTGATTATCAGGCCGGCGCGGTGTGCGGCGCGTGCGTCGAGATCACCAACTCGCAGAACGGCCAGAAGCTCACGGTGGTGATCGCCGACGAGTGCCCCGAGGAAAGCAACAAGCAGTGGTGCTTCACCGGCAGCCACCACATCGACCTGATCGAGCCGGCTTACCGCGCGCTCAACGCCAACAACAACCCGGCCATCACCTGGAAGTACGTGCCGTGCAACAGCAACGGCCCGATCCAGTACTACTTCGACAAGGCAGCCAAGGAGGGCTACCTCGCGGTCACGCCGATGAACCACCGCCACCGCATCACGAAGATGGAGGTGAAGGACAAGACCGGCATGTTCATCGAGCTCAAGCGCTCGTACTACGACATGTGGGAGACTACGGTTCAGCTCGGCCCCGGGCCGTACACGTTCCGCGTCACGGATATGTACGGGCACCGGATCCTCGACGAGGGTATCGCGCTCAGCCCGGCCAAGGTCGTGACCGGCGTCGGCCAGTTCGAGGCCTGTACGAACTAGTCACGGCGCCGTAGCGCGCTTCCAGGCGGCGACGGCGTCGGGGCCCGCGACCCGGCTCAACAGCTCCGTCAGCGCGCGAACGGCTTCGGCGCTCGGCGGCGTGGGCTCGGCGGGCCCTTCGCTCAAAACGCGCCGAAAGCGCGCGCTGTCCTGCTCGAGCGATGCGGCGAGCAGCGCGGCCGCCCAGGCGTCGCTGTCGTCCGGGTCGGCCGCCATCACGAGCTCGGATTGGGCGCGCGACAGCTCGAGCGCCCCTTCGTCGGCAGCGCGGAGCGCGAGCTTGCCGGGCGTGAGGTGCAGCGCCACGGCGGCGCGTCGTGCGCCGGCCAGGTTGCCCTGGGTGAGCGAGTCGTCGAGCATGAGCTCGGGGAGCGCGCTGCCGTCGAGCGCGCGCAGCGCTTGCCGGGCGCGGTGCAGCCGGCCCGCGTCGCGGTGCCGCGCCGCGTAGGCCGCGAACCTGAGCCAGGTGGCGCGCGTCACCGGCTCGTCCACCACCAGCGCGTCGAGCCAGGTGCGCGAAAGCTCGCGGCGCCCGCTCTTCTCGGCGCAATCGACGACGAGCAGCGCGGCAGCCTCGGAGCCTGGATCGAGCAACGCCGCGCGCCTCGCGAACGAGAGCGCGTCCTCGATGTTCCCCCCACGCTCCGAACAGCGCGCGCGTTCGAGCCAGGCGGCGGCGGCCTCGGGATCGACGGCGAGCGCGCGCGCGAAGGAGCGCCGCGCGGCGTGCGCCCAGCCGTCTCTCGCGCGCGTCGACAACCGGCACTGCACCGCGCCGAGCCGGGCCAGCACTTCGGGCGCGTCGGAGTCGTATTCGAGCGCGAGCCGGTACTGGGCGAGCGCCGCGGTGTCCTCGCCGCGGGCCTCGAAGAACGCGCCCTTGGCGTAGGCCGCGTAGGCTTCGGGCGGCACGTAGCGCCCCTCCACCGCGACGCCGTCGGAGATCCGCGTCACGGTTCCCGCGCCGAGGCTGCAGGCCCCGACCAAGAACGAAAGCAGCGCGGCGCTAGCGCACGAGCGTGCGGTAAGCATCGAAGAAGGCATCGTTCTCTTGCGGGGTACCGATCGTCACCCGCAGCTGATTCGCGAGCCTGCCGCCGCGCGAATGAAAGCTCCGCACCAGGATGCCGCGGGCCGAGAGCGCTTCGAACAGCTCCCCCGCCGGGCGCTCTGCCCGCAACCACAGGAAATTCGCCTGACTCGGGGTCACGACCACGTTCGGAAGCTCCGCCAGGCGCTCGGCGAGGCGCACCCGCTCTCGGACCACGGCGCGCACGGTCTCGTCGATCTCGGAGGCGAGCTCGGTGACCGCCAGCACGCCGAGCGTCTGCGACAGCGTCGGCAGGTTGTAGGGCAACCGCACCTTGTCGAGCTCGCGTGTTGCCTCCGGCCGCGCGATCAGCCAGCCCACGCGTAGCGCAGCGAAGCCAATCTTCGACAGAGTGCGCAGGATCGCCACGTTTTCGTAGCGCTCGTAGAGCTCGAGCTGGTTCTCGGCGGAGTAGTCCACGTACGCCTCGTCGATCACGACCAGCGAGCGCGGCGCGGCCTCGATCACCCGGGCGAGCCGCTCGCGGCTGACCTGATTCGACGTCGGGTTGTTGGGGCTGGCGATGAAGATCAGGCTCGGCTCGGCGATCCGGAGCGCCGACAGCATCGCCGTCTCCGCGAGGTCCCAGTGTTCGTCGAGCGGGACCTCGAGCACGCGCTGCCCGCGGACCTTGGCGCTCATGCGGTACATCACGAACGTCGGCGTCGTGGTCAAGAGCTGGACCGTGTCCGAGCCCCGCCGCGGCTGCGACAGCGCCGTCAGCAGCAGCGTGATGATCTCGTCGCTGCCCACGCCCGGCAGGATCTCGGCCGGGGTCACGCCCGAGCGAGCGGCGAGCCCCTCGCGCAGCTTTTCGAGTCCGGCGTCCGGGTAGCGGTTGAACGCCGCCTCGGCCGCGACCGCGGCGAGGCGCGAGCGCGCAGCCGCGGAGAGCAGCGGCGGCGCTTCGTTGGCGTCGAGCCGGATCGCGAACTGTCCCGCGTGCGGCGCGTAAGCCGAGAGCTCGGCGAGCTCGGGCCGCAGCACTTCGGAGAACGGGAGCCCGGGAGGCGACTTGGGAGGCGAGGCCACGCGCGTCGGGTTTACCCTTGCGTGCCCGAGTTCTCCACCGCCAAATTCAGGTGCTAGTGTCGGAGCGTGAGCTTCGACGCGGTGCGCGGCCAATCTGCAGCGGTCGAGACGCTGGTTCGAGCGCTCTCGTCGGGGCGTGTGCACCACGCCTACCGCTTCGAGGGGCCGCCCGGGGTGGGCAAGGAGCTCTGCGCCTTTCGCCTCGCCGCTGCGCTCGTGTGCGAATCCGGCGGCGCAGGCTGCGGCGAGTGCTCGGCGTGCCGCCGCGCGGTCACGCTGTCGGAAGAAGAGCCGCGGGTTCCGCTGCACCCCGACGTCGTGCTCGTCGGGCGCGGCGTCTACCGCAGCGTGACCGGGCAGAACGAGGCCTCGGGAATCGGCATCGACCAGATCCGGCGCGTCGTGCAGCCGCGCATCGGTTATACGCCGCACGAGGGGCGAGCCCTGGTCTTCGTGGTGCGAGACGCCGACGAGCTCACGGTGCAGGCCGCGAACGCGCTCTTGAAGACGCTCGAAGAGCCGCCGCGGCTCACGCACTTCGTGCTGATCACGAGCCGCCCGCACCGCTTGCTCGACACCATCCGCTCGCGAACCCTGCCGATCCGCTTCGGCACCTTGTCCGATGAGGTGCTCGGGGCGCTGCTCGCCGAGCGCGGCGTGCCGCTCGACGTGCTGCCCTTCGCCGAGGGCAGTATGGAGTTCGCGCTCGAGCGCGGGACGGAAGAGTCACGCGCCGAGCGCGACGAGTTCGTGCAGGGCGCCGAGGCCGCGCTCGCAGCGCCGGACTTTTCGGTCGCGCTCAAGTTCACGGAATCGCAGAAAGGCGAGCGCGCGGAGCTCAAGCGTCGCCTGTCGTTCTTCGCCCATCACCTCGCCACCTGCGCCCGCGCCCGGGCGAGCGCCAAGGCTCCTCTCGAAGCGGAGCGGTGGGCGATCCGTCACGGCCTCGTGCTCGAGACGATCGACGACATCGAGAAGAACGTGCAGCCCGCGCTGGCGCTGGAAGCGATGCTGCTCAAGATGCGCGACCGCTGAGCGGGCCAGCCGAAAACACGGCTTGAAAGCGCGCGGCGCGCTCGGCGATCGCGTTCGGATCGTCGGCGAGCGCCGCGATCACCGCGCCGAGCTCGGCGTGCGGCGCCACCAGCGCGGCGCGCTCCAGATCGATGCCGCCGATCGCGACCAGCGGTACGCTCGCCGCGCGCGCGCGCTCGCCTGCCTGCGAGAGCGCGTCGAGGCCCACCACGCGCTCGGGGTTTCGCTTCGAGGCGGTGTCGAACACCGGCCCGAAGGCGACGTAGCTCGGTCGCTCGCGGAGCGCTGCCTCGAGCTCGGGCAAGCTGTGCGTCGAAAGACCCACGAGCAGCGCGGGGGCCACGCGCCGCGCGGCATCGATCGGCAGATCCGACTGGCCGAGGTGCACGCCGTCGGCGCCCGCGAGCAGCGCCAGGTCCGGCCGGTCGTTGGCGAAGAGCAACGTGCCTACACGTCGGCACAGCGGCACGAGGGCGCGCAGCAGCTCGAGGGTGTCGCGAGCGGACCCGGTCTTGTTGCGCAGCTGGAGCAGCGGCGGTCGCGCCGCGAGCACGCTTTCGGCAAACGAGAGCGCCGAAAGCCGCCGCGCCGCCAGGGCGTCGATATCGACGATCGGATAGAGGCCGCGAGAGAGGCTCCGCATCGGCCCAGCTTACCCGCGGATTTCCGAGCTGCGGGCGCACCAGTCGCGCGGGTGGAGAGGCAGCCGGCCGACCTACGAATCAGCCCCCCCGATGCAGCGTCTAGCGATACAATCCAGCCCTTCCGCATGGCTCTGCGTGTCTCGTCTTGGTCGTGGCCTTGGGCTTGCTTCGTTCTCAGCGCTTGCGCGGGCTCTCAATCCACTCAGGTGGGAACGGGCCCCCTGAAGGGCGAACAGACCGCTGCGAGTGACCAGGCCGCGCGCGCGCCGGGCGAGCCCGCAAAGGACGCTCAGGCGTCGGGGCCGGGCAGCGCGAGCCCTGCCGAGCCCGCGGACGGCAGCGCCGACGGCGCACCCGAGCCGCCGCCGGCGCTCGATCCGCTGCTCGTTCAGAAGGCCATCGACGTCAGCGCGGAAGAGCCTGCCGACGGACGCACGCGGCTCGGCTTGCGCCTGGCAGCGGTCGCGCAGGGGCCGGACGAACCCTGGCTGCTCGCGGTCGTGAACCGCGGCACCGAGCCTGCGCGCGTGCTGTTCGATCTGCGCCTGTTGTCCCTGGAGGTGACGCCGCCCGAGCCCGTCTCCGACAAGCCGAAGAAGGCAAAGCCTCCGAAGCCCGTCACTTGCAAGCTGCCGCCGAACGCGCGCCCCGACGTGCCGCAAGCCGAGCTCGAGGTCGTGCTCGAGCCGGGCGAGGGCGTGGTCGACAGCTTCGATCCGCGCCTGTACTGCTTCTCGAAGAAGCAAGCTGCGGTCCTCGTCGGCGGCGCAAAGGTCGCGGCCCACCTCGGCTTCGTGGAAAAGACCAAGACCGTCTGGAAGAAGGGCAAGCGCGAGACCGTCGTCGTCGAGCAGACCCAGCCCTTCGTGGCGCGCCGAGCCGCTGCGCTCCCGGAGCTCGAGAAGCTCGCTGAGGAGCCCGCGCGCGATCCCGGTCCGGGGGCTCCGAGCTCCGACCGGGACGCAGTCAAGGAGCTGATCGCGCCGGCGATCGAGGTCGCGGCGCGCGCCGCCCCCGCCGAGCCGCCCCCGACCGAGCCGTTCGAGCTGGTCGCGAGCGACGGCTCCGACGCGGCGACCGCGCGGCAAGTGACGGTGGCGGTGTCGATCGTCAACCGCGGCAAGGAGTCGCGGCACCTGTATTTCCGGCGCGAAGGCCTGAGCTTCAAGGTGTCCGGCCCGAGCGGCGTCGTGCGCTGCGAGCCTGGCCCCGACGTGCGAGCGCCCGATCGGCAGAGCTTCAGCCGCGTGAAGCCCGGCGGGCGTGTTCGCGCGGTGAGCCGCTTGATCGAGCTCTGCCCCGACGGGACGTTCGACGAGCCCGGTCTCTACCTGATCGACTCGAGCTTCGAGGCCACGCGGACCGGCGCGTCCTTCGGGTTCTCGGCTTACACCGGCAGCGTGGAGAGCCGCGAACCGGTGGCCGTGCGTGTCCAAACGGGACCGAAGCCGTACCTACCCCGGCACCCGCCGCTCATCGTGCGCGTCGGTCAGCCACAACCCTGAGCGGCGACTCGGAGCCGACGAACCTGGAGGGAGCTTTCGAGGCATGGTGGAGATACCCGAGCTCGGTCACGTCGTGGATCGCCGCTACAGGGTCCGGCGCGAGATCGCCCGCGGAGCGGTCGGCGTCGTGTACGAAGCCGATCACGGCTACCTGGGCCGCCCGGTGGCGATCAAGCTGTTGCTCCCCGAACAGCGCCGCCTCGAAGACATCAAAATCCGCCTGATTTACGAGGCGCAGGCGCTGAACGCGGTCCGCCACCCGAGCATCGTCGATGTGCTCGACGCCGGTGTCGACGAAGCCTACGGCCCGTTCCTGGTGACCGAGCTGCTCTCGGGGCGAACGCTCGAAGGCTTGCTCACCGCGCGGCGCAAGATCGGCGTCGAGGAGACGCGCATCATCGGCCTACGCCTGTGCGACGCGCTCGCTCATGCCCACTCGCGAGGCGTTATCCACCGCGACATCAAGCCCGGCAACGTCTTCGTGGCGCGCGCCGAAAATGGGCGCGAGTACCTGAAGTTGTTCGATTTCGGGATCGCGCGCTTCGAACGCGCGGGTGGCCGCAAGCTGACGGGACAGGGCATCGTGATGGGCACGCCCGAGTACATGTCGCCCGAGCAGCTCCACGCCAGTGACGACGTCAACGAGCGCTCCGACATCTACGCGCTCGGGATCACGCTGTTCGAGTGCTTGACCGGCACCGTGCCGTTCGAGGGCAACTACGCCGACGTGCTGCTGAAGACGGCGACCGAGCCGATGCCCACGGCCCAGAGCCGAAACCCCGAGGTGCCCGCGGATCTGTCGCGCGCGATCGCGACCGCGCTGCGCTATCACCCCGCCGAGCGCCATCCGACGATGCGCGCCTTCGCCGAGGCCCTGGCGCCAAAGGGCGGCGCTGCCGAAGCCTCCTCGCTGCTCTCGGGGCCGATCAACCGCGGCGCCCAGCCGGCGGGCCCCGACGCCGCAGCGGTGAAGCGCAAGTTCCCGCGCGCCCCGTACGTCACGCCGGTTCGCGTGCTCCGCCCCGACGGCACCAGCATCGACGGCCGCAGCGAAGACGTGTCGGGCGGCGGCCTGTTGGCGGTGCTGACGACCTCGGTCGCGGCCAGCGAGCTCGTGCGCGTCCGCTTCGCGCTGCCGATCGTCGGCAAAATCGCCGAGCTCGAAGCCACGACGCGCTGGATCCGCACGGCGCGCGGCAAGGACGCCGTGGGCCTCGAGTTCCGCTCCATCACGACGGAGGCCAAGGAAGCGATCGATCGCTATGTGTCGGCGATGGGCGGGTAGCTTGGGTTTGGGGGGCCTCGCTGATAAGAGCGCGACGGGCGTCGAGAGCGACGTGAGGCAACGCGCGCCGGCGAGGGGAGTGAGCAGCAGCCGCGCCTGCCCGCGCGGAGTTGGGGTTCGGGAGGGGGATTCGGCGGTGGCGTCGGGAGCGCATTCGGGATCGGCGATGGATCGGAGCGGGATTCGGGTTGGGATCGTGACGGTAGCGGCCGGTTCGAAACAGGGTCCCGGGACCGGGGCTCTGGTGCTGCTATGACAAACAAAGTCCGTCCGACGCTGTTGGCTGATCCGATACCCGCGCTGTAGGGTGCGTCCCGAATGTCCCGATCGGCATCCACACGGATCCCCACCGGTCTACGCTCGCAGCTCTCTCGATGGATAAGGATTACCTGGCATCGAGCGCGAGCGGCGATGTTTTCCGGCTCGTGGTGGTTGCGAACCGGAATCTTCCTTCTCTCCCTAGGCGCTCTCGGTATTCCCGTGTACCAAAAGTCGGTCGGCCTCGGCTTGCTTCACTCCGCCATCACCGTGGTCTTGGTTTTGGGGAAGGCAGCCGTCTTCAGTTCGAATCGGACGATGAAGATCGTTCACCGGGACTACCTCGAGCGGAAGGCGTTGTTGTACCGCCTCATTAAGGATCTCCAACGTCACCCGGAAATGACCAGAGAGGAGGTTTCCCGGTTCCAACGCGAAGCCCTGGAGCTCATCGCTTCCTATGTTCGCGCCCACCGAGCGGACTTCAGCCGCACTGAGATCTTCGTCAACTTACTCGTGGAAGATGGGGACAGCTTGGTGGTGATAGCGCGAGACCGCGACCACCGGATGCCAGGGGCACGGTACTCTCGTTCGACGATGGCTGCCGCAAAGGCTTTCGAATCGGGCGACCACATCGTCGTTGGGAACGTGCACCGTGAGTACGGCGATGTGGAAAAGGACTACCGAAGTATCCTGGTGCTGCCTGTGCGTGGCCGCTCGGGGATCTCGGCAGTGGTTTCGATAGACAGCGCCCGTGCCCACCATTTCGATCTAGAGGCCCGGGACTTGGAACGTTTTCTGCAGCCCTACCTCGGGCTCCTTGAATGGACGCTGTAATCATGCGAGGGTATCCCCAGCCCTGACGATGGAAACCATCACGAACTCGGAGATGTTCGAACGGGTCGCGAGGCGCGAGATCTCGCCGCGGGAAGCGGCCCGCATCCTCGTTGAGCGGGACGACGTGGCGCGAAGGCAGCAAGTCTCTGCGGCGCGCCCTCGCTGGATTCCGCGGTGGGCGTGGGGTGTAGCGTCTGTTGTGATTGTAGGTGTCCTCGACCACCTACAGCGACGAAGCTAGGCGTTGGTCCCTCGTGCGCTGAGGCGCTTATGCGCTGAGGCGCGACCTCGTCAGTTCAGCGCGGCTTTTGAACCGCGTCGAGCTCTTCGAGGTTCGCTTTGGCGCGCGGATCCTCGGGGTCGAGGGCGAGCGCGCGCTGAAAGGCCTTGCGCGCGCGGTCGTGGTCGCCGCGCTTGGCGTGGACGAGGCCGAGGTTGATCCAGCCCGAGCCGAGGTTCGGGTCGAGCCGGGTCGCGTCTTCCGCATGGGACAGCGCTCCCGCGAGGTCGCCCTGGAGCAGGCGCGCGTAGGCCAGGTTCGAGTGCAGCGCTGCGCGGCTTGCGTCGAGGGCCACGGCGCGCTCGAGCTCGTGCACGGCCTGATCGAGGAAGCCGGCAGACAGGTACGCCGCGCCGAGATCCCCGCGCGAGCGCGCGTCGCTCGGCGCGAGCGTCACCGCGCGGGAAAAATCGGAGATCGCCTCCGAGACCTGCCCCAGCACGAGCTCGGTTGCGCCGAGCGCGCGCCAGCGTTCGAGCGCGCCGGGATCGAGCTCCACGGCACGCCGCAGCGGGGCGAGCGCCTGGGCCGCGTTGCCCGTGGACAGGAGCGCGACGCCGAGCGCCGAGTGAGCCTCCGGATCGTCCGGCACGAGCGTGACGGCGCGCCGTAGCGCTTCGAGCGCCCGCGCTCCCTCACCCAGCATCAAGAGCACCCGGCCGCGCTCGAGCTCGGCGGGGCCGAACGCGGCGTCGAGCTTGTTCGCGGCGTCGAGCTTCGCGAGCAGCGCGAGCAGCTTCGGGTCTCTGGGCGCCGCGCCGAACTCGCTGGCGATGCCGGACTCGGCGAGCGCGACGCGGACCAGGCCGACCTTCGGTGCCGCGGCGCCTGGCGCGAGCTTCTCGGCGCGTTTGTAAGCGGCCAGGGCCGCCTTCGAATCGTCGGCGGCGTAAGCTCGATCGCCCTCCGCAAGCGCCCTATCGAGCGCGCTGTTGCTGGCCCCTGCCAGGCCGCGCGGAGGCAGCGGCTCGGTGGCGAGCGGCGCGGCCGCCGCTGCGCTGCTCGGAGCGGGCGCTGTTTCAGCCGGCGCGGCGGGGGGCGGCGCGGACTCGACGGGAGCTGCCGCGAGCGCCGACTCAGAACCCGGAGGCGGCGCCGCCGCGGGGGGAGGCGAGGCGCCGCGACCCGCGCAGGCGAAGAGGAACAGACACAGCCACGACGCGCGCACCAGGCCCCCCGGGGTTCGCTCAGCTGTCGGAGCTTCGCGACGAGTGCTCTTTGCCGTCGTAGCGCAGCACCACCGCCTTGCCGTCGGCGCGCGTCGCGAGACACACCGGACGGCGCCAGATCCGCACCAGCGCCGAGAGCGTCTCGCGCGCGTAGTCGGCGCGCAGATCCACGCCGCGGTGGTCGTGCGTGAGCAAGAGCTCTCCGCGGTTCTCGAAGTTCGAATCCTCCACGAAAATTTGGGGATTCCCGAAGTTCGTGAGCTGCGCGAGCAACTTCTCCTTCACGGCGCGGAACTCGCGGGACTCGATCTCGAAGCGCTCGCTGCGGTTCGACCAGCTGTAGCTGAACAGCTTGTGCTCGATCGCGAACTCCTCGGTCAAGAACTCGTCGATGAAGGTGACGTCGTTGTACATCGCCCGCACCTCGAACACCTTGTCGCGTCCGAGGCCGAGCCGCAGATCCCAGTTCTTCTTGTCGTCGAGGTCGCTGCACTCTTCCCACTCGCGCCCGAACTGCCCGCGGTTCCAGCGATCCTCGATGCTGCGGAACAGCTCGACGCCGAGCTTGTACGGGTTCAGGCGGCCGCCGGAGGTCGCCATCACGCCCGCGTTGTTCTCGGCGTAGTCTACGATCTCGCTCCAGTCGCAGACGTCGCCCGTCATCATCTTCGAGTGCCAGTAAGACGCCCAGCCCTCGTTCATGATCTTGGTCTGCATCTGCGGCACGAAGTAATAGCCCTCTTCGCGGATGATGCTGAGGATCGCGCGCTCCCAGCGCTCGAGCGGCGCGTTCTCGATCAAGAACAAGAGCACGTCCTGCTCGCGCGTCTGCGGGTGTTTCCCCTTGGATTTCTCGCGCTCGAGCGTCAGCTTCTTCTTCTGCTCCTCGATGTACTCGGACGGGTTGATGAACTCGTCCATGTACTCCTTGGCGCGCATGCGCGGGACCTCGACCTCGCGCGGGTGCTCGTCCTCCTCGTCTTCCACCGTGCGGCGCACCACGAAGCGCGACCAGGGGTCGATCAGGTTCTCGAGCGACAGGCAGACGTCGATGAACTCTTCCGTACGCTGGATGCCGTAGCGGTCGACGATCCGGCGCACGGCCGCGCCGTGGTTCGCCATCTTGTCGATCCATTTGCGGTTCGGGTCGTAGCCGTTGCCGCGCTTGGTGGTCGGGTCGACCACGCGATCCATCGTGTCGAGGTCCGTCGAGCGGAACGTGAAGTTGTTCTTGAAGAAGTCCACGTGGCCGAACACGTGGCACATCACGAGCTTCTGGTCGGTGAGGCTGTTGCCCTCGAGCAGGTAGGCGAACGAGGGGTTGTTGTTGATGACCATCTCGTAGATCTTCGAGAGGCCGTACTCGTAGCTCTTGGCCAGGCGCTCGTACTCCATGCCGAAGCGCCAGTGCGGGTAGCGGTTCGGGAAGCCGCCGTAGGCCGCGATCTCGTTCATCTGCGAGTAGCTCAGCATCTCGAACACGACCGGGAAGAAGTCGAGCCCGTGCGAGCGCGCGATCTTCTCGATCTTGTCCTGTTCGATGCGGAGGTAGCGGGGCAAGCTGGGGTGCGCGAGCGTCATTTTCCCTTACCCAAGAAGTCTTTGATGCTGCCGACGATCGCGTCGCGATCGCGGATTTCACTGGTGACCACGCGCTCGTCACCCGACAGGTGCTCGCGCAGGTCCTTGATGAACTGGCCGGAGCCGTACGGGCTCTCGACCTGGCCGTAGGCGAACATGTTCACGCGCGGCAGCACGTCCCGCTTCAGAATCTCGACGCAGGTCAGCGTGTCCTCCATCGACCAGTTGTCGCCGTCGGAGAAGTGGAAGGGGTACACGTTCCACTCGGTGCTCGGGTAGTGCTGGTCGATGAGCTGCGCCGCCAGCCGGTAGGCGCTCGAAATCATCGTCCCTCCCGACTCGCGCGTGCGGAAGAAGGTGTCGCGATCCACCTCGCGCGCGACCGCGTCGTGGATGATGTAGCGGCTCTCGAGGCCCTGGTATTGCCGCCTGAGCCACGCGTCGATCCAGAAGCTCTCGATGCGCACGATCTCCTTCTGCTCGTCGCCCATCGAGCCGGAGACATCCATCATGTAGATGATCACGGCGTTGGCGACCGGCTCGAGGTCTTCCGTCCAGGAGCGGTAGCGCTTGTCCTCGTGCTGCGGCACCACCAGCGGGTTCTTGGGGTCGTAGGCGCCGCTGGCGATCGCGCGCTTCAGGCCCTCGCGGTAGGTGCGCTTGAAGTGACGCAGCGACTCCGGGCCGACGCGACGGATGCCCGTGTACTTGTCCTTGGCGGCGATGATCCGGCTCTTGCCCTTGTTCTCGATCGCGGGCAGCTCCAGCTCCTCCCCGAGGATGTCGGCCAATTCGTCGAGCGTGATGTCGACCTCGAGGATGTGCTCGCCCGCGTCCTTGCCGGCCTGTCCAGCGCCGTCTTGCTGCTCGTCGCCTTCGCCGCCGACCGCGTCGCCGACCTCGCCGTCACCCTGCCCGACGCCGCCCTTCTGCTTGTCTCCGAAGATGAATCGCGGTGTGTCGATGTGCGGGACCGGGATGCTGACGATGTCCTTACCCTTGCGACCGAGCAGCTCGCCCTGCGAGATGTAGCGCCTCAGGTTGTCGCGGATCTTGCCGCGGACGATGCCGCGGAAGCGCGAGTGATCCTGGTCGATCTTCAGAGACATCTCAGGCAGTGTCGCATACTTCCGGGGCTTCGACCGCAATCCCGGCGCGGGCCTCGGCGCCCGGTTCCTTACACCGTCCTGGACGCGCGGCCGCCTCCGTGAGTAAAGAGGCGTCTGACGTCGTGAGAAGCCCAAAAGAGCTGCTGAAGTTCCGTTGCACGGGTTGCGGTAACTGCTGCAAAGAGCCGCTGCTTCCGCTGACCTGTGCCGACGTGATCCGGATCCGCGAGAGCACCGGCGACGACCCGATGGACTTCGTGCGTTTCGTGGACGAGGACGCGATCGACCTCGACGGCGAGCCCGAGGCGTTCGCGCTGCTCGGCCAGGGAAAGCGGGTGATGATCCTGCGCCACCAGGCCGGCGGCTGTCGCTACCTCGGTGAAGATCTGCGCTGCAAGATCTACGATTCCCGCCCGCTCGGTTGTCGGATCTTCCCGTTCGACCCGGCCTTCGACAAGCAAGGCGGCTTGCGGCGGCTGAAGCTGATCCAGGCCACCGACTGCAAATACGAGCTCGACGGCGGCAACGACCCGGGCGAGCTCCGCACGCTGCACCAGCGCTACGAAGCGGCAACCGCGCTCTACCAGCAGAAGATCGCCGCCTGGAACCGCGAGCAACAGCGCAGAAAGCGCCAGGGCAAGCGGCCGCAGAGCTCGCGCCGGTTCCTGAGCTACCTGGGCGCGCTGGCCAAGAGCTGAGCGCCCGGCTCAGCCGCCCGCGTCGAACGACAGATCGAGGTTTTCCTCTTCGCAGCGCTGCGACAGCTCCCGGCGCAGCTCCGACAGGGCCATCTCGGAGGGGACCTCGAGCTCGGCTTCGAGCACGAACATCGGCGTGCCGCTGTGCGGCGCGTAGGCGAGGCGCGACTCGAGCGCGCGCACGTTGACGTTGCGGCGCGCCAGCGTGTGCGTCACGGCCTGGACGATGCCGGGGCGATCGAAGCCGGAGACGCGGATCGCGTAGGGCAGGACGCGCCGCTCGGTCTTGGGCGCGCTCGTCTCTTTCTGGACGATGTGTAGCCCGAGCGAGGCCTGGCTGTCCTTCAGGATCGCGGTCAACCGCGACAGCGCGGCTTCGGTCCCCGAGGCAAGCAAGAGGATCGCGAACTCTCCGCCGAGCGCGGCCATGCGGCTGTCCTCGAGGTTCGCGCCTGCGCTGTGGAGAATGCCCGAAAGGTCACTCACGATGCCGGGGCGATCGGGCCCCACGGCGGTCACGACCAGAAACTTTTTCTCGCTCGACATCGCTGCCTCCGGTGGTTCGCGTGCTTCGAGCGTTACCACACTCGTGCCCGGATTTTGGGGTAAGCTTCGCGGACTTCCATGACTCTGGCTCAACGCCCGCGCAGGAACCGGCAGAGCGCCGGGATGCGGCGGATGGTCCGCGAAACCTCGCTCTCGGCAGCCAACCTGGTGCTGCCGCTGTTCGTGCAGGAGGGAACGGCCCAGCGCTCGCCGATCGGCTCGATGCCGGGCCAGGCGCGGCTGTCGATCGACCTTCTGGTCGAGACCGCGTCCCAGGCGTTCGGTCTGGGCGTGCCGGCGGTGGCGTTGTTCCCGGCGCTCTCCGACTCGCTGAAGGATCCGCGCGGCAGCGAATCGCTGAACGCGTCGGGGCTCCTGCAGCGCAGTGTGCGCGCCTTGAAGCAGGCCCTGCCCGAGCTGGTGGTGATCACGGACGTGGCCCTCGACCCGTACTCGTCGGACGGCCACGACGGCGTGGTCGTGGACGGGATCATCGACAACGATCAGACGCTGCCGCTCCTCGCCCAGATGGCGGTCGCACAGGCGGACGCGGGTGCGGACGTGGTCGCACCTTCGGACATGATGGACGGCAGGGTCGGAGCGATCCGCCGGGCGTTGGATGCCGCCGGCCACAGCCGGGTCGCGATTTGCAGCTACGCCGTCAAATACGCCTCCGCCTTCTACGGTCCGTTCCGCGAAGCGCTCGACTCCACCCCGCGGAGTGGAGACAAGAAGACCTACCAGATGGACCCGGCCAACCACCGGGAATGCCTGCGAGAGATCGAGCTCGACGTGGCCGAGGGCGCGGATTGGTTGCTGGTCAAACCGGGCTTGCCGTACGCCGACATCATCCGACTCGTGCGCGATCGCACGGCGCTACCCGTCGCCGCCTATCACGTGAGTGGCGAGTACGCGATGCTGCACGCCGCCGCCGAGCGCGGGTTCATCGACTACGACGCGTGCTTGCTCGAAACGCTGACGTGCTTTCGCCGCGCGGGTGCCGACATCATCTTTACCTACGCCGCGATCGATGCAGCGCGCTTGCTGAGACGCGGCACGTAAGCGCGGCGCACACACTCGCGCGCAGGTAGCGTTTCCCTGCGACCGATCCGCGCGCGCTCGCTTCGAGACGCTTGAAGCGTCGTGCGCTAGCCGGCATTGTTGCGAGTCAGGCAATGGCTAAGAAAGACGATCCGCCGCTGGACGCGTTCGAGGATGACGGCTGGGACTTCGGTCCACCCTCGGCACGGCGCTCGAGCTTACGTCCCGGAGTCCGGCGCAGCCTGAGGCCCGCAACGGAAGCGGTGCGCGCCGTGGAGGAGCAGCGAAAGGACGACGCCCGGCGCGTCGTCGACAGCTTCGTCGAATCCGGCTGGTCCGAGCCTCCGCAGGCCGACGACGAACCGACCCGGATCGCCGCCACCAACGCCGTCACCGCGGCGCTGGCCGGCTCGGCCGTGATCCACGAGGCTCCGGTCGCCGTCGCGGCGCCCTCCGCGCCCGAGCCCGAGCCCGAGGTCCCGGCCGCGCCCGAGCCCGCGGCGTCCGTCGCGCCCGAGCCGAGCCCCGAGCCGGCCGTGTCGGTTACACCTGCCGTGTCCGCTGCGCCCGCAGCGCGCCGAGCCGCGGTGCGCCCGGCCGCCACGCGCACAGGTCCCCAGCCGAGCCTTTCGCGCAGCGCACGCGCGCGCGGCGCGACTCCGATCTCTTTCCCGGCCGAGGCGCGTCCGTCCGTGCCTGCGCTGTCTATCCCAGTGGCCGCAAACGCGCCGACGTCCGCTGCAGCGACGGCGTCGATTCCGGCGGCCGTGACCGCGGACTCGATGCCTGTCGCGGCCAGCGTTTCGGTGTCCGCCGCAGCAGCGCCCGCCGTCGCCGTCTCCACGCCTGCGCCGGCTTCCGTAGCGCCGTCGCCGCTAGCGGCCGTCGCCGCGCCCAGCATCGAGATCGCGAGCGACCCCCCGCTCGCCGAAGCCACGGATCACGAGCCTGACAGCGTTTCGGGGGCGCGCCTCGTGCACCCCTCGCGTCGTGCTCCGTCCGTCACGGCGTCGTTCCACCCGGTGGTGCCGGACATCGCCTCGGCCCGGCCGATGCCTCGCCGGGCGTTCTCGCCCATGAACGTGTTGCCGCTCGCCAGCCTGGTGCTTTCGACCATGGGCATCGGCTTTTTGATGTTTGGCGGCTCGCCTTCGGCCGAGGCCACGACCGCCTCGCGAGCTGAACCGGCTGCGGCGGCGGCGCCCGCGCCGTTGGTCGCCAAGGCCCCCGAGCGCACCACGCCCGCGAAGCCCGAGGACACGAAGCAGCCCGCCGCACCGGCGCGCGCAGCGGCCGCTCCCGCTCCGAAGAAGGTGGAAGAGCAGCCGCTCGCCGCCGCTCCCGCCGCCGTGAAGGCCGAAGCCGCCGACACCGTCAAGGTCGAGCTCACCGTCTACCCGTACGACTCCGCCGTCGGTTACCTCGGCATCATGCAGAAGGGCGGCCCGACCTACTCGTTCGACGTGCCCAAGGACAAATCGATCGCGGTCGAGGTGGCGCGCAAGGGCTATGGAACGCGCAAGGTCACGCTCGACGGCACACAGCCCAAGCTCTGGGTCGGCCTTCGCAAGTCGAAGGCCGAATGACCGGGCTCACGCGGCCGGCAGCGCCAATGCCGACAAGTAGGCGTCGCGCACGGTCGCCGTGACCAGCTCGTACTGAGCGAGCAGCTGCTCGGCTGCTGAGCGCCCCGGCTCGTCGGAGAAGCCCATGCGACGCGACAGCTCGGAGAGGCCCGGCGCGCGGGTATCGATCACCGACGCGCTCTGGCCCGTGAGCACGTGGATCCGCTGCTCGAGCCGGCGCAAGAAGCGGTAGCCCTCGCGCAGCTCGTCGAAGCGCTGGCGATCGATCTCGCCGATCGCGAACAATGCGTCGAGCGCGGCCCCGGTGTCGGTGCTGCGCACGCGGTGGTCTGCACCGTGCTGCATTTGCAGCCACTGCACGCAGAACTCCACGTCGAGCAGGCCGCCCTTGCCCGTCTTCAGATCGTAGCGGCCGGGGCGCTCGCGTCCGAGCTCGTGCTGCATGCGGAGCCGCATGCGGTGAAGCGCTTCCACGTCGGGGGCGCCGCCCTCGTACGCCGCCGCTTCCGCGACCGCGATCGCGCGCCGCCCGAGCTCGGGATCGCCCGCGCAGAACCGCGCACGGAGCAGCGCCTGACGTTCCCAGGGCGCACCCGACGAGCTCACGCTCGGTCCAATCAGCTCGTCCCCGGGGAAGGCGAGCCCGTGGTAGCGCGCGAACGCGCCGAGCGAGGTCACGAGCATCCCCTGCGAGCCCGACGGACGCAGCCGCGTGTCGAGCTCGTAGCCGTGGCCCGCCGCGCTCGGCTCGGAGAGCAGCCGGATGATGCGCTGAGCCAGCCGCGAGAAGTGGCTCGACGCCTCGACACGGCTGGGTGCCGCGTCGGGGTCGAACACGAAGATCACGTCGAGATCCGAGCCGTAGCCGAGCTCTCGCCCGCCGAGCTTACCGAGCGCGAGCAGCGCGAGGCCGCGCGGCGAGGGCCCGAGCACGCGGCGAGCCGTGTGGTCGAGCTCTGCTTCCGCGAGCTCCGATAAAAGCCGCGTCGTCTCGCGGAGCCCGATGCTGCCAGCGAGATCGGCGACGGCGAGCTCGACCGTCACGCGCCGCTTGGCGACGCGCAGCGCGGTCACGAAGGCTTGTTGCGCCTCGTCCTCGGCGGCTTCGGGGCCGAGCGCCGCCAGGTGCGTCTCGAGCTCGAGGTCCACCGCCGCCCGCGGTTCGCTGACGGCGCCGCCACCGAACAACACCACGTCCGACAGATCCGGCCGCGCCACGATCGCGTCGCCGACGAAGCTCGACGATCCGAGCACCGTGACGAAGCGCGACAGGGCGTGGGGATCTTCTGCGAGCGCACCGACGTAGGGCGAGGCATCGACGAAGCGGCCGAAGAACGCGCGCAGGTAGCGGGCGGCCTGTTCCGGGTCGGGGCTCTCCGAGAGCGCCTCGAGCACGGCCTCTGCAAAGCCGGGCCGGCGCTCGCGGGTGAGCTCGCCGAGCAACCCGTCCGGGCGCCGAGAGAGCGCGCCGAGATGCTCGCCGATTTCGGCCGAGTCGAAGACGCGCTCGGCTTCGGCGAGCGCGCTCTGCCCGTCGGACAGCGCGCTCAAGAGCGCGGAAAATCGCTTGGGAGCCTGCTGTTTTTGGCCCTTCGGCAGCATCGACGCGAACAGTGTGGAGACGGCTTCACGCACCCGCGTGAGCTCCTCGAGCAGCGGGCGCTCGTCTGTGTGCCCGAGCGTGCGGGCGAGCCGAGACAGCTCGTCGGGCTCGCTCGGCAAGAGGTGCGTCTGAACGCCGGTCGTCCACTGCACGCGGTGC
Organism: Polyangiaceae bacterium; assembly: GCA_025937835.1. GTDB lineage: Bacteria > Myxococcota_A > Polyangia > Polyangiales > Polyangiaceae > PMG-095. The sequence goes on from JAICQO010000013.1 coordinate 66,136, forward strand.
TCGAGCCGGCGCAGCAAGGCGTGCGCTTGGGATAGCGTGCGCGCCTCGCGATCGCTCAGCATGCCGCGGCTCCGCAGCCGCGCCACGGCCTCCAGCGTGCCCTGGACGCGCAAGGCCGGAGTCTGCCCGCCGAACACGAGCTGCAGCGTCTGGGCGAAGAACTCGAGCTCGCGGATCCCGCCCGGGCCGAGCTTCAGATCGCGGCTCGGGTCCGGTGAGAGCTCGTGGCGCGAGCGCTCGACCAGCTCGGCGAGGCCGAGCGCGATCGACGGATCGACGGCCGAGCGATACACGAAGGGCGTGAACACCTCGCGCACGACCGCGCTGCCGAGCGCGCGGTCGCCAGCCACGGCACGAGCGCGCAGCAGCGCCGCCCGCTCCCAGAGCCGCCCCCAGGTCTCGTAGTAACGCTCGGTCGCGGCCATGGAATTGACGAGCGGGCCGCGCGAGCCCTCGGGCCGCAGGCGCAGATCGACCCGCCACACGAAGCCGTCTTCGCTCGGGGTTTCGAGCGTCGCGACCAGCCGCCGTACCACGCGCGTCCAGTGATCGTGCAGGTTCGATTCGCCCGCGCCGTCGTCGGTGTCGTAGACGAACAGCAGGTCGACGTCCGAGCCGGCGTTCAGCTCTTCACCGCCGAGCTTGCCCATCCCGAACACGACCAGACCCGACGGCTCCCCCCCGCGCCGCTCGGGCATGCCGGACTGCGAGGCCACGTGGTGAGACGCTTCCTCCAGCGAAAGCTCGATCGTGACGTCCGCCAGCATCGACAGCTCGTGGGCCGTCGTCGAAACCGGCGCGCCGCCGAGCTCGATCGGCAACAGCTCGCGCAGGGCGATCCGCGCCCGCTCCGTCCACGCAAAGCGCCGCAGCGCGCTCGCGAAGCTCCGGGCGTCGGAGGCCTGAGCCACGGCGCGCCGCGCGTCCAGCGTCAGATCCCGCCGGCGTCGCCCCGCGCGCACTCCCACCTTCGACAGCCGGTCGAGCGCGTCGAGCCGCTCGCCGGCGAGGTCGGCGAAGGGCGGAAAAGCGGTGGCGAGCAACAGCAAAAGGGCGCGCCGCCGTCCACCCCCGAGCTCGGACGCCAGGTTTTTCGCCCGCTCGGGGTCGATGCTCTCGGCGAGAGCCACGAAACGGCTGTCCTGGTCCACGCTCGCTCTCGGGCCCAAGATCGTGCCTTGCCCGCGGCCCCGGCGCCATTCCGACAGGGTTTCGGAGGCCGTCACAGGACCGACGGCCGGCAGCGCTCTCTTGTTCTCGTCCGCGCAAGGGCGTACGACCGCTGGTTCGTAGATGCGATTCCTGTGCGTCTCGGATATTCACGGGCACGCCCGCGCCCTCGACGCGGTGATCGAAGAGGCCCAGTCCCTCGGCTTCGACCAGCTCGTGGCGTGCGGCGATCTGGTCTTTCCCGGCCCGGAGCCGCTCGCGGTCTGGAAGACATTGGTGAAGCACCGGGCGCTGTGCGTGCAGGGCATGAGCGACCGAGCGCTGTCGCAGATCGATCCCACGCGCCTGTCGGCCACCACCGAGCACGAGCGCGACCGCATCGAACGTTTCCGAGAAGTGCAGAACGAGCTCGGTGAGCTGATCATCGCGCGCCTCGGCAAGTTGCCGCCGCTCGCCCGGCTGCCGCTCGAATCCGGTCACACGCTGCTCGTGGTCCACGGCTCTCCCGCCGATCCGAGCGAGCCGTTCACGCTCGAGATGAGCGACGACGAAATCCTCGCGCTGCTCGGAGACGAGCCCGGGGACGTGATCGTGTGCGGCGGCAGTCACGTGCCCTTCGAGCGGAACGTCGCGGACGTTCGGATCGTGAACGTGGGCTCGGTGGGCGAGGCCCCGGGCGGCGGCTACGCCCACGCGGCCATCGTCACCAGCACCGGAACCGAGTTCGGAGTGACGCCGCTGCTGGTCACGCTGTAGCTTTCCCCGAGGGAATCGAGCCCTGCCCGGAGCGAGTCGAACGGATGAGCCCCGACACCGCAGTCAGGATCAGCACCAGCGAAGCAGAACGGCGCATGTCGTGCGTGCTGCACGTGGTCGGCTTCGACTTCGCCAACAAGGTCGAGGTCAAGCTGCAGCTCGACCAGGCGCGGGACGCGATGGACGCCGGCAAGTTCGTGTGGATCGACTGCGCCGCCAGTGACGTCGTCGAGGCGCGCGAGCTGCTCTCGTCACTCGGCCTGTTTTCGGAGGAGGTGCTGCAGGCGGCGCTCCACAGCGAGCCGGCGACGCAACACGCCCGCTACGACGAGTACCTGCACCTCGTGGTCTCGGGCTGTCGGGTCCGCGCGCACGCCTTCGAGCTAGAGCGCGTCGACGTGGTGATCGCCGAGAAGTTCCTGGCCACGATCCACCGCGGTCCGGTCGACTTTTTGAACGCGGTGCGCCGCGACTATCGAAACGACTTCGTGCGCTTCGCCAAGAGCCCGAGCTTTCTCCTCTACGAGATCTGGGATCACCTGGTCGAGAACTACCTGACCGTGCAAAAGCACATGGAGGAGCGGGTCGAGGCGCTCCAGAACGAGCTCCGCGGTGACCGCGTCGACGACCAGGTGTTCGCGCGGATCTCGGAGCTTGGCGCCGATCTCTTGCATTTCCGCAAGATCTTGCTGCCGGCGCGGGCCGTGCTGACCGATCTCGCGACGCGAAAGTCTCTGTTCGTGAGCGAGGCGACGCAGCACTTCCTCGCCAACATCGTGGGAACCGTCGAGCACGTGCTTCAGGATCTGCTCGTCGATCGCGAGATTTTGTCCGAGTCGCTGAACCTTTACATGTCCATCGTCAGCCACCGCACCAACGAGGTGATGAAGCGGCTGACCGTGGTCAGCGTGATCTTTCTGCCCCTGACGTTCCTGGTCGGGGTTTACGGCATGAACTTCGAGGTGCTGCCGGAGCTGCGCTGGCACTACGGCTACCTGTACTTCTGGATGGCGGTAGTGGTCGTGGTGGTCGGGCTGTTGTCGTTGATGCGCCGCTCGCGCATCCTGTAGACTTCCGCGCATGCAATCCGCGGCGCTCGGCTGGTCGGTCGTGATCCTCGCCTGCCTCGCCGCCGCCTGCAGCAGCGAACCGCTCGGCTCGGACCCGGGGGAGGGAGGCGGCGAGGCGGGTTCGTCGAGCGGCGGTGCCACGGGCGGTCTCGTCGGCAGCGGGGGAAAGCCGAGCACTCCCGGTGAGCTCCCGGATTACAGCGGGTCCCCCTGTTACGGGCAAGCGGCGACCACGCTGGTTTACGACGGGGAGACGCACGAGACGCCGGAGGTCTCGGTCGTGTGCCGCGCTGAGACCGAGCGCGTCCGGCTCTACGTCGCGCCGGAGCTCTTCGGCAGCAGCATCACGCAGGAACAGATCAACGGCTTCCTCCACCGCTACGAGCTCACCGGCAACCCCGGCGCCTACCGCGACGATCTCGGAGTCTTGCCCACGGAGGAGGCCGTGTTCGGCGCGCTCCCGACGAGCCAGCTCCCCGACGGAAAGCTGCCGATCTTCGTGATCGACACCAACGGCGGTGGCGCGGGCTACCTGTGCGGCTGGTGCGACGGCGTCGAGCTCCACCTCGACGGCACCGATCTTTCCCCGCTGGACGGCGACGGCGCAGTGTCGATCGCCGCGCACGAGACCTTCCACGCCATCCACCGCGCGTACGACGCGAACGAGGCGGGCTGGCTGGACGAGACCCTGGCTCAGGCGGCGATGGTCGCGAACGGCTTTTTCAGCACTGATCGCGCGCTGCTCAACCGCTTTGCGCGAAAATCGAACGTCAACTGGGGCCCGGGGCAGAGCGACGCGCGCAAATTCGACTACGGCGCCGGGCTCGCCTTGGGCGCCTACCTGTGGGAGCTCGGCGGCGCGGAGCTGATGCGCGCCGTCACCCAGAACCCGGCCAACGGCTGGGCCGGCCTCGAGGCGGCGCTCGCCGACACGGGCCACGCCCGGTCCGGCAGCGAGGTGCTGCTCGACCTGGCCGTCGCGCTCTGGCTCGACGATCCGGCGCGCGGCCACGGCTTCGATAGCTTCGACCTGGTGGACGGCGTCGGGACCACGGCGCTCGACGCGGACGTGAGCGGCGTGGTCGAGCCGTACGGCCTGGTCTACCTAGCGATCGGCGAGGGCGTGAGCTCGCTGCGCGTCGAGGGCGCAGGCACCCTGCGCGCGCGGATAGCCACCGACTCCGAGCCGGTGCAGATCCTCGAGGTCGAGCTCGGCGCGGATACGCCCCTCCCGGGGGAGCGAAGCGTGCTGATCCTCAGCGCCGAGAGCAGCGCGGGCGTCGGCTACGACGTGGTGCTGCCCTGAGCTCGTTGAATTCGAAAATCAATTAGGTTTTCACCAGGATTCGTTCGAATGCAGCCCTTTTCAAGGCAGGGGCGAACCCTAATGACAATCGTATTCGTTGGGTGCCGTACAATCGGCGCCCCTGGCAGAAGGCCGCAGCGTCGTCGAAAAGGCCGTGTCACGGTTACGGCTCCCCCTCGCTGCTGACCTCCTGCCAGGGGATCACCACGACGCGGCGGCAGCGGGAGCACTTGAGCTCGAGCCCGGCTCGGGTGACCTTCGCCAACAGCTTTCCGCATTCACAGCGCCGATCGGTCGTGTTGGAGGCTTCAGAACGGGCAGTGACGGCGGGGCCGGGCGAGCAGGACATCGTTGTCTACCTCGAGAACCAGTGATCGCGCTGCCGACCCGTGGCCATCACGGCGGCGACGGGCGAGCGACGTGCCCCCACCCTTACCAGGAGCGGTGCGAACTGAAAATGATTTTCAACAAAGCACTGAAAATGAAAATCAAGTTCATGTGAGGGCGCGCCCGCGCTAGGCTGCGACCCATGCCTCACGACAAGAACCGTCACGCCCGGCCCGAACCCAGCGACTGCAACCGGCGCCGCCTCGCGGAAGGTGGAATCGCCTCCGTCGACGTGTGCAGCTGCGGGATGCTGCAGGTCCACCTCGGCGCGCTCAGCATCCGGATGGACGAGGGGGCGTTGTCCGAGCTCGTGACGACGCTCCGGCGCGCGCTGTGGGAGCACGCGCTCGACCGGTCGGGGACGCGCGACGCGGGTGTGGTGTCGCTGTTCCACCCGGGCGAGCCGGGTCGGGCCTGAGCTCCGTGCGGCTTCGGCTTCAGCCGCCGTCGAGCCCGCGGCGCAGGCCGCTCACCAGCTCGAACACGGCGCGCGCCCGGGCTTCGGTGTCGGTCGCTTCGGTCATGACGCGAACCACCTCGGTGCCCACGACCACGCCGTCCACGCCGGTGCGCGAGAGCGCGCTGGCGTCGGCTGGAGTGCGTACGCCGAAGCCGGCCACCACCGGCAGCCCTGCGCGATCTCCGACGGCGCGCGCGGTCTTGCCGGCTTCGCCGAGCGGTGCGCCCTTGGCGCCGGTCACGCCGGTGACCGTGACGTAGTAGACGAAGCCGCGCGCCTCGGCGAACAGCTTCGGCTCGCGCTCGGGCCGCGTCGTGGGCGCGACCAGCGGGATCATCGCCACGCCCGCGGCCTTGGCGGCCTCGCGCAGGGGCGCGCCTTCTTCCGGCGGTAGGTCGACGATCAACAGCCCATCGACGCCGGCCTGGGCCGCGGCGCCGGGCAGCGCCGTCTCGCCGAAGGCGACGACCGGGTTGTAGTAGCCCATCAACACCAGCGGCGCGGCGCTGCTCTTCCTGAGCTCGCTCGCGCAGGCGAGGGCCATCTTCAGCGAGCCGCCGCGCTGGATGGCGCGGTAGCTCGCGGCGGCGATCACCGGACCGTCCGCGGTCGGATCGCTGAACGGCATGCCGAGCTCGAGCACGTCGGCGCCCGCTTCGAGCGCGGCGCGCGCGCAAGCCAGCGTGTCTGCGAGGCTCGGCTCGCCGACGGTGAGGTACACGACCAGCGCCGTCTTGTTCCGTGTCTTGAGCGCGCCGAAGGTCTGCTCGATGCGCCCGCCGCTCACGGCTCACCCCCGAGCCGCTCCCGCAGCGTCGCGAGGTCCTTGTCGCCGCGCCCGGATAGGCACAGCAGGAGCCGCGCGGGGCGACCGAGGCGCTCGCGCTCGCGGCGCGCCACGTCGAGCACGCGGGCGAAGGCGTGCGCGGTCTCGAGCGCTATCAAGATGCCCTCGGTGCGCGCGACCTCGCGCGTGATCTGCAGCGCGTCGTGGTCCGTGGCCGTGAGATAAACGGCGCGCCCGCTCCGGTGCAGGGCGGCGTGCTCGGGGCCGACGCCGGGATAGTCGAGGCCGGCGCTGATCGAGTGCGCCTCCTGGATCTGTCCGTCGTCGTCGGTCAGCACCAGCGTGCGCGCGCCGTGCAGGACGCCGACCCGGCCGCGGGTGATGGTCGCGGCGTGCTTGTCGGTGTCGACGCCTTCGCCGGCCGCCTCGATGCCATACAGGGGCACCGGATCGTCGAAGAAGGCGCGGAACGTGCCGATCGCATTCGAACCGCCGCCGACGCAAGCGAGCACGGCGTCCGGCAAAGCGTTGGTCTTTTCGAGGATCTGCCGGCGGGCCTCGATGCCGATCACGCTCTGCAGATCGGCAACGAGCGTGGGGAACGGGTGCGGCCCTGCCGCCGAGCCGACGCAGTAATGCGTGGTGCGCACGTTGGTCACCCAATCGCGCATCGCCTCGTTCATCGCGTCCTTCAGCGTGCGCGAGCCGGAGCTCACCGGGATCACGCGCGTGCCGAGCATCTGCATGCGCGCGACGTTCGGCGCCTGGCGCGCGACATCTACCTCGCCCATGTAGACCTCGCAGGGCAGGCCGAATACCGCGCAGGCCGTGGCGGTCGCCACGCCGTGCTGGCCGGCGCCCGTCTCGGCGATGATCCGCTGCTTGCCGAGCTTCTTCGCGAGCAGCACCTGGCCGAGCGCGTTGTTGATCTTGTGCGCGCCCGTGTGACACAGGTCCTCGCGCTTCAGCCACAATTCGCCGAGGTTCTCGGCAGTGGGATCGAGCCGCTCCGCCAGGCGCTTGGCGCGATAGAGGGGCGTCGGACGGCCGACATAGTCGGCGAGCAAGCCGCGCCACTCGTTCTGGAAGCTCTCGGTGGGGACGATCTCTTGGACCGCGCGTTCCAGCTCCTCGAGCGCGAAGACCAGGGTTTCGGCGACGAAGCGGCCGCCGAACTCACCGAAGTATGCGGACGATTGCGGCATGTTTTTTTCCAGGTGCGTCGAACTACTCCAGGGCTCGGGTGGTGTCGAGCGCGCCGCTCGAATCGCGGGGAACGAGCGCGCAATCGAGCGCGACGGCCGTGGCTCTCAAGGGGTCTTCCGCGTTTCCGGCCTCGCCCTCGAAGCGGTCGGCGATGCGAAAACGCCCGCGCCCTGGCGCGGCCGGAATGCTGAGCTCGTGCATCACGCGGCCTCCGCTGCCGTCGCCGAGAGTGAGCGCGAAGACCCAGTTTTTGCCCTCGGCGCGGGCCTGGTCGAGCACGAGCGTGTCGTAGCCCGGGCGCTCTTCGACGAGCGCGTCCCTGCCGCTCCCGAGCCGCACGCGCGAGACGCGGCACGGCGGCGCAGCGACCGGCTCTCCGCGAGCGTCGCGGCAATCGCTGACCGCGTACTCGGCGATCCGGTCGAGCGCATGCGGCGCGGCGGGCTCGGTGTGACCGCCGTCGATGCCGGCGCTCGAGCAGCCGACGACCAGGAGCAACCCGGCTGCACGAACGAGCGCGGCGCGCCCGTTCACGTTGTCGCCGCGCCTCGGGCTCTGGCTACGAACTCGGCCATCTTCGCCGGATCCTTGAGCCCGGGTGTGCCGAGCTCGACGCCGCTCGCCACGTCGACGCCGAACGGCGACACCTCGCGGATCGCTGCCGCGACGTTGTCCGGGTTCAGGCCGCCCGCGAGGATCAACGGCCGCTCGCGCGACAGCTCGCGCACGAGCGACCAATCGAACGCCTGTCCGGTGCCGCCGCGAGCGGGGCCAGCCTTCTTGTCGACCAGCAGCCGTACGCCGGGGTAGGCGACGGCGAGCTCCACGTCTTCGGGGCCGTCGATGCCGACCGCCTTGTAAGAGCGGGGGACCTGGGCGAGCGCTTCCGGCGACTCGCTGCCGTGAAATTGGAGCCAATCGAGGCCCACGCTCGCGCGTAGCGCTTCGAGCTCGGAGGGAGCAAGGTCCGCGACCACGCCCACCAGCTCGAGCTTGCCGCGAACCGCGTCGGCCACGGCGCGAGCGCGCTCCGGCGGCAGGTAGCGTTTCGACGTCGGGATGAAGTTCAAGCCGAGCGCGTCTGCGCCCGCTTCCAGAGCAGCGAGCGCGTCACGCGTCGAGGTGATGCCGCAGACCTTGATCCACACGAGAAGGCGAGGATCTAGCCCGCGAAACCCAGGGCCGCCAGCTCGACTACTCGATCCGGAGCAGCTCTTTGACCGTCGAAATCACCTGGGGAGCCTGGATCGGCTTGGTGATGTAGGCGTTCGCGCCGAGCTGTAGCGCGCGCTGCCGATCTTCCTGGGAGCCTTCGGTGGTGATGATCACGATCGGGGTCTCCTTGTGAACCGGATCGCTGCGCACGCGCTTCACCAACTTCAGGCCGTCCATGATCGGCATGTTGATATCGGTGACGATGATGTCGTAGCGCGCAGAAGCCAGCTTCCGCAGCGCGTCCACCCCGTCATCGGCCTCCGTGACCCGCAGGCTCTTGACGCGCGACAGCGCGAACACCAAGAGCTGGCGCATCATCGGAGAGTCTTCGACCACCAAACAAGAGTATTCCGCCATCCCTCACACACTCAAATCCAAGAACGCCTCTAACCCCGGGAGCTTGTGCTCCGCCCGCATGAACAGACTGGCTCCGACCAGCGCCACCGCCGCCTGGCGTCCGAGCAGCCGAAACAACTCGAAATCTACCGTGCTGAAGCGCGGCTTTTGCGCCAGCGTCGAGAAGATCGCGATCACGCCCACGTAACGCTCGTCGATCTCGAGCGGCAAGACCGCGGCGGGCCGCTCGGGCGAGCCGTGGTTGCTGTTGGTCTCTTCGTTGACGCGCGCCTCGCCGCTTTCGAACACCTTGCCGAGCTCGCTGCCCGCCACGCGCACCGGTCCGAGCTTGCCGCCGGGCACGCCCTCGGAAGCGATCGGCACGAGCTCGGTGCCGTCGGCGTTGACGAGGTACATGGCGTAGGCTTCCGCGCCCACGAGCTGCGCCAGAATCTCCTTGATCCTGCGGGTGACCGCGCGCGGCGACAAACTCGAAGAAAGCTGGCTGCTCGCGACGAACAGGTTCGCGAGGTTCGAAAACTCGTGCTCCGCCTCGCTCATGCGCGAGCTGACGTTGCTCTGGAGCGCCTCGGCGCGGTTGAAGCGCGACACGAGCTCGGCTTTCTCGAGCTCGAGCGTCTCGATCTTCTTCAACAGGTCGCGAACCGCGTGGTCCGCTTCGATCGTGGCGCGGAGCTTGGCATTTTCGCCTTCGAGGCTCCTGACCCGCTGCTCGAGCGCCTCGTAGTCCTGGAGCAGCTCGCGAGCGAAGCTCGAGCCGCGCGTGAAGCGCTGGAGCACCTCGTCGCGTTCGCTGCGGAGGTCTCTGCCCGGCTCGTCGGTTTTTTCCCGCGGGTCATTCGCCATCGGTCACAACCCGGTCGAGCCTATCATCGTCCACGCCGCTACGTTCAGGGTTGTGCGTGCTTCCGAGCATCGGTCGCGGTCGCGCGCGGTCGCGCGGTCGCTTCCCCACCTTGGCGCACCGCCTGCGCCCCAGCGGTTCGAGCGGGCGAAACCGGGCCGTTCGGCCGAGGCCACCGGGGGAGCCGCGCTGGAAGTGCTGAGCGCTCGGCCAGGCCAAATGGATCTGTTAGGCTTCCGAGCACCGTGAACGCCTCGCGATCTGTCGAGCCCAAAGACGTGGACGACCTACTCGGCGCGCGGGACCTGGACGGAGCACGGGAGGCGCTTGCCGCCACCGACGCCTCCGACCGGCGTTTCGACGTGCTCCGGATCAAGCTCGCTCTCTACGACGGCAGCATGCCGCCCGGGGCGGCGATGCAAGAGCTGATCAAGATCATGCGCCGCGACGAGGACTTCCCCGGCGCGCGCGAGCTCTACCAGGAAGCGTCGAACTCCGCGTACACGGCGGGCCAGTCGAACGTCGCCCACTCGCATCCTCCTCCGCCCGTGCGGCGCAACCCCGACGATGAGGGCTAGTTTGTCGCGCTCGTAAGCCCTAACGCCGCACTTCGATGCGCTCGAGGTGGAGGATCGAGCGGCGAGGGACGGTGAGGCGTAGGTAGCGCGAGGTCTGGCTCTTGAAGCGGGCGTGCCAGACGTCGAACGGCTCTTCGCGGCGAGCGATCTGTACCAGATGCTCTGGATCGGGGCCGGCCTCGAGCATCAGCGGGGTCGCGCGCTCCTGACAGCAGTCGCTGCGGTTGTGAACGACTACCTCCGAGAACGTGACTGGTTCCCCGAGATCGATCTCCACCCAGGGCTTTTCCTGATCATTGGTGTGGAAGAAGATCGTCGTGTTCGCGCCGCCGCAGCTGTTCGCCTCCGGGTTGCACCGGAACATGCTCGAGCTCGCCTTCCAGGGCTTTCCGAGCGCGTAGTCCGGGCCTCGGATCACGAGCGACAGTTGGTACAAGAGGAACGAGAACACCATCGCGCCGAGGATAGTGAGGCCAACGCGGACGCTCGAGCCCCAGCGCGCGATGCGGTCGGGCGCGGTGACGCGTTCGAGCAGGGCTCGGCTGGTCTCGCCGAGCGTGCGCACGACCTTCTCTTGCTCCGGGTGCGGGCGGCGGGCCCACGAGGCCTGCGTCTCTTCGAGCACGATTTCGACGACGTCGCGCGCCTCGGTCGTGGTCGCGGCTTCGAGCAGCGCGCGGCTCTCCGCCGCCGACAGCACTTCCCTCGGTGACGGCGCCGCTTCTCCCGGAATGCTCGCGGACAGCGCCCAGAAGATCGCGTCGCGGTAGAGACCGATTGCCAGCGGGACGGTGGTGCCCGGTGGCAGCGGCTCGCGCGCGTCGAGCGTCGAGTCGGCCAGATCGCGCGCGGCTTGCGACAGTGCCAGGTCCTGGATCTGGCGCTGGCTCCGGCGCTGCACCTCGCTCCGCGCCGCGCGCACGCGCTCGACGCTCAGGCGCTCGCGAAACTCCGCCCAGCCCGAGGCCGGCTGGGGCGCTGGGGGCGGCGGGGGCCCGGGCGGGGGCGGGGGCGGCGCTGCGGCGGCTTCGGGGTGCGGGGCGGGGCTCTCGATCTCGCTCACGGGTACCTTCCCAGAATACTCACGGGCCGCGGCTCGCGGAAAGCCCGCCGAGCTGGCTCAGCCAATCCTTCAGCGGCCCGAGCACCACGCGCGGCGCTTCGCGGAGCGCGCACAGCGAGCCGGCTCCGACCAGCAGCATGGCCATCCGCAGCTCCTCCTCGATCCGGCTCAAGAACTCGACGGCGCCGGCGCGGCCGCCCGCTTCCAGCGCTTGCAGGGTGGGCCGCGCGATCCCGGCGGCGCTGGCGCCGAGCGCGATCGCCTTGGCCGCGTCGAGGCCGGACTGGATGCCTCCGGTCGCGAAAATCGTCTCGAGACCCGCGCTCGCCATGAAGGCCACGCTCGCCGCCGTTGGGATACCCCACTCGCGGAAGGTCTGACCGAGCTCGCGCCTCCGGGGGCTGGCGCGCTCGATTTCGACCGCGACCCACGAGGTGCCGCCAGCGCCCGAGACGTCCACGTGTCGCACGCCGAGCGCTCGCAAACGCCGGCCCACGCTCGGCGACAGGCCGCAGCCGGTCTCTTTGGCGATCACCGGCACGCCGAGCTCGTTCACGAGCCGCGCGAGCGTCTCCAGGCCGCGCCGGAAGTCTCGATCGCCGTCGTCCTGGACCAGCTCCATGGCCGGGTTCAGGTGCACGCAGAGCGCGTCGGCGCCGACTTCTGCCACGAGCTCGGCGATTTCGCGGGTCGCGAGCGCGCTGGCCTGGACGATGCCGAGGTTTCCGAGCACGAGCGCGTTCGGCGCCTCGGAGCGGATCTTGTAGCTCGCCCGCGTCTGGGGCCGGGTCAGCATCGCGCGCTGGCTGCCGAGGCCGAAGGCGAGGCCGCGCTCTTCGGCGATCGAGGCAAGCTCGCGGTTGATGCGCTCGGCGCGCTCGTGGCCGCCGGTCATGGCGGCGATCAGGATCGGCGCCTTGAGCTTCTTTCCGAACAGCTCGACCCCCGTGTCGAGCTCCGGGAAGGACAGCTCGGGCAGCGCGTCGTGCACGAGCTCCACGCACTCGAGCAGCGTCGAGTTCTTCCGGAATCCCACGTCGCCTCGCGTCGTGAGATCGAGGTGGTCGGCCTTTCTCTGCGTGATGTCGGACATTCCGGAAGCACGGCGTCTCGAGGCCGGTCCGGGAGCATAGCCGCCGCCCGGGGCCGGAGCTAGGCTCGCCCCCGACCAAGATGCCGAGCACCGTGAAGCGCCGCCGTGAACCCGTGAGCCGAAAGCAGGTGACGCCGGAAAATCCGTTTCTGTCGTTACTTTCGGAGGTGCAGCGCGAGGTGACGGGGCGGCTCGAGCGCTTGCTCGAGGCTCGGCGAAAGCACGCGCTCGAGGTCGATCCCGAGCTCGAGTGGATGATCGGCGGCGTTTCGGATCTGTGCCGCCGCGGGGGCAAGCGCCTGCGCGCGGCGCTGATCGTCGCCGGCTGTCGCGCGGCCGCGGCGCGCTACGACACCGAAGCGGCTTATCGAGCGGGTGTCGCCGTCGAGCTCTTGCAAGCGTACTTCTTGATCCACGACGACTGGATGGATTGCGATCCGGTGCGCCGCGGCGGTCCGTCGTTGCACGCGCTGTTCGGAGAGCGACTCGGCGAGCCGCACCGCGGCGCCGTGGCCGCCGTGCTCGCGGGGGACTACGCCGCCGCGCTCGCGCTCGAGACGCTGGTCGGGGCGGGCTTGCCGAAGGCGTCGCTCGAGGCCGTCGTGGCTCGCTTCGCCCGCATGCAGCACGACGCCGTGCTCGGGCAACAGCTCGACTCCTTCGGCGAGAGCGCCGAGCCCGAGGCGGTCTACGCGCTCAAGACCGGCAGCTACACCGTGGCCGGTCCGCTCGCGCTCGGGGCGACGATCGCCTCAGCCAGGCCCGAGACGCTGAAGGCGCTCGAGCGCTTCGCGGCGCCCGTCGGGATCGCCTTCCAGCTCCGGGACGATCTGCTCGGGGCGTTCGGGGAGCCGGCGAAGACGGGTAAGCCGCTCGGCAGCGATCTGCGCGCGGGCAAGCGGACGCGGCTCTTGCTCGAAGCGCGGCGGCTGCTCAAGCCACGCGAGCGCGCCGCGCTGGAACGGGTGGTCGGCAACGAGAAAGCGCGCGAGCTCGAGGTGCGCCGCGCCCTCGGGTTGATCGAGTCCTCGGGCGCTCGCGCCCGGGTGGAGGCGCAGATCGTCGAGCTTGCCGCGCTCGGGCGCTCGGCGCTCGGCCGCGGGGTATCGGCGGACGGTGCGGCGTTGCTGTCGGGCGCGGTCGACGCGCTGACGGAGCGCGTTCAATAATACCCAAGGGTTAGAACGGCATGGCCCGGGCGCACGGAAAGTTGATCCTGCTAGGCGAGCACGCGGTCGTCTACGGCGTACCGGCGATCGCGGTCGGGATCTCGGCCGGGGTGACGGCCCGCGCGGAGCCGGCCGAGGCTTCCACGCTGTCGCTCGGCGAGCTCCGCGCCTCGGCCTCGGACGACAGCGAGCTCGGGCGCGCGTTCTCGGCGCTGCTCTCCGCGCTGCCCGCGCCGCCCGTCCGCGTCGAGGTGACCCTGGGCATGCCGGTCGGCTCCGGCCTCGGCGCTTCGGCGGCGATCGGCGTCGCCATTGCCAAGAGCGTGCTCGAGAGCTTCGGAGAGCCGCCGCTCGAAGCTCGAGTGCTCGAGGCCGCGGGGGCGTGGGAGAACGTGTTCCACGGCCGGGCTTCGGGCATCGACGCGGCGGCCGCCTTTCACGGCGGTTGCTTGTGGTTCGAAAAGGGCGCGGGCGCGCGGCCTCTCCCGCTCGGCGCCGACCTGTCGCTGTGCGTGGCGCTCGCCGGGCCGCCGGCCTCGACGAAGCTGATGGTGGAGAGCGTCGCCAGGCTGCGGGCGCGCCGGCCCGAGCTCGTGGAGAAATCGCTCGCCGGCATCCGCTCGCTGGTCGAGAACGCGCGGCTTGCGCTCGCGGCGGGCGATCTCCACTCGCTCGGGAAGCTCATGGATCTAAACCAGATGATCTTGTCAGGCCTGTTCGTGTCCACCGATGCGATCGAGTCGGCGTGCGAGGCGGCGCGCAGCGCCGGAGCGCTCGGGGCGAAGCTCACCGGCGCGGGCGGCGGGGGCGCCGTGGTGGCGCTGGTCGAGGACCGTCCGGAGGCCGTGCTCGAGGCCTTCCGCGCGCTCGGGCTCGAGTGCTTCCCCACCAGCGTCTCGCGCCATCCGGCGGTGGAAGCGTGAGCTCTGCGACCGCGAGCGCGCGCTCCAACATCGCGCTCGTCAAATACTGGGGAAAATCTGGGAGCGGCGACAACCGCACGGCGGTCCCGAGCCTGTCGCTCACGCTCGCAGCGCTCACGACGCGCACGCGCGTGGAGCTCGACGCGGCGCTCGTCGAGGACGAGGTGGAGCTCGACGGCACTGCCGTGACCGGCAAGGCACGCGAGCGCGTGGTGCGCGTGCTGGACGAGCTCCGGACGCTCGGCGGCAAGCGCGAGCGCGCGCGCGTGCGTTCACACAACGATTTTCCGACGGCCTCGGGTCTCGCGTCGAGCGCCTCCGGCTTCGCAGCGCTGGTCGTGGCCGGCTCCGCGGCATACGGGCTCGGCCTGTCGAGCGCGGAGCAAAGCGCGCTGTCACGCCGCGCTTCGGCCTCTGCGGCGCGCTCGATCTTCGGTGGCTGGACCGAGCTGCTCGCCGAGGCCGAGTCGGCGAGTGAGCTCTTTCCGGCCGATCACCTCGACCTCAAGGTCGTGATCGCGCTCACCACGCTCGGGCCGAAGGCCGTCGGCTCCACCTCGGGCATGCTGCAGACGCAGGCCACGAGCCCGTACTACCCGGCCTGGGTGAGCGAGGCGCCGGCGCTGTTCGAGCGCGCCAAACGGGCGCTCGCCGAGCGCGATTTTCCAAGCCTGGGTCAGGCCATGGAAGAGAGCACGCTGATGATGCACGCCTCGATGCTCGCCGCGCGCCCCGCGCTCGTGTACCTGCGCGCCGCGACGCTCGACGTGCTCGAACGGGTGCGGCAGCTGCGCGCGGACGGCATCTCGGCCTACGCGACGATGGATGCGGGCCCGCACGTCAAGGTGTTCGTGCCGAGCCGCGAGGCGCCGAGCGTCGAGGCCGCGTTGCGCGGCACGACGGGCGTCGAGAAAGTGGTCGTGAGCGGGCCCGGCGGCGGCGCGCGCGTCGAAGCGGGCTAGGGCCATGCGCGCTCGAGCACCCGGTAAAATCGTGATCTCGGGCGCGTACGCCGTGCTCGAAGGCGCGCCCGCCCTGGTGGCGGCGGTCGATCGCTACGCGCTGGCCGACACCGCGCTCGCCCCGAGCTTCGTGACCGAAGAGGTGAAGGCGGCGCTCGGTGAGGCGCCCGCGCCGTGGATCGATGCCTCCGCCCTGCGAGAGGGCGGGCGCAAGCTCGGCCTGGGCTCGAGCGCGGCGATCCTGGTGGCGAGCCTCGGTGCGCTGGAGCTCGCGCGCGAGCCCGCGCTCGAGCGCTCGGCGCTGATAGCGCGCGTGCTCTCACCGGCGCTCTCGGCGCACGCGCGCGCCCAGGGCGGGGGCAGCGGCATAGACGTCGCTGCCAGCGCTTTCGGCGGAGTGATCGCCGCGCGCCGCGTCTCGGGCGAGCTCGAGGTGTCGGAGGTGCGGCTGCCCGAGGCCGTGTCGATCGAGATCCTGGTCGCCCCCGAGTCGGCCTCCACGCGCGAGCTGATCCGGCGCGTGCGGGAGCTCGAGGCGCGTGATCCGGTCGCGTTCGACGCGCTGTTCGCGGCTCAGGTGGACGCCTCCGAGCGCGCCGCGAGCGCCGTCGGACGTGGCGACTCGAGGGCGTTGATCGATGCGCTCGCCGACCAGGAGCGCGCCCTCTCCGCGCTCGGCCGCGCCGCCGGCGCGAACATCGTGACCCCGGAGCTCGAGCGCCTCGCCGGGGCCGCTCGTGCCGTGGGCGCTGCGGCGCTGCCTGCCGGCGCGGGGGGCGGCGATATTGCCCTGTGGGTGAGTGAGGGGCTCCCGCCGCCCGCCGAGCTTTCGGGCTTCACGCACCTGCCGGCGGCGCTCGGCGTGCCGGGCGTCGGGCTCGTGGGCTAGCCTTCCGCCCGATGGACAACAGAGGCTCTCGGATCCCCGGGTTTTACAAGCTGCCGCTTCGCGAGCGGCGCCGTGTCGTGTGCGACCGGGCCGGGGTTCACCCCGAGGTGTTGGAGCGCGCGGTCGCCGGCGGCGGCCTCGACGCGCTGATGGCCGACAAGGTGGTCGAGAACGTGCTCGGCACCTATGGCATGCCGTTCGGCATCGCGCTCAACGTGCGCATCAACGGCAAGGATCGGCTCGTGCCGATGGTCGTCGAAGAGCCGAGCGTGGTGGCCGCGGCCTCGAACGCGGCGCGCATGGTGCGCGCGGGCGGCGGCTTCACGGCGGAGGTGCCGGAGTCGCTGATGATTGGCCAGGTGCAGTTGACCGGCATTCGCTCCTCCGAACAAGCGACGGCCGAGCTCGAACGCCACAAGGGCGAGCTCCTCTCGCTGGCCGGGCGCGCCGTTCCGGGCCTGCTCGGGCGCGGAGGTGGTCCGCGCGATATCGAGGTGCGCGACCTCGGGCACGGCATGGTCGTCCTGCACGTGCTCGTCGATTGCAAGGACGCGATGGGCGCGAACCTGGTCAACGCGATCGCCGAAGCCGTGGGCCCCGTCGCCGCGCGGATCGCGCACGCCACGCTCGGGCTGCGCATCCTGTCGAACCTCTGCGATCGCCGGCGCGTGCACGTGAGCTGCCGCGTCCACGCTCGCGATCTCGCCTTCGGGCGCGCTCCGTCCCAGCCCGGTGGCTCCGTCGAAGCGCTCGAGCCGCACGAAATCGCCGACGGCATCGTGGCCGCGTCGCGCTTCGCCGAGCTCGACCCGTACCGCGCCGCCACCCACAACAAGGGCATCATGAACGGCGTGGACGCCGTGGTGATCGCGACCGGAAACGATTTTCGCGCCGTCGAAGCCGGTGCCCACGCCTACGCGGCGCGCACCGGCGAATACCGGCCGCTCGCCGTCTGGCGCCGCGACGGCGAAGATCTGGTGGGTGAGCTCACGATGCCGCTGTCGCTCGGCACGGTCGGCGGCACGCTGCGCGTGCACCCGGTCGCGCAGCTCGCGCTGACGATCCTCGGCACCAACAACGCCGACGAGCTTTCGATGACCGCCGCTTCGCTGGGCCTGGCTTCGAACCTCGCGGCGCTACGCGCGCTCGCGACCGAGGGCATTCAACGCGGTCACATGTCGCTCCACGCACGCTCGGTGGCGGTCGCCGCCGGCGCCGTCGGCGACGAGGTCGAGTCGGTGGCTGCCACGATCGCCGCTCGCGGCTCGATCCTGGTGGCCGAGGCAGCGCGGGTGCTGCTCGAGCTCCGAACGGCCGCTCACGAGCCGAGCCCGGGCCAGCCGTCCACGTAGCGCGACGGCTCTCCAGGCAAGCTGGCATCGACCCAGGCGACGTGTCCGCTGCCGTACGGCCGCACGTCGAGGTGAATGAAGCGCGACTCGGGGTAGTAGCCGCAGCCCGTGTCGTGGAGCTTCCTGCAAACGGCGAACAGCGCCTGTTTGTCCACGCCCGGCACCGAAATGTCGAGCGCCTGTCCCAGCCGGTGACGACCGCCGTGATCGGTGCGGCGGTAGCCGCTCACGATCTCGATCGGCTGTCCCGGAAAGCTCTCGGCGATCTTCGAGACCACCCAGAGCAGGCGCGGATCGAGCAGCCGCACCTCCGAGATCCACTCGCCGTGGGACACCTCGGGCTCGAGCGGTAGCGGCAGCGCGGGCCTCGGCACGCCCACCGGGCGAGCCAACACGCTCAAGCGATCGAGCGCATCGGCCGAGACAGCGCCGTCGCAGTCGAGCACGGCGAAGCGATCGCTTTCGCCCGCCGTACGGAAGAAGCGCACCGGCTTCGGTGCCTTGGCCGGGTTGCAGTAGCGAGCGCGCACGACCGGCACGGCCTCCGGCTCCGGCACGTTCAGGAGCCCCGCGAGCGAGAGCGAGGCCGGGACCGGGCGCGGCACGTCGAGCGGGCGGAGCTCGAGTGAAAACGCCCACGCGTGCGGCAGCGCCGGCTCCGACGCGTTGGGCTCGCTCGGCTCACAAGCGGCGAGCGACCAATTGAGCTCCGGCACCCAGCGCTGTCGAGCCGGACCGTAGGCTCCGCGGTACAGCGCCCGCCACTCCGGGGTGTGATTCCGGTGCGGCTCCACGTAACGCTCGAGCCACTCGAGCCAGGGCTCCGCCGACAACCGAAACGCTCGCCCGCCGAGCGCGCCTGCGCCCAGCCAGCTCGTCTCCGAGAGGGGGAGCTCGAGGCTCAGAGCTTCGTTGCGCGCCGGGGCGGCGTCGCTCGCGCCCGCTATCGAGAGCACGAGCAACGCCGAGAGCCCGGCGAGCCACGGTCGCGGTCGAACGAACGGGATCAGGAGCTGCTGCCGACGCGAAGCAATTCGAGGAAGGTCTCGTAGCCCTCGCGCACCTTGGCGTCTTCGCCCTCGAGGTACTCGGTGACGCTGAGGCCGTTCAACACCGCCAGAATCAGGGCCGCCAGGGCCTCCGCGCGGTTCGGATCCTTGTGGGCGAGCGGGGCGATCGCATCGCGGATCACCTGACGCGCGTCGCGCTGCAGGCCCGATGCGCGGCGCTTCAGCTCCGGGTCCCGGCGTGCCGCGCTCCAGACCTCGATGTTCAGTCCGGTTCCGGTCTTGTTGTTCTGGATCGCTTCCCACAACGCACGCAGCGCGTCGGTGGCCTGCTGCTGAGTGCCGTCGCCGTTGCGGGTCGCTTCCTTCAGCTTGTCGAGGTAGCGGTGGTACGTGAAGCTCTGAACTTCGTGGATCAACGCTGCTTTGCTGGCGAAGTAGTAGTGCACGATGCTCTTGCGGAGCCCGAGCTCTTTGCCGATCTCAGCGAGCGTGGTGGCGGTGAAGCCCTTGCGTGCGAAGCACTTGGCGGCGGCCGAGAGGATCGAAGCCACTCGCGGGTTGTCCCAGTCAGCGCTGCGCGCCGAGCCGTTCTCTTCGTTCGGTTTACGTGGCGTTGCGACAGTTTCGGTGTTCATCATGATTCGTTCGTGGACCGGCCAGCCGGTGTAGCTCCCGGGACATGGTGAGCTCAGAGCCGCCGACCTCTCCCAGGCCGCGGTCTTCGCCTAGGTCGTCCTTCGAGTCAAGCCCTGGAGTGGCGCTTCAGCGCGACCCCGGCTTTTTTTCTTTTTGTTTCGAGGGTTTGTCGCGATTCCCGCCGGCCGTTTCTTCGCGGATTTTGTAGTACGGCATGCCCGCTGCCTCGGTCCAGCCGGCCGTCCCGAATCGACCTGGCTCGCGGCTTTCGAACTCGCCATCGCGCCCCGCGTCATCGCCTTCGGGACCCTGGGTGACGATCAGAAGCTCGTCGGCAAGGTATTCCGGGTGGCGATCGTCTTTTGGTGCGGGCTCGTCTCCCGATGTGTCCTTTGAACCCACACGGACGATCTGCGTCGTCGGCGGATACACGTCGTCCCAGCGCTCACGCACCGCGTGATCGCCTTCGCGCACGATCCGGTAGCGCCTCAACTTGAAGCCGGGCACGCCGCGCTGCCCGAGCACGCGCACGCCGTGGGCGATCTGCGGATCGGGCCGCTCGATCTCTTCGTACGGCATGGCCTCGAGGATGCGCCGGATCAAGGTCACCGTGTGCGTGCGCTTGGGCCCGAGCACCTCGGCGCGCACGACGCCGTTCTTCACCGTTTGATGCAGCACCACCGGCACCTTGAACGGGTTCCGCACGCGGAAATTGATGGTCGGGTAAACGACCGTCGCGTCCATGCCGAGCTTGATGTAGCCGCTCGGCCGGGTGTGCGGGTAACGCTCGACGATCTCGAGCCCTGCGAAAAATGCCGCGCCGTGCAGCGTGCCCGAGATCTGGCAGGTGCCGCCGCCGATGCCGTCCACGAGCTCGCCCTGGGCGATGACGAGCGCCACCTTGTAGCCGCTGGCCTCGTCGCGCGGGCCGACGACTTCGTTGAAGTCGAAGACCTCTCCGGGCAAGAGCACGTAGCCGTCGAGCTTGGAGGCCGCGAGCCGCAAGTTGTAGGTGCGCGCCTCGTACTTCTCGTTCCGGTCGTAGCGGGTCTCGAAGGAGCCGAGCACGTCGCCGAACTCGACCGCACCGAGCTCCTTGGCGAGCCGCCGCGGCGGGCGCTCGAAGAACACCAGCTTGGCGCTCTTTTCTCCGTGCTCGAGCGCGGTCTGAATCGCGAGCAGCGATGCGTCGATGTCGAGCTGCCGTCCGACCGTTTCCTTCACCACCGTGCGCTTCTCGAGATCGAGCCGCGCGTCGACCGGCAGCCGATCCAGCTCGTCTTTCAGAGCGCGCAGCTTCTTCAGCGCGATCTGCGGCTGCACCGAGACCGGAACCGGCAGCGTCAGCGGTCGCCGCTCGGCGCCTGCGAGAAAGCCGCGCAGGAGGGGGCTCGTCGGATCGCGCGCCGCGCGCGTGAGCGAGGCGAGGTGCACCTTGTCGAGCTCCGCCCCGAGCTCGCCCAGATACAGGTCGCGCCGCGAGCCGTCCGGCAGCTCGAGCGCGAAGCGCGCCGCCAGGTAGCTGCGCACGCGCGCGAGCGCGGTCTGATTCGCCGCGTCGTTCGGCGCGAGCTCGCGGCCGAGCAGCAGCGTCTTCGGCAGCGGGGTGCCGCCGTCGTCCGGTGTCGCTCCGAAGGGCAACAACAGCACCCCGAGCGAGAGCCCGAACAGGATCGCGACGCCCACCGACAGCGCGGTCCGGCGCCTTTGGGCCGCAGCTTTCTGCTCGAGAGGCATGCGCGAATACTTTTCGAAAGGCGGGCCTTGTCAAGAACCGCGCCCGGCCGAAAAGTACGGACGGTTTCCGAGTGGTTGACCAGGAAGGCACCGAAGAGCTCGAAGCCCGGCTCAAAGCGCTGCCCGCCGAGCCGGGCTGCTACCTGTTGCGCGACAAACAGGGCGAGCTGCTCTACGTCGGCAAGGCCAAGAGCCTGCGGGCGCGCGTGCGCAGCTATTTTCAAGACGGCAGCAGCGACACGCGCGCGTTCATCCCGTTCATGCTGCGCGAGGTCAAGAAGCTCGAGACGATCGTCACGGCCACCGAGAAAGAAGCCGCGATCCTCGAGAACAACCTGATCAAGGAGCAGCGGCCCCGCTACAACGTCAAGCTCCGCGACGACAAGGAGTACCTGAGCCTGCGGCTCGGCTCCGAGCACCCCTGGCCGCGGCCCGAGCTCGTGCGCCGGCCCACGCCCGACGGCGCGCGCTACTTCGGGCCCTATCACTCCGCGACGGCCGCGCGGCGCACGCTGCACCTGGTCGAGAAGCATTTCAAGCTCCGGAGCTGCACCGATCGCGAGCTCGAAGGCCGAAAGCGCCCCTGCCTCGAGTACCAGATCAAGCGTTGCCCGGCGCCGTGCGTGTACGAGGTCGATCGCGAAGCGTACGCCGCGCAGGTGCGCGCCGTCAGCCTGTTCTTGAGCGGTCGCCACGACCAACTGTCGAGGGAGCTCCGGCAGCGCATGGAAGAGGCGAGCTCGCGCCTCGAGTTCGAGCTCGCGGCGAGCTACCGCGATCAGCTGTCCGCGGTCGAGAGCGTGCGCCAGGCGCAGCGCGTGGTGGCCGTGTCCGACATCGATCAAGACGTGGTCGGCGTTTACCGCGAGGGCGATCTGGTCGAGATCGCGCTGATGATCGTGCGCGCCGGCCGCGTGATCGACGTCGGCTGTTTCTCGAATCGCCGCGTCGAGGTGCCCGACGACGAGGTCGTCGCCAACTTCATCCGCGAGCATTACGGCGAAGGCGGCGGCGGGGAAGGGGTGATCCCGGACGAAATCCTGGTTCCGGCGCTGCCCGAGGGCGCCGAGGGCGTCGTCGAGTGGCTGAGTGAAAAGCGCCAGGCGGCCGCGGTGCTGCGCGGCGAACGCGCCTCGCGGATCGAGCTTATCTATCCGCAGCGCGGGTCCAAGCGCGGTCTGCTCGACCTCGCGCAGCAGAACGCCGAGCACGCTTTCAAGGAAAAGCGCCGCACCGAAGACGACATCGACGAGCGGCTCACGCGCGTGCAGGAGAAGCTGCGCTTGCCGACCCTGCCGCGCCGCATCGAGTGCGTCGACATCTCGCACCTGGGCGGCAACGACACCGTGGGCGGCGTCGTCGCGCTCGAGAACGGCGTCCCCGACAAGAAGCGCTACCGCACGTACAAGGTCCGCGCGGGCGGCCAGGGCGACGACTACGGAGCGATCTACGAGGTCCTATCGCGCCGCTTCCGGCGCGGCCGCGGCGTCGAGACCACCGATCCCGAAACCGGCGAGGTCGAGATCCAGTCGCCGGAGCTCGCCTGGGAGCTGCCGGATCTGGTGGTGGTCGACGGCGGCCGCGGCCAGCTCGCCGTGGCGCTCGCCGCCGCGCACGACCTCGGCCTGCACGACCTGCCGATCGTCGGCCTCGCCAAGGAGAAGGAGAACGTGCTCGGCGAAAAGCTGGTCGATCGCGTCTACCTGCCGGGCCAGAAGAACCCGATCCCGCTCCGTCCGAACACGCCCGAGTTGTTCCTGCTCGCCCGCGCGCGCGACGAGGCCCACCGCTTCTCGAACCGCGGCCGCAAGATCGCCGGCAAGCGCCGGAGCTTCGCCTCGGAGCTCCAGTCCATCTCCGGCATCGGCCCGAAAATCCACGCTGCGCTGCTCAAGAAGTTCGAGTCCGTCGCCGCGATCTTCGCCGCCAGCGACGAAGAGCTGCTCGCCACCCAGAGCGTCACCAAGCGACACGTCGCGGCGCTGCGCAAGGCTCAGACCAGAGCCGTGGAAACCTCCGAGCCCGCCACCCCCCCGCCGCCGGAAGCCGACGTGGAGACCCCGGCGACCGCGCCCGCTCCGGACCCCGCGTTCACGGCCACCGTGCTGGAAGATTGACCCGCGAGAGCTCGCGCACGGCCCTCAGCTCATGTGACGCATCGAGGCGGGGCCGCGGTTGTTGTCGGTGATCGCGGCCAGCGTGGGCGCCAAGAGCTCGCGCAGGTGATGTCCAGGGGCGAGGCCGTTCATGTAACGGGCGACGTCGGCGATGCTGACGATTCCGACGAGCTTTCCCAGGGAATCGACGACCGGCAGCCGGCGGAGCTGGTGGCTGGCCATGATTTCGAGGACGCGCTGGATCGAGTCGTCGGGCGCGCAGGTGCAGCATGCGCGCGACATGGCGCTCGCGACGCTGCACTCGCCCGGCGGGCGGGCTTGGGTGAAGGTCGCCATGCAGATGTCGCGATCGGTGAGCATGGCGAGGACGGCGCCGCGGTCGTCGAGCACCGGCAGCGCGCCGCAATCGTGGTCCCACATCAGGCGCGCGGCTTGCTCGAGCGTGTCGTTCGGAGAGCAGACCGAGACGTCGGTGCGCATCACCGCGCTCGCCGGGTAGCACGAGTGGCGCTCCATCAAGCGCTCCACCTCGCGCGTGAGCTCGCGGATGCGCGCCAGCGCGACGTCTTCGGCGGTCTCTTCCGACATGCGCCCATCGAGATCGTCGAGGCGGTCCTCGATCGAGTGATCGAGCTCGAGCCAGGAGTGCATGGTCTCGAGTGAGAATTCGAGCTGGTGCTCGCGGGCAATGGCGCGCACCGACTCGAGCTCCTCGCGCGCCGATTCGACGGCGCCCCGGTTGATCGCACCGAAATCGTAAATTTGACTCTGGGCGTGCATGATCGACTCCTCCTCGTTGCGAACTACGAAGAATACTGCGCGGCGGCGCCGCGTCACAGACCGAACGGGTACGTATCCGGAAGTTCAGCGCGCTGCGTGGCGGTCCTCACGACCCTGCGATCTTGCGCTGGTGCAAGTGGTTCAACCGCGGTCGTTCTGTCGAACCAGATGAGCTCGTCGAACTGCTGCGCGAGGCTCGCCTGAAAGTAGTGGCTGAGTAGCTCGGTGTCGGGGCGGTAGACGACGCCGATCGCGCGCTCGAGACGCGGCGCGCTGAGCTCGTCCCGCACGGCTGCGCGTTTTGGCGCGCGGAGCGGCAAGCGGAACGCCGCCACGCCGGACTCGTGGAAGACGCGCTCGTAGCTCTCGGGGTGGGACGGGCGCACCTCGAAGATCTGCATCGGCTCCTCCCAGTCGGACGCCGCGGCGACCGTTCCGTGATCCGTCCCGAAGCCGACGATGTAGGTGCCGTCGTCTCCGTATTTGGCGCGGCAGAGTTGGCCGACGTTGTGCTCGCCGCGCAGGCTCATCTCGGTCGCGAGGGCGTTGCCGACGTGGGAGTTGTGCTCCCAGACGATGCCGCGCGAGTCCGGGCCGTAGAAGCCGAGCAGAGCTTCCAGCGTGTCGAACATGTGCGAGTCGCGCAGGTTCCAGGAGCTCGGTGAGCCGTAGTACATGGCGCGGTAGTAGCGCTCGGCGTTGGCGACCACGCGCGCATTTTGTGCGGCGTCGAAGAAGCGCTCGCCATCTTTGCGCGCGTACTCGATCCGTCGCTCGAGCAGCTCCCGCAGGATCGAAACCACGGCCTTCTCGGAGCTCTCGTAGGCACCGACCAGCACGGCGCGCCCGTACTCGGCCGGGTCGCGCTGCCAGGGCGTGAGCGCGGCGTAGCGGTTACGGGCCGCGCGCGCGGCTGTGGAGTCCACGTCGTCCAGGTAGTGCAACACCGCGGCGATCGAGGTGAACAGGCTGTACAGATCCAGCCCGTGGAAGCCGACTCGACGGCCGTGGCCGCCGTGGCCCGGTGCGTGCGCGTTGAACTTTCGCAGCCACGACGTGAACTCGACCACGTCCGTGTTGCGCCACATCCAGCTCGGAAAACGCGAGAACGGCTCGAACTCGGGCCCCTGCCGGATCGGATCACCGAGCACGTAGTTGTCGATGCGCGCCGCGTCGGGCCAGTCTGCCTCGACGGCCACGAAGTCGAAGCCGTGGTGTTCGATGAGCTCCCGGCTGATCCGCGCGCGCATCCGGTAAAATTCGCTGGTCCCGTGGGTGGCTTCGCCGAGCAGCACCACCCGCGCGTCGCCGATGCGAGCGAGCAGCGGGCGGACCGAGTCCGAGTCGATGTCGCCGATCGGCTCGGCCACTTCGCGCACGAGCCGCGCCACGGAGGCAGAAGGGCTCGGCTTGGGCGGCGCGCGCAAAATCTGCTGTTGGTCGGGCCAGCCCTGCTTGCCGATCAACGGCACGAAGCGCACGCTGGTCAGCTCTTCGCGGTGGAAGTCGTGTGTACCCGTGCGCGTGACCCGCACCAGCACTTGCTGGGTCTCGGGTCCGACCGGAACCACGAGCCGCCCGCCGAGCTTGAGTTGCGACACCAGCGCTTCCGGCACCTCGGGGCCTCCCGCCGCGACGGCGATCGCGTCGTACGGCGCGTGCTCCGCCCAGCCGAGCGTCCCGTCGCCGGTGTGCACGTGGACGTTTTCGTAGCCGAGGCGCCCGAGCCGTTCGGTGGCTGATTCTGCGAGCGAGGCGATGCGCTCCACCGTGTAGACCTCCGCGGCGAGACGGCTCAAGATCGCCGCCGCGTAGCCCGAGCCGGTGCCCACCTCGAGCACCCGCTCGTGCCCGCGCAAACTCAGCGCCTCGACCGTCAGCGCCACGATGTAGGGCTGCGAGATGGTCTGCTCGTTTTCGATCGGCAGCGGCGAGTCTTTGTACGCGAACTCGCGCAGGCTCTCGGGCACGAAGTCCTCGCGCGCCACGTCCTGAAAGGCTTCGAGCACGCGCGGATCGGCGATACCGCGGCTCTCGAGCTGCGTCGTGACCATGTCGTCGCGCTTCTGCTCGCTGATCATCGGAACCTCTGCCCGAAGACTCAGCAAGAAGCGCGCCGGACTGCGCGCGAGATACCCCGATTCCCTAGGGCGAGATCGCTGGGGAGGGGTTTCCCGTGTACACCTGCGTGCAGCGCGGCTTCTTCGAGTCCGAGGGGCAATCGAGACCCTGGTAGTAGCTCAGCGCGTTGGCAGGCATCGCGTAGCCTTCGGGGATCGGCTGTTTGGAGAACGTCCCAAAGTAAGTGAGGCAGGCGTCACGCCACCAGCGCGCTTCGTAGTGCTGGATCTGAAGGAAATCCGAGACTGCCTTGAACCGAGCGCCGTCGATGTAGCCGTCGACCTTTGCCCACTGTTCGCGGAGGCGCCCGACGTCGTCCACGCCGAGGCTGTAGCGGTGCACGAGCTCCGCCCACAGCGTGCGTCCCGAGCTCAGTTGCTCTTGCCAGCCCACGTGGTGGAAGAACAGTAAGAGGTTCTCCGGTACCTGAGCCTTGTCGGCGAAGCGGTCGCGCACGCTCGCCGCGTACTGCGCGACGGCGTTGCTGCCTCCGCTCGCGGCGGTGCGGTCGAAGCCGAGGCCCGTTGCGTCTGCCTTGTGATAGTAAACGGGGTTCCACTCGGCGCGGCTCAAGTTGCTGACCCACGGAGCCGGCCCGTAGTGATGATCGGTGCCCATGATGTGGACCAGGCCGAGCGGCGTCATGTAATTCACGAGCGCCTCACGCGACTGCATCATCAGCTCGACGACCGGGCCCACCACCAGCGGATCGTTCGAGAAGGTCTCGCGTACCCACTCGTCGGCGATGGCTTCTGCTCCGAGCTCCGGATCCCACGCCATGCGACCGAACACGTACCAATTGGCCTGGTTCATCTGGGAGCCGGTCCAGTTCGCGTCGTCTCCGACGTTGGCGACGCCGGCGATCGCGCTCTCGGCGTGACCGTGGAACGAGCCGTCGATCACCTTGGCGACCGTCGCTCCCGCACCGCGTCCGGTGTCCGCCTTCAACACCTCCTCGAAGAGCGGACCGAGGTAGGCGAGGTGCGTGTCCTCGCCGAGGTACTCCTTGGTGATCTGGAGCTCGAGCGTGATCGGAGTCTTGGGCATCGCACCGAACAGCGGGTGGAACGGCTCGCGCGGCTGAAAATCGAGCGGCCCGTTCTTGGCCTGCACGAGCACGTTGGCGTCGAACTTGCCGTCGAGCGGCTGGAACTCGTCGTACGCCTGCTTGATGCGATCCGTCGGGCTGTCCTCCGAATATACGAACGCGCGCCACATCACGATGCCGCCGTGCGGAGCCAGCGCCTGGGCCAGCATGTTGGCGCCCTCGGCGTGCGTGCGTCCGTAATCCTGGGGGCCCGGCTGCCCCTCGGAGTTCGCCTTCACCAGGAACCCGCCGAAATCCGGGATTTGTTGGTAAATTTCGTCGACCTTCGTCGCCCACCACTGACGAACGCCCATGACGTTGGGATCGGCCGTGCTCTGACCGCCGATCTCGATCGGCGCGCTGAAACGGGCGGTGAGATAGACCTTGATCCCGTACGGCCGAAACGCGTCCGCGAGCGCCTTCACCTTCGAGAGGTAGGACGGCGTGAGCACCTGCGCGTTCGCGTTCACGTTGGTGAGCACCGTGCCGTTGATGCCGATCGACGCGTTGGCGCGCGCGTAGTCCGTGTAGCGCGCAGAGAGCGCCGGCAGCGCGCTCCAGTCCCAGATCGAGCGACCGGCGTAGCCGCGCTCCACCGACCGATCGAGGTTGTCCCAGTGATTCAGGATCCGGTTTTTGATCCGCGGCGATCCCGTGAGCGGGAGCTCCGAGAGCGGACGGTGCATTTGCAGGTGCCGCAGCAGCGCGAACGAGCCATACAGCGCGCCGATCTCGGTATTGCCGGCGACGACGACCACCGCGGCGCCGTCGATCTCCGCCGCTTCCACCAGGTAGCCCTCGGAGCGCAGCGCAGCGAGCTTCGCGGCGAGGGGCAGGCCCTGGATCGGCGCTGCCGCGCCCGTGCCGACGACCACCGTGCCCGCCGCGACGGTCATCCCCGCGGCGACCGTCGTGCCGGTGAGTCCGCTCAAGCCCTTCAACAGCTCCGCTGCCGCAGCGTCCGTCGTCGCGCCGCTGCCGGCTTTCACGACCTGCTTGAAGGCCGCCGCGTACTCGGCGCGACGGCCCGGGATCGCCACGGCCGGGTAGCGCAACCACAGCTCCGCGCCGGTCTCGTTCGGAAGCGACTCGGGCTTCGGATACATCTCGGTGGTGGCGCTGCCGCCCGTGGTGGTCGGGCTGCCACCCGCGCCCGCGCCGCCGACCGCCGCACCGCCGTTGCCGCCGGTGTCGTTCGGCGGGTTGACGTTGCCGCCGACTGCGCTCGTTGCGCCAGTGCCCGTGCCTCCGGTGACGCTGCCGCCCGCGCCGCTCGCAGCGCTTGCGCCGCCTGGCGGTGGATTCGGTCCGCCCGCGCCGCCGCTGCCGCCGTTGGTGCTGCCGAGCCCGCTGCCAGCGTTGCCGCCGGCGAGCGCGGGCGGAGCTCCGCCGTTCGAGCTGTCCGGGTTCCCCTCGGAGCTCGAGCAAGCGGCGAGCGCGAGCGAAAGCGCGCTGGCGGCGAGAACGGATAGAACTCTCGGGATCAGGCTGAGCGGCGGTGCGAGCATTTCTCCTCACTCGCAGCGTGGCTCACGGAGGCGCCGAGGTCAGCCGATCCGTTTTCCGTTGCTGCGTAGCGTACTGGAACTTTCCTGCGCAGGTGCAGTGCGATAGCGTTGGGCGTTCCGTTCGACAATCTGGAACACCCCGTCAGAAAAATTCGGGCGCTACTCCCATCCATAGACGAATGACTACGTCCATCTTTCGCCTGGACTTTCTCGCGCGAGCCGCGCTGACGGTTCTCTCGACCGTCGCCGGGCTCGCCCTGGCTCCGGCGGCTCACGCGCAGATCAAGGAGCCCGGCCGCCACGCCCGCTACACGGTCGACCTCGAGCCGCACCTGGTGCTCGCGTGGGACCACGGCCCGGCGCGCTACGCGGACGAGGGCTTCGGCGTCGGCCTGCGCGCGACGATCCCGTTTTTCCACAACGGACCCATCTCCAAGATCAACAACAACATGGGCATCTCGTTCGGCGTCGACTTCGCCCACTACGACGCCGACGAAGATCGATTCTGTCGTGACTTCGGACCCGACTACTGCCGGCGCTGGGACGACTACGACGCAAACGTGTTCTGGTTCCCGGTGGTGATGCAGTGGAACTTCTTCTTCCACCCCGCCGTCGTCGTCTTCGGCGAGGCCGGGCTCGCGTTTTCGCACGAGCGCTATAGCTTCACCCGTCCGTGCGGCCCCGCGATGGATCGCGGCCTCTGCGACTATA
This sequence comes from Polyangiaceae bacterium, assembly GCA_025937835.1. GTDB lineage: Bacteria > Myxococcota_A > Polyangia > Polyangiales > Polyangiaceae > PMG-095. Next base: position 95,430 of record JAICQO010000013.1, read on the forward strand.
GCTCCTCGGACACCGACTTCTTCGACTTCGTGTTCGCCGCGGGCGGTCGCTTCATGGTCGCGGACTCCGTCGGCATCGTGGTCCGCCTGGGCTTCCCCGCGGTCACCCTCGGCGCGTCGTTCTTGCTCTGAGCCGCGGCCTCGCCGAACGGCTAGGCCAATCGCGGCGCGGACATGGTACGCGTGCGCGCCATGTACTACCTCGCCATCCGTCAATTCGTGAACACGCTGAAGAACCTCGACGCGATCCTGGGCAAGGCCGAGGCCTACGCCAAGGATCGCAACTTCGACGTCAACAACCTGGTCGGGATTCGGCTCGCGCCGGACATGTTGCCGTTCATGGTGCAAATCCGCATCTGCTGCGACGGCGCCAAGGCGGCGGCGGCCGCGCTCTCGGGGAAAGAGGCGCCGAAGCACGAGGACAACGAGAAGACGTTCGAGGAGCTGCGCGCGCGCATCGGCAAGTGTCTCGCGTTCGTCGAGTCGGTGAAGGAAGGGGACTTCGCGAACACCAAGCCCGACCAGGTGATCACGCTGCCCGGCGCCTCGGGCAAGCGGCTGCGCGCCAACGAGTACCTGTACAACCGCCAGATCCCGAACTTCTTCTTTCACGTGTCGATGGCGTACGCGATCCTGCGCCACGCGGGCGTGCCGATCGGCAAGGCCGACTACCTCGGGGATCTGCCGTTCGTCGAGGGCTGAGCGCCGAACATCCTACATCGGCTCCGCAAGCGCTCAGGAGGGCCGCGCGCGCCGGGTCCAGTCGCCGAGACAGCCTGATCCAAAAGCTTTCCAAAAGCTTGACTCGGCGAGCCACGCCGCCGAATCTCGCGCACGATGCTCTCGTGCGGTGCTTCGGCGGCGCGGGAGAGGGGAACCGGCATCGTCGTCCTCTTTCTCGGGCTCTTGGGGATGGCCTACGCGCCCGAGGCGCACGCCCAGGAGGGCGACGAAGCTCTGCTGGATTCGGAGCTCGTTCAGATCCACGGCTTCGTCAGCCAGGGGTTCATCAAGACCTCCGAGAACGAGTACCTCGCCAAGTCCGAGCGCGGCAGCTTCGAGTTCACGGAAGCTGGCATCAACTTCACGAGCTCGTTCGATGACAATCTGCGGGTGGGGTTTCAGCTCTTCGCCCACGAGCTCGGACCGCTCGGCAACTACAGCCCGCGATTCGACTGGTATTACCTCGACTATCGCTTCGCGGACTGGCTCGGGCTGCGCGCCGGCCGCACCAAGATCCCCTTCGGGCTCTACAACGACAGCGCCGATATCGATGCCGCGCGGGTGCCGATCCTGCTGCCCCAGTCCGTGTACCCGATCGACCACCGCGAGTATTTGCTCGCGCAAACCGGCGCCGAGGTCTACGGCAACCTGGAGCTCGGCGCGCTCGGCGGCCTCGAATATCGCCTCTACGGCGGGACGCTGCACGTGCTGGATCCGACGCCGCCACCCGGCATCACGGTCAGCGAGCTCGAGGTCAAGTACGTCTACGGCGGGCGCTTGTTGTGGCTGCCTCCCGTCACCGGCCTGACCCTCGGCGTGAGCTACCAGGCGCTGCGTTTCGACTGGAGGTACACGGTCAACCCGCTGCTGATCCCGGCTTTTCAGGCACTCGAGCTAGTACCCCTCGATTTCACCGGGGACCTCCCGGTCGAGTTCCGCGTGCGCATGGCCGTGGCCAGCGCCGAATACCAGACCGGTAACCTCAGCGTCGCGGTCGAGTACAGCCGCTGGATCGGCGAGTTCGAGAGCGTGGCTCCGAAGCTCTTGCCGCCGCACATCGAAAACGAACGCTACTACGCGATGGTCTCGTACCAGGTGACGCCGTGGTTCACGCCCGGCGTCTACTACTCCGCGTACTTTCCGAACAAGGACAAGCGCGACGCTCGCGGTGACTACCAGCACGATGTCGCCGTCAGCTTCCGCTACGATCTCACCGAGAACTGGCTGCTCAAGCTGGAGGGGCATTGGATGGAGGGCACTGCGGCCCTCGAGGAATATCTGAACGACGACAAACCGAGGAACGAGCTGACGAAGGAATGGGGAGCCTTCCTCGTCAAGACCACGGCCTACTTCTGAGGTTTCTCGATGCGTGGACTTTCCTTACCGAATCTTCGCCGGATCGCCCTCAGCGTCCTGTTGCTGGTCGTGGCGGCGCTGCTGGTTCCCGTCATGCCCGAAGCAGCGGCCGAGACGAAGTCCGAGCCAGCGTTCCAGATCATCGTCCACCCCAAGAACCCCTCGGCCGCGCTGGCGCGGGATTGGGTGGCGCAGGCCTTCCTCAAGCGCACGACACGCTGGCACGACGGCACCGCCATCAAGCCGGTCGATCTCCACCCAGACAGCGCCGTGCGCCGAACCTTCTCCCGAACCATCCTGTCGCGGAGCGTCGCCGCCGTCCGCAACTATTGGCGGCAGCGGCTGTTCTCCGGCCGCGACATCCCGCCGCCCGAGCTCGACTCCGAGGCGGCCGCCGCCCGCTACGTCGCGAAACACGAAGGCGCGATCGGCTACGTGGCAGCGGGCAGCGAGTTCTCGGACGTGAAGGTCGTGAGCGTGAGGTAGTGAGCGGTCA
>JAICQO010000157.1 GCA_025937835.1 Polyangiaceae bacterium
AGCAGCGGCGGCGCTGTTGCCGCACGTAACCGTCTTGCCCTTGGCCGCACCAATCATCGTGAATCCGTCGCACGGACCGATCGATGTAGCCGGGTCGTTGTTGACTCGGCTGCTGCCGCGGTCGCCGAGGTTCACGTCGTAAGCATGGCGCAGCGTGGTGCCACTGGGCGGCGGCTGCGTGGAGGCCGTCACCTTGACGGCCACGTCGAGCCCGACCACCGCGATGTTCGTCTGGGTGATGGGCAACACCGGCGGTGCGTCGCCGACGCCGTTGGTCAGCAACACGGCAGACTTCTCCTCCGCTTCTTGCGCGAGGTCGAGGTGCACCTGGTTGTTGGCGATCGAGCCGCCGCTCAGCGTGGTCCGCGACTCACCGATACCCCAGCGGTTGTCTTCCTTGTAGAGGCTCTTGAAACGCGCCTTCTGCTCGAGGACGCGGCCGGCCGAATCGTTGATGTCGGCCTCGGTGAGACGGCCCGACTCGACGAGCGGGCCGAGCTGATCGAAATGCAGGTTCCACGGCACCTCGATGTCGAGGCCAGCGCGCACCGCTTCTTGAGCCTGGGCCTGCGCTTTCTGTGTATCCGGCAGGTTCTGGTCACCCGGCATCGCCCACCAGTCGGTGAGCACGACGCCGCGGTAGCCCATGCCGTTCTGCGACGGCGGTAGCTTCAGCAGATTGCGGAGCAGGTGCTGGTTCTGCGTGGCCTTCACGCCGTTGACCAGGTTGTAGGAAGCCATGATGCAACCCGCACCACCTTCCTTGACCACCATCTCGAAGTGTTTGACGTAGACCTCGCGCAGCGTCTGCTCGGTCATCACCGCGTTCTGGTTGGCGCGGTTGTTCTCGACGTTGTTGGCCGCGTAATGCTTGGGGCAGGCGACCACGCGCTGCTGGATGCCGGCGGTCATCGCCGAGGCCATGCGACCCGTGTGGAACATGTCCTCGCTGTACGTCTCCTGCGTCCGGCCCCAGTACGGGTGGCGGATGATGTTCATGCAGGGGGCGAGCAGCATGTTGTTCTTGGAGGTCATCGTCTCTTCGCCGATGGCTTCGCCGATGCGGAACTCGAGGTCGACGTCCCACGATGCGGCGCGCGCGGACTGCGTCGGGAACACCGTCGCAGTGTCCTTGCCGTCGGACTGGCGGTTGTCCTGACCGGCAGCCAGGTTCAGCCCGCGGCCGGCGTCGCGGTACCGGTAGCCGAGGACGGACTTGTTGCCCACTCCCGGGATCGGCCCCGTGTCGGGGCTGCGCTCGATGTCGCGATACACCGCGGAGGTGCGGTTCGGCGGATTCGGCAAGCTCTGCATTTGCAGGATCTTGTCGTTGAGCGTCATCGTGCCGAGCAGCTTGGTCACCTCGGGATCGCGGGGCTCGGGGTAGCCGGGGCGCGTCGGGTCCGGCGGCATATTGCCGCAGCCGCACGAGTTGCGCGGCCCGGGCGCGGGCGCGCTCTGCACCACGGTATCCGTCAGCGCAACGGGAGGTACGTCCGGACAGTTGCTCGTCGGCTCCACGCCGGTCTGGCCGCCCGCTCCCATGCCGCCGACCGGGACCGACGGCGTATTGCCCGTATTGCCCGTGGGTTCACCAGACTGGGTCAAGCCCTTGCTCGCGGCGATGTGCTCGTCGCTGTGACCGCACGCACCAACGAGTGCGAACGCGATGAGCCCGGAGGCGGTGAGGAGCGAACCGTTTCGAAGATAGCGGCGCATTGAGCGAGACTCCTTGAGCACTTCTAATGAAAGTCGGATCGGGAAGATGGCGGGCGAGGGAGCTCGGTGCAACCACTCGCGCCGCGCACTCCGACAGCGCAGAGCCGCGACGGCGACCCCTTGGAATGCGGACGAAAAATTTCGGCGAAGCTAACGATCAGCGCCTGCAGGTCCGCAACGTGGCTACCGAGGCTCCGAAGGCGGCCCTCAGTTAGCGTACTTGACCAACTCGCGCAAGGAGCGAACCCCGCGAGAGGGACTGCAGACGAAACCATCACGCTTGCGGGATTGAATGTCGGGGCCTCCGGCGTTCAATCGGAAAATCGACAGGCGCGCCAGAGCGCCGAGCGAGCGCGCGCTCGTTCTACCGCGCTGCGTCTCACTTCGCCGCGGGCACTGCAGGGCTCGGAGCCGGCGTAGCGCTCGTCACGGGCGAGGGCTTTGCGGGCTCGGGGCTCACGGCCGGAGCCTTGGGCGCTTCGGGCGTCGCCGGCGTATTTTTCGGCATTTCCGGCTTCGTTGCGACCGGCAGCCTGGCGGGCTCGGCCTTGGCGGGTTCTGCCTTCGCGGCGATGGGAGCCTTTGCGGGCTCGGCCTTCGGCATGTCCGGCTTCGCCACGGTTGGTTGCTTTGCTGCTTGGGCCTTCGGCGCTTCGAGCTTGGCCGGCACGAGCGGCGCGACGGGCTCGGGCGATTCGAGCTCGAGCGAGGCGGCGATGAAGGCTCCCAGGCCGTTCGGATCGTTCGTGCTCGTCTCGAGCGCCGCGTACGAATCGAGCGTGCCGTCGCGGTACGGGCTGCCGCCGAGGCTGGCCATGCGGCTCACCTTGTCGAGCTTGAAGGCGCCCTTCTCGTCGACCGTGACGAACTTGTCGAGCATGCCGCGGTACGCGCGCTTCACGACCGGCTCGAACTGCTTGGCCGGCAGCCAGTGGTTGTTCACGCCTTTGGCGAGCGCGTACACGAGCAACGCGGAGCCGGAGGCTTCGAGGTAGTTCTTGCCCTGCTTCGGCGCGTCGAGCACCTGCCAGAAAGCGCCGGTCTGCAGGTCCTGAACGGACGACACTGCCTTGGCCAGTCGCACGAGAATGTTCCGCAAATCACCGCGCCCCGGGTGTTTCGCAGGCAGACGCTCGAGGGTGTCGACCACGGCGGCCGCATAGAGGCCCGTCGTCACGCTCCAGGGCGCGGCCGACACGCCCGATTTCGGGTTCGCCCATTTCTCCTGGTGCTTCTCGTCGAAGCCCTGAGAGAGGAGGCCGGTCTTGGGGTTGCGGAGGTGGCGCTCGAGCGTGGCGAGGTAGCGCACGGCCTCGGCGTGGCCTGCGGCGTCGTGGTCCACGGTCGCGAGCTCCGCGAGGAACGGCGCGACCGCGTACGAGTCCTCGAGCCAGAGCTGGCTCGCTGCGGCTTTCGAATGCGTGTACGCGCCGCTCTTGGTCTTCGGCTGCGCCTTGAGCTGCGCGCGCAGCGGCTCGAGTGCCTTGGCATAGCGTTCCTTCTCGGCAGCCGGCGCGCTCGCCTGAAGCGCGAGCAGCAACCGGCCGATGCCGAAGGCCGAGGCGTCCTGCGCGTCTGCGGAATAACCCGCAAGGGTGCCATTCGCGATCAGCGGGTCGACGCGCTTTTTCACGGCCTCGAGGTAACGCGGGTCTTTGGTGCGCGCCGAGAGGCGGAGCAGGCTGTCCATCGACACCAGCGGTAGGCTGGCGATGTCCTTCGGAGCCGGCGCCGCGAGCTCGAGCTCGGCTGCGCGTTTCGACCAGGTGGCCGCGCTCGGCAGCGCCTGGAGCTCGACCTTCACCGGGTTCTCCAGGCGAGCCGAGAGCTCGCGCGTCTCCTTGGTCCACGACGCCGCGTCCGAGATTTGCGAGCCGCGGTCCCAGGCCGAGCCCACGTAGTAGACGACGCTGTTGTTCGCGGGCAGCGGCACCACCAGCAGGTGATCGGTCTCGGTCTGCTGCTCCGCCGGATGCAGCGACGAGGACACCACGAGCGAGCAGCCGAGGTTGCCGTCCTTGCCGCCATTCAGCGGCTCGAAGGTCTGAAGCGAGCTCGATGCCGTATCGAACGAGCGCTGAGCCCCGGCGTGCTTCGCGATCCCGAGCCCGACCGAGAGCTTGCGCCCCGGCTGAGTGAAGGTGCTCTCGAAACGGTTGAAGCGCGAGCCCGCGTCCAGCGTGACCCGGCGCTTCTCGGACACTGGTACGCCATTGACGATCCAGGGTGCGTACTCGAGCTCGAACACCAGGCGGATCGGACCCGCGGCGAGCACGCGCGACTTTTCGAAGTTCTTCGACACCGCGAGCTTGCCCTTGTCGTAAAAGCCGAGGCCGCCGCAGCCGCGCGTGGTACCCACCGAGTAGAAGTCGGCGCCCTGACCGTGATCCTGGTGATAGGCGTCGGTCATGTACCACTCGTTGACCACGAGCTCCGGCACGCGCTTGACCCACACGTCGATGCCGCTCGAGGTCAGCGGCTCTCTCTCGGCGTTCTCCAGCGCAGGGCCGTAAATGCGGTTGGCGATCTTGTCGTTCTCCCAGACGAAGTCGTCGAAGCGCTCGCGCACGAAGCGCCCGTAAACCTTGTACTCGGCCTTCGGGAACAGGCCGCGCGGGCCGACCCGCACGCGCACCGACTTGGACTCGCTCGGCGCGAGATCGAGCTGAAATACGAGCTCGTCGGGCTCGCCGTCGGCGTCCAGATCCGTCACCTGGGAGACGAGCAGCGCCCCTTTATCGTCGACCACCAGCGCCTTCTTCAGGTCGAACCCGGGCACCAGCTTGGTGAGCTCAGCCGCCGAAAGAGCGAGCGTCTCGCGCGAGCGCGCGACCGTGAGCGGGTTCGTCACCTTCACGGCGATCGAGTCCGTGGTGCTCGAGCCGGGAGTCGCGGGAGGCATCGAAGCCGTCGCAGACGCGCTCGGGGCCGCCGCTGCCGGAGCCGGTGGTGTCGACGCGGCGGTGGGCGCCTCGGGAGGCAGCGGAGCGCAAGCCAGCGCACCGAGAAGCGAGACGGAAACGAGCAATCCCGACCTGCGTCGGACGACGCGCTGCATGGACATGGGGCGGGAGTATGCACAGAGGGCAATCGGCTGTCAGCCGTCGACCCTCAGCCGTCAGTCAGAAAAGAGAAGAAGCGCATAACGGACCTAGTTTTCTGCGTTCTCGCCGCGTAGCTCACGGCCAATCCCTCCACTAAGCTCGCGCGCCATGGCCACGATGACTTCTGCTCTCGATCCGAAACAACTCATCTACACCGGGACTGCGTCGCAGCGCGGGCGTCACGTGGCCGTGAGTCCCGACAACAGCACGCTCGAGCACCTCGGCTACGGCCGCATCCGTCTCGACGTCGAGCTCTCCCAAGCCTCCTTCGAGACTGGCCAGCGCGAGACCGCGCTGATGTGTATGAAGGGGGCTTGCCGCGTCTCCGTCAACGGCGCCGCACACGAGCTCGACACCTACGATGCGATCTACATTCCGCGCGATTCCAAGGTCGAAGTCTCGACGACGACCGAGGTCGATCTGGTGGAGATTTCGGCCGACGTCGAGGGTGACTACCCGCTGCAGCTGGTGCGCTATTCGGACGTCCAGGCCGACCCCGCGCTCAAGTTCACGGCCGGCGGCGACAGCACCTCGCGCGACCTCAACATCATCATCGGCAAGAACGTCAATGCCGGCCGCATCCTGGCCGGCTTCACCCGTTCCAAACCCGGTAACTGGACGAGCTGGCCGCCCCACGAGCACACGCAGCTGCTCGAGGAGCTGTACGTGTACTTCGACATGCCCGCGCCGGGCTTCGGCATCCAGCTCGTCTACACCCAGCCCGAGCAACCCGAGTTCGTGAGCCTCGTGCGCGACGGCGACGCCGTGCTCATGCCCGCCGGCTACCACCCGAACGTCGCCGCGCCCGGCCACAGCATCAACTTCATCTGGATGATGGCGGCGCACAAAGAGGTGGAAGACCGTCAGTTCGGCGTCGTCAACGTGCAACCGGGGTTCGAGCAATCGGGCTCGGGGCTCGAAGCCAGCAGGAAGTAAGGGGGCTTCACCGGTGAGTCTTTCTTGGTTCGATCTCAGCGGTAAAGTCGCGCTCGTCACCGGCTCCAGCACCGGGATCGGCCAGGCGATTGCGCTCGGCCTCGCCGAAGCCGGCGCCGACGTCGTGTGTCACGCCTCGGGCGAAGGCGCGGCAGAAACCAGCGAGCGCGTGCGCGCCCTCGGGCGGCGCTCGATCGCCGTCGGTGCAAACCTCTCCGAACGCGAACAGCAGGACGAGCTCTTGAAGAAGACGCTCGCCGAGTTCGGCCGCGTCGACTTGCTCGTCAACAACGCCGGCACGATTCGCCGCTCCCCCGCCGTCGACTTCAGCGACGAGGACTGGGACCTCGTGCTCGAAATCAACCTGAGCGCGCCGTTTCGTCTGTCGCGCGCGATCGGCAAGGCGATGATCGAGCAAGGCGGAGGCCGCATCGTCAACGTCGCTTCTTTACTCTCGTTTCAAGGCGGCATCTTCGTCCCCGCCTACGCCGCGTCCAAGGGCGGCCTCGCCCAGCTCACCAAGGCCCTCGCCAACGAATGGGCGCCCAAGAACGTCACCGTCAACGCGATTGCACCCGGCTACATCGCCACCAACAACACCGCCGCTCTGCGAGCCGACCCGACGCGCAGCCGTCAGATCCTCGAGCGTATCCCTGCCGGCCGCTGGGGGGAACCGACGGACATCGCAGGCGCCGCCGTATTCCTGTGCTCGGATGCGGCGAAGTACGTGACTGGCCACGTGCTGGCCGTCGACGGTGGGTGGCTCGGGCGGTAGCTCACCCGATCATCAAAATCGACACTCTTCTCTCATAGTCAGCACTCCGCCGCTGGGCCGAGACACCGTCTCTCTGATTCCGGCTGCCGTGATCAAAGCTGGCGACAGCGGGAATACACGGGGCCCGCGGGTGTCCGGGACACCCCCATGCACCTTCCCGCAGAGGACGATTGTCATGAAGTGGTCGAAGCGCCTGAGTTTCCTGGTTCTTTCTTGTGCTGGCTTTCCGGCGTGCAGCTCGGAAAAGCAGAACGCTTTCGAGACGACCACCGGCGGGGTCAGCAGCACCGGCACGGGCGGCGCTCAAACGGGCGGAGTGACTACGACCGGCACTCCAACTGGCGGCGCGATATCGACCGGTGGGGTCACTGGCGCGACGCCAACGGGGGGCTCGACGACGGTGATGCCTCCCAACGGAGGCACGGCGACGACCTCCGGCGGAACGAGCGGTCTGCCAGCTTCCGGAAGTGGAGGAACAGCCGCCCCGGAAGGCGGCACGGCAGCCGGCGGCACGCCTGCAGCAGGAGGCGCCCCGGCGGGAGGCACCGCGGCGGGCGGAACTGCAGCCGGCGCGCCCGCAGCGGGCGGCGGTGGCGGCGGAATGCCCGCTGTCTCCGGCATCGATCCTGCGGTGTTCGTGCCCAAGCTCGACGGCTTCTACTGGGAAGGCACGTGCACGGGCCCGGGCGCCGACAACCGGCAATGCGCGGTGTCCTCGAGCTTTTCCCCCGGCGGCAACTGCACGGTCAACCTCGACAAGACGTTCAACGTGATGGGGGAAGCGTCGAAGAAGTACGTGATGGAGATCGAGGTGCGCGGGCTGCTCGGCAGCCGCTGTTACACCGGCGGTACGCGCCGCGCCGGCAAGACCGCGGTGAATTGGACCGGGCCGAACGACGGTCTCTACATCGGCGGCACCGTGCCCGCGAACTGGTGGAACACCTACGAAGTGCGGCTGATGAACGGCCCGAGCGGCGACCCGAACGTCTTTTTCCTGAACTCTTATTACGACAACCCGTCACCCACCATCGAGTTCGATGCGCAGACCTGCACGATGGAAGAAATCCTCGAGGTCAATTACAAGTTCGATGTCGCGGTGATGGGCAATACGTCGCTCCTGTTCCGCATCAACGACCAGAACTGTCAGGCGCAGATGAACTGCGGCGCGTACGAAGGCGTGAAGGAGTGCCCCACGCAACGCAAGGTGGACCTCACCGGAATGAACCCGCCTGCGACGTTTTCTCAGCCTCCGATCAACGCCATCGGTGGCGCCACGCTCTACCCCCAGTGGGCGTACTTCGACGTGAAGACGGTCAAGGAAGCGCCCTAGGCGAGACGTCGGACCAGCTCCCTCATGATTTGCGCTCACCTTCCGCGTCTCGCGCTGGCTCTAGGTTTGCTTTGCTCCGGTCTCGGCTTCTCGCGCGTCGCCAGGGCAGAGAAGACGCTGGTGAAGACCGACGAGCTCGAGGTCTTCACGGATGGCCGGGTCGGGGCCTTCATCAGCTGGGTTTACGGCGACGGAAGGCCGCCGGCTCAGCGCGTCGTCGGAACGGACGAAAGCGGTCAGCCGGCCGTAGCCGGTCTCTGGAACATCCTGGGTGGAGAGCTCGAGGCACCGCAAGAGTCACAGCTGTCGGACGATCCACAGCTCGCGTCGTTCGGAGTGCTGAAGCAAGGCACCGTCAACATGGTGCGCGTGCGGAGCGGCTTCATCGGCAACTCCCTCGGCTTCGGCGTCCGAGCGCCGGTGACCGACACGATCACCTCGAGCGCT
>JAICQO010000158.1 GCA_025937835.1 Polyangiaceae bacterium
CACTCGCAGCGCCGAGAGCCGGCGGCTGACCTCGACCACGACCTCACCCTGGCCCTTGAGCTGCACCATGGCGAGCGGTGCGGTTTCACCCACCGGCAGGCGACCGTTTTCGTATTGCAGCGAGCCGTGGAACGCGACCAGGCGCGACTCTCGCACGTAGAGGACCTCCTCTCCGAGCTCGATCACGAGCAGCTCGCGCTCGGAGGGGGGCTCGAGCACGACGAAACCGGTCCCGAACAGCTTGGTGAAGCCGCCGCTCGGCCCGGCGAACGGCTCCTCGGTTTCGCGGTAGCGCACGCGGCGGCGCAGGCTCACGGGCTCGATGCCGCCCGCTTCCTGCGACACGGCGCGCAGCCGCTCGCGCCGAACGGCGAAGCCGTGCTCTGCGCGCAACACGACGAGGCCCTCGGGGGTGCGCTCTGCGGCGGCGCCCGGCGCATCGAGCAGCCGCGCGCGGGACACGCCCAGCGCCGTCAGCGGCAAGCCGCTCACGAGATCGAAGTCCGAGCTCCGCGCCGAAAACGGTGCGACCTCGTCGCCCTCGCGCTCGAGCGGGGGAATGGTCGCGAGCGACGCCGGGGCTTCCGGCGGGCGCGCGCGTTTCTTGCTGGGCAGCTGCTCGCGGCCGGGCTCGGTCGGTTGCCAGCGGTCGATCCGCGGCGGCTCGGTCGGGGCGCGGGGCACGTCGCGGAGGAACGGCCCGTCGGGGGTGTTGCCGTCGAGCCCCAGGGACGCATCGCGAGCCATCAAGCGCAGCGCCTCGCGTGAACCCTCGGGCCCGGACGGCGGCTCGCTGCCGCGCTCTCGCTGCCGCTTCACGCGGGCGGCGAGCCGTGGCTGACCCGCTCGCTGAAAGGCATTCTCCGCCTCCTCCAGCCGGTCGAGCCGCTCGAGCGCGAGACCCCGGTAGCCCCAGGCCCGGCTGTGATCGGGGACGCGCTGGATCACGTCGTCGAGCAGCGCCAGCGCCGAGCTTGGTTGCCCGGTCTTGAGGTAGCAAAGCGACAGGTTCAACTTGGGCGTGATCGCCTCGGGCCAATCGCGGACGATCTCGAGGTAGATGGCGATGGCGCGCGGGTAGAGGCCGAGCCGAAAGTAGACGACCCCGAGCAGACCCTGACCCTCGCTGTCTTGCGGCTTGTGCTCGAGCGCGCGTTCGAGCTCCTCTTTTGCCTCCGCGACGCGGTTCTCTTCGAGGAGCGCGCTGCCGCGGTAGAGGTGGAACAAGAAATCTTCGCCGCCCCAGCGCGTTGCGGGCGGCTCGGAGCCGGGTGGAAGCGAGGGAGGCACGGACCACGCGCGCGCCGCCGCGAGCGACGGCACGGGCGAGGAAGGCAGCTTGGCTTCCGGATGAGCGGAGGCCTCGGAGTAGCGTTCTGGGGGCGAGCTCTCGGCCGCGGTCACTTCGGACCTCGGGCGGCCTCCACGGCCTCGGCCAGGGAGAAGCGCTTCTCGTGGATCGCGCGGCCCACGATCGCGGCTACCACGCCCTCTCCCGAGACGGAGAGCGCCCTCAGATGCTCGAGCGTGCCGACGCCGCCGCTGGCGATCACGGGCACGCCGGTCTCGCGCCAGAGCCGCGCCGTCTCCTCGACGTTCGGACCGACCTCGGTGCCGTCCCGGTCGATGTCCGTATACAGCACGGCCGCTAGCGGCAGCTTCGACAGCTCGCGCACCAGGTCGACCGCGCGCTTGCCGCTCTGCTCGAGCCAGCCGTCGGTCGCGACCTCGCCCTTGCGCGCGTCGACGCCGACGATCACCTGCTGCGGGTAGGCCTCGGCGATGCGAGCCACCAGCGCCGGATCGCGGATCGCAGCGGTGCCGAGCACGACCCGCGCCACGCCGAGCTGCAGGTAACTCTCCGCGGCCTCGAGCGAGCGCACGCCGCCGCCGACCTGCACGCCGCCGCCGAAGGCCCGGACGATAGCGCGCACCAGCTCGCCCTGGACCGCGCGTCCCGAGCGCGCGCCCTCGAGGTCGACCACGTGCAAGCGTTCGACGGCCCCCGCCCAGCTCTCGGCGAGCGCCGCCGGGTCGTCCGAATACACGGTGACCTCGTCGTAGCGCCCCTGGCGCAGGCGCACGGCCTTTCCGTCCAACAGATCGATCGCCGGAATGACTTGCATGGGCCTCAAGACTTAAGGAAGTTTTTCAGTAACGACAGCCCCGCGACCTGACTTTTCTCGGGGTGGAACTGGGTCGCGAACAGGTTGTCGTGCGCGACGGCGGCGGTCACCTGGTTCGGCCCGTAGCTTGCCACCGCGCGGACCACGCCCGCGTCGTCGGGCACGCAGTGGTACGAATGCATGAAACAGAACCAGCTGTTCTCGGTCAGGAACGGGTGACCACCGCTGCGGAACTCCAGCTGATTCCAGCCCATGTGCGGGATCTTCAGGCCCGGCCCGCCCTGCAGACGGCGCACGCTTCCAGGCAACACCGCCATACCGGGCACGCCGGGCGCTTCTTCACTCGCGGCGAACAGGATCTGCATCCCCACGCAGATCCCGAAGTACGGCGTGCCCGAGCGGATGCGTTCCGCGAGCAGCTCGAGCCGCTCCGCTCCGAGGCGCTGGAGCAACTCCCGGAACTCGCCCTGACCCGGCACGACGAGGCGGTCGGCTTTGCGGATCGCGTCGGGCTCGGAGGTTCGCAGCGGAACGATCCCGAGCTCCTTGCCGGCTTCGGCGACCGCTTTTTCTACCGAGCGCAGGTTGCCGACGCCGACATCGACGATCACCACGCGCTCGCTCATTCGAGCGATCCCTTGGTCGAGGGCACCCCGGGCGAGCGCGGGTCGAGCTCGGTGGCCTGGCGCAGCGCGCGGGAAAAGGCCTTGAACGAGATCTCGATGATGTGATGCAGGTTCTGTCCCTCGTGCATCACGAGGTGAAGGTTCACCTGAGCGCTGCGCGCGAAGGCCTCGAAGAACACCTCGCACAGCTCGGTGTCGAAGTTGCCGAGCTTGGCCTTCGGGATCGGAACCCGGAACACGAAATAGGGACGGCCGGACAGGTCGAGCGCTGCCGTGACCAGCGCCTCGTCCATGGGCAGCGTCGCCGAGCCGTAGCGGCGGATGCCGTGGCGATCCCCGAGCGCCTGCCGCACCGCCGAGCCGAGCACGATGCCCACGTCCTCGGTAGTGTGGTGACCGTCGATCTCCACATCGCCCTCGGCGCGCACGCTGAGGTCGAACGACCCGTGACGCGCGATCTGTTCGAGCATGTGTGAGAGGAAGGGCAGGGGTGTCTGGATCTGACTCTTGCCCGTGCCGTCGAGATCGATCTCGACGGCAATCTCCGTTTCCTTGGTCTTGCGCTCTACCAGCGCCTTGCGCGTCATTTGAGGTCTTCGACTTTCCAGGAACCGTTCTCACGCACGAGCTCGAGCGTGCCGCCCGCGCCGTAGGCCATGGTCGCGCGCTCGCCGAGCAGCTCGAAGCGCGCCGTCGGCAGCGCGGCGCGCAGCGCGCCCATCAGCCGCTCGACCTCTTCTCGCTGCTCGCCCGCCCAGGCCTTCTCCAGGCTCGCAGGTGTCAGATTGCCCCGCTGCGAGTCGGGGACGAAGCGCAGCAGCACGTCGAAGCGGTGGTTGTCGTAAGCGCGAACGAACGCCAGCACCGCGCGTTCCGGCGTGGCCTGGCTGTACAGATCGATGCTCGATGCGTCGATCTTCCAGGCGCCGTCTTCGTAGACGAGCAGCAGCACGGGGCCGCCCGGAGGGGTGACCGTGGCCGTCACGCGCGGCGGCTCGGAAGGGCGCTCGAGCGCCGTCGCGAGCTCGGAAACTTCCGCAGGATTCTCTTTAACTATTCGCGAAAAATATTCGAAAGGAATGGACTTTTTCGCGTCATCGCTGAGCAGCTCGTAGGCCTCTGCCGCGCGCTTTTCGCGCAGCGCCTTCGAGTAAGCGCGCAGCGTTTCGTCGGGTCGAGCCGAGGCCCGACCGGTGGCACAGCCCTGGGCGACGACGACGATCGCTGCCAGGGCGGCGAGCGTACGCCCAGACGACATTTGCACCGCCTTTACCACAGAGCGCGCTTTCGAGCGACTTCGCAGAGAATCGGGCAGCCGGCTTCCCACGTGAAGAGCCGCGTCCGAAGCGGGACCTCGGGCCTGTCGAAGCCGTTAGCTGGACGTCCACCCCCGGCGTACTATTGTCGCTCCCCCATGCGCGGCTCTGGCGCTTCGCCTCGCACCGAGCGCATCACGATTCTGCCGCTCAGAAACTCGGTGCTTTTCCCGATGTCGGTGGTTCCCATCAACGTCGGCCGCCCGAGGAGCGTGCGGCTGGTGGAGGAGCTGCTCGGCGACGAGAGCGCGCTCGTCGGTGTGCTGACGCAGCGCAGCTCCGAGACGGTCGAGCCCGGCTTCGGCGATCTGTACTCGGTGGGCACGCTGGCGCGGGTCGTCAAGGTGATCCGCCTCGGCCCCTCGAACTACAGCGTGGTGCTGAACGGGCTCGGGCGCTTCCGGGTGATCGAGCCGCGCGGCCTCGAACCGTTCATGCGCGCCGACGTCGAGCGCATCCCCGAGCCGGCGCAGACCGGGCCCGAGCTGGTCGAGCTCGGTCAGAAGCTCCGGCAGAACACGCGTCAGGTGTTGTCGCTCTTGCCGAACCTTCCCAAAGAGACGGCGAGCATCCTCGACAACGTGCGCGAAGCCGGCGCGCTCGCCGACCTCATCGCCTCGAATTTCCCCGAGGAGCACGCCAGCATCCACGTGCGGCAGAAGATCCTCGAAGCCATCGACATCAAGGCGCGCTTGCGGCTGGTGGCGCAAATGGTCGACCGCCAGCTCGAGGTCTTGAAGGTCCGCCAGGAGATCTCCTCCGAGGTGCAGAACGAGCTCAGCCGCTCGCAGCGCGACTACGTGCTGCGCCAGCAGATGCGCACGATCCGTGAGGAGCTCGGCGAGAGCGCGGACGACGACGAGGTCGAGCAGCTGCGCGATCGCATCGCGCGAGCCGAGCTGCCGATCGAGGCCGAGCGCGCCGCGCGCAAGCAGCTCAGCCGGCTGAGCAGCATGCAGTCTCAGTCGGCCGAGTATCAGGTCACGCGCAACTACGTGGAGTGGCTGGCCGATCTGCCCTGGAACCGCAGCACGCCCGACCGCATGGACGTGAAAGAGGTCCGGCGCTGCCTCGACGAGGATCACTACGGGCTCGAGATCGTGAAGAAACGCATCGTCGAGTACTCGGCGATCCGCCAGCTCCGCAAGGACAAGCGCGGGCCGATCTTGCTGTTCGTCGGCCCTCCCGGCGTCGGCAAGACCTCGCTCGGCCGCTCGATCGCGCGCGCCATGGGCCGCCGCTACGGCCGCATCTCGCTCGGCGGCGTGCGCGACGAAGCCGAGGTGCGCGGCCACCGCCGCACCTACGTCGGCGCGTTGCCCGGCCGCATCATCCAGGCGCTGAAGAAGGTCGGCTGCAAGAACCCCGTGCTCGTCCTCGACGAGGTCGACAAGATGGGCGTCGACATGCGCGGTGATCCCGCGGCGGCGCTGCTCGAGGTGCTGGACCCGGCGCAGAACGACAGCTTCGTCGACCACTACATCGATCTGCCCTTCGATCTGTCGGAGGTGATGTTCATCGCGACCGCGAACTATCGCGGCAACATCCCCGAGCCGCTCAAGGATCGCATGGAGATGATCGAGGTGCTCGGCTACACGCGCACCGAGAAGCGCGCGATCGCCGAGAAATTCCTGGTGCCGAAGCAGATCCGCGAGAACGGCGTGACCGCGGGCTCGCTGGTGTTCACCCCCGAGGGCGTGGACGCGCTGACCGATCACTACACGCGCGAAGCCGGTGTGCGCGGGCTCGAGCGCGAGATCGCCTCGGTCTGCCGCGACGCCAGCGTGCGCACCGCCGAGGGCCGGCTGAGCGGGCAGATCACCGTCACCCCGGAGTGGGTTCGGGACGTGCTCGGCCCGGAGAAGTTTCGCCCCGAGATCTCGGAGCGCAAGCTCGCGCCGGGCGTCGCGGTCGGGCTCGGTGTCTCCGGCGGCGGCGGCGATCTCTTGATCGTCGAAGCCACGCGCATGCCCGGCAAAGGGGAGATCTTCATCACGGGCGGCCTGCGCAGCGTGATGAAGGAGTCGGCCGAGACCGCGATGTCGTTCGTGCGCTCGCGCGCCGACCAGCTCCGGCTCGATCCCGAGTTCTTGCGCACGATCGATCTGCACCTGCACGTGCCGCGCGCTGCGGCGGTGCGCGATGCGGCGAGCGCCGGCGTCGCGATGTTCGTGGCGGTGTCGTCTCTGTTGCTCGGGGTGCCGGTGCGGCCGGACGTGGCCGTGACCGGCGAGCTCACGCTGCGCGGCAACATCTTGCCGGTCAACGGCATCAAGGAGCAGATCTTGGCGGCGCACCGCGCCGGTGTTCGGGAGGTGCTCGTGCCCGAGCGCAACGGGCGCGACTACTCCGAGGTGCCCGAGGAGGTCCAGAACGAGATGACCGTGCACTTCGTGAGCCGCCTCGACCAGGTGCTGCCGCTCGTGCTGTCGGACTCGGGTGACAAGTCGGGCGCCGCAAACGTCGAGCCGCCGGCGAGCAGCGACGACGCCTATCCCTGAGCTCGAGCGAACGTGCGCTGGGCGGCTTCGGCCACTGTCTTACTCTTCGGCGCGCTCGGGTTCGTTCCACAGTTCGGCGGGCCAGGCTACGAGGCGGCGCTCGCGGCGGGCTTGATCCTGCCGCTGCTCACGGCGCTGTGCGTGTCGGAGGAAATCTCGCGGGCGCGCGCCGAACCGCGGGCGGCGTTCGGTCTCGGCGTCGCCGCGGGGCTCGCGCTGTCGGGCATCGCGTTCGTGGTGATCTTGCTCCACGGTCTGCGCGTCGGGCTGTGCGATCCGGGTGAAGGGCTGCTCTTGTTCTTGCTCGGCCCGAGCTTCGGCGCCGTGCTCGGAGGGGTGACCGGCGCGGCAGCGGGCCTGTTCGTCGAGCGGCGGCGTTCACGGCGTTACCGGCGCTGGCTCTGGCTCGTCGCGTTGTCGCTTCTCGGGCCGTTGCTGTGCGTGATCGTGAGCCTGGTCCGCTTCTACACGAGCCCGATGGTGTTCGCGTACGATCCGTACGCCGGCTACTTCTCGGGTCCGCTCTACGATACGGTGATCGGCTCGCTGTGGCCGCTCGCGACCTATCGCATCGGCACGCTCGCGAGCTTGTGCGCGCTCTGGGCGCTCTCTGCGTTGCTCGAGCGCGACGCGGAGGGCAGGCTCCGGTTCCGCTCCGGCTTTCGGCGCGACGTGGCGGCGGGCGGTGTCGGCGCGGCGCTGCTCAGCGCGCTCGTGACGCTGTCGGGGGCCGAGCTCGGGCACTACAGCACAACGAAGAGCATCGAGCGCGCGCTCGGACGCGAGGTCGCGTACGGGCGCTGCGACGTGGTGTTCTCGAGCGCGATCCCGCGGCCCGACGCGCTCCGGCTCGGCCGCGATTGCGACGCGCACCTGCGCCAGCTCGGCCGTTTTTTCGGCACGCCGGGCCCCGAGCGCGTGCGCGTGTTCCTGTTCGCGAACGACGCCGAAAAAGGCCGGCTGATGGGCGCCTCGCGCACCTACATCGCGAAGCCGTGGCGCAAAGAGGTGTACCTGCAGGGCGCGCCGTACCCGCACCCGGTGCTGGGACACGAGCTCGCGCACGTGGTGAGCGGCAGCTTCGCGCCCGGGCCGTTCCACGTCGCGGGTCCGCTCGGCGGTTGGATCCCCGACCCGGGGCGGATCGAGGGCGTGGCCGTCGCCGCAGCGCCCGACGAGAACGACGAGCTGTCGCTCGAGGAGTGGGCCGCAGCGCAGCTCGCGACCGGGTTACTCCCGAGCTTCGACAGCCTGTTCAAGCTGAGCTTCTTCGGGCAGCCGGCCTCGCGGGCCTACACCGCAGCCGGCGCCTTCATGCGCTTCATCCGCAAAGAGTTCGGGGCGGCGGCGCTGCGGCGCTGGTACGGGGGCGAGTCGATCGAGGCCGTCACCGGGCACTCGATGCCGGCGCTCGACGCGCGCTTCCGCGCGGTGCTCGCCCAAGTGAAGCTGCCCGAATCCGTGCTGACTTCGGCGCGGGCGCGCTTCGATCGGCCGTCGTTCTTCCAGCGCCGTTGCCCGCGCGTGATCGACCGGCTCGTCGGCGACGCCGGGGCACGGTTCAACGCCGGAGACATTCAGGGCGCCCGCGAGGCCTACCGTCAGATCCTG